>NZ_CP024199.1:1686666-2400000 GCF_002844375.1 Thalassospira marina | reverse complement strand
AAGCCTGCCTGACTGCGAGACTGACAAGTCGAGCAGAGACGAAAGTCGGTCATAGTGATCCGGTGGTCCCGCGTGGAAGGGCCATCGCTCAACGGATAAAAGGTACGCCGGGGATAACAGGCTGATACTCCCCAAGAGTCCACATCGACGGGAGTGTTTGGCACCTCGATGTCGGCTCATCACATCCTGGGGCTGGAGCAGGTCCCAAGGGTTTGGCTGTTCGCCAATTAAAGTGGTACGTGAGCTGGGTTTAGAACGTCGTGAGACAGTTCGGTCCCTATCTGCCGTGGGCGTAGGATACTTGAGAAGAGCTGTCCCTAGTACGAGAGGACCGGGATGGACGCACCTCTGGTGTACCGGTTGTTCCGCCAGGAGCATCGCCGGGTAGCTAAGTGCGGAAGGGATAACCGCTGAAAGCATCTAAGTGGGAAGCCCCCTTCAAGACTAGGTATCCCTATCAGATCCCTGGAAGACCACCAGGTTGATAGGCTGGGTGTGGAAGCGCAGCAATGTGTGAAGCTAACCAGTACTAATTGATCGATCGGCTTGATTGATCCCTCTTGCTAATTGAATAATCTGCATATCTTGCGCAGCGGTAAAATCCGCCATGCACAAACAGAAATTATCGCACTAAAAAAAGATCACACACACCGTTCTCAAGATTGTGTTTCGACGGCCCGGTGGCCATAGCGGCCGGGAACCACCTGATCCCTTCTCGAACTCAGAAGTGAAACCTGCCTGCGCCGATGGTACTTTGTCTTAAGGCACGGGAGAGTAGGTCACCGCCGGGCCTTCTAAACACAATCAATTCGTATTCCCTAAATCGCAAATGATACAAAAACGCCGTACTCCAATAGAGTGCGGCGTTTTTGCTTTTGAGGTGATGCACAATGCGTCCCAACGTCCCTGTCGCTTTTTTATCGATGAGTGAAAAAAACAGGCCCAACTTTGCAGCGGGCCTGTTTGATGATGCTGTTTGTTCATAAAAAGCGGTTGATTGCGTAATCAGGACATTTCCTGATGCGCGTCATAGGCGGAAAGAACCGTTGCCATTTGGGCGGTGTGGCCCGCGATAAAGGCATCGCCATAGACGGTTTCATCGGGATATTCCGTGATCAGTGTGATTGGCACATCATGGCGGTCATCAATGGAAACCCAGCAGGGGAAGCCGTTGATCATGCGAAAGCCATGTTCGCCGGCATGGGTTTCGTACAGTTTGATCTGTTTGGCGTTAAATTCCAGAAGGCCTGGCACATCAGCAAGGCGTTTTGTCACCAGATCAATCAGCATTTCGGCGCGTTCTGTGGCGCTTTCATGATGGCGCAGGATCAGGAAGAAGCCCTTGGGCAGGGTCCACATGGCAAAGCCGCGTGGCACATAACCCGATAATGGACGTGTCCATTCATGGGCCGGATAGCCATGCAGGTTGATATGCAGTTCCGCACCGCTGATTTCCTGGGCACGGACGCGGATTTCCTTTTCCAGAAGGTTCGCACTCTTGCGATATTCCAGATCATCGCCCAGCGCGGTATAGCGCGCGGCATGGTGCATATGACGCGGGTTATCCTGGATCAGGCGTTGATGCAGGGCGTATCCATCCGGGTTTTCCAGCGGCGAGATGGTGAAATGGCTGTTTTCACGGGCATTTAACGTTTGGGCCGCACGCAGGGCACCGATCACACCACTGGTTTCATTGGGATGTTGGCCGCCGCTGATCATGACGGGTTTATCGGTTCCGGTATGGTAGCGTGCAAGGATCTGACGACCGGCACGGGAATTGGCGCTAAATTCGTCGCCAGTGATGGTGGCAAGCTCGCGCATGATCTGTTGCGGGTTAATGGCAGATTGCGCCTGATCAAGGGATTGGTCAGGTGATGGGATCACCGCAAGGTCAAAATCGCGCAGGGTCACACGCACCGAGGGCGCACCATCGGCCTTTATGATTTCAGGAACGATTTGCCCCGGCTGCAAGCCACGGTCCCCCAGGGGACGGCCGGATTTCTTCTGAAAGAATTCCAGCAGCGAGAAATAGAAATCTTCGTGCAGGGCTTCGCGCAGGCTAAGCACTTCGTCACCAATGCCCAAGGGCTGATCGGAAACCGGCAGGGTCACACGGATATTGAGTTCATTGAAATAGGGTTCGCTATCGCCCCAGTCATGATGGGCAATGGCATCAATGGTGGTGTGGAAGGCGGCTTCGTATTCGGTTTCAAGGCGGCCATCGGTCAGGACATTGCCCTGTGCATCGCGCACCCGTAACCAGCCGGTCGGCGAGACCAGGGTTTCGCCGATGCAATCCTGATGGACGCGGTTGGGGGCAAAAACATCGTGACTGGTTTTATCGCCATTGCCGTTTGTGATGGTCAGGCGATAGATGAAAGCGGTTTCACTGCCGGGAATAAAGGTAACCTCGGCACCCTTGCACAGTGCACCGACGGGATAGGTTTCAAGACGAAACCGGTTTTCGGTGCAAACCTCATGACGTGGATAGGCGATTTCAACAGCCTTCGCATCGGATAGGTCAATTTCTTCGAGAACCGCATGGAGCAGGGGTTTATAGGCGCTGCGCAGATGTGCGGTAATACCGTTAATTGCCAGAATGCGTTCACCGGCACGGCGTGTTGCTTCGTCTTCAAACAGCCATGCTTCAATGACGGCACCACGATGGGCGTCGTCATTATAATGCTCGATCAACTGGTCAAGGCTGCGGGGGAAGCTTTGTTTGAAAATCTCGGTCATTTGGACGTCTTTCCGGTTGGATCAAGGCTGTCGCGCAACCAGTCGCCCAGCAGGTTCAGGCCCAGCACAGTAAACATGATGGCAAGGCCGGGAAAAACGCTGACCCACCAGGCATTTTGCAAATAGGTGCGGCCGTCGGCCAGCATACCGCCCCAGCTTGGGATCAGCGGGTTAACGCCAAGGCCAAGGAAGGTCAGGCTGCTTTCAAGCAGGATGTTGGTTGCGACATTCAGGGTCATCAGCACAATGACCGGCCCAATCAGATTGGGCAGCAGGTGGGAAAACAGAATACGGCTATCGGCAACGCCAATGGCACGGGCAGACTGGATAAATTCCCGGTCACGCAGCGACAGAACCAGCCCGCGCACCAACCGGGCATATTGCACCCATTGCGACACAATCAGCAAAATGATGGTATTGGCAATGCCGCCGCCGACAATGGCGATGAAGGTAATGGCAAGCAAAATAAAGGGCAGGGCCAGTTGCACATCGGCAAAGCGCATGACCAGCACATCCCAGAAGCCACGGTAATACCCGGCAATCAGGCCCATCACCACACCAATCACAACCGCGCCCGCGACCGAGATAAGGCCAACAACAAGCGAAATTTTACCACCAATAATGACCCGGGCGAGAACATCACGCCCCAGCGGGTCGGTTCCCAGAAAATGGGCAGCCTTGGTGAAAGGCGGGGTCAGGCGGGCCATAAGATCGATTTTTTCGCCGCCATCAGGAAAGAGGAAGCCGGAGAAAACGACGGCCAGGCACATGCCACCCGCCAGAAGAATACCGAGAATGAATTCGAGCTGGCGGAAACGGGCAAAGCGTTTACCGCGACGGACCGGTTTGGCCGGAATTTCAGACGTGGCAGAAGGTGTTTGCGCTGACATGGCTTACTCCGTGCGGATACGCGGATCGATAAGCCCATAGGCAATATCGACCAGAAGGTTGATGCCGACGATCAGCAACGACAGAACGGTAATCACGGCTTGCAGAACCGGGTAATCGCGCCCGCCAACCGCATCAAAGGCCAGTGTGCCAAGACCGGGCCAGTTAAAGACCCGTTCGATCACCACAATCCCACCCAGAAGAGCCCCAAATTGCAGGCCAAAATAGGTGATAAGCGGAATGGCGCAATTACGCAGGGCATGTTTGTAAAGAACGGTATTTTCGCTAAGCCCCTTGGCACGCGCGACCATGATGTATTGCGATTGCAGCGTTTCGAGCATGGCGGTGCGCACCAGGCGGACATTGGTTGCCGTCAGGATAATTCCCATTGTCGCGGCGGGCATGATGAAGCTGGCGAAATTGTCCATGCCGCTGGGCGGAAGCAGCCGGAAGGTGATGGAAAGCAAAAGGACCAGCATGGTGGCCAGCCAGAAATTCGGAAAGGACAGCCCGACGAGCGAGAGGATGCGGATAAATTGATCAGCCCATTTGCCCCGGGAAACCGCAGCCTTGATGCCAAGCGGGATCGAGAGAATGATCGATACGATCATGGAAGCAAAAGCAAGCGACAGGGTTGCCGGAAGGGCCTGTGCCAGCAGACCGGAAACCGGGGTGCCCCCCAGGAAACTGCGGCCGAAATCAAGGGTGAACATGCCCTTGATGAACTGGAAATACTGGACAAGAAAGGGCTGGTTCAAGCCAAGTGCTTCGCGGATACGGGCAAGGTCGGCCTCGGTCACGCTGCCAGCACCCTGGGTGAGCATCAATGCCGGGTCACCGGTAAGGCGAATGGCGAAGGATACGGTAATGGTGACAACAAACACCACAAATACCGCCTGCAAAAACCGTTTGATCAGAAATCCAGCCAAAATCTTGTCCCTTATCTTAAAAGGCTGTGTTGCCCGCCCGGTACCGGATGTGAACAACCGGTGCCGGGCGGCCAAAGGATGGGGCGTTTAGTCGACTGACACTTCGTTCAGGCGCAGGCGGCTATCGGGAACCGGGGTGAAGTTTTTAACCCGGTGCGAAATGCCGAAAATGGCATTGAGGTTGTAAAGCGGCATTTCAAGCGCGCGATCGGCCGCATAATTGGCGATGTTGCGCAGGATTTCCTCACGCTTGGCCGGGTCGGTAATGGCGCGCTGGCTTTCAAGCAGTTCATCCATTTTCGGATCGCTGTCATACGGGTTCCATTTCTCGCCGGTGTGGTACATGAAATAGGCCGTATTATCGAAATCAAGCGTCCAGCCACCCCAGGATTGCTGGAACATCGCGCCGGTTTTGCCCTGCGGGATGATATCGTTCAGCAAGACGTTGGTTTCATAGGGTTTGATCGTGGCGTTAATGCCAACAATCTGAAGATAGCTGGCAACCGCCTGGACCACTTCGTTGAATGTCGCATCATTGCCGCGAATGTCGATCTGAACCGAAGCGCCGGGCTTAACACCTGCTTCTGCAAGAAGTTCTTTCGCCTTGGCAGGATCATAGGGCAGGGGTTTCATTGCCGGATCATAGCCAAAGGACAATTCACCCTGGAAGCTGGCAATCGGCGATGCCTGACCGCCCAGGATGCTATCGATAATGGTTTGGCGATCCACACCATAAATCAGCGCCTGGCGGACTTTTGCATCCTTGGTGATGCCGTTTTTGGTGTTGAAACGCAGCGCATAGACCGTCGGGCTGGGTGAACTGACGATATCGATATTCGGATCGTTTTTAATGGTCGGGATCATGCCGATCGGAATGGTCGGCGGAATGACCAGATCAACCCGGCCAGCTTGAAGTTCGGCAACCGCGGTTGAAGGTTCGGAAATAAAGCGATAATTCAGATTATCGATTTTGGCTTTGTCACCCCAGAAATCATCGAATTTTTCAAGCTTGATGCCGACTTTGGGTTCGTAGGAAACAAACTTGAACGGGCCGGTGCCAACCGGATGGGTGTTGAAATAGTCTTCACCATGTTCCTGGATGTATTTCGGCGGAACAATCATTGCGCCATAGCCAGCCAGTTTGGTCAGCAATACCGGATCGGGCTGTTTGAGGTGAAAATCGACGGTGTTTTCATCGATCACTTCCACGCTGTCGATGGCAGCGTAGTTGGATTTTTGCGGGCCCTTGGAGCCTTCTTCACCCATCAGGCGGTCAAAGGTGAATTTGACCGCATCGGCGTTGAAGGCTTCGCCATCATGGAATTTTACGCCAGTGCGCAGTTTAAAGCGGATGCGCTTGCCATCATCAAGAACATCCCAGGATGTTGCCAGGCCCGGAACCAGTTTGGTATCCGGCCCGCGATAGGTAAGGCCATCATAGATATTGGTGGCAACGGATGCCCAGTTCACCAGAAAGGTATCGACCGGGTCCCAGCTGCCGGGGTCCTGCGGTGAGGAAATCGTCATTGTTCCGGCGGCCCATGCCGGTGAAGCCATAAACGTACCCCCGGCCAAGGCAAGTGCCATGAAGGCGGTACGCAATCCCTGTTTTTTAATCATTTATTTTCTCCAATGTTTGGTGGCAAGGCATCGAAAAAGGCACTTAAAAACGGTGTTATGCGAGCTGTTGCATGCCATCGGCCACGATATGGCCCGGCGCAATTTCGCGATGTGTCAGAATGGCCGGTTCGTCGCCAACACGGCGGATCGGACTGGGAATTTCACCTTCCAGAACCGCACGTTCACGGATATGCCCCGGATCGGCAACCGGCACCGCACTTAACAGGCGCTGGGTATAGGGATGGGTCGGGGTTTCAAGAACCTGGCGGCGGCTGCCCAGTTCGGCCAATTGCCCCAGATAAAGAACTGCGACACGGTGGCTCATTTTTTCGACCACGGCCATATCGTGACTGATAAACAGATAGGCCAGCCCCTGTTCTTCCTGCAATTCCATGAACAGATTGATGATTTGCGCCTGGATGGACACATCAAGGGCGGATAATGCCTCGTCCGCGATGATCATTTTCGGGTTCGATGCAAGGGCGCGCGCAATACAGATACGCTGGCGTTGCCCACCGGAAAATTCATGCGGATACCGGTCCCGGTGCGCCGATGTCAAACCGACACGTTCAAGTAACTGATCAACCCGTTTGGTGATTTCTTTCTCGCTGGTCATCAGGCGATGGGTGTGGATCGGCTCGGCAATGGAAAAACCGATCTTTTTGCGTGGATCGAGCGATGCAAACGGGTCCTGGAAAATATACTGGATTTCCTGGCGCAGGCGTTGGCGTTCGGCCTTGCTCATGGCGGCAAAGGTTTTGCCATCAAAGGTGATTTCGCCGCTGGTGGCTTCCTGCAATTGCTGAATGGTGCGCCCGATGGTGGATTTGCCCGAGCCTGATTCCCCAACCAGCGCCAGCGTTTCACCGCGATAGATATCAAAGCTGACCTGCTCTACCGCATGGACACGATGGGTGACACCGCCCAGCAGGCCCTTTTTAATGTCAAACCGGGTGACGAGGTCACGGACAGACAGGATCGGTGCGCTGTCATAGCGTGCCGTTTTCTGGATGTGTTCGGCACCCACCAGACGCGGGGTGCCATTTTCCATCACCGTGATTGGCATGCGTTTGGGGAAATCCTCGCCTTTCATTTCGCCAAGGCGGGGCACTGCCCCCAAAAGGGTTTGGGTATAGGGGTGTTGCGGATTGGCAAATATCTGCCCAACGGGGCCTTCTTCCACCTTTTTGCCCTGCCACATGACGACAACATCATTGGCGACCTCGGCAACTACGCCCATATCGTGGGTAATGAAAATTACCGCCATGCCCAGTTCTTTTTGCAGGTCCCGAATGATGGTCAGGATCTGCGCCTGAATGGTGACATCAAGGGCCGTGGTGGGTTCATCGGCGATCAAAAGCTTGGGGCGGCAGGCCAGGGCCATTGCGATCATCACGCGCTGGCGCATCCCGCCTGAAAGCTGATGGGGATAACGTTTGATCAGTTCTGCGGAATCGGGCAGGCGAACCATATCAAGCAGGCGGCGGGCTTCGGCAAGGGCGGCAGATTTGGTCATGCCGGCATGAAGCATCAGGGATTCTGCGATCTGGTTGCCCACGGTGAAGACCGGGTTTAGGGACGTCATCGGTTCCTGAAAGATCATCGCGATTTCATTGCCGCGAATGGCGCGCATTTCTTTCTGGCTGGCCGCAAGCAGGTCGATCTTGCCATTCTCGCCGTTAAACAGAATGCGCCCGCCGCCATAGGTGGCACCATTCATTTCGGCCAGGCGCATGATCGACATCGATGTTACGGATTTGCCAGAGCCTGATTCACCAACAACGGCCAGCGTGCGCCCGGCCTCGACCGTAAAGCTGAGGTCTTCGACCACGCGATTGTCGCCAAATTGAACGGTCAGGTTTTCAACCGACAGCGTTGATGCCAAACGTGTATCCGCCACGCAAATATCCCCACTCAAAACGCGCTGGCCGGTGGGCCGTGCGCAATGGTGCCGAATAGTTTTTCAAGGCGGATGTCGAGGCTGTAGAGATTATGATTCGCAGTTTGCGACCATACGCCGGTTAGCTTCGGGCATATGATGTGCCTGCGAAAAATTGGCCCCGGTTTCCCGTCGGTGATGGTCAACGTCCCTGAATATGTTTCGGCAGATTGTATAATTTCTACCAACGTCATCATTTATCCGACAATTTGTCAATAAAATGTAGTTTTGATGCCTGATTTTCAATTTTTTGAGCGGGATGATGGCGGTGTATTCAATTCAGGGGTGGGGCGACACGGGCCCAAGTATTGTTCTTGAGTCCTATTTTTTGTGTCTTTAAGGGAAGAGATATGTTTTCCTAGATCGCCTGTACACCGTGTGAGCTAAGGAAAGCTCAATTTTCAACCTTGCCGAGAGAATCGGCGAGGCTTGGATTTCCTAGAATCGATATTCCTCTTTTTATTTCCGTTAAGAAATTAACTTTTGCGAATACATGATGGACTTTAATGAAAATATCAGGGCTTCTCTGATATGAGGGTAGAGTTTTCTCATACATTTCCTCGTAGTGTTCTACAAACTCTCGATTTCGAGAAAGGTAGAAAATAGTTTCTAAATCTGCTAGTTCCTCTATTTTTAATTCTTTGATTAATTCTCTTATTTTTTCAACTGATGCTTTTTTTGAGATCATTAAATTTTCCTCCTTGTTAATATGTCTTTCGTCAAACGCTTTTCTCTCGAATGCGTGATATTCTTTCCATAGGTGTGCGGCTTTTATTGCGCTTGTACCTGTTAGTGCTATTGGATTTCTTTCGATTCCTATAATTGAGCCTAGCTGCCTTTGGTTCTTTATTTTCTTTATCGCGTTGTCGAATTGATTGTTTGATAAGTTGAATTCACGTTTTATATTTTCCTTTATTTTTTTAAATTTCGATAAATGCCACTCTGCATGCATAGGTAGTTCTTGTGTGATATGGTATAAATCGGCTCGAGAGCACTTTGTGGTGTGTGTTTTGGTTGATCGTTCCTGACTAAATGTAATCAGTCTAGTGGTTGTTTCGTCTAGTATGTTTTTCATTTCCTCTAAGCATTGTCTAACCACCACAAGGTTTATAATCGGATGGTTTGATAAGCTTTGGTGGCCGTTTTTATTTTCAAAATATCGAAAGTCTTGTCCGCTTGTATCGATTTCAGATATCCCGGTGATATAAGGCGCAAGTTTTGATATGTTTTTTGATAATTCTCTGTCTGGTATTTTGGCATTTAATATTCTGCTCAGTATTATGTCTAGTCTGTGATTTTGGGGGGCGCTCTCGGTGTCGATCCCGCATTGTGAAAATGTTTTTTGATAAAATTTTAGCGTAAGCTCTATGCCGTGACGCGCGTTGAAAAGGATCGGGAATATTAAAGTATCTACTTTTCCGTATTTTTTGTTTTCCAACACGTAGTTTGCAAGCTCAATTGACGACTCAATGTAACCATCAATGTAATTTAATTCACTGCTTTGTGGGCCGATGCATGAGTTCCAATGGTATTCGTGGTTGGTCGCAAGGAATGGATTTTTCATCTTTTTTCCATTATTTGTGTTGATTGTTATTTTATCTTTTGAGCGATGTGCCGTCTATATAAATTAAAGCACGGAAAACTTAGTTTTCCGTGCTTTATGTTGCGGGTTTGTGAGAGTTTTTATTGTGATTATATATCGTGTTGCATTTTAAGCGGCTTCTTCCCGTTCCGCATCTTCGCGTTTCACGGATTTGTGCGTTTCTTCGTTCGCGCCAAGTTTCCAATAGCTGGAAATATACATTTCGCGTTTGTCGATGGCGCGTTCATTGCGGAAATGGTGACGGAGTTTTTGCATGCCGGTGAATTCACATGCCGCCCAGACCGAAGGTTTACCATGCGACCATTCAATGGCCATGACAGCATCGACAAGGGCGGTGCTGTTGGTGCCAGGATGCGGGTTTACCACCCAGTGAATGGTGACGTTTTCGGGTTTCAGCAGGGGCTGGATATCAGCATCGCTGAGAACCTCGATTACGGCATAGCCCCGCGCATCGGCAGGCAATTGTTCCAGATTGACGGAAATGGCGGGCAGGGCCGTCATATCACCAACAATCAGGACCCAATCGGCATTGTTATCGACCAGTTTTTTCGGGCCGGGGCCACCAATGGCGATGGTATCGCCAGCTTTGCAGTCGATGGCCCAGCGCGAAGCCGGTCCGCCATCTTCATGCATGACAAAATCGATATCAATTTCGTTTTCCCGGTGCGCACGGACTGTATAGGTCCGCAGCATCGGTTTTTCCTGGCCGGGATTATCAAACATCAGTTTGACATAGGCGCTGGCCTGGTCTTCGGGGAAGGTATTCATGCCGTCACCACCCAGGGTGATGCGCAGCATGTTCGGGGTAACTTCGGATTTACGGATCACTTCAAACTGCCGGGGAGCTGGTCTTGGCATCGTGATCTCCTTTCATAACGAAATGGGGGATATGGCGCCGAAGCGGTTATTCCGCGAGATTGGCGCTCATGATGTTGGCAAGCCGGTTGAAATCGGTGATTTCATCGGGGGAAAGACCGGTTGCCATGCGTGAAGCGGCGATTTCTTCGACCTCTTTGATCCGCATCATGATCTGATGTCCTTCCGGCGTCAGATGCAGGATATTGCTGCGTTTGTCGTCGGGGTGCGGATGTTTTTCGATCAGGTTTTCAGCCAGCAGGTCCTTGAGAAGACGGGTCAGCTGGCCTTTGTCGTGTTTGGTGCGGGTTGATAGTGCCAATGGCGTGCAATCGGGAACGGAATTGATGCCCTTAAGGGTGCGGATATGCGAAATGGCAAGGGGGATTTCAGCCTGCTGGTAAGCTTGGCGCAATGCCCGTTTATAGGCATGAAGCAGGGTATGCAGGGTTTCGCCAATTGTCGTTTCGGGCATCTGTTGGCTCCGTCTTTCTCGCGAGGTAATCATTCATCCCGGTGGCGTCAATGCCCCCGGAAAGGATGGAAAAGGGCATCAGGAAATGATGCCAACCTGCCATGCGCGGTTGCGAATGGCGCTGATGCAGCCCGAAATCAGGGCAAAGCCCGCAGCGGTATACATCAGAAGGGCCAGGTTGAATTCGGTGCTGTGTGCAATCAGGATGGCAGCCAGTGCCGCCCCGCTGGACTGCCCCAACAGGCGGGCGGTTGATTGCAGGCCGCTGGCCCCGCCACTGCGTTCACGCGGGGCGCTGGTCAGCATGATGCGGTTATTGGGCGTTTGAAACAGGGCAAAGCCAGCACCTGCAATCATCAACGCAATGATCACGGTGTAATTGCCCGCATCGCTGGGCAGCCAGACTGTCGCCGCAAGGCCAATGGCAAAAATAACCATACCAATCGTGGTAAGGGGGGCCGCCGAATATTTATCAGCCAGCCTGCCCGAAAGCGGGGCTGCCAATGCGGTTGCCACCGGCCAGGGCGTAAGCAGCATGCCGGTTTGCACCGCGCTATAGCCGATCACGTCGTGAAAGAAAAACGGCAGCGAAACAAAGGCGATGAATTGCGCACAAAACCCGCAGATCGATGAAATGATCGAACCGGCAAAAACCGGACGGCGCAACAGATCAATCGGCAAAAGCGGGATGGCGCGCGAAAGCTGGCGGCGGGCCAGCGCGATACCGGCAATGATGGCAATGGCAAACTGGCCACCAATAAGAAGTTTATTGCTGCTTGTGCCAATGCTGCCCAGGGCGGAAATCAAAAAGCCGAAGGTCAGCACGTTCAAAAGCGCACTGCCATAATCGAACTTGGCACCGTTAAGCTTGTTATAGGGCAGGGTGAAATAGCCCATGGCAAAGGCCGCAATCGAAATGGGCACATTGATCAGAAACAGCCAGTGCCAGCTTGAAACCGCCAGAATGGCCGACGCAATGGAAGGTCCGGCAGCTGCTGAAATCGCAACAACCATGGCAACCCGGCTGATACCACGACCCAGCAGCTTGATGGGCATGATATGGCGTACCAGGGCTGCGTTAATGCTCATCAATGCTGCCCCGCCAAGGCCCTGTAGTAGGCGGGCAAAGGTCAGAATTTCAATCGTGGGGGAATAGGCACACAGGATGGAAGCCCCACAAAACAGCACCAGCCCGGCAAGGTTGATTTTGCGAAAACCAATTGCCTCGCCCAATGCGGCAAGCGGCAACAGGGCGACAACAACAGCCAACTGATAGGCCGTCACCACCCAAATGGCATGGGCCGGGCTGACATGCTGGTCATGGGCAATGGTGGGCAGGGCGACATTCATGATCGATCCATCAAGCACCGCCATCAAAACGGCAAGCGAGATGGTCAGAAAGGCAAGGCCACGCTGGGGCTGGGGTAATCCATCCTCGTGGATAACCGGTGATTTTGACATGCAGAACTGTTCCTGAAACGGCGCATGCAATGCACGCAGCCAGTGACGGTGGATGACGTAAAAAGCTGAAACTGAAAGATCAGACCTGCCCGGAAAGGGCCGGTATATCGCCAGAGATTAACATCATCGTCTGGCGGGTTTGGGTTACGGTTTGTTGATAAAGTCAACCAATAAGGAATGTAGTTGATAAAGTCAATGATAATAATTCTTATCTTTTGAGTTTCAGGAAAGTGATTTTATTTCAATTGGTTGTGGGGTGATTTTGAATGCAAAAGCCTGAAATAAACAAACCCCGCCCTTTGACAGGGCAGGGTTTGCAGGCATGTGGCGGTATTTTTTAACCGCGATCTCAGCTGACAAAATCGAATTTATCGACATCAAACAAGCCCCGGTCCGTCATCTTCAGATGCGGAATTACCGGCAGGGCCAGAAAGGCCACCTGCAGGAAGGGTTCGGGCAATTTGCAGTCCAGGTCTTTGGCCGCTGCGCGCAGATGTTCAAGATCATCGGAAATGGTTTCGAACGGTTTTTCGCTCATGAGGCCGGCAACGGGCAGGGGTAGGTCCGCCGTGATTTTGCCGCCATTGGCAACGGCAAAACCGCCGCCCATTTCGATCAGACGGTTCACGGCAAGGGCCATGTCGGCATCATTCGCCCCCACCACGGTAATGTTGTGGCTGTCATGCCCGACCGATGATGCAATGGCACCGCGCTTCAGGCCAAAACCGGTGACAAAGCTGCGGCCGATATTGCCGTTTTTGCCGTGCCGTTCAATCACGGCCACCTTGATCACGTCGGCGTCAAGGTCGGGCACCAGTCCGTTGGCCGAAACTTCAAGGGTTGCTTCCTCGCGGAAGGTCAGGATCAGGCCGGGTTTAACGCCAATCACCGGTGTCTGGTTCTGGCCCGGTTTGGGCGCGCAAATAAAGGCATCGGCTGTAACCGGCTTTGCCTTCATCGAAGACAGGCCAACCGCAGGCACCTGTTCGCGGGTTTCAAACAGGGCAGGTGTGACCAGTTTGCCACCAGCAATAACGTCGCTGACGCTGCAATCTTCAAGGCTGTCAAGCAGCGCGATATCGGCGCGCCAGCCCGGCCCAATCAACCCGCGATCTTTCAGGCCGAAAATGCGGGCCGCCGAATGCGATGCCGCCCGATACACATGATGCAGCGGCCGTCCCTTGGCGATCAGGCGGCGGATCAGGGCATCAAGGTGCCCTTCTTCGGCAATATCAAGCGGGTTGCGGTCATCGGTGCATAGCGCGACAAAGCTTGATGTATTTTCATCAAGGATTTCGGCCAGCGCCTCCAGATCCTTGGAAACAGACCCTTCGCGGATCAGAATGGCCATGCCCTTGGCAAGTTTTTCGCGGGCCTCGGCGGCCGATGTGGCCTCGTGGTCGGTACGAATACCTGCTGCCATATATCCATTAAGCGGCAGGCCACGCACCAGCGGCGCGTGCCCATCCATATGGCCATCCTGAAACGCCAGAAGCTTTGCCATGATACCGGGATCAAGATTAAGCACGCCGGGATAATTCATCACCTCGGCCAGGCCAACCACCTTGGGATGGTTGCGAAATGGCAAAAGATCATCGATCTCAAGCTGCGCACCCGATGTTTCAAACGGCGTTGCCGGCACACAGGATGACAGGTTAACGCGAATATCCATGATCGCGCGTTCGGCGGAATCCAGGAAATAGCGGATACCCGCAGCCCCCAGCACATTGGCAATTTCATGCGGGTCACACAAAACCGTGGTCACGCCATGGGGCAGCACACAGCGGTCAAATTCCAGCGGGGTGACAAGCGAGCTTTCGATATGCAGGTGGGTGTCAATAAAACCGGGCACGGCAAAGCGGCCGGTGCCATCAATTTCAACATCACCTTTGTAATCGGCATGGGTGCCAACAATGCGGTCGCCAACAATGGCAATATCGGTTGTGGTGACGGTGCCGGTAATCACATCAAGCAGGCCGACATTGCGAATAACCATATCTGCCGGGACTTTGCCCTGACCGGCCAGAATGCATTTTGAAAGCTGGGAATGGTTCATCGCGCGATCCTTTTGTTTTGGCAGCAGGCCATATTGCCGTGCCGCCAGCGTGATTTCGGTTCATATCACCTAGCATTAGATGATCTGCCCTCCTGGCGCGAACAGTTTATCGGTGTTGCGGCCCAACTTTATTTGACCCTGCCGGGGTGTTGTAACCGTGCCGCTGGTAATGCCGGGAATGCCGGTGTTGCCGGAAGCCCTGGTAACTGCCGCATCGCCTGCGACCAGCGCAATCGGCAACGCACCAGTCATTCGCCATTTGGTTGAATTTGGGCGGAATAGTTCCTGTTCGCCCCTGCATTGTTATTTGGAATGACACCAATGTTTTATCAAACTGTCACACGGCGAAAATAGAATAACGGCACTGTCTGTTCCTGTCGCGGGTCCACCTCCGGGCTTGGCAGGCGGTTCCATTCCTCGGGGATTTCTTTCCGACATTTCAGTCTGTTATTCTAAGGATCAACGACATGACCAGCCCAACCGGCATTTCCCGCCGTTCGCTGCTTGGTATTCTTGCGGGCGCGCCCTTCCTTCCGTTGCTTGAAACTTCGGCCCTGTCCATTCTGGGCAGCTCCCCGGCCTTTGCCGCAACGGCGAAAAACCGTGTCAAATCGATCGAATTTGTTGGCATGGCTGCGCCGATGACCGATGCCGAACGGGCAACCACCACGGTCAAGTCCGGCCTTGTTGCGACGTATGAAAATGGCGCGACGCAGGCTTTCAAACTGGGTTACAAGCCGCTTTTCATCACCGGTGATGAAGTTTCGGACGGCAAGGGTGGCAAGGTTGTTGCCGGTGGATACCGCGATATCAACAACAACCCGATCATTGATGAATCCTCGCCCGACAAACGCCAGTTCTTTTCCGATTGCCCCGATGGCTACAGCCTGATCAAAGTTGATGGCGCCAAGGTTCCGGGTGTGAAGGGCAACACGGTTTTCGCCGTGGTTCAGTTTGAATATACCTCGCGTGCGTTTGATGGCACCGACATGTATGGCAAACTGCCGTCCCCGATTGCCGTTCTGACCTTTGATCAGGACCCGAAAAGCGGCGAACTCAGCCTGGTTCAGTATCATCCGGTTGATACCAGCGCCGTTCATGGCCTCTGGATTACCTGTGCAGCCAGCCTGTCGCCCTGGAACACGCACCTGTCATCCGAAGAATACGAACCCGATGCCACCAAGGCTGCATCGTCCGAAGAATTCCAGACCTACAGCAAAAGCCTGTATGGCGACCCGAAAAAAGCCAACCCCTATCATTACGGCCACATGCCCGAAGTGATCGTGAATGCGGATGGCACCGGCGAAATCAAAAAACATTTCTGCCTTGGCCGTATTTCGCATGAACTCGTTCAGGTCATGCCGGACCAGCGCACCACCCTGATGGGTGACGATGCCACCAATGGCGGCCTGTTCATGTTTATCGCCGATAAACCGGCTGATCTGTCATCGGGCAAGCTTTATGTTGCCAAGGTCATGCAGCGCGAAGGCGTTGACCTTGATAAGGGCGGTTCGTTCGACCTGAAATGGGTCCTTCTGGGCCATGCCACCAGCGACGAAATCAAGGCACTGGCCGATAAACTGACCGCTGCCGACATCATCGATGTCGCTCACGAAGACCCGAAGGATGACAGCTTTACCTCCATCCAGTTCAGCGGCAAACAGCAGTGGGTTCGCGTTAAGCCAGGCATGGAAAAGGCAGCAGCCTATCTTGAAACGCACCGTTATGCGCCGCTGGTTGGCGGCACACTTGCCTTCACCAAAATGGAAGGCACCACGGTCAATGCCAAGGACAAGATCGGTTATTCCGCCATGTCCTATATCTATAAATCCATGAGCGACGGCAAAAACCCGATCAAGGTTGACCAGATCAAAGCCGGTGCCGTTTACGCATGGCCGATGACCGGCGGCCAGACCGATACCGAAGGCAATGCCATCGACAGCGAATGGGTTCCTGTCACCATGGCGGCTGTGCCCGAACTGGTTGGCCGTGACCTTGATACACCCGATGCCATCGGCAACACCGCCGATATCGACCGCATCGCCAACCCGGATAACATCAAGTTCTCCGAAAAAATGCGCACCCTGTTTGTGGGTGAAGACAGCGGCAACCACGTCAATAACTTCCTGTGGGCCTATAACGTCGATACCAAAAAGCTGGATCGCATCCTTTCCTGCCCGGCCGGTGCCGAATCAACCGGCTTGCATGCTGTCGATGACATGAACGGCTTCGCCTATATCATGAGCAACTTCCAGCATCCGGGCGACTGGGAAAAAGGCCTGCACGACAAGGTCAAAGCCGACCTTGAACCGCTGATCAACGAAAACTACCGCGACCGCTTTGCCGGTGGTGTGGGTTACATCCACGGGATTCCAGTGGAAGGCTAAATTTCTATCCTACACTCTTTGTAGCCTGCGGGGTTCAACCCGCAGGCTATTTTGTATCAACTTTATTAGCGATCCCGAATGGGATGTGAACAGAAGGTAGTGTTGATGACGGCTTCTCCAGGTGTGTTCTTTGGTCATCGAAGAATATGTGAGGCTTCAATATGTTCAATACGTTAGATTTTTCAATTCCGCCCATGAAGAACGCTTCGTTTACGTCAATTCCCCAAGTTCTCATTGTGTTGATGACGCGTTTGTGTGAAGGCGCATTTCGGGCTGTTACTATTGATATTTTTAAAACTGATTTATACAAAGGGTCTTTTGTAAGGTGGTCCATTTCAATTTTTTGAATTTGCGATATCCTATCTAGAAATTTTTTTAAAGGGCCCGGGTTGTGGGGGATGTTCGCCTTTTCCGATTCATGAGTGTGGAAAGCTTGGATTTTTCCTGAGGTCTTATATATGGTTTCAGCTTCGTCATCAGCCAAAACGCCGTCGAAGTCGAATGCAATCCTTAGTTCATGATCATTGATGTCATCAGTGAAGTTTCCTGACAGAATTAGTCCAGCTGGATATCCTGCATTGACTGCTTGTGTTACGTCTTGTGAATTTGCAGAGAGAAAAAGCTCAATGTCGAATGCCGGGATATAAACGTAAGGCGGTTTCCCTTGGAGGAACATCGCTCTAGTAATGTTAAGTTTATAATGTTCGATTGAGTTCATTACTCGCAATCCAGTGTCAGGATCATTGCGGGATAACAAGATTACTTCTACTAATGGTTCTGATTTTTGTAATTGGTTTAATGTCAAAATTCGCCGGATAAACGAGAAGGCAACACCTTTTTTTAGAGGGTTTTCTTGATGTTGTCTTTGGTATTCTCGATAAACTTTTTCGCCGTGTTCACGAAAAATTTTATCTGAATCTTTGAGGTCAAATAGGGCGCTCGACGAAAGTCCGATGACAAGTTTGTTTTTGAGGTCGTATGACAAGGATTTTCACTTTTCTGATAAATACAAAGTAATTATATATATTTATCAGATGGAAATTCAAAATAAATTTAATTATGACTCTATGTTTAAAATGTTATTGTTAAGCACCCACTCAACAAATATCCCCCTGTCGGCGCTTCCCAATCTACCATTTCGCCAAGGCAATAGGTGCCGGGGCGTTTGATAAGCTGGAAATTGTCGTCCAGTTCTTCCCACGCGACACCGCCTGCTGTGCTGATGGCTTCGTCAAGCGGGCGGGGGCGGGCGATGGGAAGGGGTAGGGCCTTGATGGTCCGGGCCAGTTTGGCGGGGTCATTCAGGGTTTCGCGCGGGGTGACTTCAAACAGCAATGCCGTTTTGGTGGCATCAAGCCCCAGAGACTTGCGCAAATGATTGCCCAGTGAATTTTTGCCACGCGGTTTTGCCAGACGGGCGGTGACATCGGCCAGGTCGCGGTCCGGTGCCAGGTCCAGGGTCAGAATGGCGCTTCCGGTTTGCAGCCATTGATCACGCAGCGTTGCGGAAATGGCATAAACGGCACTGCCTTCGATCCCGGATTTGGAAATGACAAACTCCCCGCGAATGGTTTGGCTGCCCGCAGAAAGTGTAACAGCCTTGACCGGTTGTCCTGCGCATTTATCAATCAGATGCTGTGTCCAGCGAATGTCAAAGCCGCAATTGGCTGGTTTGAACGGGTTGCATTTAATACCGGCAGCCTGAAGGATTTGCATCCATTTGCCATCCGACCCCAGGCGTTTCCAGCTTCCGCCGCCAAGGGCGAGAACGGTGATATCGGCCTTGGCCTGAACAGTGCCGGTTGGTGTTTTAAAAATGGCATTGCCGGTTTCGTCCCACCCTGTCCAGTAATGGCGGTAATGAATGGTGCAACCAAGGCCATCGAGCCGCCTCAGCCAGGCACGCAAAAGCGGGCTTGCCTTCATCGCGGTGGGGAAAACCCGGCCTGACGAGCCGATAAAGGTTTCAACCCCCAACCCCGCGCACCATTGGCGAATTTCGCTGGGTCCGAAAGCACGCAGATGCGGTTCCAGCCTTTCGCGTGATGCGCCATAGCGTGACAGGAACGTTTCCAGATCCTCGCTATGGGTGATGTTCAATCCCGATTTCCCCGCCATCAAAAACTTGCGCCCGGCACTGGGCATGCCTTCGTAAATCGTAACGGCATGGCCTGCTTGCGCCAGCCGTTCCGCCGCCATCAGGCCCGCCGGGCCAGCACCAATAACCATGGCGGTGCCAGCAGCTTGTGCCGTTTGATCGGGGGATATGGGGCGGGGCATGGTTATTGCCTTTGGCAGTGGGCGGAAAATGATCAGTATATATAATGTTCTTGTGGCCCGGTTATGCCGTTTTGTGGCCGGTTTGGCAATCTGCCCTGATGAATGAAATTGGCCGGGGTGCCATCCTGCCCACCACATCACACATAAGCCCGATTGCGCGACATGATTTAACGTTTTACCACTATAAGGGCGTGCAGGATTGCCCCTTGATCGCGTGTTGGTGGGTGGAAAGCATTAAATTTGCGCGATACGACGCCAAACATTGGCATTTCATCGTTAATTCGTATAACAAAATTCCAGTGCCATTTCGGCAAATCCTATTGGCTTCTATCTGGCCCGGGCTGTTCCGGCGGGGACTGGCGGCAACAGCGGGCAATTAATCAAAAAACGTTATGTGGAGGAAAAAGATGTTCTCATCGCAGATCCGGCGTGTTGCCCGTGGGGCCATGGCGATTGCAACCGTTGCAACCCTTTCAACAGCCATTGCAGGCGTTGCCAGCGCCGCTGAAAAAATCAACATCGCCACCCTGGCGTTTGTTTCCAGCGCGCCGCTGTTTATTGCCAAGGAAAAGGGCTATTTCGCCGATGAAGGCCTGGATGCAGAACTGACCTTTTTCCGGGCGGCACAGCCGGTATCGGTTGCCATCGCATCGGGCGATGCCGATTTTGGTGTGACGGCTTTTACCGGTGGCTTCTTTAATCTGGCGGCCAAAGGCGCGCTTAAGGTTATTGGTGCGCAGCTTCATGAAGACCCGGCCTATGATGGATCGGCCATTCTGGTTTCCAACCAGGCCTATGATGCCGGTTTGACCAAGGTTGAACAGTTGGGTGGGCACAGCTTTGCCCTAAGCCAGGTGGGTTCAAGCTTCCATTACATGATTGGCAATGTCGCCGAAAAGGCCGGTATTGACCTTTCGACCATGGAACTGAAGCCGCTTCAGGCTGTGCCGAACATGATTGGCGCGCTGAAAACCGGGCAGGTCGACAGCATGATCATTGTGCCGCATATCGCAAAGCCGCTGGCAAATGCCGGTGCCGCGCATATCATTGGCTGGGTAAAGGATTATGATCCCTATCAGGTTGGCGGTCTGTTTACATCGACACGCAATGTTGAAGAACGCCGTGATGTCGTCAAACATTTCGTCAAAGCCTATCAGAAAGGCGTTGCCGATTACCGCGCAGCCCTGCTGGCAACCGATGCCGATGGCAAACTGGTGAAATCCGATACGACGGACGAAATCCTCAAGATCGTTCACAAATATGTCTATGCCGAAGAACCGGAAGAAAAAGCATTTCCGAAACTGCGCAATGGCGCGATGTTCATCACCGAAGATGCCAAGCTGGATGTGGCCGATGTGAAAAAACAGGTCAAATGGTATCAGGACCGTGGTTATGTCGCCGCGGATGCCGATCCGGACAAGTTCATCGATACCAGCTTCATCCCGGCACTTGATCCGAAATAACACCCAAATAACCCGCTTTGGAACCGGCCTGTGCATATGGGCCGGTTCGTTTGTTTTTTCATTTTCATCAAATTGACAAGAGGGCCGGTTATGCGGCTGGAAATTTCCGGGGTCAGCCATCGTTATGATCAGATGGTGGCCCTGCGTGATATCGACCTGACCATCGAACCGGGCGAAATTGTTGCCCTGATCGGGCCGTCAGGCTGTGGCAAGTCAACGCTGCTCAGCATTATTGGGGGCATGTTGCAACCCAGCGAAGGGCAGGTAAGTGCCAGTGGCAGCGTGCCTGACGGGTGCCTTAACCCGCTGACCTATGTGTTCCAGGATTTTGCCCTGCTGCCCTGGCGAACCGTTGCGGGCAATGTCAGCCTGGTTCTGGAAGATCACAAGCTTTCACGCACCGAACGCGAGGCCCGTATCAGCGAAGTGCTGGAACAAACCGGCCTGTCGGATTTTCGCAATGCCTATCCCAAACAACTTTCGGGCGGCATGAAACAGCGTGTTGGCATTGCCCGTGCGCTCGCGGTGCGCCCGGCTGTTTTGCTGATGGATGAACCGCTTTCGGCCCTGGATGCCCAAACACGTATTTTGCTGCTGGATGAATTTTCGGCCCTGTTTGCCCGCACCGGTATGACGGCTGTTTACGTAACCCATAATTTGAACGAGGCCGTGCGCCTTGCCCATCGTGTGGTCGCCCTGCGCCGTCGCCCCGGCACGATCAAGGAAATCCATACCATCGATGTGCCGATTGACCAGCGCCGCGAAGGCGACCCGGAAATTACCGCCCACGAAGCAGCCCTGTGGGAGCTGATCCGCGATGAAGCCATTGCTGCAGACAAGGAACTCGAAAATGTCGGATGATCGCGCAGCTGCAAAAAATCCGGTTCGTTTGCGGGCCATCGGTTTTAATCCGCGGGCCAATCCCTATGCCGCGTGGGGCAGTTTCGCAGCCCTGATCATTTTGTGGCAAATCGGGTCTTCCACCGGTTTCATCAGCGAACTTGCCATGCCAAGCCCGGTTGCCGTGGGCAAGGCGCTGTGGCAATTGATTGTGTCGGGCGAATTGTGGGTACATCTGGGGGCATCGGCACAGCGTTTGGCCGTTGGCTGGGTGTTAGGTACGGTTGCGGGCCTTGTTGTTGGCTTTTTGATCGGCATGTTTTCCTGGGCGCGTTCGCCCGGTGTTGCGCTGGTATCGGCCCTTTTCCCCATTCCGAAAATCGCGCTTTTGCCGCTTTTCATCATCTGGTTTGGTATTGGCGAACCGTCAAAATTTGCCACCATCGGTTTTGGTGTGTTTTTCCCCACGGTTATCAATACCTTCAGCGGCGTTGATAATGTGGCGCGTAACCTTATCCGCATGGGCCAAAGCTTTGATATGTCGACCTGGTCGATTGTGCGCAAAATCATTCTGCCCGGTGCGTTGCCAACCATCCTTTCGGGGTTCCGCATTTCATCCTCCATCGCGATTATTTTGCTGGTGGCGGCCGAAATGATTGGTGCGCAATACGGTATTGGTGCCCTGATCCTCTCAGCCGGTAGCCTGTATCAGACGGACCAGTTGATCGCCGGTGTGGTTGTGCTGTCACTTCTGGGGCTGTCGGTTTCGTGGCTTTTGGGGCGGCTGGATAAATGGCTGCTTTCCTGGCGCTGATTGCCCGATAATTTGAAAATCGTACGAAAAAAGGGGCAAATGTGCCTCTTTTTTTGTAGGTAAAAAATGGAACATTACCCGTTTAGGGGGCGTTGCCGACCCGTTAGCAATAACAAAAAGGCAGATTATCATGCACAATAATCAATGGATCCTTGTTGCCGATGGCGGGCAGGCAAATGTTCTTGCCGTTACAAAGGATGCCGAAGGCAGCCATCTTGAAATTGTCCATGAAATGTCGGCGGACAATCGCCCCAGTCACGAAATCGCCAGTGACAAACCGGGGCGAGGATTTGCCAATCCTGGTGGAAATCAGCAACGCCACGCCATGCCACCATCAACCGATCCACACCGTCATGCCCAGGATGAGTTTGTGGCCGATGTGGTGAACTGGCTGACAGATAAACGCAATCATAACCGTTTTGAAAATCTGGTGGTTATTGCACCACCCCGCATCATGGGCGAAATGCGCAACAAAATGCCCAAGCCTCTGGCCGAAACGGTTGAGGGTGAAATAACCAAGGATCTGACCAATATACCTGTTCACGAATTGCCCCGGCATTTAAGTGGAACTGCCGGATGGTTGTGACTGGTATGGTCTTACATGATCAGGAAACAGAAAGTTCAAATTTTCTAACGGTATAAGGCACGATAACGGGCGGGGGACATCCCCGCCTTTTTAGCAAAAAAGCGTGAAAAATACCCGGCATCCTGATAGCCCAGTTCATCGGCAATCTGCTGGATGTGGGTGTCGGTATAAATCAGGATGCGCTTTGCTTCCAGCAGCAGGCGATTATGTAAAACCTCGATCGCGGTTTGTTCGACAATGTCCTTGCAAATGCGGTTAAGCTGCGTTGTCGTAACGCCAATTTCGCGGGCATACCAGGCCAGGGCAATATGCTGGCGATAGCTGGTTTCAATCAGGTTTTGAAACTTGCGGAATTTCGCGTTTTTCTGTTCCTGGCGGCTAAGTCTGCCATCGCGGTGTAATTCACCGTGGCGACCGGCTTCAAGCAACAGCAAACCAATAATATTGCGCAGCGCAAATAACCGCCCAATCGAATGGCCGTGATACTCAGCCACAAGCTGGCGGATCAGAAAATCGGTTGTAGTCGTCGTTGGGGATTGGGATTGGTCTGGCGACGGGGTAGGGGAAGGCGCGTTTTGCCGGGCGATGTGGTTTTGAACCGGCACGCATAATGGCGTATCAAGGCAACTGTTTAACCGTGGCACCAGTGCCAGTATTTCGCGCACATGATCATCGGTCAGGGAAATGACCCAGCCATCAATATCATCGCTAAACTTGAAACCATGCACCGTGCCGGGTGGCACGGTTAACAGGGTTTGTGGGCCGATGGTGAACTGGCGGTCGTCAAATTCGATATGGGCCTGGCCCTGGGTGATAAACAGCAATTGAAACAGGTTGGCATGGCGGTGGGGCTGGATATGCATGCCATGCAAACGTGATCGTGACGGAATGGATTCCAGATGAAAAAATTCCGGCTCCTGCACGGCATTGCCATGCATAGCGATGTTTTCGCCATAAAGCCGATAAACCGGAATGGTTTCACGCGTTGCAATCATGGGCCTGTCTGCTGTGTTGCTGCCTTTGCAATATGGGGCATGGCCGGTGATGTTTTACCGGCCATGCCCTGATTTTTGGGTTATCCGCCCAGAAGGGTTGGCACCAGCAACGTAATGGCCGGGACAAACACGATCAGGGTGATACGGATAATTTCGGCGGCAAAAAACGGCATCACACCACGGAATGTCTGGCTCATGGGGACGCCATCGGCAAGCGCATTAATGATAAACACATTCAGCCCGACGGGTGGTGTAATCAGCCCCAGTTCCACAACAATCAGCGACAGGATACCAAACCAGATTTTAAGGTCTTCGGCCCCCATGCCATAAGCAGCAGTCGCCGCAGTGGCAAAGTCACCGCCATTGATGTCGACCAGTGCGGGCCAGAAAAACGGGATCACCACCACAATCATGGAAAGGCTTTCCATGAAACAGCCCAGCACAACCAGGGCAAGCAGCATCAGGATCATGACCAGCCAGGGGTCAAGGCCGCTATTGGCGGCGGCATCGGCCATAAAGGCAGGCAGGCCCGCCCGGCTGAAAAATCCCTTAAGAACTTCGGCACCCAGCAGGATGAAAAAGATCATCGAACTGGTTACCGATGTATCGCGCAGTGCCTGTTTCAGGCCCGAAAAGCTAAGCCCGCCTTTACCCCGCCAATGCATAACCAGCCCATAGGCCAGAATGGCAAATACGCCCACACCGGCTGCCGGGGTTGGTGTAAACAGGCCAGCCCCCAGGCCAAGAATGATGGCACCGAAAATGACCATCACCGGGATCAGGCGCAACAGGGCCTGTTTGCGTTCATGCGGGGCCATGGGTTCGGGGATCGGGGCCAGTTCGGGTTTCAGGCGCACCTGGATGGCAATAACCAGCATGAAAAAGGCAACCGCGATCAGGCCGGGAATAATCGCTGCCTGAAACATCTGAATGATCGATGCTTCGACCGTGACCGCATAAATTACCAGTGCGACCGATGGCGGAATAAGAATGCCAAGTGTGCCGCCCGCTGCCAGCGTGCCGGTGGCAAGGCGCGGTGCATAATTAAGGCGGCGCAATTCGGGCAGGGCAACACGCCCCATGGTCGATGCGGTCGCCAGGGACGATCCACAAACCGCACCAAACCCGGCACATGCGCCAATGGCGGCCATGGCAACGCCGCCGCGAAAACGGCCCAGAATGGCGTTTACACCCTGAAACAGATCGCGTGACAGGTTCGCCTGGCTGGCAAGATACCCCATCAGCACAAAAAGCGGCACGACCGAGAGTTCGTAATTGGAAACGATACCCCACAGCAGCGATTTGAACTGCTGCAAATAGGGTTCAAACCGCAGAAACGGGAAAAAGATGCTAAGTACAAAGTTGCCGCCAATCCCGACGCCAACCATTGCCAGACCAACCGGAATACGCAGGGCCAGCAGGAAAAACAGCACACCCAGCCCGCCAATGCCAATAAGTTCGCGTTCAGACATGGGCGTTTCTTTCAAAAATCTGGGTCATGCAAACAAGTGCCCACAGGAACATCGAAATGATACCCGGCACATAAAACGGCCAGAGCTGCCAGCCCAGAATGGCCGACATGGCATTGTCGCCCTGAACTTCCAGCAAGCCACGGATCATCATATATCCCAGGAACAGGGCAAGGGCGGTCATCAGCGTTGAGGACACAACATCAACAACCCGGCCAAACCAGTCGGGAAACAGGTTCATGAACACATCAACCGCGACATGGCCATAACGTGTCTGGCAATAGGGAAACATCATCAGCGCTGCCGAGCTGACAACAAGGCTGACGAAATCTTCATATCCGAGAATGGCGGGAAAATTGCCACCGAACAGGCGGGCGATTTTGTCGATGGCAAAACCACCGACATTGACGATGGTTACAACTGCAATAAGCAGGGCCAGTACACCCCCAAGTACGGCCAGGCCCGATGCAGCTTGAAAAAGCAGGCGTTTCATATGGCTGGTCAATCTTGCTGAAAGTAAAACGGGACCATTCAATATTTGCCTGAATGGTCCCTTTTGTCTTTTTATTCTTCGGTGTGTTTTTTAACGGCAGCCTTGGCTTCTTCCACCAGGGCGGCGGCATTGTCGATGCCCGCGGCATTTGCTTCGGAAATCCAGCGGTCCACAACACCGGCGGATGCATCATCGAAGGTTTTTTTCTGTTCGGGTGTCAGTTCAATGATCTGGCCCTTGCCATCGCGGATCAGCTTTTTGCCAGCTTCCTCCACATTGTTCCAGACCTCACCGGCATGGGCGTAAAAATCGCGGCCGGTATTGTCGTCAAGGATCTTTTTCAGATCATCAGGCAGGCTTTCATAACGGTCCTTGTTCATCGCCAGCAGGAAAACGCTGGTCCCGAACCGGGAATTGCTGCCTTCACCTTCAACGGAATAGGAAACAAGTTCGTTCAGTTTAAGCGGGCCGACAACCTCGAACGGTACCAGGCCGCCATCCACCACGCCCAGCGACATGGCCTGGGTCAGGGCCGGGACGGGCATGCCAACGGGTTCCGCCCCCCAGCTTTCAATCACCCAGCTACCGGTACGGGTGGGTGTCCGCAGTTTCAGGCCCTTCACATCGGCAACGGTGTGAATTTCCTTTTGCGTGGTATGAATGGCCTGACCGGCATGGACATGCACCAGCAGCGGGTGAATATCCTTAAGGTCGGGTGCCAGTTCATCCATCATGTCATAAATGGCAAGGTTGGTTGCCTTGGCATCACCCAGATGCACGCCGGGCAACTCGAACACTTCGGTATGCGGGAAAACGCCCGGCGTATAACCCGGCAGCGTCCAGACAATATCGGCAACGCCGTCACGCACCTGGCGATAAAGCTCCGGCGGGTTGCCACCCATCGACATGGACGGGAAAATTTCAAATTTGATGCGCCCACCAGATTCCTTTTCAATTTTCTGGGTCCAGGGTTCCAGCAGATCCTTCTGGATCGGTGCCTTCGGCCCCAGAAAATGATGAATGGTAAGCGTAACTTCCTGCGCCTGCGCCCCAAACGAGACCAGGGTCGCCATTGCCGCCCCCGCAAGCAATTTCGTGATGTTTTTCATGTTTCCTCCTTACGTCTCCGCAAAGCCTGTGAAGGCCGGTTCCGCTGACAAGTCCAGTTTTTTAGGGATTTTATGGAACGTTTTTATTGTTGAACGCAGCAAAACGGCCTGCTGCCCCCTAGGATTGGATTAACTCTAATATCATCTGAACGGTTATGTATAATGATATTGAAGCTATTATTCATAACCAAATGATTATGAATCACGTGGCATGCGCATTGTGATGGCGGGTTGCTTCCTCGCTGATAACATTGATCAGCATTTCCACCGGCGGCGAGGATGGCGCATCAATACGTGTTGTCAGGCCAACCGGGCCGAATGTATCGCTGGTATCAACGGGCAGTTCCACCAGCACACCATCGGCCAGGTCGGTTGCAATTACCCCGTTCGAGATGATCCATACCGCATCGCTTTCGCGGGTAAAGGCGCGGCCAAACGTGGTCGATACCGTTTCAATCCGGTCGGGCAGGGCGCCAATACCATGGGCAATCAACAGGCGGTCAACAGCAGTGCGGATAATGGCGTTGGGCGTTGGGATCAGCACGGTGTAATCGCGAATGCGCGTCAGATCGGGGTTGTCATCCTCCAGCAGCTGGTGCCCCGGTCGAACAACCAGTGAAATCTGTTCGGAATATAAATGGATGAAAGACAGGCCCGACATCTGGTCAGGCTCTGCCAGGCGGCCAATCACCAGATCAAGCTCGCCCACGCGCAATTGCCCCAGCAAAACCGTGTTGGGCCCGGTAATGACGCGAATAGTGGTATTGGTGCCCAGCGATTTAAACCGTTTAAGGGCCGCGGGCACAATGGTGGCGGCAACCGTTGGCAAAACACCAACCGTAATGGTCAGCCCGCCCTGGGCACGAACCTGGCTTATGCTGTCCACCCCCTGGCGCAGCGCGGTCACACTGGCCCCGGCATAGCGTAAAAAGACCTTGCCATAATCGGTCAGGGCGACCCCGCGTTTTGACCTGTCAAACAGGCGGGCATCAAGGTGTTCTTCGAGTTCACGCAGGGTTTTGGAAACGGCAGGCTGGGTAATGGCCAATGTATCGGCAGCTTTGACCACGCTTCGCTGGCGCGCAACTTCCAGAAAACAGGTTAAGTGGCGAAATTTAATGCGTTGATCAAGCATAAGGCGCCTCGTTTTTCGCGGTTTTGACCACAATTATAATTAAATAGTTATGCAAAAAGCGCAAATGCTCATTTTACATAACCAAAACTCCCTGCCAATGTGGTGCCATCAAATCAGGGTGGAAACACATGACAATAAAAGTTGCCGACCTGAACGGAACGCACCTGCATTATGCTGACCGGGGCAGGCAGGACGGGCCGGTTCTGGTTTTTTCAAACTCGCTGGGGACGGATCATCGCATCTGGGATGATGTGGTGGCGTCTTTGTCGGGCGATTACCGCCTGATCACCTATGACAAGCGCGGGCATGGTTTATCTGGTGTTGGGGATCAACCCTACAGCATCGACCTTCATGCGCGCGACCTTCTGGCATTGCTTGATCATTTGCAAATCGACCAGGTGGTGATCTGCGGCCTTTCGGTTGGCGGCTTGATTGCGCAGCATATTGCGGCAATCGCGCCGGGCCGGGTTCGCGGGCTGATTTTATGTGACACAGCACCAAAAATTGGCGACACCGCTGGCTGGAACGCCCGTATTGATGCCATCGAAAAAGGCGGTATGGCCGCGATTGGCGATGCGGTGATCGCGCGCTGGTTATCCGATGATTATCGCCAGACCAAAATCGCGATGACAGCCCTTTATCATACCATGCTGGTGCGGTGCCCGGTTGCGGGATATGGCGGCACCTGTGGCGCCATTCGCGATGCGGACTTAACGGCGACCACCGCCAAACTTGATATGCCGGTATTGTGCGTGGCGGGTTCGGTTGATTTGTCCACACCGCCTGATCTGGTGCGCAAAATGGCGGAAATCATTCCCAATGCCGGCTTTGCCCTGATTACGGGTGTGGGCCATCTGCCACCGGTCGAAGCCCCCGATCAGCTTTCCCGGTTAATAGACAGTTTTATCAGGGAGAACGGCCTTGACTGAAAACCGGTTTGAACAGGGTATGAAAACCCGCCGTTCGGTTCTGGGTGACCCGCATGTGGATCGTGCATCTGCCAGCGTGACCGAATTTGACGATTTTTTTCAGCGTTACATCACCGAAAATGTCTGGGGTACGGTCTGGACCAACCCGGCATTATCGCGCCGGGAACGATCCATCATCACCATTTCGCTGATGGCGGCCCTGGGCCATGAAGAAGAACTGGCCATGCATTTGCGGGCAACCGTCAATACGGGTGCCAGCCGGGATGACATTCGCGAAGCCCTGATGCATGTTGCCATATATGCCGGTATCCCGGCGGGAAATACCGCCTTTCGCATTGCCAAACAGGTCTTTGCGGAACTTGATCATAAAAAGCCGGATCAGGGAGAATAACAACCATGAACGGGTTTAAACCACGTGACTGGAACAGCCACGCCCCCTATATCGCGCCGGGCTATAAATCGACCATCCTGCGTGGACCAACCAAGCCGTTAATTGCCCTTTCCGGCGGCATATCCGAGGCCAGCGGCCCCGTTTTTGCCCGTGCCGCCATTCGTGACCTGGACTGGGATTTAACCCGCAATGGCCGGGTAAATGGCGAACCGCTGGGGGAACGCATTGTTGTGCATGGCCGCGTGCTCGATGGCGATGGTCGGCCGGTGCCCCATACCCTGATCGAGGTGTGGCAGGCGAATGCAGCGGGGCGTTATGTCCATAAGGTGGACCAGCACGATGCGCCACTGGACCCGAACTTTCGGGGTTCCGGCCGCTGCATGAGCGATGAAAACGGCAATTATGTTTTCTACACCATCAAACCCGGTGCCTATCCCTGGGGGAACCATTTTAACGCCTGGCGGCCCAACCATATTCACCTGTCCCTGTTCGGGCCGGGTTTTGCCACCCGTCTGGTTACGCAAATGTACTTTCCTGGTGATCCTTTGCTGGCCCTGGATCCGATTTTTCTGGGCACACCAGACGAAGCCGCGCGTAATCGGCTGATCGCCAAATTCTCGATCGAGAAAACCGAGGAAGGCTTTGCCCTTGGCTACCAGTTTGACATTGTCCTGCGCGGACGCCTTGCCACCCCGATGGAGGATTAACCCATGACATATGGAGAAACCCCGTCACAAACCGTGGGGCCCTATTTCGCCTATGGCTTGACGCCGGTGCAGTATGGCTATGATTTTACCGATATCGCCAACCATGTTGTCGCCGGGCGCGATGCCAAAGGCGAACATATCCGCATTACCGGGCAGGTGTTGGATGGCAAGGGTGAACCGGTATCCGATGCCATGATTGAAATCTGGCAGGCAGACCATGAAGGTGCCTATAGCACGGAACCGGTTAGCATCAAGGATACAGGGTTTCGTGGCTTTGGCCGTTGCGGCACGGGAACGGATGGTCAAAACCTGTTCATGTTTGAAACCGTAAAGCCGGGATGTGTGGCTGATGCCAGCGCGCCTTTCATCAATGTGACGGTGTTTATGCGCGGTATGCTGACCCATGCCTTCACCCGCCTTTATTTTGATGATGTGCCTGCAACAAATGCCAATTGCCCCGTTTTGCAATCCGTCCCGGCGGATCGGCGCGATACGTTAATTGCCAAACGCACCGATACCCCAACGGGGCCGGAATACCGGTTTGATATTCACATGCAGGGCGACACTGAAACCGTGTTTTTTGACGTCTAAGTCCCCTGTTTTCGCACCTTGCCTTGCCGAATTTCTGATTTGTCGTGGTTTTGGGATGAAATCTTGCCCGCAGCAAATGCGGTGATCCATTTCATGCCCCTTGAACCCGGGAGAATTTTTCTGTGGTTGCACAATTCATGTCTTTGAAAGACGCCATCGCCACCTGTGTCCAGAATGGGGACACGATTGCGATGGAAGGTTTCACCCATTTGATCCCGCATGCTGCCGGGCATGAAATTATTCGCCAGCAAAAGCGGGATCTGACATTGATCCGCATGACGCCGGATATGATTTATGACCAGTTGATTGGGGCGGGCTGTGCGCGCAAGCTGGTCTTTTCATGGGGGGGCAACCCCGGTGTTGGTTCCCTGCACCGGTTGCGCGATGCAATTGAAAATGGCTGGCCCTGTGCCCTGGAAATTGAAGAACACAGCCATGCAGCCATGGCAAATGCCTATGACGCCGGGGCGGCGGGCCTGCCTTGCGCGGTGTTCAAGGGCTATCGCGGGGCGGAACTGCCGCGCGTGAACCCCAATATCAAATTCATCGAATGCCCTTTCACCGGCGAACGCCTTGCCGCTGTTCCCGCCATTCGCCCCGATGTGGCGGTGGTGCATGCGCAAAAGGCAAACCGGAAGGGCGATATCCTGTTTGAAGGCATCGTGGGCGTGCAAAAAGAAGCCGTCCTGGCTGCACGCAAGTCGATCATCACGGTCGAGGAAATTGTCGATGATTTTACCGACATTCCGTTTAATGCCGTGATGCTGCCAAACTGGGCGGTAACCGCTGTTGTCCATGTACCCGGTGGGGCGCATCCATCCTATGCGCAGGGTTATTACAAACGCGACAATGCCTTTTACAAGGCATGGGACACGATCGCCAATGACCGGGAACGTTTCCGCGACTGGATTGAACAGCATGTCATGCAGGGTGGACCACAAGATTTTGAAACCCGCCTGAAGGCGCAACAGACCAAGGCGGAGGCATAATCATGACAGACTACAATTCGACAGAGATGATGACGGTCACCGCCGCACGCGCTCTTAAAAACGAGGATGTCTGCTTTGTCGGCATCGGCATGCCATCTGCTGCGTGCAATCTGGCACGCCTGACCCACGCACCAGACATCACCCTGATTTATGAAAGCGGTACGATTGGCACAAAGCCCGATGTTCTGCCGCTATCAATTGGCGATGGCGAGCTTTGCGAAACCGCCGTAAACACCGTGCCGGTAACGGAAATGTTCCGCTACTGGTTGCAGGGCGGGAAAATCTCGGTGGGGTTTCTGGGCGCGGCCCAGCTTGATAAATTTGGCAATATCAACACCACCGTCATTGGTGATTACGATAACCCCAAAGTACGCCTGCCAGGCGGCGGTGGTGCACCTGAAATCGCAACAAGCTGCGGCGAGATTTTTCTGGTCATGAAACAAAGCAAACGTGGCTTTGTTGAAAAAATCGATTTCGTAACCTCGCTTGGCTATGGCAAGGGCGGCGATGATCGTGCAAGTTATGGTGTAACAACCAAGGGGCCATCGCGCCTGATAACCGATTTGTGCATCATGGAGCCGCATCCCACCGACAAGCATTTCATTGTGACATCCATCCATCCCGGTGTCAGCCGCGACGATATTATCGCCGCGACCGGATGGCAGGTTGAATTTGCCGAAGAAGTTGCCGAAACCCCGGTGCCGTCGGCCCATGAATTGCAGGTTCTGCGCGAATTGCATGCACGCACCAACGCCGCACATGAGGGCCAGTAAAGAATGACCGACGCCTATATCTGCGATTATATCCGCACCCCGATTGGCCGTTTTGGCGGCGCACTTTCTTCTATTCGTGCCGATGACCTTGCGGCCATTCCGTTACGCGCGCTGCTGGGGCGCAACCCGAATGTTGATTTTGCCGCGATTGATGATGTGATCATGGGCTGCGCCAACCAGGCTGGCGAAGATAACCGTAACGTTGCGCGCATGGCGGTGCTGCTGGCAGGTATGCCCGAAAATGTTACCGGAACAACGGTGAACCGCCTGTGCGGGTCGGGGATGGATGCGGTGATCATGGCGGTGCGCGCGATCAAGGCTGGCGAAGCTGACCTTATGATTGCCGGGGGCGTTGAAAGCATGTCGCGTGCACCCTTTGTCATGCCCAAGGCCAGTTCTGCCTTTTCACGCAATGCCGAAATTTACGATACGACCATTGGCTGGCGGTTTGTAAACCCGGTAATGAAAAAACAGTACGGTATCGATTCCATGCCGGAAACCGGCGAAAACGTTGCCGAGGATTTCAATATTTCCCGCGCCGATCAGGATGCCTTTGCCGTGCGGTCGCAGGACAAGGCCGTTGCCGCGCAGGAAAATGGCAATCTGGCCGAAGAAATTGTGCCGGTGACCATTCCCCAGCGTAAAGGCGACGATATTGTTGTGACGCAGGATGAACATCCGCGCCCCGGCACCACAGTTGAAAAACTTGGCAAACTGCCAACCCCGTTTCGCGATGGCGGGTCGGTGACAGCGGGCAATGCATCAGGTGTAAATGACGGGGCAGCAGCCCTTATTGTTGCATCCGAAGCCGCGGTTAAAAAATATGGCTTAACCCCGATTGCCCGTATTGTTGGCGGTGCAACGGCAGGTGTGGCACCGCGTATTATGGGCTTTGGCCCGGCACCGGCAACACGTAATCTGATGGCGCGGTTTAACCTGTCGCTTGACCAGTTTGACGTCATCGAACTGAACGAGGCATTTGCATCCCAGGGGCTGGCGACTTTGCGTGACCTTGGCATTGCCGATGATGATGCCCGCGTAAACCCCAATGGTGGGGCAATTGCACTGGGGCATCCGTTGGGAATGTCAGGTGCGCGCATTACCGGCACTGCGGCCCGCCAGTTAAACCGGGTTGGCGGCAAATATGCGCTGGCTACCATGTGCATCGGCGTCGGGCAGGGCATTGCCATCGCTCTTGAGGCGGTATAACGGCGTTTCTGGCCGTGGTTTGGCAGCCTAAATGGTCTAAATGCCTTTAGGTCACGGCTTACAAAGCCTGAATGTTATTGATGGTGGCGACACCTGTTTGATCGCCACCCTTTCTGAACGGGGATAAGCATGAGCCTGTCGCCCTTTGATTCCGCCCTGTATGGTTCGCTTTTTGCGGACGGGGAAATCGCGGCATATTTTAGCGACGATGCCGTTATCGCATCGATGGTGCTGTTTGAAACGGCGCTGGCATCGGCACAGGCGCGGGTCGGGCTTATTCCGTTGGCGGCCGCCGATAAAATTTCGGAACGCTGCCGGGACTTTGCGCCAGACCCTGCATCGTTGGCGGTGTCCTGTGCAAATACGGGTGTTCCGGTTCCGGGTTTGGTCAAGGCGATCAAGGCGCATGTGGGCGGCGATGCCGCGCGTTATGTGCATTTTGGTGCCACCAGCCAGGATGTGGTCGATACCGCACTGGTGCTGCGTATGCGCGATGTCATCGCCACCTTGCGGCTGCGGATGCGCAAAATCATCAAATCGCTCATCGCGCTTTGCCAGGATCACCGGGCAACGGTCATGGCCGGGCGCACACGCAGCCAGCAGGCCGTACCAACAACCTTTGGCCTCAAGGTCGCAGGATGGTTGATGCCGCTGGTGCGGCTGGATCAGCAACTGGCAATCAGCGCGCAGCAATTTTTGCGCCTGTCATTTGGTGGGGCGGCAGGCACACTGGCATCATTGGGGCAGGCAGGCGGTAAGGTTGAAGAAGCCCTGGCCGATGAACTGGGCCTTACGGTTGCGGAAATGCCCTGGCACAGCCAGCGTGATATTATCGTTGATCTGGCCTCAAAATTAACGTCGTTAACTTGTGCCTTTGGTAAAGTCGGGCAGGACCTGGTGTTGTTGGCGCAATCCGAAATTGCAGAGGTTACATTGGCCAATGGCGGTGGGTCTTCCACCATGCCGCATAAGGCCAACCCGATTGCTGCTGAAATGCTGGTGACGCTGGCACGGTTTGGCGCAACCCAAATGTCGCATTTGCATCATGCCCAAATTCATGAACATGAACGCAGTGGCACGGCCTGGCTGCAGGAATGGCTGTCTTTCCCGGAAATTGTCATGGCCTGCGGCAAGGCAACTTCATTGATGCTGTCGCTGCTGGGGAATTTGCAGGTCAATTCTGGCAAAATGCGCGAAAATATTGATATTTCGCGCGGCGCCATGCTGGCGGAAGCCGCAACCTTCGCCCTTAGCAACCATATGGACCGTGATGGGGCCGACGCACTGGTTAAAAAGGCCATCGCCCAGTCCCAAGCCAATGGCTCCAGCATGTTTGATGAATTGCCAAAGCTGACAGATGCCGGTGTGAACTGGGATCAGGTCCGCGACCCGGCCAATTATATTGGTATGAACGACACCTATATTGACCGCGTCCTAGGTGCCGCCCAACGGGCATTGGCCGAGGGTTAAAGGGAATTAGGTGCCTGCGCATCAACTCATTGCCAGATGGTCGCTAAGAAAATGGGGCGATGCCAAGATGCCGGCATCGCCCCTTTAATATTCAAGGGTTGCTCAGGCCTTATTCGCCATTTTGCGCCGTATTGAAAAAGTCGATTTCAAGCTGCGTTGCCTGTGCAAAATAGCGCTGGCATTCCGCGCGGGCTGCGTCATCAAGTGTTGGTCCGACTTCGTCAAGCTGCGCATTTAAATAGGCAACCACGCTGGCGAAATAATCGCCGGTATGAAGGTCGATCCATTCGGAAAACCAGAAATCCAGTGGCGGGTTTGTCGGTGCCGTTTTGGCAACCCGGTCCGCCCAGCCAAGATAGGTGCCTTCTGCCACGGCAAGGACGGCCACCATATTGGCATACACACTGCTTTGCAGGGCGTCCGCCATCAGGTTTTTAAACCCTTTGGTCGCATCCCAGTCCGGGGTGCCGAAACGCTGGTTATTGCGCACGCCAAGGGCGGTAAAGCAGCGTTCAAAATAGGTGTTTTCCTTACCGGTAATCAGCGCCAGAAACTGGCAGCCGGGAATACGGTCGGCAAGGGTCGGGGCATGGGCAACCGCGCCCGCCAGAAGCGATACAAACCGGTCTAAAAACCGGTGATCCTGTACCAGGTAGCGGCGCAGATTTTCAGTCGGAACTTCGCCCTTGCCCCATGCATCGGTAAAGGGGTGATGGGTAACGGCCTGCCAGTTATCGCCAACAGTTGAAACCAGCCATTTCGAAAACCCCTGGTCGGGGTTGTCCTGTTGCCATTCCGGCCAGTCTTTTGCCGCACCAATAGTCGTAGAACCAGACATAAACCAATCTCCAGATTCAAGGTCACGACAGGGCTAGCACGGGGTCCCCGATCCTGCAACAAACTTGCAATATTTGACCGGGCAACAGGGCCGGGTTTGGAAGATTTCTATTCAACACAAAAATGTGAGCAAATTACATTTGTAAATCATAATTTAATGATATAAATTTCGGGAAATTGTTCATTGGAGGTCAAAATGTCAAACCTTGGTCGTCTGGACCGTGCGGCGCGGTTTATCGCCGGGATTGTGTTACTGGCTTTGCCGTTCCTGCTGGCGGGCGAGGGCGGTGTTATGGCCGCGATGGGTGGTTTTGCCTGGCTGTCTTTTGTCGTTGGGGCCGTCATGCTGATCACGGCAATTTTCCGGTTTTGCCCGGCTTACTGGCTGTTTGGCATTCGGACTTGCCAAATTGGCACTGGTGCCGGGTCTGGCAGTTCCCCGAAATGACATCGCTTCCGGATCACGCATCCTTTGCCAAATCCGGCACCATCCCGGTGGTAAAGGCGTTTTTTGACGCGGCCACATTCACGGTAAGCTATGTGGTGCGTGATCCGTCATCATCGGCCTGCGCAATCATTGATAGCGTGCTGGATTATGACCCGGCGGCAGGGCGCATCAATTATGCATCGGCCGATGCCATCATTTCCTATATCCAGGCTGAGGGTTTGGATGTTGCCTGGGTTTTGGAAACCCATGTTCATGCCGATCATTTGTCCGCGGCCCCCTACCTTCGGGAAAAACTGGGTGGGGCCATGGCGATTGGCGCGGAAATTACGGTGGTGCAGGAACATTTCGGTAAGGTGTTTAATGCCGGGACGGCATTTTCGCGCACGGGTGCGCAATTTGACCATCTGTTTGCCGATGGCGATTGCTTTGAAATCGGCAATTTGCATGCCGTTGCCCTGCACACACCAGGGCATACACCGGCCTGCATGTCCTATTTGATTGGCGACGCCGTGTTTGTCGGCGATACGCTTTTCATGCCCGATTACGGATCGGCGCGCTGTGATTTCCCCGGTGGCGATGCCGGTCGGCTTTATCAATCCGTGCGGCGGTTATTGTCGCTGCCCGATGAAACCCGCATGTTCCTGTGCCACGATTACAAGGCACCAGGGCGCGATGATTATTGCTGGGAAACCACAATTGGCGAGGAACGCCAGCATAATATTCACCTGAAAGACGGCATCAGCGAGGGCGAATTTGTCGCCATGCGCCATGAACGCGATGCAAAACTGGGTATGCCCCGCCTGATTTTGCCATCGGTGCAGGTAAATATGCGCGGTGGGGAGTTGCCACCAGCCGAAGATAATGGCATCCGTTATCTTAAGGTGCCTTTGAACATGTTTTAAACATGCGACGGGCGAAGACTTAACAAAACGGAAGTCCGATTATGAAACGTCTTAGCGATGAATTGACTGTATCGCCCCAGGTCCCGCTGGAGGCCATTCCTGCCATTGCAGATGCCGGTTTCAAAACCATCATGTGCAACCGCCCCGATCAGGAAGACCCCGGTCAGCCATCCTTTGACGAAATTCGCGCCAAGGCCGAAGAATGCGGCCTTGAAACCGTATTTTTGCCCGTCGTAAGCGGCAATGTGCAGGAAGCTGACGCCGATGCCTTTGGCGATGTCCTGGCAAAGGCGACCAAGCCGGTTTTTGCCTATTGCCGGACAGGCACGCGCTGCACCATTTTGTGGTCGCTTGCCAGTGCCAACAGCCTGACCACATCGGAAATCGTCAGTGCCGCGGCAAAGGCCGGTTACGACATGGCACCGCTGGTCCCACGGATTGATGCACGCCGTTAATTAACCGTGCCCATGATAAAAGCGGCTGGTTGACCGGTTTTATTGACCGGTCCCAGCCGCTTTTTTTATGTGCGTTGGGGTGCCTTTGGGGTTCTGACAAGGCTTTGGCGTCGATCAAATAATGCTGTGCGGTATTGCGTAAATAGCATTGGGCAACCATCCTGTTTTAGGGAAAATGCGTTTCTTTCATTACAGGTGCGGCCAATGTCCCTGCTGTGATGATGCCCCTGATCTGGGTGGATATGAATATATGTCTGATGCCGTAATACGCCGGGCGACCGAGGGCGACATTGCCCGTCTTGTGCAGATCGAAAACCTTTGTTTCACACAGGATCGGATGTCCCGCCGGACCATTCGCCATTTTATTGCCAGCAGCACCGCAACCTTTTGGGTGGCAATGCGTGGCGATGCCGTTGTTGGTTATGCCCTGGTGATTTTTCGCCGTAATACGGCCCTGGCACGCCTTTACAGCATGGCGGTGGACCCCACCTGCCAGGGGCAGGGTATTGGGCAGCAATTGCTGGCCTGCGCGCAGGAAGGCACCCTGGATTTTGGTGCGCCGATGCTGCGCCTTGAAGTCCACCCGGATAATGCTGCCGCGATCAGCCTGTATCGCAAAAATGGCTATCAGGAATTTGCCCTGTATCCTGATTATTATCCCGATCACAGCCCAGCCCTGCGGATGGAAAAGGTTTTGGTGCCGCAATCCATGCGCCGGCCATCGCCACTGCATTTTTATCATCAGACATTGCCATTCACCTGTGGTCCGGCATCCCTGATGATGGCGATGAACGCCCTGAACCCCGCCATTGAAATGGACCGCAGCAGCGAAATTGCCCTGTGGCGCGAGGCCACCACCATTTTCATGACATCGGGGCATGGCGGCTGCGGGCCGCTGGGCCTGGCGCTGGCAGCGCACCGGCGCGGTTTTTCAGCCGGGGTTCTGGTATCGCGCGAGGGGCCGTTGTTTGTCGATACCGTGCGTAAGGATGAAAACCGCAAGGTTGTTGAACTTGTCCATTACGATTTTGCCGCGCAGGCCGCCAAAGCAGGCATAACCGTTCAATCAGGTGCTTTTGGCATTGATGACATCGAACGCCATACCCGTGATGGGCAAATGGCATTGGTCCTGATCAGCCAGTATCGCATTTATGGCGATAAAATACCGCATTGGGTGGTTGTATCGGGTTTTGATGACCGGTTTGTCTATGTCACGGACCCCGATATTGGCGAAGATGACGAACCCTATAATGGCAGCGATTGCGTATCTGTCCCCATCCTGCGTCACGAATTTGATTTGATGGCGCGTTATGGGCGGTCAAAATTGCAGGCGGCGGTTTTTATCAACCGTGCCTGATAAAATCAAAAAGCCGGTCGACCATTGCTGGTGACCGGCTTTCCTTTTTTGTGTTCGGCGCATGAGCCTTAGTTGGGCGCGATCAAATCGCACAGGTTTTGTTTGTGTACGATAAAATCGTGCAGCCCTTATTCGTGTGCGATCAGATCGCTCAGGGCTGCGCAATCTGGCTCAGCAGATGGGCGATGATGCGGCGATACAGATCCATGCCAATAACGGCGTCTTCGACCCCGCCATCGATGCTGGGGTTATCGTTGACCTCAATCACCATCGGGCCATAGGGCGTTTCCTTGATATCCACGCCATAAAGGCCATTGCCCATCAGCCGGGCTGCGGCAAGGGCCGTTTCGACGATGTCGGCGGGGGCTTCTTCTACCGGCAGGGTTTCAAAGCCGCCTTCTTCGTAATTTTTGCCGTCATCTTCATGTTTGACGATTTGCCAGTGCCCCGGCGCCATGAAATAGCGGCTGGCATAAAGCGGTTCGCCGCCCAGCACACCAATGCGCCAGTCAAATGTTGTTTCGACATATTCCTGGATCACCAGCAATTCCGAATTTTTAAACATCTCGCCAGCCACCTGTTGCAGATGTTCGGGCGATGTTACCTTGCGGACACCGCGTGAAAAACATCCGTCCGGCACTTTCAGAACGCTTGGGAAATTGAACTGGCCGCCAATTTCCTCGACCCGGCGTTTGTCGAAAATGGCACTGCGCGGGGCAGGGATATGGTGGGTCCGCAGCAGTTCGGCCAGATACACCTTGTTCGTGCAGCGCAAAATTGAGTCGGGATCATCAACGACCGGAATGCCTTCCTTGCGGGCGCGTTTGGCGAACCGATAGGTGTGATGGTCCAATGCTGTTGTCTCGCGGATCAACAGGGCATCAAATTCCGACAGATGATGAAAATCCTTTGCCGTAATCAGTTCGGCCCGCGCGCCAAGGTCGCTTGCGGCCTGGACAAAATTTGCCAATGCATCGCTGTCTGACGGCGGCAGGGTTTCATCCGGGTCATACAAAATGGCAATAAGCGCGGTTGGTGCGCGCCCATTGGATGGCTTGCGCACACGCCCGCGCAAATAGGCCTTTAACGCGGCTTCAAAGGCCGGCATTTCGCTGGCATCAAGATGTTGCAGCGATGGGGCCTCGATTTCGCGCAGCAGTTTTTTATCGCCACTATTGAGGTGCAAACGCAGGATCGGGCAGCGGAACTGGTCAAAGGCCCGCTGGGCAAGGTCGCGAAAGCGTTTGTCGGTGGTGCGGCCAAAATAAACATCGATATGGTCTGGGCGTTCGCCACCAGGTTTGCCCAGCGCATCGGCAATCATCGGGCCAATTTGCGCGCGCGCGGTTTTTTGCAGGCGTTTCCAGTTCAAATCCAGCAGCACGTCGGCCTCGGGGATGACTCTTTCGCTGCGCGCGGCGGCCAGCAGGCTGCAATAATATCCACGCGAAAGATATTCATAGGAATGGCACAGATTGATGACGCGCCGGTTGCGAACACCGTGGTTCAGCGCAAGGTAATCACGCACCTTCATCACGCGTGCACCCGCCACGCTAAAGGGCAGGTCGCGCAAATTATCCACCAGGATCAGGGGTGCGCCGGTCGACATGGCGGGTGAAAGCTGGGTCGGGGCATCAAACAGGTGCCGTTCCATGCGTTTGCCATCGCACCCATCTTCGTAATAGTCGGGCAGAACGGCGATATCGACATATCCATGGCGTTCGTAAATGGCACGGGCGGACTGGTTGTCATCGCGCACTTCAAGGCGCATTTTGTCGCAGCCTGCTTCAATCGCGACGCTTTCAAGCCCGGCAAGCAACTGGGTGCCAAGACCCTTGCCGCGCCAGTTCGTGGCGATTGCCAGCGAATAAATCCGTGCCGTGTTGCTGCCAGCGCGCAAAAGCAGCATGCCATATCCAACAACACCCTCGTCACCGGCATCGGCAACCAGCACGCGGGCGGTCGGCTGGCGCAAAAATCTTAAAAACGTCTCGCGTTTCATGCGGTCAGATGTAAAAACCGCTTCTTCAATGGCGCACAGGCCGTCGATGTCGGTTTTTTGGGCGGTACGAACAACGATCGGTGTGATTTGTGAATTTGGCATAGACGTAACCTTTTGGCCCGATACAGTGACAGTTTCTTTTTGGGTAATCCCGGAGCAAATCTGCAATTTTATAGTGCCGTTCATTTGCCCGAAGGTCACGCAGAATAACGCCGAAATTACGGTCATGCGGTTGCCATTTTTTGATAGTAGGCATGGCAAATTCGCATTTAACTGCAGCATCATAGTGAAACATTTTCAGGCGCGCTGCGTATAATATTCCGAACGCCAAATTCGGACACAGGCACAAAAGGGACAGGGGTGTTGCCAGGACAAGTCTATCCGCCGGCTGGGGGATTTAAAAAACGGTTGATGGTGCTTTCGGTTTGCGTGGGCGCATCGGTGCTGTCGGCCTGTTCGTTTACCGATAATCTGCCATTTGGCGATGGGGCCAATTCTGCTGCAACACAGGATGTCCGCCGGGCTATTCCCTATTCCGTTACATTTCAGGGGCTGGACCCGCAGGAAGAACGCCTTTTGGCGGCCCTGCGTGAAAACAGCACTGCAATTCGATTAAAAGACCGGCCAACCCCGACAAAAGCAGGCCTTGAACGCCGTGCTGAAGACGATGTAACGCGATTTGTGCGCGTTTTGCGGTCTTTTGGTTTTTATGATGCGGTGGTTAATTACGACATTCGCGATGCCGATACGCCACCCGCCGAAGGCGAAACCGAACTGAGCCCCGAAGGTGATGCGATTTCGGCCAAAACCGCCAGCAATGGTGATAACGCCAAAACGGATGGCGACGGGCCGGAAACCCCGGCAAAACCGGCCGATGAGAAGAACCAGGACGAACAGGCACCTGATTCGCCCGCATTGGAAAGCAAGGCACCGCCAAAACCGGTTGTGTTGCAATATCGCGTTGATATGGGAACGCCGTATCTGCTGTCGGATGCGGAGCTTACGGTTATTCACCCTGATGAAAGTTCCGAAACCCGTTCAATGAGCGACGAGGAACTTAAAACAGCCAAACTTTCCATTGGAATGCGGGCCGAGGCCGACCCGATTATTCTGGCAGAACAAAGTGTTCTGGATGTTTTTCGCAATCAGGGCTATCCGCTGGTAAAGGCGGGCAAAAAACATGTTTTGGCCGATACGGCCGAAAAAACCATTCGTGTGACCTATGAGGTCATTACCGGCAAGAAGGCGACATTTGGCAAAATCAACATCGTCGGTGCCGAGGATGTCGATGCCGATTTTATTCGCGGATATCACAGCTGGGACACCGGCGAAGTTTATTCCCCGCAAAAGGTGACTGAAACCCGGCGTGACCTTGCTGAATCCAACCTGTTTAATTCGGTGATTGTTAAGCCCGTGGGGCAGGTGGATGACAACGGCGAAATCCCCATTGAAATGCGGGTGCAGGAACGGGACCACCGGTCGATCGGCGGCGGGCTTGATTTTTCAACCGCGGATGGCCCGGGTGCGAACGCATTTTGGGAACATCGCAACCTGTTTGGCGAAGGCGAAAAACTGCGCCTGAAACTGGAAGGATCGGGCCTGAAACAGGGGGCGTCGGCCAGTTTCCGTAAACCGCAATTCTTGCGGCGCAAACAGGCACTGGTCGCCGAAAGCGAAGCCACCAGCTACACCACCGATGCCTATGAAGGTGAGCTGGCAAATGCCTTTACCGGGATTGAACGTGAATTTTGGGAAAACTGGTCGGCCACCTATGGCGTTACGCTTGAATATTCGGACCTGACAGGGGCGGATTCCCCGAACGAGGAATTTTATCTGGGTGGTTTGCGCGGCGTATTGCGCCACGATAACACCGATAACCCCCTGGACCCGACAACGGGCAATCGCATGGAATTGACGATTTCGCCCTATATGAGCCTTGCCGGGGCGCAAACCCAGTTTACGTCGGTTTCCCTTGATGGGTCGCAATATTATGCCTTTGATGACAAAGGATATTATGTGCTGGCCGGGCGTGGCCGGATTGGCAGCATTTTTGGCGATGAACGGTCATCCCTGCCGTCCAATAAACGGTTTTATTCGGGCGGTGGCGGTTCGGTGCGGGGTTATGAATACCAAACTGTCGGCCCGCTTAACGAGGATGGTGACCCTGTTGGCGGCCGTTCGGTGATTGAGGCCGGGTTGGAACTGCGCGCGCGCATCACCGACAGCATCGGCCTGGTGCCATTTGTTGAAGGTGGCAACGTTTATGAAGCCGTCAAACCCAAGGACTTTACCCTGATGTGGGCAACCGGGCTTGGCGTGCGGTATTACACCGCCATTGGGCCTGTTCGTTTTGATTTTGCCGTGCCGATGGATAAACGCGAAAATATCGATGATGACTACCAGATCTATCTTAGCCTGGGCCAGGCATTTTAATGGCTGAGCAAAACCAACCGTCAAATGATCGTGGTTCCGCCACACCTGGTAAATCGGGCACCGAACGGCGCAGGGCAGGGCCTTTGCGCTGGTTAAAGCGCATCCTGATTGGCCTGTTGGTGCTGGTTGTTTTGCTGGTGATTGTGGTGTTTGTTGCCGGTACGGGGCCGGTATTACGGCAGTTGACACCGTGGTTAAACCGCACGGTATCGGACGCGATAAATGGTGAATTTGCCCTGGGTGCGGTTGAAGGCAGCATATGGAACAGGCTTGAAATTTCGTCGCTGACAATGGAAATGCCCGAAACGGGCCTTGCCGTTAACGGGGATGATCTGGTTCTGGCGTGGTCGCCTTTGGCGCTGTTGGGGGCCAAGCTTGATATCGATCGTATCAGCGCATCGCAACTGACCGTCACGCTGCCAGAACGGGCTGGCCCCCCAGCCCCGGATGAACCCGAAACCGATGATGGCGGAAGCCTGGCACTGCCGGTCGCGTTTGAGCTTCATACCCTTGAAGTACCGCAAATCCACATCAATAACCCGGCTGACGGGCGGGTGTTTTCCTACAAGCTTGATGGTCATGCCCTTGCCAGTCAGGACCTGTCGGCTGTTCTGGGCCTTAACCTGCAACCGCTTGATGGCGGGGCGGACCATATTCGTGCTGATCTGGATTTTGATGCCGAAGGCCAGAAGCTGAAGGCCGATATTGAAGGGCACCTTGATCGTAACGGGCTGGGCATGGCGCTGGCGGGTATGACGGCGGCAGAAGCGCCTGATGTTACCCTGTCGCTAGAGGGCAGTGGCCCCGCCAATGACTGGAAAGGGGACCTTGCCTTTGCAGCCACCGACCTTGCCAGCGTTAACGGTACGGTTAATGTTCAGATGGGAGATGAAAAGCGCATCGGCTTTGGCCTTGATGTGATTGCACAAACGCTGGGTAATTTGGCAAATTCGCTGCCGGAACCGTTGCGTGGGGACATTGGCCTTAAAACAGCGGGTGTATTTGATGGTGAAAACAGCAGGCTTGATCTGGCTTCACTTGAAATTGTCAAAGACCACCTGTTGGCTGCCAACGGCAATGCCAAAATCGATTTCGCTGAAAACAGCATTGATGCCAATTTGTCGTCCGATATTGATGGTGCAGCAAGCGCATTGATGGACGATGCCCTGACCTGGCAAAGCCTTAACCTTCGCGCCCATGCCAAGGGTGATTTGTCGCTGCCGGTTATTGATGCGGATATTGCCGCGCAGGGTGTGGTAATGCCGGTATCAAAGATCGGCGCATTGGCGGTTTCGGCCAATGTGCAGCCTGTAGATGATGATTTTGCAATCAAGGCTGATATCAAGGCCAATGATCATGCATTTGATGATGGTGCATTGGGCGAGATGGCGGGGAATAGCCAGGATATTTCCCTGTTGGCCGATGCCAAAGGCGATTTCAGCGAAATCAATGTCAAAGACCTTCGCATTCAAACACCGAAAATAAACGCCCAGGCAAATGCCATGCTGGATGGCGAAGGCAGCGTGACAAATGCGAAATTGACCGCAAATATTACCGATTTGTCCGCCTTTGCGCCTATTTCAGGCATGGATTTAACCGGGCAGGGCAGTATTGATATTACCGGGCTAAGCTGGAATGCCCAGCAGGGCGGGCAGGGTAAAATCGATATCAAAACCCAACAGGCCGGTTTTGGCATTGCCGAACTGGACCATGTTGTTGGCGCAAGCCCGGATATCCAGGCTGATGTTATGATCAGTCCGGCTATGGATATTTCGGTTGTTCTTAACGCCATTGAGGCTGCCAATATTGCCGGGAATGGCAAGGTCGATATCACCAATGATTTCAATTCATTGTCGGTGAAAGCTGAACTGGGTTTAAAGGCCGGGATTGTACCGCCATCGGTGCCTGTGTCGCTTAAGGGGCGGGATGCGCAGCTTGACATCGCCCTTGCTGGCCCGCTGGCAGAACCGGCAGGTAAAATTACCCTTGCTGTTCCAACCCTTGAAACATCGGGCGAGACTTTTTCTGATGTGAAACTGGCGACCGATATGACCTGGCATCAGATTAAGGGCAGTGAGGCCAATGCCCTGCAATTGTTAAACCGGGGTGGATTTTCCTGGCGCAAGGCACCCTATAAAATTACCGCAGATGTTGCATTGCCAGCCAGCGGGTTAAGTGTTTCCAATATCGGGCTGAATGGTGAGCATGTTGATCTGGTTGGCAATATTGCCATGCCCGGCTATGCAACACCCTTGCAGGGGGATATCAGCCTTAAAGAGCTTGATGCAATCATGGCGCAGGCATTTGGTGTGCCCTTTGCCAATGGCCGGATCAGTGCCGATATTGCCCTGTCGCCCAAAAATGCTGCGCAGCATGTTTCAACGACCATTCGTGCCAAAGGCCTGCGTATGGTTGATCCTGATGGTGTCGAAACCGCAAGAATTGATGATGTGCGCCTGGATGGCGAAATTGACAAAGCCTTTTCCGACCCGCAAATGGACCTGACACTGGATGGGCAGGATATCGGCACAGCCGATGCCCGCATTGAAACCATCAGGGCCAAGGTAACAGGCGTTCTGAAAAAGCTGAATGCCACGGTTAATGCCAAGGCGATGGTCCAAAACCGCATCCCGGTAACGCTTGATACCGATGCCGATATTGCCATTGGCAAGGATATCGCGGTAACGGCCAGCAAGCTGAATGCCGATATTGGAACGCAGCATATTTCCCTGCGCCAGCCGCTGGAATTTCGCCAGGGGGCAAATGGCAGCCTTGCGACCAATGCCAGCGTTGCAATTGGTGATGGTTCGCTGGATGCCAAACTGGATTTGCTGCCGGGCAAAAGTTTTGCCGCGACCGCCGATATCGCAAATGTCGTGCTGGGCCCGTGGGGGGCGATGTTTGATGTGGCGGGGCTGGATGGCAAGCTGACGCTTACTGCCGATGCCGAAGAAAAACCGGGTAAACCCGCCAGTGCCAGCGTGGATGGCAAAATCAGCGACATTAGCGTTGCGGCAGCTGCACAATTGCCGCCACTGGCCCTGGATGTGAAGGCTGATTTGCAGGATGGCAATGTTAGTGCCGATCTGGAAATGGGCCGCCCGGATATGAAAATTTTAACCGCAAAGGCAACCTTGCCGGTTGATGTTTCGTTCCTGCAGTCGCGCTTTGCCGCCCGCCCGGATGAACCCCTGTCGGCGACGGCGAAAATGGATGGTGAGATAGGGCAGTTCTGGCCCTATGTGCCGTTGCCCGATCATTCGCTTGCCGGGGATGTCAAACTTGACGCCAGTGTTGATGGCACCCTTGCCGATCCATTGTGGAAAGGCACGGTATCACTGCGTGATGGCCGTTATGAACATTTGCAATATGGCACGCTTGTTCAGGATATCGTGCTGGATGGCGCGTTCAACAATGATGGTTTTCAGCTTACCCGCCTGACGGCCAATGATGGCGGGCAGGGCACGCTAACCGGCAAGGCCGATGTCAAACTGGGTGACGGGGTGGATTACACCGCCAATATCACCATGCGAAACATGGCCGTGACCCGGATGGATGAATTGCGCGTCTGGACCGATATTGATGTTGATGTTACCGGCGATGAAACCAAGGCAGATATTGAAAGTACGACCACATTGCGCCGTGGCGAGGTTGATTTAAGTGTTGCCCTGCCAGCATCGGTGTCGGAACTTGATGTCCAGAACCTTGCCAAAGTTCAGGATGAAGACGACAAAAAAGACGACGACAAAGAAGCTGGCGGGTTTGTTGCCAACCTGAATGCCAAGGTCAATGTGCCTGCACGCCTGTTTGTGCGGGGCAAGGGCCTGGATTCTGAATGGGGTGGGCATCTTGATATTACAGGGCGGGCTGATAACCCCAAAATTGTTGGTGAATTACGCGCCCTGCGCGGCCAGCTTGATCTGATTGGCAAAACCTTTGTCATCAAGGATTCCAAAATTACATTTTCCGGTGCGCAGCCGCCTGATCCGCTTTTGGATATTGCCGGTGTTTACACAACTGATGACCTGACGGTTACGGCGTCGCTTTCCGGCCCGGCGGCTGATCCGAAACTGAGCCTGAGTTCCGAACCCGCCCTGCCGCAGGATGAAATCCTGTCCCAGGTGCTATTTGGCAAATCACAAGGCAGCCTTAGTGCGGTTGAAGCCGTGCAGCTTGCCAATGCGGCAGCCCAGCTTTCGGGTGGGGGTGGTGGCCTTGATGTTATTGGCACCATTCGTAACTTTATCGGTGCGGATGTTTTAAGTGTTGATGGCGGTGAAGACGGACCAACGGTGAAAGCCGGTAAATATCTGACCGATGATATTTATGTGGGCACCAAACAGGGCACCACGCCGGGATCAAGCGGGGTGGAAGTTGAAATTGAACTGACGCCGCATATCAAGGTGACCAGCGAAACCAACGAGATAGACAGTAAAGCTGGCATCCAGTTCAAACTGGATTATTAAAGCCTTCAGCCGATCAGGAACAAAAAGGCCCCCGTCGATATCAATCGCGGGGGCCTTATAATTGGTGTTTGCTGCGGTTTAAAGCGTGACATCATCCACGGGAACAAGGGCGCCACGCGCGCCAATCACGCAGGCCGCAATTTTTTGGGCAATCGCAATGGCGCCTTCAATGTCAATTCCCTGTTGGCGCGCGGCAAGATAGCTGCCGTTGAATGAATCGCCGGCTGATGTTGTATCGATAACCCGTTCCACCCTGGGCGGGGTTACGGTGCCTGTTTCGCCGGTTTTGGTGACATAGGTTGATGGCAGGGCACCATTTTTAACAATCACTTCACCAGCCCCGGCATCAAGCCAGCGTTTGGCGCAATCAACCGGGCTGGCATCGCCAAACAGGGCGGCTTCGTCATCGAATGTCGGCATTAAAATGTCGCTCAGGGCGGCGATTTGGGCATAGGCGGCCTTGGCCGTTGCCGTATCGGGCCAAAGGCGCGGGCGGTGATTGCTGTCAAAGCATACGCGCGCGCCGTTGTTGCGAAGTGTTGCGAGCATAGCAAACAGCTTTTCACGGTCTTTTGCACTTAAAATGGCAAGTGAAATACCGGAAAGATAAACCATGCTATAACCTGCAAGGCCGGTTGCCAATGTCTGGTCATAGCCATCCTGCAGCAATTGTTTTGCTGCAGCATTTTGCCGCCAATAGCTAAAACTGCGTTCGCCGCTGGCATCGGTCTGAATGGCATAAAGGCCCGGTAATTGGCCATCAATCTGGCGAACAAGGCTGGCATCCAGGCCATCCTGTTTCCAAGCCGCCATCATGGCGCGGCTATAGGGGTCCGTACCAAGGGCGGTGACATAGGAAATGGTGGCATCGGCCGTTTGCCCATTACCTGCCGGTGCCGATTTCCCCTGTTGCGCAATCAGCTTGGTGGCGCGCGCCATGTAAACGGCAGCGTTCAGGGTGTCCCCCGCATAGGAAAGTTTCGCCGGGCCAAATGCAGATGCGGCCTCGTCGCCATCATGGGCGCTGGTGGCCGAAATTTCGATCATGCATTCACCGATGAAGGCGGTTCTGGTCATCTAAGCAATCCTGTTATCGGTTTATTGGTAGGATGAATACCCGCGCCAATTTGGGCGACGCGCAATGTGCCGTCAAGTGTGCGATCCGTCAATCGCCGATCGGCAGGCGGCCACCAGTGGGCAGCAATGTCAGCAGGGAGGAACGGATACGGCGCAGTTTTTCTTTGCTGCGCGTGGGGTTGCGCCGGGCAACGGCGGTTGCCAGCACATCAATTGTTGCCAGAAAAACATGCCGTGTGGCGGTTGGTTTATAAATATCGGGGCTTTCGGGCATGATCAGGCCGATCACAATGTCGCTTTCAGCGGCAAGGGGGCTGTCGGGTTTGGTCAGTGATATGACCTTAGCACCATATTGCCGGGCGATGGCCGCACTGTGAATAAGTTCCGCCGGGCGGCCACTGGTGGAAATGGCGACAATAACGTCCTCGTCCCCCAGGGTGGATGCCAGCATGCGCTGCAGGTAACCATCATTTTGGGACTGGGCAGGGATGCCCAAGCGGAAAAACCGGTTTGCCGCATCAAACGAAACGGTGCTGGACCCGCCGCCAACGCCAAAAAATGCGATCTGGCGGGCATTTACCAATATGTCGGCAGCGGCATCGATATCGGCATCTGAAAGCTGGTCACGCAGCAGGCGCAAACTATCGATGATGGTGCCAATAACATGGCTTCCCAATACATCAGGGTCGGTAATATGATCATCGATGGGTTCAGGGGCCAGATACTGCATACTGACCGCAAGGTTTTGCGCCAGTTTCAATTTGAAATCGCGAAAACCTTCGCAGCCAAGGCTGCGGCAAAAACGGATTACGGTGGGTTCGCTGACCCCGATATTGCTGGCCAGTTCCGAAAGGGCAATGGATGTGACTTCTTCAAGATGCCCGGCAACATAATCGGCAACCTTCTGTTCGCGCGCGGGAAGGGTTCCCGGCGGGCGGTGAAGCTGGCTGATAATGTCGGTCGCACTTTGCATCTGAAAGGTCCTGGTTACGGGTCAACAGGGTGCGGTTCATGGCACCCTGTTGATTGCTACCATCATTCAGGTTTGTAGGCGATAGCTTCGATTTCGATTTTGGCATCGACCATCAGTTTTGCCTGTACGGTTGAACGTGCCGGGCGTTCGCCCGGAAAGAATTCGGCATAAACGCGGTTAAAGGTCCAGAAATCACGGGTATCGTCCAGCCATACCGTCATTTTGAACACATCATCAAGCGTGCAACCCGCCAGAGCCAGTGCCGCCTTGACATTTTCCATCGTGCGTTTGGTCTGGCTTTCGATGCCGCCATATTCGATTTCGCCATTTTCCTTCATCGCGACCTGGCCGGAAATATAAACGAAATCACCGGCACGCACCGCAGGCGAGAACGGCAGTTTCTGGCCGCCAGCACCACTGCGTTCATTTCCGAAATGTTTTATCGACATGGAAAACTCCTTGATTCTGCGAAATGTTTTTTCTGCATAAAAGTAGTTTAACTACTTAAATCGTGGTTTGTTAACCGTATCCTGTGTCATTTTCGTGAAAATTTCCATAAAAATGTGTAGACAAGCTACAAATATGTGATCAATGTGTAGAAAAAATACAAACGCTCAATCAGTGGAGACGATAAAATGGGTTTGCAGCGCGTTGAGGCATCCGCCCGCTCGCTTAGCAACGGACTGAACTGGGTCGTGGAGCGGATAATTGCCGTTTTGATGCTGGCTCTGGTGCTTGATGTCTGGCTGGGTGTGGTGGATCGCTATCTTGTTCACTGGCAATTGAACTGGCCGGAAGAACTGGCACGCTATCTGATGATCTGGGCGGTCCTTCTGGCTGTTTCGGCCGGTATTGCCCGGCGTGAACATATCGGCATTGGCCTGGTTGTTCTTAATTTCCCCATGCGCCTGCAGCGGATCGTGCTTTTTGCGGTCGATGTCATTGCCCTGGCGGCTTTTATCTATCTGGCATTTTACGGGTTTGATTTTGCCCTGGGTGGTATGAAACGCCACGCCATGATTTTTGGCATGACCCTGGTGCTGCCCTATGCCGCTGTGCCGGTTTCGGCCCTGTTGGCGGCCATTCAGCTTTTGCTGGTCGCATTGCGTGACCAGGGGCGCTACATCCCGGTCGATTTGACGGAGGGCGCGGAATGATCATCGCCATTATCTTTGTTGTTCTGATGGTTCTGGGCATGCCGATTGGTTTTGCCCTGGGCGTTGCCGGTGTTGCCGGGCTTTATGATATGGGCGGCGGGCTGTTTCTGGTGCAGGGGCCGAGCAAGGTTTTTAACGGCCTTAATGTGTTTCCGTTCCTTGCCATGCCGTTTTTCATTCTGGCAGGCGAAATCATGAACCATATCGGCATTACCAGCCGTCTGGTCAAATTCGCCCAGTCACTTGTCGGGCATTTCCGTGGTGGTCTGGCGCATACCAATATGCTGGCCAGTGTGTTTTTCGCAGGTCTTACAGGGGCGGCCACGGCCGATGCGGCGGCGTTTGGCAAAACGCTGGTGCCTGCCATGGTCGAACGGGGCTATCGTCGTGATTATGCCTGTGCGGTTACGGCCGCGGGGTCCATTATCGGGCCGACCATTCCGCCGTCGGGCTTGATGGTGGTTTATGGGTCGCTGATGGGGGTTTCCATTGGCGGCCTGTTTGCGGCAGGTATTTTGCCAGGCCTTATGATTTGCCTGATCTGCATGACGGTGATTGCCGTTTCCGCACGCCGTAAAAACCTGCCCAAGGAAGAACGCCGCGCCAGCCTGCTTGAAATCTGGAAAATCTTCAAATCGTCGATTTCCGCACTGATCATGCCCTTGATCATTCTGGGGGGGATTCTGGGCGGTATCGTCACCCCGACCGAGGCGGCATCTGTCGCGGTTGCCTATGCCCTGTTTATTGGGGTGTTTGTTTATCGGGCGCTGACGGTCAATGATTTCATCCAGATGCTGATCCGCACGGCACGGGTTACCGGGGTGATTTTCATCATCATCGCCTTTGCCTCGATCCTGGGCTGGTGGCTTAGTTTCAACCGTATTCCGCAGGAAGTTGCCAGCGCGGTTCTGGGTGTTTCTAGCAACCCATACTGGGTCATCCTTATGATCGTCGGCCTTTTGATGGCGATTGGCATGGTCATGGATATCAATGCCATTCTGATCATTCTGGCCCCGGTTCTTGTGCCGCTGACCCTGCAGATCGGGATGGACCCGATCCATGCCGGCATCATCTTTGTTCTTGCACTGAACATCTCGCTCATGACGCCGCCTGTCGGGGCCTGTCTGTTCGTGCTGGCCTCGGTGACGGGGGAAAAACTTGAAAAAATCGCGATACAGCTCTGGCCGTTTCTGATTGCGGAAATCGGTGTGCTGCTGCTGTTCGCCTTCTGGTCCGATCTGGCTCTGGTTGTGCCGCATATGCTTGGCTTCCGCTAGGCATTGCGACGCACCGGAAACACTTGGTTATCCGCCCATGCCCAGGGCGGATCACCCTGGGGGACAGGGTGTTTGGGGCACACAATAATCCAATCAGGAGAGGTAATATGAAAACACTGAAACGTTTCGGGGCCCTGATGGCCGCGACCGCAATGCTGGCTGGTACGGTTGGCACCGCCCATGCCGAAGCAAAGATTTTGAAATTTGCCCATGACAACAAACTTGATCCGTTTGAAAACCCGGCGCAGGCCTGCACCGCCGTTTTCGCCAATATCGTTGAAGCGGATACCAACGGTGCGATCAAGGTTGAAGTTTACCCGTCCAACCAGCTTGGTTCGGCAGCCGAACATGTGCAGATGGTTCGGGATGGTCTGATCCAGGCGACCCTGACATCAACCGGTGCCATCGCATCCTATTATCCGCGTATTGACGTTTTGAACCTGCCATTTGCCTTCGACAGCAATGCCGCGACCTATAATGTTTATGATGGTCCGTTTGGTGTGGCCCTTGCCAAGGATATCGAAGCAACGCTTGGCGATGTCGAAGTTCTTGGCTTCCCCGATACCGGCGGGTTCTTTGCTGTTACCAACTCGCAGCATCCGATCAAATCGCTTGACGATTTCAAGGGTGTGCGTATCCGCACCATGTCGCTGCCGTCGCATCAGAAAATCATGCAGGCACTGGGTGCAGAAGCATATCCGATGGCATGGGGCGAAGTTTATGCCGGCCTGCAGACGGGTGTTATCGATGGTCAGATGAACCCGGTTCCGACCGTGACCTTTGCGAAATTCAACGAAGTCCAGAAATACCTGACCCTGACCAACCATCTGTTCTCGCCCTATACCCTGATGCTTTCCAAGGCATTCTGGGATGATCTGACCTCTGATCAGCAGCGCATCATTCGTTATGCGGCACAGTCTTGTGTTGTTGCCAGCCGTGGCGTTTCGCGCGTGATCGAGGCATCCGATCGTGGCCTGAAGGGCCTGATGGGCAAAATGGAAATCGATGCGCTGACACCTGAAGAACGCGCACAGTTCAAAAAGGTGACCCAGCCGGTCATGGAAAAACACGTTCAGGAAACCCTGGGCGACAAGGGTGTTGAACTGCTGAACCTGTTCAAAACCGAAGTCCAGAAAGCCAACGAAAAACAGTATCTGACGGAATAATTCCGTCAGGCAGGGAGGGGGCTATCTCCCGGCTTCCTCCCGCCACCCTTTGCCCCGTCGATATTTATGGGCGCTGCCCAAGTAACGATTTCATTGAATAATTTACCCAATACAAAGATCAAGAAGGACACGGGTATGCGGATTTTTTGCGCCTCCATCGCAACCGAAACCAATACATTTTCCCCGCTTCGCACCGATATGTCGGATTTCCGCGAAAGCTTTTATGCAGCCCCTGGTGAACACCCCGAAACGCCGACTTTGTGCAGTGCCGTTTTTACCGTTGCCCGTGCACGGGCCAAGGCCGAGGGCTGGGAACTGGTCGAAGGCACGGCAACCTGGGCAGAACCGGGTGGCCTTGTGAACCGTGAAACATACGAAACCCTGCGCGATGAAGTGCTAGGCCAGTTGCGCGCTGCCATGCCGGTTGATGGCGTGGTATTGGGCCTGCATGGGGCCATGGTGGCGCAGGATTACCTGGACTGCGAAGGTGACTTGTTGCAATCCGTGCGTGATATTGTCGGGCCGGATGTTGTGATTGGCGCAAGCTTTGATCCGCACAGCCATCTGAGCGCCAAGCGGTTTGCTGCGGCCGATATTTTTGTCGCTTTCAAGGAATTCCCCCATACCGATTTTGTCGAGGCAGGGGCCGCCACCGTTGATCTGGTTTTGCGCACCATTCGCGGCGAAATCAAACCGGTGAAGGCGGCCTTTGACTGCAAAATGATTGAAGTGCTGCCAACCTCGCGCGAGCCGATGCGGTCCTTTGTCGATCGGATGAAGGCGATGGAAGGCAAAGACGGGGTTTTATCCGTTTCGGTCATTCATGGCTTTATGGCTGGTGATGTGCCTGAAATCGGCTCGCACGTTATTGTCATAACCGATAATGATGCCATAAAGGCTGAAGGCCTATCCCATGATCTGGGGATGGAACTGTTTGGTTTTCGCGGTACAACCCGGCCCGATTTTATCACCCCCGAACAGGCAATGGCGAAATTGCCGGGCCTGTCAAACTTCCCGGTGGTCATTGCCGATGTATGGGATAATCCCGGTGGTGGTGTACCAGGTGATTCGACCCTTTTATTGCGCAAGGTGATGGAAGCCGGGTTAAAGGATTATGCCTTTGGCACGATCTGGGACCCGATGGCCGTGCGGATCTGTTTTTCGGCGGGCGAGGGCGGGCAATTACCGCTGCGCTTTGGTGGTAAAACATCGTCCCATGGGGGCGCGCCGGTTGATGCGATGGTGACGGTTAAAAAACTGCGTCGCAATTCATGGCAAAGCTTTGGTGACAGCATTGTGCCGCTGGGCGATTGTGCGCTGATTGAACTGCCTGATGGTGGCGAGGTTATTTTAAACAGCAATCGGGCGCAAAGTTTTGATCCGGATCTTTTTTCCAATATGGGCGTTGATCCCACAGGGAAGAAATATCTGTTTATCAAATCCACCAATCACTTTTACGATGCATTTGCCAAAATTGCTGGCGAGATCGTTTACGTCAATGTGCATGGTCCTTACCCGTCAGACCCGAAAACCAACGGGTACAAACATCTGACCCGCAAGGTCTGGCCCATTGTTGATGATCCGTTCGCACTCGCATCATGATGAAATCGAGCACAGAATGACCGAATTAGCCGAGCTTGAAACACCCTGCGCCATTGTTGACCTGGATTGCGTTGAACGCAATTTGCGGACCTATCAGGAATATTGTGACGAACACGGCATTGCCCTGCGTCCGCACATCAAGACGCACAAAATTCCTGATTTTGCATTGCAGCAAATCGCCATCGGGGCACAGGGGATCACCTGCCAGAAAATCGGCGAGGCCGAGGTGATGGCAGATGCAGGCATCGGCGATATTCTGATTACCTATAATATTATCGGCGATCGTAAATTGGCACGCCTGCGCACCCTGGCTAACCGGGTCGATCTGTTACGTGTTGTGGCCGATAACGAATTTGTCGTGCGCGGGCTTTCGGCGGCCTTTGCCGATAGCCCAAAAGCGCTTGAAGTTCTGGTTGAATGCGATACCGGGGCAGGGCGCTGCGGGGTGCAATCCCCGCAGGACGCAGCAAAGCTTGCCGGGTTGATCCATGATTTGCCGGGCATCAAATTTATGGGGCTGATGACCTATCCGCCCAATGGCGGTACCGCGCGGGTTGAGGAATTTTTCCGCGCGGCGATGGCTGAATGCGAAAAGCTGGGCCTGGAATGCCCTGTGCGCAGTTCTGGTGGTACGCCCGATATGTGGCAGGCCCATCTGGCCCCGGTGACGACCGAATATCGAATTGGGACCTATATATATAACGATAAATCCGTCATCGCGCGGGGCGGCTGCCAGGAAGAGGATTGTGCCCTGCACGTCCTAAGCCAGGTTGTGTCATTGCCTGCACCGGGACGGGCCATTATCGATGCCGGGTCAAAGGTTTTGACATCGGATTTGTTTGGCCTTGAGCATTTTGGCTATGTCGTTGGTCATCCCGACGTCACCATCAAGGCGCTTAGCGAGGAACATGGTATTCTGACCTTTGATCCCGCAACGCAGCCCTTTGAAATTGGACAGCGCATTCGCATCATTCCCAATCATGTATGTGTCGTTAGCAACATGTTTGATTATGTGCAGCTTTGCCGGGGCGATATTTTTGAAAATCCGGCCTTCGTTGCGGCACGCGGCAAGGTTTTGTAAGGCGGTTTTCGGGGTAAATCCTGGCTTTATCGCACAAAAAAGGCGGCATCCGGTGTTGCGGGTGCCGCCTTTTGCATGTTTGCGTCAGTCGTTATTGGGCAGATAGCCGATAAAGCCAGTGATGCGCCATTTCCCATCCGCGCCTTTTTGGCAGTAATAGTGGGTTTTCCACAGCAGGCGGTCTTCGGTGCCGTCGGCTTTTTTGATGCTGCCATTGAAATGCTTGCGCGCCAGTGCCCGGTCGCCGGTGATTTCGATATGTTCAAGTTTGGTTGCGGCAAAAACGGCATCAAATAACCGTTCGGCATATTCGGTGTTCTGGCTGGCACGTGCCTGCGACAGCCATGTATCGCGATAGGCGGAAAGGTCGGGAAATGCCATGGTCCAGTCATCGGGATTGGGTGATGTGTGCGCGTCGATGCCATAAAAGCCATTGGCGGCAAAATCGTTTTCAACCAGTGACCAGTCAGCCAGCACAAAGGCGGTAATGTCACGCGGGACAAGCATGTCCCAAATGGCGTTGCGGTCGGCATCTTTGGTGGGGAAAGGGCAGGTCTGGTCGGTGGTCATCGCGGGTCCCTGTTTTTGGCAAAGGTATGTTTTGCAGCGGCGCACTGTGGCATTTTCCAAGGCCCGATAACAGGAATTTTGCCGAAAAATACGTAATTATACGTAGATGAAATAAAAAAACTTTAAGCTTAAACAAACTGGTTATTGCAACGGCGCCCAAATTGGGGATGAATAGAAAGACAACAAAAAAACAAGTCAAAATAACCTATTCATAATTCGGTTTCAGGGAGACTTTAAGATGTTGGTAAAAGGCAAAAAGGCCGCTTTGCTGGGGGCCGCAGCCATGGTGATGGGAACCTGTGTTGCAAGTTTTGCGGCACAGGCCGCAGAGCCGGTAAAGATTGGCATGATCACGACCCTTTCGACCGGTGCGGGGTATCTGGGCGATGATATGCGCAAGGGGTTTGAGCTGGCCATTTCCGAACATGACGGAAAACTGGGTGGTTCGGACATTGACCTGATCGTTGAAGATGATGGTCTGAAACCCGAAAGCGCACGCCAGATTGCGACCCGCATGATCGAAAGCGAACATGTTGATCTGATGACGGGGATCATTTTTTCGAACGTTGCCATGGCCGTTGTGCCCAAGGTCGTTCGTGATGGCATGATCTATATTTCCACCAATGCAGGCCCCAGTGTGCTTGCCGGTGCGAAATGCGATGCGAACTATTTTAACGCAGCATACCAAAACGATAATATCCACGAAGCCATGGGCCAGTATGTGCAGGACCAGGGTTTTAAAAAGGTCTATCTGCTGGCACCGAACTATCCGGCGGGCAAAGACGCCCTTTCGGGTTTCAAGCGGTTCTATAAGGGCGAGATCGCGGACGAGGTTTACACCAAACTTGGTCAGACCGATTATGCCGCTGAAATTGCATCGCTTCGCGCTGCAAAGCCCGATGCGGTGTTTTTCTTTTACCCCGGCGGCATGGGCATCAACTTTATCAAGCAATACGCCCAGGCAGGCCTGAAGGATGAAATTCCCCTGTTTGGTCCGGCATTTTCGGCGGATGAACATCTGGTCGATGCTGTGGGTGAAGCTGCTGTTGGTATGAAAAATACCTCGCATTGGTCGCCCGACATGGATAACGCAGCCTCGAAGAAATTCGTTGCCGGTTATGTTGCCAAATATGGCGCAAAACCCAGCCTGTATTCGGTTCAGGGTTATGATGCCGCCAATCTGATTGGCAGCGCCATTGCCGCAGTTGGCGGGGATATGTCCAAGAAGGATGATTTCCGCGCGGCCCTGAAAAAGGCTGATTTTGCTTCTGTTCGTGGCAATTTCAAATTCGGCAATAACAACCATCCGATCCAGGATTTTTACGTGCGCGAAGTCGTCGCGGACCCGGATGGGGGCTTTACCAACAAGCTGGTCGGCAAAGTATTTTCTGACCATGTCGATGCCTACGCATCCGAGTGCAAAATGTAATTTTGCCCTGCGCAATATGTTGAATGGCCGGTTTCGTACCGGCCATTCCGTTTTGGCACCGGAAAATAATTATGCTTTTATTCCTTGAGCAGCTTTTAAACGGGCTGCAATTTGGCGTGACCCTGCTTTTGATGGCATCGGGGCTGACCCTTATTTTCGGGATCATGAACCTGATCAATCTGGCGCATGGGTCGCTGTTTATGGTTGGTGCCTATGTGGGTGCCACGGCCATTGCCCATGGATCGGGTTTTTTCCTGGGGTTGCTGACCGGTATTGCCGCTGCTGCCATTACCGGCATGGTGATGGAATTTGTCATCATGCGCCGGCTTTATCGCCGTGATCATCTTGATCAGGTTTTGGCGACCTTTGGCCTGATTTTGTTTTTTAATGAAATGGTCAGCATCCTGTGGGGGCGTCAGCCCATCGCGATGGATACGCCGGGATTTTTATCTGGCACGGTAGAGCTGATCCCCGGTGCCCCTTATCCGGCGTTTCGCCTGGCGGTTATTGCCACGGGTATTTTGGTGACCGGGCTTTTGTATTTTCTGGTGATGAAAACGCGCATTGGCATGTGGATCCGTGCGGGGGCATCAAACCGGGAAATGATCGGCGCGCTGGGTGTCAATATTTCGCTGCTTTATACGGTTTTGTTTGGTTTTGGCGCTGCCCTTGCCGGTTTGGCCGGGGTGATGGCGGCACCGTTCAGCGCCGTTCAGTCCGGCATGGGTGAAAACATCCTTATTCTGACATTTGTGGTCATTGTTATTGGCGGTATCGGGTCCATTCGCGGGGCGGTTGCCGGGGCATTGCTGATTGGCCTGACCGATACTTTGGGCCGTGTTTACATCCCCGATTTGATGCGCCTGTGGCTGCCGCCATCGGTTGCCGACGGGGCAGGGGCGTCGCTGGCATCAATGCTGATTTATATTCTGATGGCCGTTGTACTGGCCTTCCGGCCGCGGGGGTTGTTCCAGACACATGGTTAAGAGTTTTTCACGCAAAAGCTGGGCAACACTGGCGATTTTTGTGCTGTTGGCACTGGTGCCGCCCATTGCCCATGCCTTTGATAATTCCTTTCTGATCACGATGTTCAACCGCGCTTTGATTTATGCTGTGGCGGCGGTCGGGCTTGATCTGATCATTGGTTTTGGCGGTATGGTCAGTTTTGGTCATGCGGCGTTTTTTGGCATTGGGGCCTATACAGCGGGTATTTTGGGCACGCATGCCTTTGATGGCAGCGAATTTATTTTCGGCTGGACCGGCAGCAATGATGCGCTGGTGGTCTGGCCGCTTGCGATGCTGGTGGCTGCTTTCTTCGGGGTGATTATTGGCCTGATCAGCCTGCGCACATCGGGTGTTTATTTCATCATGATCACCCTGGCCTTTGCCCAGCTGTTTTATTTCTTCTTTGTCTCGCTGTCGCAATATGGCGGGGAAGACGGGTTGTCGCTGTGGGACCGTAATGCCATTCCCGGCCTCGACCTTTATGATCGCGATACATTCTATTATCTGTGTTTTGCCATTTTGCTGGCGGTGTGGTTTTTCCTGTCGCGGCTGGTGGCGTCGCGTTTTGGGCGTGTCATTATTGGCTGCAAACAAAATGAACGCCGCATGCGGGCACTGGGTTATGACCCGCTGCTTTATAAACTGGCGGCCTTTTGCATTTCCGCGGCCATTGGTGGCCTTGCCGGGGCGTTGATTGCCAATCATTCCGAATTTGTCAGCCCGGGGCTTTTGCACTGGTCGCGGTCCGGCGAATTGATGGTGATTGTGATCCTGGGGGGGATGGGCACCCTTGTTGGCCCGATTTACGGGGCATTGGCCCTGTTTTTGATGGAAGAAGGCCTGGTATCCTTTACCGAACACTGGCAGGTCATTTTAGGCCCGATCCTGATTTTGGTTGTTGTATTTTTCCGGGGCGGGATTGTGGGTTTTTTGTCCGGCAATGGCCGGGCAGCGGGAAAATCCGGGGGTGATCATGGCTGATATTTCGCAAAGCGGCCCGGTATTTGAGGCCAAAAACCTGTTTAAAAGTTACGGTGGCCTGCGTGCGACCGATAATTTGTCCCTGCATTTGGAAACCGGCAAGATCCATGCCCTGATCGGCCCTAACGGGGCGGGTAAAACCACGGCCCTGTCGCAATTATCGGGTGAATTGCAACCCGATGAAGGGCAGGTGTGGTTTTGCGGGCAGGATATTACCCGTTATTCCATGCCCAAACGCGCCCGAATGGGGGTTGCGCGGTCCTTTCAGATCACCGCGATTTTTGATGATTTTACGGTTGCTGAAAATGTGGCGGTTGCCGTGCAGTCGCGGGCGTCGCACCATTTTTCGTTCTGGCGGGCGGTTGGCCGGGATAGCAGCATTAATCGGCGCACTGATGCGTTGTTAAACCAGGTTGGTCTGGTGGCCTTTGCCAACCGGCGGGCGGCCGACCTGGCGCATGGGCAAAAACGCCAGCTTGAAATTGCGATGGCGCTGGCGCTGGAACCAAAGGTTTTGTTGCTGGACGAACCAATGGCCGGTATGGGGCCAACCGAAAGTGCGCAACTGGCCGAACTTCTTGAACAGTTGAAGCATGATTTCGCCATTCTGCTGGTGGAGCACGACATGAATATCGTGTTTCGCCTGGCTGATATGATTTCGGTGCTGGTGAATGGGGCTGTGATTGCATCGGGCACGGTTGATGAAATCCGTGAAAATGAAGATGTGCAAAAAGCCTATCTGGCGGAGGGATACTGATGCTGGAATTGCAAAATGTCGAAACCAGTTATGGCAGCAGCCAGGTTTTGTTTGGCGTGAATTTGCAAATCAATGAAGGTGAGATTGTAAGCCTTTTGGGCCGGAATGGGATGGGTAAAACCACCACCGTTCGATCCATTATGGGGTTAACCCCGGCAAAGGCGGGCGCCATCCGGTTCAAGGGCAATGATATTTCCCGCCATAAATCATTTCGGATTGCCCGTGCCGGAATTGGCCTGGTGCCCGAAGGACGGCAGATTTTCCCAAACCTGTCGGTGCGCGAAAATCTGGTGGCAACGGCGCGCGGGCAGGGCTGGGACCTGGCACAGATTTATGACCTGTTTCCCCGCCTTGCGGAACGGCAAAATAATATGGGCAATCAGCTTTCGGGGGGGGAGCAGCAGATGCTGGCCATTGGCCGTGCGTTGTTGACCAACCCGGATTTGCTGATTCTTGATGAAGCAAGCGAAGGGCTGGCGCCTGTCATTCGGACCGATATCTGGGCCTGCATTCGCAAATTGCGCGATATACGCCAGACGGTTCTGATTATTGATGGCAACCTGGATGCATTGATGGCGGTTTGTGACCGGCATTATGTGCTGGAAAAAGGCCGTATCGTTTGGAATGGTTCTTCTGAACAGTTTGCAAATAACCCGGAAATAAAGAAAAATCATCTGGGCATTTGACGCATTTGGCATCGGGCAAAGCAGAACAGGGAAATCACATATGGGCTGGGGTGGTTTTACGACGGCAGAGGTGGAATGGCAGTATAACCCGCGCGAGACCGTGCCGGATTTTGCCGATCATTTTTCCCGGTTTGTTGCGGAATCCGAAAAAACCCGCGCAGATCTGCACCATCTTTCAGATTTGCGCTTTGGTCCCGGGCCAAAAGAAACCCTGGATGTTTTCCCATCGCCCAACCCCAATTCGCCGATCCATGTGTTTTTCCATGGGGGATATTGGCGCAGCCAGGATAAACGCGATTACGCCTTTATCGCCCGTGCCCTGGTTGCCGATGGTTTCAGTGTGGTGTTTGCCAATTATGATTTGTGCCCCGATGTTACGGTCGGCGAAATCACCCAGCAGGCCATTCGCTGCATTGCCTTTGTGCATGACCATATCGAAGATTTTAATGGGGATCGGGACCGGCTGAGCATTTCCGGCCATTCGGCGGGGGGGCAGATTGTTGCACGGTTGGCCGCGCATGACTGGCACACGGAAATTGGCGATGCCACACCCTTTTGTGCCGTTATCCCCGTATCGGGTGTGTTCGACCTTGAACCGCTTCGCTTTACCAGCATCAATGATGATATTCGCCTGACGGAAGAAAGTGCTGCGGATAATTCACCAATGCTTGATGCGGTGCCGATGGGGCCGAATATGATGCTGGTGGTGGGCGAGCAGGAAACCCCCGAATTTTTACGCCAAAGCCAGGCTTATGCTGCTTATTGCAGTAAGGCGGGGCTGGTGGTGCCGGTGCATCAGGCCTGGGGGGCAAACCATTTTACCGTGTTAGAAGAGCTATATTGCAAAAATGGTTCTCTTTACGGGAACCTGAAGCGCATTATCGGCTAAAACCCAACCAAAACAGCATGAAACGGCTGTTTTTACCGTGTAAATCAGGGACTTGTTGCCGTGACGGTGGCCTGCCAACATGCTAGGCTGCGCAAACGTAACAATAACCAGAAATTTACAGGTAGGCCCCATGCGTTTCGTCACCGCCGAAGATATTGATCGTTCCGTTCCGCCGCGTGAAATGGTTGAAGCCCTGCGCACCTGGTTTGAAAAGGGCTGTGAAACACCCTTGCGCAGCCATTTCAACATGGAACGCACCAGCGAGGATGACGCAACCCTGCTTTTGATGCCATCCTGGGAAAAAAACGGTGCAGCCGGTGTTAAGGTTGCCGCTGTTGTGCCAGGCAATGCACAGCGAAACCTGCCTGCGGTTTCGGGCATTTATATTTTGCTTGATGGTGTTACCGGGCAGCCTGCTGCCGTGCTGGATGGCACACGCCTGACAACGCGCCGGACGGCGGCGGCATCTGCGCTGGCGGCGGATTATCTGGCGCGCAAGGATGCCAGCCATCTGGTGATGGTGGGGACTGGTGCGATGGCCCCCAATCTGATTGCGGCACATGCCGCCGTTCGCCTGATTAAAAAAGTCACGATCTGGAACCGCCGGCCCGAAAAGGCAACTGCCCTTGCAAGCGAGGTTGCCGCAATGGGCCTTGAAGCCACCGGGACAGACGATTTGCAGGCAGCCTGCCGCATGGCAGATATCATTTCCTGCGCCACACTTAGCACCGAGCCATTGGTGCAGGGGGCATGGTTGCGTGATGGGGTGCATGTTGATCTGGTGGGGGCGTTCAAGCCGACAATGCGCGAAACCGATGATGCGGTTATGAAAAGATGCCGCATTTTTGTGGACAGTTTTGATGGTGCATCTGCCGAAGGGGGGGATGTGGTTCAGGCGATCCAGTCCGGTGCGATCAGCAAGGATGACATTAATGGCGACCTGTTTGATTTAACACGAGGCAAGGTCAAAGGCCGCCAGTCCGATGATGAATGCACGGTTTTCAAATCGGTCGGGCACGCGCTTGAAGATTTCGCCGCAGCCGTTAGCGTTGTTGAGGCCCTTGATAAATGATCAGCAGCAATCTTTTCGGCCCGGAAATGCTGGTGAGTTATCAGGGCGATGTTCAGCCGGAATGGATCGATTTTAACGGCCATGTCAATGTTGGCTATTATATCGTGGCGTTCAATCTGGGGTCGCTTGCATTTCTTGATGCTGTCGGGCTGGGCAGGACATATCCGGCGCGGCGTGGCGGTTCGACCTTTGCCCTTGAAATGCATGCGACCTATGACCGCGAAATTCTCCTGAATGACAGGTTTGAACTTCATACCCGTGTTCTGGATTGCGATGCAAAACGCATTCACATGTATCATGAAATGCGTCATGCGGATGAAGGCTGGCTTTCGGCCACAAACGAAATCATCACCATGCATATCAATATGGAAACCCGCCGGTCGGCCCCGTTCCCGGATGATATTTTTCAAACCCTGGATGGTATTCGCAAGGCACAGGCGCATTTGCCCATACCATCCGGTGTCGGGCGCACGATAGGCATCCGGCGTAAATAGAATGTGATTAAAGGCATGTTGCGTTTGGCAGGTTCAAACGCAACAGCCGCGTAAATATGCCAAAATGGCAAAGGGTGGTTCAGGCTGCCGGTTCGTGTTCGCGCGCGGGAACATAAAGGTTGCAGGCCTCGCGGTCGCCATCGACAAAAACAGTGCGATCAAACACCATTCCCAGGCTTTCAAGCAGGCGGATGGAGCGGTTATTTTCCGGCAGGGTAAAGCCGACAACCCGTTCCAGGCCAAGCTCGTGATAGGCATATTCTAGGGTGGCTTCGGCGGCTTCGCGGGCAAAACCCTTGCCCTGCCATTCCTTTAAAAAGGCAAAACCAATATCGGGGTCCGGCAGGCTTTGGCGTTTTACAAGGCCACACAGGCCAATGGTGGCGCCGGTTTTTGCCAGATCGACCATATAAAGCCCAAAACCATTGGCGTGATACGCGCTGATCAAACGTTCATTGATATAGACAGCGGCTGATGCAAGATCGCCGATATTGCGATCACCGATATATTCAATCCAGTCGGGCTGGTTGAGCAGTTCAAGAATAAAGGCCGCGTCATCATGTGTTGCTTCACGCAGGATCAGGCGGGATGTCTTGATGGGCAACATTTTAGAACCAGTCTTTAAACGTAAAAAACATACAATGACTACCCGTTAAGCTGGTAAAGTATGCCGAGCTTGTCAAAGCATATTTCACATTTCGCGACGGAGAAGAACATGGCAGTTCGCCCAATAAAGCTGGGCTTTGAAGGGGCTATGGGCGCATCGCTCGCCGCACGTCTGGATTTGCCCGCCGGGCCGGTTCTGGCATATGCCCTTTTTGCGCATTGCTTTACCTGCACCAAAGACCTGACCGCAACACGCAAAATTGCCCAGGCCCTGAATGAACAGGGTGTGGCCGTTTTGCGGTTTGATTTTACCGGTCTGGGTGGTTCGGGGGGCGATTTTGCATCGACCAATTTTACATCCAACCTTGAAGACCTGCGCCGTGCCGCGCAATATTTGCGCGATGAATTCGAGGCACCCAAGCTGCTGATTGGCCATTCGCTGGGCGGTGCAGCGGTGCTGGCCGTTGCGGCCGATATCCCCGAGGCCACGGCCGTTGCCACCATTGCAGCCCCGGCCGATGTCGAACATGTAACTGAAAATTTTGCGAGTAAACTTGCCGAAATCAACGAAGCGGGCCACGCGGAAGTTTCGCTAAGTGGCCGGCCCTTTGTGATTAAAAAGCAGTTTCTGGATGATTTGGCAGCCCACAATATTGAACAGTCAGTGTCGCAATTGCACAAAGCATTGCTGGTGATGCATGCGCCGATGGACCAGACCGTCGGTATTGAAAATGCGACCCGGATATTTACCGCAGCAAAACACCCAAAAAGCTATGTTTCGCTTGATAAAGCTGACCATCTTTTGCGGGATCCGGAAGATGCAGCCTATGCCGCACGTGTTATTGCCGCATGGGCGCGGCCCTATATTGTTGGCGCGCAACCGGCAAAACCACTGGTGCCTGCTGCTGGCGAGGCCAATGAAGGTGTCTTTGCGCGCGAAACCGGTTTGGGCAAATTTCAAACCATGCTGGTGGCAGGCAAACACCGCATGATGGCTGATGAACCCGAAAGTGCTGGTGGCCTTGATAGTGGCCCGTCGCCCTATGAATATCTGGCATCGGCATTGGGTGCCTGCACATCCATGACCATTCGCATGTATGCGGACCGCAAACAGATCCCGCTGGATGGCATTTCGGTCAAGGTGACCCACCAGAAAATCCACGCCAGCGATTGCTCGGATTGCAGCGAAGGTGTCCGTCAAAGCAACGCCAAAATCGACCGCTTTGAACGTGAAATTACGCTGCACGGCGATTTTGGCGATGATATTCGCACCCGGTTGATTGAAATTGCCAATAAATGCCCGGTTCATCGCACGCTGGAGGGCAGTTCCATGATCGTAACCCGCGATAGCCGCGATAGTCGCGACCGGTGATTTTTATCGACCACCGTTGAGGCGAGATGCTGGATGCTGAAATACCAAAGCTGCGTTAGGGATGCCTGTTTGGGTTATTCCTATTCTGCGGCTTTGGCGTTTAGGGCGTTAGTGTTGTGATCATTGGATAATGGCAGCAGCGATGTGACCGGCGCATCGGGAAACAGTGCGCGTTTAATGCCTACCAGGGCATCAAGGGCTTCGGCACGTTTGTCTGCCGGTTCGTTCAGGGTTTGGGCAAGGCAGGTATCAATTTGCACCAACAGTGACGGCGCGGGTTCAAGGGCCTTGCCCTGCTTAAGGCGCTGTTTGTAAAAACCGGCAATCGCGGCCAGCATTGTGCCAATCTGTATGGCGCAGGCACTTCCCAGTCGGCGGCGTTCGCGTTGCAGGGCCAAAATATTCAGCCCCAGTCGGACTTCGGCATAACCATCAATTTTCGCCATTTCCCGACCGGGCAGGCTGGCAAGGCGCGGTACAAGCTGACCCAGGCGATCAAGAATACGCCCCGAAAGTTCGCTGTGATCGTGCCGGTTACTGCCTGCTGCGGTATTGGCAAGGTCTGCCCAGCCTGCATGCATAAGCCGCCTTGCGGCAAGTTCGCTGCCAAATGGCCGTACCAGCAGGGTCCAGACCAGTGAAAAACCCACCCCGATAAGCGATGCCAGCCCGCCATTCATGAAGGATACAAAATCGACGCTAAAACGGTTTTGCAGGGCGATGAAAGATGCCGTCGCCACCGTCAGCAACATGGCAATGATGGCATATTGCGGCCGGGGCATCAGCGTGCCCAAAACAAGGAAGGGTGGGGCAAAAACCAGGACCAGCAGCGGAAAGCCATCAATACGTGGCAGAATGAAAAACAGATAGATAAATGACAGTACAAGACTGGCCGAAAACCATTTCAGCAGGATCATGATAAACGGTGCAGGGCGATCCATCGCGGCAAAAAACGAACCGCTGACAGCCGCCATCAACACCGCGCCCGCGCCATATTCCCAGCCAGACTGAATCCAGACCAACCCGGCAATCAGCGTTGCCAGCACGGTTGAGCCGCATGAAAACAGCATCATGCCGTAATCATAAAAGCGGGTGTTGGCGATAACCTTGCGATGGCGAAAAAGCGGTTGCCAGCCACGGTTATGGTGCCCGTCACGGATGATGGCATGAAGGGCATGGCAATCGCGCCACAGATAAACAATTTCGCGCAAACGGGCGAGGGCGCTGGCGCGCAGCATGTTTTCCCAGTCATGTCCCGTTTGGGATGGCCCGGTATCAATGGCATCGATTTGCGCAATCAGGGCGTGGGCGCTTTCATCTGTGATGGCGTTTGGCTGCGAAAACCAGTCGGCAATGCTTTGCAATACCGGGCGCATATCGGCAGGCAGATTTTTGTTGATCTGTTTTAGGGCATGTAACCGGTCGGCAAGGGATGAAAACATTGGCAGCAGCATCAGCAATCGCCCGCGCAATTCACGCGCGGGTTTGACCACTTCACGGGTTTTCACATCATATCGCAACTGGCTTAGCAACATGTCAAAACCGGCAATGTCGCTGGCGAGTTTCTGGCGTTTTACCGGCGTTTCAGGAACTGCACCTTCACCGCGCAAAATTTCTTCGGCCCAGCTTGCGGCATCACCCAGCCATTTGGTGATATTGCCGTTTAGCATGCTGTTGATGCTGACAGGGAAGACAACCGCGTTGACAATACTGGCGCATAATATGCCCAGCAGGATTTCTTCGCTGCGGGCAAGTGCGGTATCGAAAATCAGTTCGGGGTTGCCAACATCGGGCAGGGCGATCAGCGGCAGGGTATAGCCTGCCAGCATGAAAACATAGCTGCGCGGCGTGCGATCGAGCATGGAAATATATAAAAGAACGCCAGTCCAAAGGGCGATGACAACGCTGAACAGTTCCGGCGCATTGATGAATATCGACATGAAAAATACGGCAGCACAGGCCCCGATAATGGTGCCAAGTGCGCGATATAATGCCTTTGAACCTGTTGCGCCTGCCAGAGGGTTGGACACAACATAAACCGCCGCCATCGCCCAATAGGGACGCGGCAGATCAAAATAAAGCGCGATATAAAGCGCCAGCATCGACGCCACAAAGGCTTTCCCGGAAAAAATCCAGTCCCGCCATGAAGGAAGGCTCAAAGTCAGGCTCCCGCCATCTTTGCCATTTGCGGGGATGTTTCAGGGGTATAATCGCTATTGTCTTCGTCAAAGGCCTGAAAAACCCGCAAGGTTGCTTCAAGGTCCGCCTGGCTGACATTCGTCAGAATGCGGTTACGCAATTGCGTTAATAACGTTTCCATTTTGCTGGCCAGTTGCTGGCCTTCTTCTGTCAGCCAGACGCATTTGGCGCGCCGGTCGCTGGGGTCTGATCTGCGTTCAATCAGATTATGGGTTTCCAACTGGTCCAAAAGGCGCACCAGCGACGCACTTTCAATACCGACATGTTGTGCCAGCACCACTTGCCGCGCCCCGCCACCCATGCGGCTGATCCAGATAAGAGGGGAGGCGCAGGCCTCGGATATGCCGTGATGCCCCAAAACCTGCGTTGCAGCCCGGCGCCAGTGACGCCCGGTTTGCAACAGGTTGGTGGTGACGGTTTGCCGTAGAATGTCGATGTTTTCCATGAATAATAGTTAGCATACAAATTATATGCTTACAATATGAATTGAGGCGGACGGTGCCGCCGGACGATTTGCAAGAGGATGTGTGATGATAACAAATTCCGCTAAGGTCTTGAAATAATGTGGTTAAGGCAAGGGAATGCCGAGCGCTACAGTCACGGGACTGCGAGCGTTTGATCAGGAACTCAGTGCGAAATGGGAGGTGAGGCGGGCAGGTTGATCCGGAATGGGCATCGGATGGCCTGGCCGATCAAGGTTGCGCGATGCAAGTACGGGCAGGGAGTGAGGTCGTGCTGCCTTACTGCTATTGGGCAAGGTGCGCGGGGTAGGTAAAACGGGCGGTGATATATCCACCGCCCGTTATAAAATCAGTCTTTGGCGGCCGTGATGATGAATTCGACCTTGTATTCCGGCGTTGCAAGTTTGGCTTCGCCACAGGCGCGTGCAGGGGTGTGGCCCTGCGGTACCCATGCGTCCCAAACGGCATTCATTTCGGCAAAGTCATTCATATCTGCCAGCCAGACAATTGCCTGCAGAATGTTTTCTTTTTTGCTGCCGCATTCGGCCAGCAGGGCATCAACCTGTTCCAGGCATTTTTTGGTCTGGTCGGTTACCGATGCGCCCGGTTCGCCAACCTGACCGGCAAGGTAAACCGTATTGCCATGGACAACAGCCTGGCTCATGCGGTGGCCGGTATGGAAACGTTCGATGCTCATAATATGCTCCGTTTATGCAATCAGAATTTAAAGTGTGGTTCAGGATCGCGGCGTGGTGCCGCACCAGTCAGCCATGAACAGGGCCAGGACCTCGGTAACCTGCATTACCGAAGAAATGGAAACCCGTTCATCAATGCCATGGATGCGTTCTGCCCTGGGTCCGTAACACGTGGCCGGGATATTGCCATAGATCTGGAAAAAACGTGCATCCGTTGTTGCTGTTGATGCATAGTTTTTTATGGCTTCGCCCGTTACCTCGTGATGCAGGCGGCCAATGGTTTGCATCATCGGGTGGGGTTCATCCATGACGCATCCTTCGGCCTGAAAACCGCGATAGGAAATGGCAAATTTCGCGCCCTTGCAGGCGGGATGATTTTCAAGCGCGGATTGTGCGACGGCATCAATCATTGCCCGAATTTCTGCCATATCCATGCCGGGATAAAACCCGATGCGAATATCTGCCTGGCATACCGGCGGTACGGTCGATGCCCATTCCCCGCCCGATATTTTACCCAGATTGAAATTCACCGGGTGAATATGCGCACCATATGCTTCATGGCGGTGTGCTGGATGGTTCCAAAGGTCTTCGACTTCTTTCAATGTTTCGAAGAAGCCATAAGCGGCCTCGATGGCATTGCTGCCTGCCGATGTATCGAGCACATGGGCAGGGCTGCCACTAACGTCAAGCTGAAACCACATGACACCCAATTGCGCCGTCATCAGGGTCTGGTTAAAGGGTTCGGGGATGATGGCGCAATCGGCACGGTAGCCTGCATGCAGGCAGGCCAGCGCACCATTGCCGGTGCATTCTTCCTCGACCACGGACTGGAATGTGATTGGGGCGGCAGGCAGCAGGCCAGTATCACAAAGCGCCTGAAACGCATGGCAACTGGCAATGATACCTGCCTTCATGTCGCCAGCACCGCGCCCGTAAAGCCAATCACCAATGATATGCGGGCTAAAGGGTGGTTGTTGCCACAAATCGGCCGGACCGGTTGGCACCACATCGACATGCCCGTTTAAGATCAGGCTTTTGCCCGTCTGGTTTTGGGGGCGATACAGGGCAACGATATTTTCGCGCCCGTCATAATTTTCGATGACGGGCGGTGAAAATCCGGGCTTGTCGCGCAGTTTTTCAACATCGATGGCAACCTTTTCAACATTCAGGCCCATCGATTGGTATTTTTGCGCCATCCAGTCCTGCGCGCCGGTTTCATCGCCCAGCAGGCTTGGAAACGTAACCAGTTCGGCAAGGTCAGCCAGCAATTTGTCGCGCCGGGCATGAACGGCTGCGCGTAGTTTTGCCCGTATGTCAGTGTTGCCCGTCATGATGTTGCTTCTGTAATTTCGGGCAACAGGCCGGGCCGGGTGGGGGACAGGGCCTCTTGCGTGATGCCGAGCTTTTTCATCCCGGCGGGGATGTCCTCGCCACAAATCATGCAGGCGGCAAATTCGCCCATGGCCGGGGCGGTTTGAATGCCATATCCGCCCTGGCCAGCCAGCCAGTAAAAGCCGTTTTGTGCCGGGTCAAACCCGGAAACCGGGTCGCCATCGGCAAAGAAGCTGCGCAACCCGGCCCAGCTTTCGCCGGGGCGGCCCACCTTAAGGCTGGTAACCGTCATCAGCCGGTCAATGGCAATGGCAACGTCAAGTTCTTCGGGTTGCACATCCTGCGGTGTTGTCGGGGTTGCATCAGCCGGGGATACCAGCAAACGCCCGGCATCGGGTTTGAAATACAGGCCTTCGTCGATGGTGGCGGTCATGTGCCATTTTTCGGCATTGATGCCAGCGGGCAGGTCCACCATTACGGCTGTGCGGCGTTTGGGCGTAATGCCAAGCGGGGTGACATTGGCTGCCTTCGCAATTTCATCGACCCAGGCACCCGCAGCATTGACAATGACGGGTGCGCTAAACTGGTCATTGCGCGAGGTGGTAATGACCCAGTTTTCGTCAGTTTTGTCGATTTTGGCGACGTCAGCACGGGTGATGATTTCGCCATTCATCTGTTTGAAATGGCGAATGAAACCCCAATGCAGTGCATGAACGTCGATATCCATTGCCGCAGGTTCCAGCGCGCCGCCGATAAACTGGGTGGTATCAATGATCGGGATCAGTTCACCAATTTGTGCGGGGCTAAGTGCCTGCACATCCGCACCATTTGCCCGGCCTTCGGTTAACAGCTCTTGCAGTTCCTTTTCCTCGCCGGGCATACCGGCAATCATCATGCCGCGCGGGGTCAGGATTGGATGGTCGGTAAAGCCTTCGGGTGGGGTCAGGAAAAAGGACCGGCTGGCCGTGGACATTTTACGAATGATTTTCGGGCCATAGGTTTCGCTGTAAAGTGCGGCGGATCGCCCGGTGCTGTGATAGCCAGGCTGGTCTTCGCGTTCCAGAACGATCACTTTTTTGCCTTTCTGCGCCAAAAAATAGGCTGCAGACATCCCGGCGATTCCACCCCCGATGATGATGATGTCGGCTGAAGTCATGATCGTGCCTCCGCAAAGCTTTCAAGGAACTGAACAAGGTTGTCACCCAGTGTCGGGCTGACATACCCGCCTTCCTGAACTATCACGGTGGGCAGGCCGATCAAGCTGATTTTACGGGATATTTTGCCAAATCCGCCAGTGCTGACGCAAAGTCCCCCAAACGGGTCATCGCCAGAAGCATCCAGCCCGCATGCCAGAACCAGCCCATCGGGCGCGTAGCGCTGTATGGTTTCCAATGCCCGATCCAGGGCATTTAGAAACACTTCATCGCCACTGCCAAGGGGCAGGGGAAAGTTGTGATTGTAACCAAGGCCTGCGCCATTGCCGCGTTCATGGGCATGGCCCCAGTAAAACGGGTAAAATCCTGCCGGGTCGGCATGGATGGACAGGGTTAAAACATCGTCCCGGTCATAAAATATGTGTTGCGTGCCATTACCGTGATGCAGGTCGATATCCAGGATGGCGACTCTGCCAAACCGTTCGCGCAGATCCATTGCCGCAATTGCAGAATTGTTCAGATAACAGAACCCCCCTGCAATTTCACGGCTGGCGTGGTGCCCTGGCGGGCGGCACAGGGCATAGGCGATATCGGTTTTTTCAGCACCAACATCGCGCGCAGCCGCAATTGCGCAATTGGCACTGGCCCGTGCTGATTGCCATGTCCCCGCGGTAATCGGGCAGGATGTATCGCCAAGATGAAAGCCAGCCTTGCCCGCGGGTGTTGCCGGGTAAATACCCTGACGATCAAAGGGGTGAATATGGGGAACCACAATGTCGGCACCGCCTGCTGCGCGCCATTCCTGATGGATGTTTTCCAAAAACAGCAGATATTCAGGCGAATGGACGCGGGCGATGGGGGACAGGCCATAATCGGCGGGTCGGGATGGGGAAATACCCAGCTTTGTTAGGGCAGCATTTAAGATATCGGCCCGTTCCGGCGTTTCGGGAATGGGTTTTCGTTCCCCACCGACCAGAAAGGACTGGCCGTGATGTAACAATTGGTCTGGTGAAAAATAGGCATGCATCATCCTGCCGCCCTTTCCTTGGTCGTTTGGTGGTGACGCGTGCGGGATGGCCGGGTTTAAAACCCGACGCTGTCATATCCCTTCAGGCCCAGCATTTCGCGGGCTTCGTCCGGTGTCGCGATTTCAAGGTTCAAACCTGTCAGAATGTCGCGAACCTTTGCGACCTGTTCGGCATTGCTGCGCGCCAGTTCGCCTTTGCGAATGTAAAGATTGTCTTCCAGGCCAACACGCACATGCCCGCCCATCCCTGCCGACATGGCGGCAAATGGCATTTGTGCCCGGCCAACCCCCAATACCGAAAACCGGTATTGGTCGCCAAAAAGTTTGTCGGCGGTGGCCTTCATATGCATCAGGTTTTCAGGGTCGGCCCCAATGCCACCCAAAACACCCAGCACGAATTGCAAAAAGACCGGGCCTTTTACCAGCCCACGATTAATGAAGTGGGCCAGCGTATAAAGATGTCCAACATCATAACATTCAAATTCAAACCGGGTGCCGTTGGCATCGCCCAGTTGCGACAGCATTGTTTCTATATCTGAAAATGTATTTTTAAATACGAAATCCCGGCTGCTTTCAAGGAAGTCCGGTTCCCAGTCGTGCTGCCATTCGGTTTTACGATTAAGGGCAGGGAACAGGCCAAAATTCATGGTGCCCAGATTAAGCGATGCCATTTCCGGCGATGTTGTTTTCGCAGCCCGAATGCGTTGATCCACCGTCATGGTCATTCCGCCGCCGGTCGAGATATTGATTACCGCATTGCTTGCCTGGCGGATTTTGGGCAGAAATTGCATGAAAATTTCCGGGTCCGGGGCCGGAAAACCCGTTTCCGGGTTCCGTGCATGAAGGTGCAAAATGGCGGCCCCTTCATTTGCCGCGGCAATGGCCTGATCTGCAATTTCATCGGGGGTGATGGGCAGATGCGGGCTCATGGACGGGGTATGGACCGACCCGGTCACGGCACAGGTGATAATAACCTTGTTTGCCATGTCAAATGCCCCCCGCCTGTTTAAGTTCGGTTTCAAGCTGTGCCAGGGCATCGTTAAGCGGGCCCAGAATATCGCCAAACTGGTCAAGTGTTATGGTCATGGGTGGGCAGACCATAACATGGTCACCGCGATACCCGCCGCGTGTACGTCGCCAGTAAATGATCAGGCCTTTGTCATAGGCGATATCAACCAGCCGGGCGGCGGCCATATGTTTTGGGGCGATGGGTTCCATTGTGTCGCGGTTGGCAACCAGCTCCATTGCAAGCAGCAGGCCCTTGCCGCGCACATCCCCGATAAAGGAATAGGATGCCATCAGCTTGCCTAGCTCGGCCTTCAGGGCGGCACCCGATGATGCGGCGTTTTCCAAAAGGCCGTCCTGTTCGATAACATCAAGCACCGCATTGCCCGCCGCACAGGCAATGGGATTGCCGGCATAGGTGTAACCATGGATAAAGCCGCCATGATCCAGAACCGGGCTTACAATACGGTCTGGCGCGATCATGGCGCCTAGCGGGGCATAACCTGCTGCCAGGCCTTTTGACACTGCCAGGATATCGGGCACGATATTCCAGTGTTCGGCGGCGAAATATTTACCGGTTCGGCCCGCGCCGGTCATGACCTCGTCATAGATCAGCAACACGCCATATTGATCGCAAATTTCGCGAATGCGCTGGTAGTAGCTATCGGGCGCAACAAGGGCGCCGGTGGCGGCCCCGCCAACGGGTTCCATGATAAAGGCCAGTACTGTTTCGGGGCCCTGGCGCAGAATTTCGGCTTCAAGCATGTTTGCATATTTAAGGCCGCGGTCATGATCGCTCAGGTCATCGCGGTCGAGATAGCAGGTTGGTGCCGGGATTTTGGGTTGATCAACCATCATCGGGGCAAAGGGCGCGTGCATCGGCGTATAGCCGGTGATCGCCAGCGCGCCTAGCGTTGAGCCATGATAGCTGGGAAAGCGTGAAATGACCTTGCTGCGTTGGGCCTGCCCAATGGCAAGCGTGTATTGCCGTGCCAGTTTCAGGCAGCTTTCTACGGCTTCGGACCCGCCCGATACGAAAAACACTCGTTCCAGGTCGCCTGGTGCGCGTTCGGCCAGGCGCCAGGCCAGATTTTCGGCCGCATCATTTTCAAAATGCAGGCGATAGGCAAATGTCGCCTGTTCCATTTGTTTTTGCATGGCGGCAATAACGCGCGGGTCGCTGTGGCCGATATTGCTGACCATGGCGCCGCTTGATGCGTCGATGTAACGTTGGCCGTTAACATCCCACATGTAAACGCCTTTGGCATGGTCGATAAGCGGACGGCGTGACCGGCTTTGATAGAACAGCTTTGAATCCCGGTTATGCCCGGGTTTTGTCATTTCATGGGTCATCTGGTGGGGCTTTCGAAAACCGGTCAGTCTGAATGGCCGGGTAACAACACACAGTTACGTGCAGGGATATGCATGAAAATTTCCGCACCCTCGCTAAAGGGATGCTGGTCAATCGGGTTGATGACCTGCCAGTCACGCCCTTCGGCCGTGATAAAATAGCGCGCCATCTGCCCAAGATAGTCAACGGTTTTAACCCGTCCGGGGATGCTGGTGCCGGCATCGCCGCTGATTGGGGTTTTGTCGGTTGAAACCGTAATTTTTTCCGCCCGGATCACGGCGCGCACATTTTGCTGGTGCGCGACACGTTCCATTTGATGGGCCGTGGTCAAAAGGCTGGGCCCGCCCTGCAGATGGACCGGGGCGGTATCGCCTGCCGGTTCGGCCAGTTGGCCGGCAAAGATGTTTGAATGCCCCAGAAAGTCGGCAACAAAGGCGGATGACGGGTTGTTATAAACGTCTTCCGGTGCGCCTTCCTGTTCGACGACACCGTTATTCATCACCACCAGTTTATCCGACATTGCCAGGGCTTCGGACTGGTCATGGGTGACAAAAACCGTGGCAATGCCAAGTTCGCGCTGGATGCGTTTTAATTCGACACGCATTTCTTCACGCAGATTGGCATCAAGTGCCGAAAGTGGTTCGTCAAGCAGCAGAACATCAGGTTCGATGACAATGGCGCGCGCCAGGGCAATGCGTTGCTGCTGCCCGCCGGAAAGCTGGTTGGGGTAACGTTCGGCGACATGGGGCAATTGCACCAGTTCCAGCGCCGATTGAACCTTGCGGGCGATATCGGCCTTGGCGATTTTGCGGTATTTCAGGCCAAAGGCGATATTGTCAAAAATGGTTTTATGCGGAAACAGCGCGTAGTTCTGAAATACCAGCCCCAGATTTCGTTTGTGGATAGGCAGGTCATTGACCCTCCTATCCCGTATCATAAGGTCGCCTTCGCTGATGTCGGTCAAACCGGCAATCATGCGCAGGGTGGTGGTTTTGCCACATCCCGATGGCCCCAAAAACGTGACAAAGCTGTTTTCAGGAACGGTCAGGTCCATTTTTTTGACGGCGGTGAATTCGCCATATCGCTTTACGACATTGCGCAATTCAACGGCATTCTGGCGTTCGGCCATGGTTTGTTACCTTTGTCAGTCTTTTTAAAACAACCCGGCCCCGCACCAGGGAGAGGCCAACGGCGCCGGGTTGCCTGACGGGAAGGGCGATTAATAACCGCGCTGTACCCGTGAAAATTTCTTCGACCAGTCAGCTTCGTTTTTGTTCCAGTAGGCCGGATCAAAGAAGCTGAGCCCGTCCAGCGTACCGCTGGGGTCAAATGCCGGAAGGGTCGGTATGAGTTTGCCCAGTTCGACCTTTTGCGGATCCAGCGAGGGCGGGTAGAACTGCCCTTCGGCAACCGCAATGGCGACTTCGGGTTCCAGCATGAAATTTAGAAGTTCTTCGCAGGCTGCCATCGGGCTGCCCTTAAGAACAAAGATGCATTCCTGCCAGCCAAGGCCGCCTTTGGGGTCGTAATAGCCAATGTCATGCCCCTGGTCCTGAAGGGCACGAATGCGGCCCGACCAGCCTTCGGTAACGTAAATTTCCTCTTCGGCCAGAAGGCTCATCAGCTCGGCACCGGAAGTCCAGTATTTCAGGGCCAGATCGCGATGTTTGCGGATCATGTCCCAAACGGCTTCCATATCACCAATGTTGTTCGGGTCCTGATCCGATTGCAGGGCGCCATACCAGACACGGGTTTTCCATTCCGCCCAGCCGCCGATTTTGCCTTTATAGGCTTCATCGATCATCAGCTTGGCACCTTTGGTCTTTGCTTCGTCGTCGCTGATATGTTTGCGATTATAGGCAATGCCCGTGGTGCCATAATCATAGGGAACAGCCGAAAGTTTACCGTCCGAGATTTTGCGCAGCGGCTCGATCAGGTTGGTGATGACAGTTTTAAGGTTGGGAATATTGGCTTCGTTCAGTTCGGAGCTAAGCTCCAGCCCGTGATAACGGGCATAGTCGAACACGCCGGAAAGGTGGGCGAGGTTGAATTCGCCAGGCTGGCTGGATTTTACCCGTGCCAGATATTCATCCGCGCCACCAAAGGTGCCGGAAACAACCTTGATGCCGGTTTTTGCGGTATAGGGGGCAAAGGCATGTTTTTCAAAGGCCTCGGAAACGACGCCACCCCAACCGTCAAAACGGACCTGTTCGGGTGTGGCGGCCCTGGCCGATTTGACCAGCATGCCCATCGGCCCGCCCACAATACCGGCAGCAGCACCAGCAGCGCCCAGAACAGTCAAAAAAGTACGGCGGCTGATTTCGCCATTTTTATAACGGCTTAGCAGGCGTTCATAACGTTTCGTATCATCCATTGGTTAAGCCTCCTGATAAAGGTTTGATGTTTTTGTCTTTGTTCTTTTGGTGTTTTGACGGGTTTTCCCGTTTCGTTATTTGGCCATGCTGGCCTTGATGCGTGCTGCCGAAAGGCGGCGGGCAATGGCGGTGGCGACAAGGGGCAGGGCAACAGTGAACATCACCATGACAGCGCCAAGGGCGTTGATTTCCGGGCTGATGGAATTGCGCAGCATGGCAAAGATCTGGGTGGGGACGGTTTCAACGCCGCCCGGTTTCCAGAAAAGGGTGCCGGTAATGTCATCAAATGAAATGGTGAAGGAAAACAGCATGCCAGCCATAACCGCAGGCAGCATGAGGGGCAGGGTGATTTCAAAAAAGGTCTGGATTGGTGTGGCGCCCAGGCTCATGGCGGCTTCTTCGACGTCGCGGCGAATGGATACCAGCCGTGCCTGTACGACCAGCAGCACAAAGGGCAGGGTAAAAACAACATGCCCCATTAGCAAAAGGCCAAAGCTTTTGGGCAGTGCAAGGAATTGCAGGAACAGCAATAACGCAACAGCCAGGACCACTTCGGGGATGAGGATGGGCGCGATCAGCAGGCTGGAAATGGCCTTTTTCCCCGGAAAATCATAACGCACCATGGCAACAGCCGCCATTGTGCCGATTGTCGTTGAAATGATGCTGGTTAAAACACCGAGCAAAAGCGACGTTTTGAATGCCCGGACAATGGCATCGTTATGCAAAAGGGAATCAAACCAGCGCAGGGAAAATCCTTCGATCGGGAAGCTACCAAACTGGTTGGCGTTAAAAGCCAGCAGGATAACGACAGCGACCGGCGCAAACAGAAAAAGATAAACGAAAATGGTGGCGATACGGATCCAGGACCAGCCGTTTGTCATGATAAATTCCCCCCTTACCGGAAACTTTTGGCGATTTGATCAACGCCAAGATAACGGGTGTAAATCACGACCAGAGCCCCAAGTAGTGCAAGCAGCACCAGCGACAGGGCCGAGCCAAGCGGCCAGTTGAGTTGCGTGATGATGGCTTCAAATACCAGATTGGCAAACATCGCATCGCGCGGGCCGCCCAGAATAAGCGGGGTAATATAGGTGCCCGATGCCAGCACAAAACATAATAGCGACCCCGCAGCCAGACCGGGAAAAGACAGGGGCAATGTGACTTCGCGAAAGGCCTGGAAGCCATTGCAGCCCAGGCTTTCGGCGGCCTCGGTCAGGTTTTTGTCAATGCCATCAAGGCTGACATAGACATTCAGGATCATGAAAGGCAGCAGATAATGCACCAGGCCAAGAATAACCGTGGTCTGGTTATAAAGCATGTTAAGGGGACTATCGATGATGCCAGCCCACAATAACAGGCCGTTGATGGCACCTGACGTGCCAAGGATATTGATCCAGGACATGGTGCGGATGATGTAGCTGATCCAGAAAGGTAACATCAGCATCAACAGCAGAAACGTTTTGGAGCGCATGCGCGTATTGGCAACAAAATAGGCGGGAATGTAGCCGACAAAGGCGCAAATGACTGTGGTGTAAAACGCGATTTTCAGGGTTTGAAACAGGATGTCGCGATAAAACGGATCGGATAGTACTTCCTGCCAGTTATCAAGGTAGAACCCGGTCTGGTCCGCGCCGGTGGCGGTTCGTAACCAGAAGGAATACACCACAATAAACATCATCGGAATGATCAGCAGAAAGCCAATCGTTACCAGTGATGGTGAAAGCAGTATCCACGGGGCGCGTTTTTGCGCCCTTGCGACACCAGCGGCCATGCGGGCCTCCCGTTTATGCAGCATAAATGGACATTTCCCCGATATCCTTTTTATGCCGGGCAATTCGTGTTGCCAGTTTTCAATCTTGCAAGCATTCCACCTTAAGCTTGCCTATAGCGCAAATAGATAAGTAGAATATAACCCATAGCGAATAACTATGAGGCGGTTATGGATGATATTTCCAGACGCAGGTTTGACTGGAACCTGCTGCATACCTTTACCGTCATTGTCGAGGAACGGTCCATCACCGGGGCGGCAAACCGGTTGCTGTTGCGCCAGCCCAGTGTCAGCAATGCCTTGAAACGCCTGGAAGACCAGATCGGCGCGCGCCTGATTGACCGCGAACGTGGCCGTTTTGAAGTGACGGAGCAGGGTGCGGCACTTTATCACGAATGCCGGGAAATTTGCGGTGCCATTGGCCGCTTATCCGATGTGATGCAGGATAGTGGCGGGCAGTTGACCGGGCATTTGCATTTATGGATGGCAAGCCACGTGGTGTTCCCGCCCCTTGACGAAGCCCTGTTTGAATTTAACCGGCAGCATCCACAGGTAACCTATGAAATCAATGTTGCCACATCGGCCCATGTTGTTAGCCAGGTTTTGTCCCAGCAGGCGAGCTTTGGCATTTGCCTGGTCAATGAACAACATCCGCGCTTGGAATATCGCAGGCTTTACCGGGAACATTTCGGCTTCTTTTGCGGGCCGACGCATCACCTTTTTGGCCGGCGGGATTTGACACTGGCCGACTTGCGCCACGAAGCATTTGTTTCATTTTCCACCGATCAGCTTTCCGATGCACTGGCGCCAGTGGCCGTTTTGCGCGCGCGTGAAGGCATGAAAGGCAAGGTTATTGCCACCAGCCCGCATCTGGAAGAAGTGCGCAGGTTGATCAATGCCGGTTTGGGGATTGGGCCTTTGCCGATACATGTTGTGAAAAGCGCGCGTGACCGTGGGGTGTTGTGGCAACTCCCCCCATATGATGCGCCGCCCGCGATTGATATTTATCTGGTGACCAATCCGCGCATGTCATTAAGCCGGGCGGAACGGTTTTTCATCGATAACCTGACGGCACGTTTGGCAGCCGCACCTGACGGATATTTTATCTATTCGTGATGCTTTGCGCCTTGTGCCAGGGGCTGCTTTGGGCCAGCATGCGCAAAACACATGATTTAACACCGGATTGACGATGAAGATTGTTTATTTTGCCTGGGTCAAGGACCGTATCGGCAAGGCTGAAGAAACCCTGGACCTGCCTGAAAATATCCGCACCGTGGCGGACCTTTTGGCATGGATGCCAACGCGCGGGGATAATTACGCCGCCGCCTTTCAGGACCCGGAACTGGTGCGTGTTGCGCTGGATCAGGAATTTGCCCAGGCGGACGCCGTTATTGGCGAAACGCGGGAAATTGCATTATTTCCGCCCGTGACCGGCGGTTAAAACCGCGCGTTGCGTGCCAAGGCACACCAATAAACGAAAGGCGGCCCGCATGTGATGCGCGGCCGCCTTTGTTTTAGGTGCGGTTTACGGTGTGTGGCTAGTCGCCGACCGTTGCGGTTTGCGTCAGGCTGGCGAAAAATTCGCGCCGACCCAATGTGCCTGAAAGGCGGTTTTCGCGCGTCAGGATTACCGGGTTCTGGGTGATTTCGCGAATTTCGATCAGGTGTTTTAGCAGCACATTTTCATCGGCAACAAAGATGACGGAATTGTTTGTGGTGCCAAGATCATCGGGCAGGGTGCCGTTATAGGGGACAAGGCGCAATTCCTGGCCGGCCCCTTTTCTGGCGGCTTTTACCACGCCATCTGCCACGGTGATGTGGATATCTTCGTCTTCGATTTTAAAATCGCCAGAACCATTGCGCTGGTCATTGGTGGCACGCTGCATGATGGCGCGGGCACGCAGGATATTGACCGGGTTCATGTGGGCAACAAAATCGGCGACGTAATCGTTTGCCGGGCGCAGGGCGATGTCTTCGGGGCTGCCATGCTGCACAACATAACCGCCTTCCATGATCGCGATTGAATTGCCCAGCTTCATGGCTTCATCCAGATCATGGCTGACAAACAGGATCGTTTTGTTCAGCTTTTCCTGCAAATCAAGAAGTTCATCCTGCAGGCGATTGCGAATAAGCGGATCAAGGGCGGAGAAAGGTTCATCCATTAGCAGGATGGGGGCATCCGTAGCAAAGGCACGGGCAAGGCCCACGCGTTGCTGCATGCCGCCCGAAAGTTCGTGGGCGTATTTGGATGCCCATTCAGCCAGCCCGACAAGGGCGAGTTTTTCCTGAACAATTTCCTGGCGTTCCCTGGCGTTCATCCCCCGAAGTTCGAGGCCAAAGCCGACATTTTCGGCAACGGTGCGCCAGGGCAGCAGCGCGAATTGCTGAAATACCATGGCGACATGTTCGCGGCGCAGGGTACGCAGGGTTTGCGCATCGCAGCTGGTGACATCAGTGATATTATCGCCATCGCCATGGCGTACCCGCAGCGACCCGCGTGAAACCTTGTTCAGGCCATTCACGCAGCGCAGCAGCGATGATTTGCCAGAGCCAGAAAGCCCCATCAAAACACAGATTTCACCCTGCGGCACATTAAAGCTGACATCGGCAACCCCCAGAATATTGTTGGTTGCTTCCTGGATTTGCGACCGGTTTTTACCCTGGTCCAGCAGGGCGAGGGCCTCTGCCTGGCGGTCACCAAAAATTACATCGATATTGTCGAATTCAACGGCATTGGTCATGTTACTGCCCCGTTTTTTCGCTGTTGTCGCGGCGGCAAATGCGGTCCAGCACGATTGCCAGAATGACGATTGCAAGCCCGGCTTCAAAACCCTGGGCGATATTGACGGTGTTAAGGGCGCGCACCACTGGTTTGCCCAATCCGTCCGCGCCGACAAGGGCGGAAATCACCACCATCGAAAGCGACAGCATGATGCACTGCGTCAGCCCGGCCATGATAGATGGCATGGCAGATGGCAGTTCAACCTTAAAAAGCAGTTGCCGTGGGGTGCAGCCAAAGCTTTGGCCAGCTTCGATCAGGGCTTTGGGCGTTGATGAAATGCCAAGCTGGGTTAAGCGGACTGGTGCGGCGATTGAAAAAATCACCGTTGAAATAAGACCGGGTACAACGCCCAGACCAAACAGGATCAGGGTTGGGATCAGATACACAAAAGTCGGAATGGTCTGCATCAGGTCAAGCACCGGGCGCAGGGCATGATAAAGCCAGGGTCGATGTGCTGATGCAACGCCAAGCGGCACCCCGATCAGCATACAGATCAGCGTGGCGTAAAACACCATTGCCAGTGTTTCCATCGTTGCTTCCCAATAGCCAAGATTGACGATCAGGAGCAGCGACAGGATGGTAAAAGCCGTCAGCTTCCAGGATTTATGCAGCCAGATCGCAAGACCGGCAAAAAAGGCGATGATAACAAGCGGGTGCAACCAGACCAGCGCATCGACAGTATGGTCAATGACAAAACCCAGCGCATCCGAGATGGCATAAAAAACAAAGTCGGCGTGATCATTTAAGGCGTCCATCAGGGATGCAATCCAGCTCCCTAGCGGAATCTTGATTTCCGTGAGCCATTCCATGGGACAAATTCCAGTAAATTTAATGAATGAGTATTTATGACTTCCGCACCCTTAAAGCTGGCCGCTGCCTGCTGGGTAAGGACGCAACAGGGGCACCGTGGGCACGTACCCTGCCCGGGTAAAAACCGGGGCAGGGATATCGGCATTGTGAAATGTCAGGCGATTAGAGGCCGAGCTTTTCCTTGACGGCGGCTTTGGCATCGCCGCCATCAACGGTGGTGACACCATCAAGCCAGGCATAGGCCGCATCCGGGTTGGCCTTGATCCAGGCTTTGGCGGCTTTTTGCGGGTCTTCGTTTCCGTTGAGGATGGAATCCATAATCTGGTTTTCCATCTCGAGGGTGAATTTCAGATTATCAACAAATTTGCCAGCATTCGGGCAATCGGTCAGGTAGCCCTTGCGCACATTGGTATAAACCGTGGCGCCACCATAATTGGGGCCGAAAACATCGTCGCCGCCATCAAGATAGGCCATATCGTATTTGGCATTCATCGGGTGCGGTTCCCAGCCAAGGAAGACGATGAATTTATCGCGCGATGTGATGCGTTTGACCTGGGCCAGCATGCCCTGTTCGGATGATTCAACCAGTTCAAATTCCCCAAGGTCAAACTGGTTGTTGTCGATCATATCCTGGATCAGGCGGTTGCCGTCATTGCCCGGTTCAATGCCGTAAATTTTGCCATCAAGTTCATCCTTGAATTTGGCAATATCCTGAAAGCTTTTAAGCCCGGCGTCATAGGCTGCCTTGCTAACAGCCAGGGTGTATTTTGCCCCTTCAAGATTGGCCTTCAGCTTTTCAACCGAGCCATCATCAAGATAGGGTTTGATATCGGCTGACATGGTTGGCATCCAGTTGCCAAGAAACACGTCAACATCGCCATTTTTAAGGCTGGTATAGGTAACCGGCACCGAAAGAAGTTCGGTTTCGGTTTTATAACCCAGCGCATCAAGCAGCACCGAGGCGGTGGCTGTGGTTGCGGTGATGTCAGTCCAGCCAACATCAGAGAAGGTTACCGTTTTGCAGGCATCGGGGACTTCTGCCCGGGCGGCAGTTGTACCCAGCAGTGCGGCACCTGCAATCATGGTGCTGCACATAAGGCGGGTAATGGATTTACGACAAGTCATGTTTCTGGTTCTCCCTTGTATGGACCTTACGGATACTGTTGCCAAACGTGGCAACAGACTCTCGGTTCCGGAAGCCAGACGAACATCAACGGTCTTTGCGCCAACACTCGTCCAGAACTGCAATCAACGCGGTGTTGCAGGCCGGAATTAATTCAAACAGATGAGCCAGATAGCCGAAAACACGCAGGATTCTGCGTTTAGGGAAATGGTAACGGCCTCACCTGTTTTTATTGATTGAATGTTCAATTAAAATACATCATATTCTTTTCAGGTCAATTGCGAAGGGGAAAAAACCGTTTCATCGATTTTTTCTGCTTCGGATCGCAAGATTTTGGATACCAGAATGCCCAAGGTTGGAATGCAGCCTGTCCGCCGCAGGCAACTTATTGATGCGACGATTGCGACCATTCACCAGTTTGGTTTTGCCGATGCGACGATCAGCCGGATAGCCGGCACCGCAGGAATGTCGTCCGGTATCATTTCGCATTATTTCGGCGGTAAAAATGCCCTGCTGGAGGCAACGATGTTGTCTCTGATGCAGGAATTGCGTGCTGATTTTCTTGAAAGGGTTGCGCAATGCCAAACGCCGATGGAGCGTTTGGAAGCCATTGTGAATACCAATTTCAACGAAGAACAGTTTACCCCGCAGGTGACTGTGGCGTGGTTGTCCTTTTGGGCGCAGGTGCCGTTTTCGGAACCTTTGCGGCGGTTAAATACCGTTTATTTCCGCCGCCTGGCATCAAACCTGCGCCATGAATTGCGTGAACTGACCAGTGACCGGAAAGCCGATGAAATTGCCGAGGTTATCGCTGCAATGATTGACGGGATCTGGGTGCGGTCGGGGCTTTCCCCCCGGCAGGTCAATGTCGCGGCGGCCCGTAAAATGGTGCTTGATACCATCCATCTGCGCCTGAATGCGGCGGCAGCAGAATAATTATTACGAAATTTTGGGTGCCCCGGTTTGTGTGGCGCCAACAGGAGTTTTGGAAATGAGCCTTTATCAGATCAGCAATTTTATTGATGGTAAATTGCAGCAGGGCAGTGGTGTTGCCATGACGACGCTTAATCCCGCAACCAACACGGTTTTGGCAACGGGCAATGAAAGCACGGCTGCCGATGTTGATGCTGCTGTCAAGGCCGCACGCAAGGGCCTTGCGATCTGGAAGGCAACGCCGGCTGCCGAACGGGCACGTGTACTGTTTCGGGCCGCGCAGATTTTGCGGGACCGCAATGATGAACTGGCCCTGCTTGAAACGCGCGATACTGGCCGCGCCATTCAGGAAACCGAAATTGTTGATGTGGTTTCGGCTGTTGAATGCCTTGAATATTTTGCCGGTGTGGCAGGCAGCATTACGGGTGAACATATCGATCTTGCCGGTAATTTCGCCTATACCCGGCGCGAACCGGTTGGTGTGTGTGCCGCCATTGGTGCCTGGAATTATCCCATTCAGATTGCCTGCTGGAAGGCGGCACCGGCGCTGGCCTGCGGCAATGCCGTTGTTTACAAACCGTCCGAAGTAACACCGCTTTCCGCCATCGCCGTGGCACAGGCCCTGCAGGAAGCAGGCCTGCCGGATGGTGTTTACAACGTGGTGCAGGGGGCGCGTGAATGTGGCGCGTCGCTGGTTGAACATCCTGGTGTGGACAAGGTTTCATTGACGGGATCGGCTGAGACCGGTGCCAAGGTTGCATCTGTTGCGGCGGCGGGCATGAAGGCGGTAACGATGGAACTTGGCGGGAAATCGCCAATGATCGTTTTTGAAGATGCCGACCTTGATAATGCCGTTTCCGGCGCACAGATGGCGAATTTTTATTCGTCGGGCCAGATTTGTTCCAATGGCACGCGCGTTTTTGTGCATGAATCGGTCAAGGATGCCTTTCTTGCCAAACTGGTCGAACGCAGCAAAAACCTTGTTCTGGGGGACCCGGAAAACCCGGCAACCCAGGTTGGGCCGATTGTGACCAAAGGGCAGTTTGACAAAATCATGTCCTATATCGAGATCGGCAAAAAAGAAGGTGCGAACCTTGTATTAGGGGGCGATGCGGTTCGTGATGGTATGCCCGAAGGTGGTCTTTATGTTGCGCCGACCATTTTTGCCGATTGCCGCGATAATATGACCATCGTGCGCGAAGAAATCTTTGGTCCGGTGATGTCGGTTCTGACCTTTAAAACCGAAGAAGAAGCCATTTTGCGCGCCAATGAAACGGAATATGGCCTGGCTGCGGGTGTATTTACCCGTGACCTTTCGCGCGGGCACCGGGTTGTTGCGCAGCTTGAAGCAGGGACCTGCTGGATCAATACCTATAACATCACGCCAATTGAAATGCCGTTTGGCGGTGTGAAAAAATCCGGTGTTGGCCGGGAAAACAGCCGTGCCGCGATTGAACATTATACGCGGGTGAAATCGGTTTATGTCGAAACCGGCGATGTGCCGCCGCCTTATTGATCAGGGGGCTTGACCGGCCGTTTTGCGCCTGCATGGATGCGGCGCAAATGGCCCTTGTTTGTGTGCATGTTTGCCTTGATAGCAGCTTCTGGGGTTAGAAAATGAAACCATCAGCCAGCGAAAATTTTGATTACGTCATCGTTGGTTCCGGGTCGGCCGGGGCCGTATTGGCCAGCCGCCTGACCGAAGATCGTAATGTTAGTGTTCTTGTTGTTGAAGCCGGGCCGGTTGACCACTTATGGGACTGGCGCATTCATATGCCCACGGCCCTTTCATATCCGATGCAGTCCGAACGCTATAACTGGGCCTATTGGACGACACCGCAGAAAAACCTGAATAACCGCCGGATGGAAACACCACGCGGCCGGGTTTATGGCGGGTCCAGTTCGATTAACGGCATGGCCTATGTGCGGGGGCATGCCCTTGATTATAATCGCTGGGCAACGGACCCGGGGCTGTCAAACTGGGATTATGCCAATTGTTTGCCCTATTTCCGGCGTGCCGATACGCGAAATGAAGATGGTGCCGGTGATGATTATCATGGCGGTAATGGCCCGTTACATGTAACGACAGGGGCCTGCAAAAACCCGCTTTACAAAGCCTGGATCAAGGCCGGGGAACAGGCGGGTTACCCGGTAACACCCGATCAGAATGGCTATTGCCAGGAAGGTGTCGGGACCATGGATATGACGGTTTATAAGGGCCGTCGCTGGTCAACCAGCCGGGCCTATCTGCGCCCGGCAATGAAACGGCCAAACCTGACGGTGCATGACAGGGCGCTGGCATTACGCATTGTGTTTGACGGTAAACGGGCCATTGGCCTGGATTATCAGCATAATGGCGGTATGAAGCGGGCAACTGTTGATCGTGAAGTGATTGTTTCGGGTGGGTCGATCAATTCGCCGAAACTTTTGATGCTTTCGGGTATTGGCCCGGCCGCACATTTGCGCGAACACGATATTAACGTGGTGCAGGACCTGCCCGGTGTGGGGGAAAACCTGCAGGACCATCTGGAACTTTATGTGCAGCAGGAATGCAGCCAGCCGATCAGCCTGCATCGGGTGTTGAACCCGTGGGGCAAGTTCAAGGTGGGTTTGGAATGGTATCTGTTTAAAACCGGTTTGGGTGCGTCCAACCATTTTGAGGCGGGTGGATTTATCCGTTCGCGCGCGGGCATCGAGCATCCGAATATTCAGTATCACTTCCTGCCGGCGGCCATTAACTATAATGGTTCAGGTGCGGCGGAAAATGATGGTTTTCAGGCCCATGTTGGACCGATGCGGTCCAAATCGCGCGGGACGGTAAGGTTGGCATCGGCCAACCCGGCGGACCGGCCGATTGTTGACCCCAATTACATGAGCCACCCTGAAGATTGGGAAGAAATGCGTGCATCCGTTCGATTGACCCGCGAAATTTTCGCCCAGGACGCATTCAAGGATTTGCGCGGTGGTGAAATTGCACCAGGCAAGGATGTGCAAACCGATGCCGAAATTGATGCCTGGGTCGCCCAGCATACCGAAAGTGCCTATCATCCGTCCTGTTCGTGCAAAATGGGCAGCGACGATATGTCGGTGGTTGATGGCGAAACCCGTGTTCACGGTATTGAAGGGTTGCGCGTTGTTGACAGTTCCATCATGCCAACAATCGTTTCGGGCAACCTGAATGCCCCGACCATCATGATCGGGGAAAAGGCTGCCGATATTATTCGCGGGCAATCCCTGCCAGCATCTGCGGCGTCCTATTGGGTCCATCCCGAATGGGAAAGCCAGCAGCGATAAACGGGCTGCATATGACAGATTTGAACCGGAAGCCTGAAAATGGCTTCCGGTTTTTTGTTGTGTGACAGCGGAAAATTTGACGGGAATTACGTTGCCGCACGCATTGCATTTGCAGGTTTTTGCAGCGATGATCACGCATATTTTATGCAATCAATAAAAACCCGAAAACCCGAGAGAGATCATGCAGGAAATCAGCCTGTTAAATTCCGTTGTCGGCCCGGTCATGCGTGGGCCGTCCAGTTCACATTGCGCGGCCCCGTATATGATGGGGCGGTTGGCACGTTCCCTGTCGACATCGCAGGGAGAGGTGATTGAAACCGCCGATATCCGGTTTGATCCCCGCGGGTCATTTGCGCCGGTTTATCAGGCCCAAAGTTCGGACGAAAATTTTGCTGCCGGTTTGGCTGGCGCTTCTTTGACGGACCCTGATTTTCGCGAAATTCTGGGGCGTGCCAGCGCGGGCGAAGGTTTTACCTTTTCGGTGACCATTACCGAGCTGCAACGCAATAACCACCCCAACCGTGTTGATATGGTTATTTCGGTCCGCGCAAAGGATGGATCATTACGGCAGGATGTGTATCAGGGCGCATCAATTGGCGGTGGTATGTTTTACATTGACCGCATGAATGGCGAGGACGTGTATCTGACCGGTAAAACAGCCGTTTTGTATGTTTATGCCGATGATGTGAAATCCGTGCAAAAGCGGATTGCCGATTTGGCCGCCACAGATAACCGCCTGCTGGGCCAGGATGTGATGACAGTTCCGGCAGAAGGCGGCATTGCGCTGGAACGCCTTGAAATTTCGTTGCAGCGCGTACCTGCACCCGATGTGGTGCGCGATATTGTGGCACTGGCCGGCATAAAGCGGGTTCTGGTTGCCGATGCGGCGCAATATCCGGTTTGCGCGGGGGATGATCTGTTTTCGACAACCCAGGGGGTGTTAGACAAGGTTTCATCCCATAATGGGTCGCTTGCACACACGGCATTGGCACTGGAAGCGCAAAGGCTTGGTCTTTCGACCGAAGAAACACGCCTGCTGTTTATTGAGCGCGCCGAATTGATGCTGCGTGTTGTCGAAGAAGGCTTTAGCGCGCGTGAGCAGGATAGCGTGATGCGTTTCCTGACGCTTAAGGCGCGAAAAGTGCGCGATGCCAATTTGCCTGCCGGGTTGGGCGGGGCGGTATTGCAGGATGCGATTGCCGGTGCGCTTTCGGCGATGGAGCGGGATTCCAACCGTGGGCTGGTGGTGGCAGCACCAACGGCGGGCAGTGCCGGTGTTGTGCCGGGCACGTTATATGGGCTGGTTCGCCATGGTATCGATATTGAAGGTGCAGCCGATGCCTTGCAGGTTATGGCATTAATTGGTGCCGTTTTTGCCGCACGGGGCACATTTGCCGCAGAATGCGGGGGATGTTCGGTTGAAACCGGTGCATCGGCGGCAATGGCGGCGGGCGGTGTTGTACAGGCCTTTGGCGGTAGTGCTGAACAATGCTTTGATGCGGCAAGCATGTGCCTGATGAATACTTTGGGCCTGGTCTGTGACCCGGTTGGGGGGGATGTGGAAATTCCCTGTCATGCGCGCAATGTGGCGGGTGTTTCCCATGCCTATTCATCGGCGATGGCCGTGATGGCAGGCTTTGATGCGGTTTTGGGGTTTGATGAGCTGGTTGATCAAACGGTGAAGATCGGCTCCATGATGCATGCCGATTTACGCTGTACGGCACGTGGTGGCTGTGCGGCAACCAAAGCCGCCCACAAACTGGTTGAACAGGTTACGGCCGGGATACCAGCCGCGACCCAAACCGGGATTTCATAAGCACAAAAAATGATTTGTTTTCTTGGCGTTTAAGCGGGAATCACGCAAACTTGCGCCAGGTTCACAATACTGAGGTAACACGTGTTTACACCGAATTTTCTGACAGCAAATGATAAGGCAGGCGCTTATCCGGCGTCATATTATGCGGCATCGGCCAACCCTGTTGCGGGTTTTGATACGCTGGCAGAAAATTCGACATGTGATGTGGTCGTGATCGGTGGTGGTTTTACGGGGCTTTCATCGGCGTTGCATCTGGCGGAACGTGGTTATGACGTTATCCTGCTGGAGGCCCACCGCGTGGGTTGGGGGGCATCCGGGCGCAATGGCGGGCAGGTTGGTTCGGGCCAGCGGCGTGAACAGGACGAACTTGAAAAAATGGTCGGTATGGATGACGCCCGCAAATTGTGGGACATTGCCGAACAGTCCAAGGATATCGTTAAATCCCTGATCTCGCGTCACAATATTGCCTGTGACTGGAAACCCGGCATTTTACATGCCGATCATCGCGAACGGTTTGTTAAAGGCACACACGAATACGCCGACAAGCTGCGCGATGAATATGGTTATGATCAAATCCGGTCGATCGGGCGCGATGAAATCCGGCAGATGGTAGGGTCGGATTTTTATCACGGCGGGTCGCTTGATATGGGGGCAGGGCATTTGCACCCGTTAAACTTTGCCCTTGGCCTGGCCGATGCCGCACGCAAGGCGGGTGTGCGGATTTATGAAGATGCACAGGTAACCCGTTATGAAACGGGCGAAAAAGTTACGGTTTCGGTTGCCGGTGGTAAAACAATTACGGCCGATATGCTGGTGCTGGGCTGTAATGGGTATCTCGATGCGCTTGAAGACCGGGTGGCGCGGCGCGTTATGCCGATCAATAATTTTATTATTGCCACCGAGCCATTGGGTGATGACCTGGCGCGTGAACTGATCCGTGATGATGTTGCGGTGGCAGATTCAAAATTCGTGATCAACTATTACCGGTTAAGTGCAGATAAACGCATGCTTTTTGGGGGTGGCGAAACCTATAGCTACCATTTCCCGCGCGATATCAGGAACTTTGTTAAGCCCTATATGCTTGAAGTTTACCCGCAATTGCGGGATGCAAAAATTGACTATGGCTGGGGTGGTACATTGGCGATCACCATGAACCGGATGCCGTATTTCCGCCGCGTGGAACCAAAGGTATTTTCAGCCAGCGGGTATTCGGGCCATGGTGTTGCCATGGCAACGCTGGCCGGGCAGATCATGGCGGATGCTGTATCGGGCACGATGGAACGGTTTGACGTTATGGCAAATGTGCCTGTGCCCCGTTTCCCGGGTGGTAAAAGCCTGCGTTACCCGTTGCTGGTATTGGCAATGACCTGGTATGCCCTGCGCGACCGCCTGTAACAGGCCGACATTCAGGGTAATGGGATGATTTAAATGAACCTGCCTGTTATTGGGCAGGTTCATTCATTTTGGTTTCGTCATTTGCCGAATTTGCCGGTTGGCTGGTATCGTTGCTGTTATGGTTGATTTGGTCGGTTGCGCCGCGCGCCATCATGCCTGATCGGGTTTTGCGCCAGCTTGATGGTTTGATGGCCAGTGTGGTTGCATCGCTAAACGATACCTCATAGCCGCGGTTAAGGGCGGCGTGGGTTGTTTTATTGACGCAGTAATTGCCATCCAGCCCGACAATGATCAGCTTGCCAACTTTCTGGCGTTCCAGCACCTGTTCAAGAACCGGTTCGCGAAAGGCATCTGCATGTGCCTTGACGATATCGTGGTCAATATCGCCAAAAAGCCGGTCATCAATATCGAGCCCCTGTGATGCCGGGCCACCACGGCCTTTATTCAGCAGATTAACCAGAAAATTGACATACCATCCCTTGAATGTCTGGCGGATGGAAATAACAGGATAACCATTTTCATTGGCATAGGTGACAAGGTCGTTGATGGCGTTAATAACCTTATCGACCAGGGCAGGTTCATAACCGTTCTTGCCTTTGGCAAGGGTGAAGTCTTCCTGCAGGTCAATGATAAGCAGGGCGCTGTTGGGGCGGTCCCTGGGGTCGATTTTTGTGCCGGTCGTAGTCAGTAAATGACGACGGTGTCGAAAAATGGTGTAGCCAATCAAGCCGATGATCACAAGGACGGCCAGAAGGATTACAAGCCACATATGTATTCTCCGCGTCGGATAGTTCAGTAGTTCGGGTCGTTCATTGGCTGCAAACAGAATGATGCTGATTCTATAACGCCGTACGGCGTGCAATGTGCCGGGACAATTTCAAAATGCCTGGCAGCATTACGCAGTCATGCTGTTTTGCGCGATGTCTTGTCGACAGGTTATATTCAGGGATGAGGTGAGGGCGGTACAACCCAAAGGGCACCGCTTGCAGCCAGTATGGTGTTGCCCATCAGGCTGTTGCGGGAACTGGCAACACGTATAACGCGCCCGATAATTGGCCGTGATGTCTGATACACCCGGCGGAGCCTTGGCAACGTGAAGTATCGCTCTTGTTCCATGCCAATATTAGGCGGGAAGGACAAAAGCTTGTCAACCCGCGAGCGGGAAAACATTTTATCTATTCTAAAAAATGGTGAAGAAAGCCGGTTTTGCGCGTTATTCAGGCGACCATTTTGAAACCGGGTCGTAGCGTTCACCCTTGGACAGTATTACGCCATTATGTGCGGCGATGCCCAGTTCAAAGCTTTGCGCAATTCGCAGGGCGCGTTCCATGAAATGGCGGGCGGCCTCGGGCGGGCAGAGTTCGGCAAGGGTTTCGGCAAACAGGGCCAGCCAGCGGTCAAAATGGTGGCGGTCAATGGGCAGGGGCATATGTTTTTGCATTGGTCGCCCGTAATAGGCCCCACTTGCCAGCGCAACAGAAGACCAGAACTGGCACATATTCTGTAAATGATGGTCCCAGTCATCAATTCTGGCAGCAAAGATCGGTCCCAAAAAGTCGTCAGCGCGCACCTTGTCGTAAAAACCATGCACGACATCGTGGATCATTTTCTGATCAATGCCGGTTTCATCCATGATTTTTTGAGTGGCGCGTTCACGGCGTTCCTGATGGGAAAGGCCGTCATCTTCTGTATGGGCATCAGTCATTTTGGCTGCATTTCTTGCTGGCGATTACATCGTTTCCTGCCGGCTTATAAAACCGAAACCGGCCGGAAAACATGATATATGTCACTTTTTACCAATTGCCAAAGATGAAAGCCCGCCTTTCAGGCAAAGGTATCCCGCAGGCCATAGGCGGCATAGGCCAGCCAGCGATATTGGCGCCGAAGCCCCGGAAACGGGAATTTTTTGGGGGGCACGGTCATCACTGGGCCGATGTCGGCATGTGTGAGGCTGCCTGTCATCAACCCCGCAAGCATTTCACCGGCATAGCTGGCAAGGGCAACGCCGTTGCCATGATAAGCGAGCGACGCCCATAAGCGTTGATAGCCATCAACCCGGCCAATAAAGGGGCGGTAGGATTGCGATAAACATACCAGACCGTTCCAGTGATGGGTGATATCCACATCGCGCCAGGCTGGAAACATGGTGTGGAATTCATCAATCAATGCCTTCCGCGCCTTTGCCTGTCCATCGGGCGATGCGCTTAATCCGCCCCGGCCGCCAAACATAAACCGGCCATCAGGCAGTTTGCGAAAATAATGCAGCAGAATGCGCGTGTCATAGGCCATCATATCGCTTTGCCAGCCCTGATCAGCCTGTTCACCTTCTGTCAGGGGGCGGGTAACGAGGATTCCCGATATCACCGGCAATAAACGGCCTGCCAGCCACTGGGGCATGTTTTCCGCACTATAGCCATTGGTGGCGATAACGGCCTGCCGGGCATCAATCCGGCAATTATTCGCCGTAAGGGCAATGCCGGTTGCGGTTTCGCTGATGGCTGTGACCTCGGCCTGTTCGAAAATCTGAACACCTGCCTTCAGACATGCTTTCTGCAGTGCCGCAAGATATTTAAAAGGATGCAAGCCAAAACCGGCTTTTACATGCAGCCCACCGGCAATACCATTTGCCTTCATGCCCTGTTCAATCAGTGCTTCGGCACTGTAAAATGTGCTTTGCACACCGGCATAATGGGCCAGTTCACGGGCTTCTTCATGCAGGGATTTGACGCGCCCGGGTTTATGGGCCAGCACCATTTCACCATCTGAATGCTGGTCGACATCGGCATCCCAGTCCGCAATGCGATTTGAAGCAAGGTCAATTGATGCCAGTTGATGGCGGGCAAACTGACGGCTGGCATCGTCGCCAAACTGGCTGGCAAGATCATGTAGTGAATGGATGGACCCGCCCATACAGCAAAAGCCACCATTGCGCCCTGATGCCCCCCATCCTGGTCGCCCTGCATCCAGCACCATGACAGAATGCCCTGCCTCGGCCAGTTTCAGGGCGTTGGACAGGCCGGTATACCCCCCGCCAATAACCGTAATGTCGGTTTTTAAATTGCCATCCATCGGCAGTGTTTGGCTGTCGGGCAGGGGGCCAACGCTGTGTGCCCAGTAACTGTCTGGCAGGCGTTGGGTGTTATATGCGTCAGGTTCGTATAGACGGTGAAGCGATTTGTGGCTTTGGGGCATTGGTCTGGTCGTTATTTGTGGGGCGTGGCTGTTGGCTTGGTTTGCAGGGCTGATGGAGCCAGTATGTGGCGAAGCCTGATTGGGCGATAGGGCAAATAAAATGCCCGGTACAGGAAAACATGTACCGGGCATTTCGCAAGTTTAATTATGTGCCATCAGGCTGTTACATAATGCCGACTTTTTTGGCCGTGGCATCAAATGCAGCGCTGGCACGTTTAACGATTTCATCAACGTCAGCATGCGAAATAACCAGTGGCGGCGAGAGAACCATGCGATCACCGCAGGCCCGCATGATGACGCCATTTTCAACACAGAAATCGCGACAAATGGTGCCAACCGTGCCGGGTTTGTCAAAGCCCTTGCGGGTTTTTTTGTCTGAAACCAGCGGCATACCGGCAATAAGACCCACACTTTCGACCGCCCCGACAAGGGGGTGATCGGCCAGTGTTGCAAGCTGTTTCTGGAAATACGGGCCGATATCGTCGCGCACCCGTTCGATCAGCTTTTCATCGCGGATGATGCGGATATTTTCCAGGGCCACAGCCGCCGATGCCGGGTGACCGGAATAGGTAAAGCCATGGGTGAATTCACCGCATTCATTGATCAGAACATCGGCAACACGGTCACCAACCATTACGGCTGAAATCGGCAGATAGCCCGAAGACATGCCTTTTGCCATGGGCATCAGGTCCGGTTTGATGTCGAATGTATCAGACCCGAACCAGTTACCTGTCCGGCCAAAGCCACAAATGACCTCGTCAGCCACCAGAAGAATGTCATATTCCTGGCAAATGCGCTGAATTTCCGGCCAGTAGGTTGAGGGCGGAATAATCACGCCACCAGCACCCTGAATGGGTTCGCCAATAAAGGCACCAACCTTGTCCGGGCCAAGTTCCTTGATCTTTTCTTCGAGCTTGCGAGCGGTGATCAGGCCGAATTCTTCGGGGCTGTAATCGCCACCTTCGCCATACCAGTAGGGCTGGTCAATATGGACAACATTTGCCAGCATCGGGCCGCCCTGGGCATGCATACCGGCCATTCCACCCAGCGATGCACCCGCCACGGTGGAGCCGTGATAGGCGTTTTTGCGGCTGATAATATGGTTTTTGTCAGCCTTGCCTTTCAGGTTCCAATACTGGCGCACCATACGAACAACAGTGTCGTTCGCTTCGGACCCGGAATTGGCATAGAACACGTGGTTCATATGCGATGGCGTGATTTCAGCCAGAACCTTTGAAAGTTCGATCACGGGTTCATGCGCGCACTGGAAAAAGTTGTTGTAATAGGGCAGTTCCAGCATCTGCTTGTAGGCGGCCTCGGCCAGTTCCTTGCGACCATAGCCGACATTGACGCACCACAGACCCGCCATACCATCAAGGTATTTTTTGCCTTCGCTGTCTTCGATATAAACACCCGATGCCGAGGTGATCACACGCGTACCGCGTTTATTGAGATCAGCCGTGTCGGTGAACGGGTGGATATGGTGCTGCTGGTCCAGATTTTGCCAAAAGGCGGTTTTTTCAAGCTGGTTCATGACTGCTCCCAAGCGCGTAACAGGTTCATGTTGTCCGAAATGTCGAACGTTTGGATAGAGTGTTCGTTTTTTTGAACACCTTTGCAAGCGATAAATTTTCAAGGGCTATTTGCCGATTGAGGGCCGGTTTGGGCCATACATATCCATCAACGCGGTGCTGTATGGGGATGCAAATGAGAATTTGCCGTCAAGAACGAAATTTGAATTGAACGATATATCGAACGAGGGCTTGACCGTTTTGATGCGGCGCGGCACGATGACAATGCTATGACACAAATGAACAGCCGTGCAGGGAGTATTTGACGATGAACAAATCGTTCGTCGAAGACGGTAGGGCTGAAGCCCAACGGTTTTTTGAGGCCAATCCTGATATTGAACTGGTTGAGTTACTGCTCCCGGATATCAATGGCGTTTTCCGTGGAAAACGCGTCACCAAAAACAAGTTTCTCAAAAGCTATGGCGAAGGCATCAACATGCCTGGTTCGGTTTGCCTGGTTGATATTACGGGTGACAACCCGGAAGGCACCGGTTTGCTATGGTCCAGCGGTGACCGCGACAATGTTGCCAAACCTATTCCCGGGACACTGCACCGTGTGCCCTATGGGGAGCAGGCGCTGGCACAGGTAATGGTGTCGCTTTACGATCTGGACGGGAAACCTTTTTTTGCTGACCCGCGTAATGTGTTGCAGTCGGTTGTTGACCGGCTGGCGGCAGATGGCTTTTACCCGACTGTCGCGCTGGAGCTGGAATTTTATCTGGCTGACCAGAACGAAACCGGGCGGCCCATTCCCCCGGCACCACTTGATGGCAGCTATGCCTCGGACGGGATCCAGGTTTACGGGTTACAGGAGATCGAAAATTTCGACCGTGTGTTGCATGATTCCGTAAGCGAACTGAACCGGCAGGGTATTCCGGCCGATACGATCGTGGCCGAAGCAGGGCCGGGGCAGTTTGAAATCAACCTTGGCCATGTCAGCGACCCGATGCAGGCCGCCGACCATGCCATGCAGTTAAAGCGTGTCGTGAAGGGGATTGCCTGGGATCACAAGGTCACGGCAACCTTTATGGCAAAGCCCTATTCGGATCAGGCGGGCAATGGTCTTCATATCCATGTCAGTCTGCGCGACGCTGACGGAAACAATGTTTTCAGCCCGAAAGGCGAAGAAGAAGTTTCCGACCTTCTGAAAAATGCGATTGGCGGTTTGCAGGCATCCATGTTTGAAAGCATGGCAATTTTTGCCCCGAACCCGAATTCCTATCGCCGGTTCCAGAACAAGGCCTATGCGCCAATGTCGCCGAACTGGGGGCTGAATAACCGTACGGTTGCCCTGCGTGTGCCGGCGGGAAATGCCAAGGCTGCACGTGTTGAACACCGTGTTTCAGGGGCCGATGCCAACCCTTATCTGGTGCTGGCCTGTGTTTTGGCTGGTGTGCATCACGGTCTTAAAAACAAGCTTGATCCCGGCGAGCCGGTGGAAGGCAATGGTTATGAACAGCATAACGGGCGGGTTGTTCCGCGCAGCATGATTTCGGCACTGGACCATTTTGCCAACGGCAATATCGTTCGTGAATATCTGGGCGAACAGTTTGTCGAGGTATTCGACGTGTGCCGCCGGGCAGAATATGACGAGTTTTTTGCCGAAGTGACGCCGCTTGAACATCGCTGGTATCTGGATGCCGTTTAACGGCATCCGGTTCTGGCGCCAGGGATAAGAAGATGAGCCAAAAGGTCGGAGATCGTCTGAAGGCTATTCGGAATATGTATGGTTTGTCGCAGCGTGAACTGGCACGGCGTGCTGGTGTTACAAACAGTACCATTTCCACTATCGAGCAAAACCGTGTCAGCCCGTCGGTAGACTCGCTGGCCAAGGTTTTGCAGGGTATCCCGATTACCATGATTGATTTCTTCACCATCGATATTGAAAATGGTGAGGAAATCTTTTTCAAGCGTGATGACCTGGTCGAACTTTCGGATGGCACGATGTCGATGCGGCTGGTTGGCGCAACCCGAAAGGATCGCCAGCTTCGTGTTTTGCATGAAATATACCCCGTTGGTGGGGATACCGGCAGCAAGCTGATTGTCCAGAAAGGCGAGGAAGCCGGCGTTGTTGTGCGTGGCAAGCTGGAAGTCACCGTAGGGGACCGCGTCCAGGTGCTGGGTGCGGGGGATGCCTATTATTTCAATGCCGAAATTCCCCACCGTTTTCGCAATGCTGGCGATGTTGAATGTGAAGTGGTGAGTGCTGCGACGCCACCGTCATACTGAATTCACAATTTTGCGCAAGCAAGGTGCGGCACACTGATGGGCCCGCCCTGCAAAAGGAGTTATCCCATGACGACTGCTCTTAGCTTTGATGCCCTGAAATCGCAGGCCAGCAGCCTGGATTTTCGTAATAAGGCATTTATCAATGGTGCATATGTCGATGCGCTGTCGGGCAAAACTTTTGACTGCATCAGCCCGCGCGATGGCTCGGTTCTGACGAAAATTGCCGAATGCGATATTGCCGATGTGGACCGTGCCGTTGCGGCGGCACGTGCCGTTTTTGAAAAAGGCAGCTGGTCGGAAGCATCACCGGGTACGCGCAAGGCGGTGATGATGAAATTTGCCGACCTGATGGAAAAGCATGCGGCTGAACTGGCCCTGCTTGAAAGCCTTGATATGGGCAAACCCATCACGCTTGCCGTGCGTGATGATATTCCATTGTCCTATAAATGCATTCGCTGGTACGCCGAGGCGATTGACAAGATTTACGACGAAATTTCGCCGTCCGACCCGCGTTCAATTGGTATGATCACGCGCGAGCCGCTGGGCGTTGTTGCCGCTGTGGTGCCCTGGAATTTCCCGCTGATGATGGCGGTATGGAAACTGGGCCCGGCATTGGCGATGGGCAATTCCATTATTCTGAAACCGGCAGAGCAATCATCCCTGACGGCATTGCGCGTTGCCGAACTTGCCGTAGAGGCAGGCATCCCCGAAGGTGTTTTGAACGTTGTACCGGGCTTTGGCCCGACAGCGGGCAAGGCATTGGGTCTGCATGAAGATGTTGATTGCGTAACCTTCACGGGGTCGGGTGAAGTTGGCAAGCTGTTCCTGCAATATTCGGGGCAGTCAAACATGAAGCGCGTGTGGCTGGAATGCGGGGGCAAAAGCCCGAATATCGTTCTGGCAGACTGCCCGGACCTTGATGCCGCGGCCGAAGCTGCTGCCGGTGGCATTTTCTATAACCAGGGCGAGGTCTGCACGGCAGGATCACGTCTGATCGTTGAAGAATCGATCAAGGATGAATTCATTGAAAAGGTGATCGCAGCTAGCAAAGCCATGCAGCCGGGTGACCCGCTGGACCCGAAAAGCGAAATGGGGGCCATCGTTGATGAAACCCAGATGAACCGGGTATTGGGTTATATCGAAAAGGGCCAGTCCGAAGGGGCGGCTGTTTCGCTGGGCGGTAGCCGTGTTCGCACCGAAAGCGGGGGGTATTACATCGAGCCGACCGTTTTTGATGGCGTGACCAATGCCATGACCATTGCACGGGAAGAAATTTTTGGCCCGGTCCTGTCGGTTATTTCTGTTGCCGATTGGCAGGAAGCCGTTAAAACCGCGAACGATACACCCTATGGGCTGGCAGCAGCCGTTTGGACGCGCGATATTAACAAGGCGCATCTGGCGGCCCGCAAATTGCGCGCAGGCCTGGTTTGGGTGAATTGCTGGGATGGCGGGTCTATTACCATGCCGTTCGGCGGGTATAAACAGTCTGGCACCGGTCGTGACCGGTCGCTGCATGCACTGGACAAGTATTGTGAAATCAAGTCGACCTGGATTGCACTGGGCGACGCCTGAAATATGAAAGGGCGGGATTAAAATGAGCAGTACCGGCGTCATTGATACAAAAGGCGGCGATAACGCCTTTACCGCAAAATCGGTGCATCAGAACACCAGCGAACCGATGTATTCCGGTGCGCTGTCCTTCATGCGTCGCCGCTATAGCCGCGACCTGAACGGGATTGATGTGGCTGTTACGGGTGTTCCCTATGATCTGGCAACATCGGCACGCCCGGGTACGCGCCTGGGCCCGCAGGGTGTGCGCCGTGCCTCGGCCAATCTGGCGTGGGCCCCACACTTTCCGTCGGGCCGTGATATTTTCGGTGAACTGGCTGTTATTGATTATGGCGATATGGTCATTGATCCCGGCCATCCGGAAAAACTGCCCGATATGATCGAAGATCATGCGCGCACCATCGTTCAGTCCGGTGCAAAGATGCTGACGATCGGCGGGGATCATTTCATCACCTATCCGATCCTTAAGGCACATGCGGAAAAATACGGCGAGGGGATTTCCCTGATTCAGTTTGATGCCCATTCCGACACCTGGGAAGATGACGGCGACCGTATTGATCATGGCACCATGTTCTGGCATGCCGCCCAGAAGGGGATTGTTGACCCGTCCAAATCCATTCAGGTTGGTATTCGTACCCACAATGAATCGGCACATGGGTACAACATTCTTTACGGGCCGGATGTTCAGGCGATGTCGATTGCCGAAATCGTGACCCGTATCAAGGAAGTGGTCGGGGATCGCCCGGCTTATATCACCTTTGATATTGATGGCCTTGATCCCTGCTATGCACCGGGGACGGGCACGCCGGTTCTGGGTGGTTTGACCACACACCAGGCAGTATCGATCCTGCGCGGGCTTGAAGGCATCAATCTGATCGGCAGTGACGTTGTTGAAGTTTCGCCGCCTTTTGATGTGTCTGATATTACCTCGCTGGCCGGTGCGACCATGGCGTGGGAAATGCTGAACCTTCACGCGGCAAATAAGAAATAATCATCAAACTTTCTGGTGATGCGTTTCAATGCGACCGGTATCCGGGTAGGATGCCGGTCGTTTTGTTTTATGGTAACGCAGGATGAAGAAATGGAATCAGTATCGATCTCGCTTCTGACGATTTGTGGCATTGAAGAGCTGCCCGATCATGCCGAACGCAAAGTCACCCATATCCTGTCGGTGCTGGACCCTGAAACGCCGGACCCGGAAGCGTTTTCCAAGTTTTCACCGCATGAACGCACCATTTTGCGTTTCCACGACATTATCGAAGATCTGCCGGGCCAGGAAATGCCGCGCCGGGAACATGTCGAAAAGGTTCTGGCCTTTGGCGAGGAACTGGCGAAATCCTGTGATTTGCGGGAAGACGGGCATTTGCTGGTGCATTGCCATATGGGGGTTTCGCGGTCTACCGCATCCATGATTATGCTGATGGCGCAGGCCCAGCCGGAAATTTCCGAGGACGAGCTGTTTGAACGCCTGGTTGCCATTCGCCCGCAGGCATGGCCCAATTCGGTTATGATCGGGTATGCCGATGACCTATTGGGCCGTGACGGGCGATTTAGCGAGGCCCTGCGTCGCCATTATGGCCGCCAGTTAAAGCGCGATCCCCATTTCGCAACCTGGATGACGGAAATTGGCCGCAAGCGCGAAGTCGAGATGGCGATTTCGTAACAGGCACCCCAAAATTTACCCGTTTTTCGCCGGTTACGGCTTTTTGTTTGCGGTAAGGATTGAATCGATTAAAAGAGGGCTGTCCCACACCGGAAACGTTACAGGTCGGTTATACCGGCGAAACAAGCGGAGAATTTAAATGACGGCAAAAGCAGTTTGCCTTGGCGAGTTGTTGATTGATTTTGTGCCGACCGTGACGGGCACAGGTCTTGCCGATGCACCGGCCTTTGCAAAGGCAGCCGGTGGGGCACCGGGCAATGTTGCTGTTGGTTTGCAACGTTTGGGAATTGAAACCGGTTTCATTGGCAAACTGGGTGATGATGCATTCGGGCATTTTCTGGTCGATACCCTGAAAGCTGACGATGTTGATACATCGGGCATCGTGCTGACCAAGGAAGCGCTGACCGGTTTGGCATTTGTGTCGTTGCGGGCGGATGGTGAACGTGAATTTTCATTTTACCGTTCCCCTTCGGCTGACATGCTGCTGTCCATTTCCGATCTTGATGTCGATATGCTTAAAGGATGCGAGCTGTTTCATTACGGCACCCTTTGCATGATTGACGATGACCCGCGCGCAGCCACCCTGCGTGCCATTGAAATTGCCCGCGAGGGTGGGGCGATTATTTCGTGCGACCCGAACCTGCGTTTGCCGCTTTGGCCATCGGCAGATCGCGCACGCGAAATTCTGCGCCTGGCAATTACCAAGGCCGATATCGTTAAAATTTCCGATGAGGAAGTTACTTTCCTGACCGGCGAAGAAGACCATGAAGTTGGCCTGAAACAGCTTTGGTGTGATCACTGGAAGCTGTGTGTTGTCACCATGGGATCAAAAGGCAGCCGGTATTATACCACTGAATGGAATGGCTTTGCCGAACCGTTCACGGTGACCTCGGTAGATGCGACCGGTGCGGGTGATGGCTTTACGGCGGGCTTTTTGTCGCGTCTGTTAAAAAACAATGATTTGCTGTCTTCGGCGGAACAGGTTGGTGCTGCCTGTCGTTTTGCAAATGCGGTGGGTGCCCTGACGGCAACCAAACGTGGCGCAATCAACGCGTTGCCGACAGAAGACGAAGTTTTGGCGTTTATGGCGCAAGCCTGATCACGCCCTTGGCGAAAAACACAATTTCGGGCGATTGTCCCACACGATCGCCCGAAAGTTTCCTACAGACTGTCCCACACAGTTTTGCTCTGGCCGATATGGCCCAACGACCTGTAACTCGAGGATAGAATGTCGACAGAACGTTTAAGCGAATGTTGGGAAAATCTGAAGCGGATTGGCGCCGAAGTTTCCAGCGAACTGAACCTGCGCGAAGCCTTTGCCGAAGATCCGGCGCGTTTTTCGCGCTATCATTCCACACTGGATGACCTGTTTGTCGATTATTCCAAAAACCTGATTACCGACAATGTTTTAAACGGGCTTCTTGAACTGGCGAAAGAAGCCGGTGTGACCGAATGGCGTGACCGCATGTTTGCCGGTGAACGCATTAACATTACCGAACACCGTGCTGTATTGCATGTGGCCCTGCGCAACATTGACGGCGACCCCGTCGAGGTGGACGGCGAAGATGTTATGCCGGGCATCAAGGAAGTGCTGGCCAATATGAAGGCATTTGCCGCGCGCGTGCATAGCGGCGAATGGAAAGGCCATACCGGGAAGAAAATTACCGATGTCGTTAATATCGGCATTGGCGGGTCCGATCTTGGCCCGGTCATGGTTAACGAAGCCCTGCGTCCGTATCATATTGACGGCATTAAATGTCATTTTGTATCGAACGTGGATGGCGCGCATATTGTCGATACCCTAAAGGGGCTGGATGCGGAAACGACGCTGTTTATCATTGCGTCGAAAACCTTCACCACCGACGAAACCCTGACCAATGCCTATTCTGCACGTAGCTGGCTTGTTGATGCGCTGGGTGATGACGGGGCGGTGGCAAAGCATTTCGTCGCCGTTTCAACTGCCCTTGATAAGGTCGCGGAATTTGGCATTGATACCGCCAATGCCTTTGGTTTCTGGGATTGGGTAGGTGGCCGTTACAGCCTTTGGTCGGCAATTGGCTTGCCGATTATTCTGGCTGTTGGCTATGACCGGTTTGAAGAATTGCTGCGCGGTGGTGCGGCAATGGACCAGCATTTCAAAACGGCGCCGCTTGCCGAAAATATCCCGGTTATTCTGGGCCTGATCGGTGTTTGGTATCGCAATATTCTGGGGGCTTCGAGCCAGGCGATTTTGCCTTATGACCAGCATTTATCGCGCCTGCCGGCCTATTTGCAGCAGGCCGATATGGAAAGTAATGGCAAATCAACCACGCGTGATGGCAAGCCGGTTCAAACCGCAACCGGCCCTGTCATTTGGGGTGAACCGGGCACCAATGGCCAGCATGCCTTTTACCAGTTGATCCATCAGGGAACCGAATTGATCCCGGTTGATTTTATGGTAGCGGCGAAACCGTTGCATGACTTGCAGAACCATCATGACAAGCTGGTGGCGAACTGCTTTGCCCAGGCCGAGGCCCTGATGGTTGGCAAAACCGAAGCCGAAGTGCGCCATGAACTGGATTTGCAGGGCATGTCCGCCGATGACATTGATGTTTTGGCGCCGCACAAGGTTTTTGCCGGTAACAAGCCCAGCACCATGATCCTGTATCGCCAGCTTGATCCATTTACTCTGGGTCGGTTGATTGCGATGTATGAACATAAAATCTTTGTTCAGGGCGTGATCTGGAATGTTAATTCCTATGATCAGTGGGGCGTTGAACTTGGCAAACAGTTGGCAAAAGAACTGTTGCCAATGGTGCAGGGCAGTGAAAGTGCCGAAAGCCGTGATGCATCGACCGCGGGTCTGATTGCGGAACTGCGCACACTTCAATCCTGATTTTATAAAGCATAAGCTTGAAGGGCAGCGTCATCCGGCGCTGCCCTTTTTATTTTGCATGCCCCATAGAGCACGTCACATTTGATCTGCATCATTTTGCCGGAGACAGTCTTGGCCCGAAGGGGTTGATTTTGGCGACATTTCGCGGCGTTGCACCGTTTGACCGATGCGCCGCATCGCTCAAACGCTGTGCCTTGCCAAACGGTTCGCCAAAAACAAACAAAATGATACAGATTAAACACGACGTGCTCTAGCCCAGCCATGGGGTTTGCAGGGATGTCATGATCGCGTGTGCGGCAGATTCCCCGCTTTGATAGGCAGCCTCGATGCGTGCGCCCATGCACCAATCCCCGGCGGCAATGATGCGTCCGTCGGCAGATGCAATGTGGCTTTGTCCAAGGGGGTGTGTGGTACGGGCATATCGCCAGCGATGAGCCTGCTTTAAAACAGGCTGCGGCAGTGTGATGCCTGCCTCTTTAAATACGTGATGGGCAAGATCGTGGATGGTTTCGGCAACATTGCTGGCTTTATCTTCCAGATGTTCGCGGGACCATTCGACGGAGGCATGGATTGTCCAGCGGGTATATTCGCCGTTCCCTGCGGCTGTGTTGCCATCGGGATTACGCCCGATCCAGGCGATTGCAGGGTCGGGACTGGCAAAAACATCGTAAGGGATCGGGTTTGAAGGCGCAAACGCCAGCATTACCGCCCAGCACGGTGCAATTTCGACGTCATCCAACACATCAAACCGTGGTGAAAGCGGCATCAGGATTTCAGCACTTTGCGGGGCCGGAATGGCAACGATAACGCCATCGAAAACCCCGTGGGATAGTGGATTGGCCTGCTGGAGGGTGACAGGGTGGCTTAGAAGTTCAAACCGGTTTCGGGAGACGGGGGCAATCCGCGCAATTCGAACATTACGATGAATGGTAAAACCGGTATTGAGCGCGGAAACCAGGTTATTCATGGCCGGGTGCCCGCGATACCAGGTTTCTGCCCGTCCAGGGTTTTCATCGCGGGCGAGCGAGCCGGTCGGAACCAGCGCAGATGTTTCATTATCTGAACCGTCCTGCCATTTTTCAGGTCGCCAATGCTGTGCGATACCAGCTTTGACACCCTGTTCAAGATAGCGAATGAAATCAGGATGGCGGGCCGTTGCGAATTGCGCACCGTGATTGAAAATGCCGACATCCGTTCTGCGGGTGGCAAGGCGGCCGCCCAGACCCCTGCTTTTTTCAAAAACCTGCACCCTGTGCCCGGCTTTATGCAGGATGTTGGCGGCGTTCAAACCGGTAATTCCGGCACCAATAACAGCAATATCGAAAGACGGCATGGCAAGGAGGTGTCCTGTTGCGTTTGTTATTGGATTGATACGTAAAATTCAGCAAAACAGAGCACTTATTGCCGGCAGATATTTATGAAAGCGTCATATCATGGTCATAAAAACGTTACCCCAAGCGGGCATTGTGCGGCATTTGCCAATTTTAATTAAAGGGGACAAGTGATGCGTCGTTCGATTTTGATGGCAGGCGTTGCCATTTCCGGTTTGCTTTCGGCCTGTGCGGGAAATGGACCGTCCATGGAAAAAGGCATCAGCCTTCGCAGTGCAAATGAAGTGGCCCATACCTTGAACATTGCGCCCCTTGGCGAATATCGTACCCATCTGTTTGACGAAGGTGGTGCTGAGATTGTTGCCTATGACGAAGCCAGCAAGCGCGCCTTTGTTGTGAATGGTGGCGATAAAGGCATTGATATTCTTGATATTTCAAACCCGACCAATGTTTCAAAGCTGGGAACCATTGCGCTGTCGCAATGGGGTAAGGCGGCAAACAGTGTTGCGGTTCATAACGGGCTGGTGGTTGCCGCGGTTGAAAATACCGACAAACAGGCACCGGGCCAGGCTGTATTTTTTGACATTGACGGTAATTTCAAAGCTGCCGTTCAGGTTGGCGCCTTGCCCGACATGATCAAATTCACCCATGATGGCAAACACGTACTGGTTGCCAATGAAGGTGAACCAAACGATGCCTTTGATAATGACCCGGAAGGCAGCGTTGCAGTAATTTCCGTGCCCGGTGATGTGACGAAAATTACCAATGCCAATGTTCGTTTTGCCCGTTTTGACGCGCTGAATGATAAAAAGCTGCCAAATGGCATGCGCACTGCAAACCCCGGTACATCCAGCGTTGCACAGGATATCGAGCCGGAATATATCGCCATCAGCCCGGACGACCGTAAGGCCTATGTCACCTTGCAGGAAAACAATGCCATTGCGATTATCGATATCGCATCGGCCAGTGTCAGTGATGTGGTTGGTCTTGGGTTTAAGGACCACATGGTTAATGCCATGGATGCCAGCAACAAGGATGATGCGGTTCGCATCAAACCCTGGCCGGTCTTTGGCATGTATATGCCCGACACCATTGCCGGTATCGAAATTGGTGGTAAAAATTATTACATCATCGCCAATGAAGGGGATTCCCGCGATTATAAGGGCTATAGCGAAGAAGCCCGTGTTGCCGACCTGAAGCTGGACCCGATGGCGTTTCCCGATGCTGAAAAGCTTCAGAAAAAGAAAAATCTGGGCCGTTTGAAGGTAACCACGGCGCAGGGTGATATTGATGGCGATGGTGACTTTGACCAGCTTTTCAGCTTTGGTGGCCGGTCATTTGCGGTGCTTGATGATCAGGCAGCTATGATTTTTGATAGCGGTGACCAGTTTGAACAATATGCTGGTGCCTATCTGCCCAAGGATTTCAATTCCAACAATACCGAAAATGGCAGCTTTGACGACCGTTCCGATGACAAAGGCCCGGAACCGGAAGGTGCGGCCGCAGGTTATGTGAATGGCGTGCCCTATGCCTTTATCGGGTTGGAACGCCAGGGCGGATTTATGGTCTATGATTTGACCAATCCGGCAAACCCGCAATTTGTGACCTATCACACCGATCGTAATTTTGATGGTGACCCGGAAAAGGATACTGCCGGTGAACTGGCACCGGAAGGCATGCTGTTTATTGATGCCGCCCACAGCCCGACGGGCAATGCCATGCTGGTGGTTGCATCCGAAGTATCGGGCAGCACCAAGCTTTATGACCTGAAATAAACGATCATATGGTGAACGCTATTTATGGCGTTTAACAACGTAAAACAGGCAGGGGCGGATCAAAGGTTGGTTCGCCCCTGCACCGTTTTTAGGGGGCATGTTGGGTTGGTATGGTAACAGTTTGGCATACTGTATCGGTGTTTACGGTTGGGCGCGCACGCAGAATGCTTCAATTTGTTACAAAAACCGATTACACTCCGCCGCGATTGGCAAAAAGCCATTGATTTTGCAGGAGACAGAGGCTGAATTCCCGTCGTGAACCCCATATTCTGGTTGTTGATGATGACCAGGAAATCCAGAAGCTGTTAAAAAAGTTTCTGATGCAGCATGGCTATCGCATGACAACGGTTTCGGATGGAACCGAAATGCGCAAAGCCCTGCGGGACTGGAATATCGACCTTTTGATCCTTGATATCATGCTGCCCGGCGAGGATGGTTTTGCGCTGTGCCGTGATGTGCGCCGCACGTCCAAAGTGCCGATTATCATGCTGACGGCAGTGGGCGAGGATACAGACCGTATCCTTGGCCTGGAACTTGGCGCGGATGATTATTTGACCAAGCCGTTTAATCCGCGCGAGCTGCTGGCACGTATCCGGGCCATTTTCCGGCGTGCTGAAACAGGTACGACAGCGGAAATTACCGAAAACAGTGCCGAAAAGGTGCGGTTCGGCGAGTGGGTGTTAAACCTTGGTTCGCGGGAATTGCGCGATGCCGATGATGTTGTCGTGCATCTTTCAACCGGTGAATTTTCACTGCTGCGTGCCCTGGTGAAACATAACAAGCGGCCTTTATCGCGTGATCAACTGGTTGATATTGTGCGCGGTCAAAGCTCGATCCCGTTTGATCGCAGCATCGATATTCAGATCAGCCGTCTTCGTCGCAAAATCGAAAAAGATGCCAAGAACCCCAAACTGATCAAAACCGTGCGCGGCATTGGCTATCAGTTTTGTGCCGATGTTGTCCCGGCTTGATCCGCGAAGGGCAGGGGCAAGGTGGCAACGGTAAATCCTCGCTGGTATAAACCCAGAACACTGGGTGGGCGCATTTTCCTGATCATGATGATTGGCGGGGTGATTATTGCAACCCTTGCCAGCATGGCGTCGCTTTACATTATTGACCGGTCCGAACGCATCAGTCGCGCCTATACGCTGGGTTTCACCATTCGTGAACTGGTGCTGATTGCGGAAAACCCGGAACTGCGTGGAAATGCCCGAAATGTGGGGGCGCAGGATGGCCTTCATGTGGAAATCCTGCCCGCACAGGAAGTTGAAAGCCTGCTGCTATATTCCCGCCCGGCACAACATATTGCGATGCCCGTTCGCTTGGGCGATGCTGGCTGGCCAACGGCGGTAAAGGTCCATTTCCGCCATGGCCGCCTGAGTGCAGAGCAACGTGATGTTATTGAGCAGGCCAAAAGCCCCAGCCTGTTTTTCGCCCAGCTATCCCGTGAAATTGCCCGCCTTGGCCTGAAAGCCCAAATAGAACTGACCCTTCCTTCCGGCCGACGCATGATGCTGTCGCATGCCCAGTTATGGAGCGATTACGCAACGCCTTCTGTTGTGTTTATCATGTTTGTGGTTGGGGTGATTGCCGTACTGGCCGTGTTTGCCGCCCTGGCCGATTTGTTGGCCGGGCCGTTTAAAACACTGGCAAGCGCCATTCGCAAAAATGGCGATGAAGTTGAAGGCGACCCGGTTGAAGAACGTGGACCAGTAGAAGCCCGTTCGATGGCAGAAGCATATAATGCCTTGCGGTTTCGAATTGCCCGGATGCTGGAAGACCGCACTAGGATGCTTGCAGCCATTTCCCATGATTTGCGCACACCCAGTACACGCCTTCGCCTGCGTGCCGAATTTATTGATAACGATGAATTGCGTGAAACGGTGCTGCGCGACCTGGATGAAATGGATGAGCTGTTAAGCGACGCGCTGGATTTTCTGGGTGACTGGATTCACAAGGAAGAAGAACGCACCGTTGATTTTACGTCTGTGCTTGAGGCGATTTGCGATGATTACGCCGATCTGGGCCGCCCGGTAACCTTTGAAGGGCCAAAGCCGCTGACCTTTAATCTGGTCAATACGGTTTTTGGCAGCAAAAACGAAGAAGCCCATTCCTTTGGTGATAAACGCAGCATTCGCCTGACATGCCGGGCAGGGACGCTGCGCCGTGCCTTTACCAACCTGATCAACAATGCCCTGAAATACGGCCATCGCGCCTATGTAAGCCTGGATGCAACCGCCGATGAGGTGATTGTTATGATCCATGATGAAGGCCCCGGCATACCCGAAGATGAACAGGACAAGGTTTTCCTGCCTTTTTACCGGGTGGAGGGATCACGCGCGCGCAGTACCGGGGGCAGTGGCCTTGGCCTTTCCATTGTGCGTACCGTGATTGATGCCCATGAAGGTCAGATTTCACTTAACAATCTGCCCCGGCGTGGCCTGCAGGTGATTGTAAGGTTACCCCGGAAAGTGCAAATGCAGGCACCTTCCGGGGTTTGATCGTTATGGCCTTTCGGAACGCTTGATCCGGTAGTCCCCTCAGGCGTTACGCACATCACGCAGGAAGGCATCAACTTCGCGCTGGATGTTAGTTGCCCGTTCGCTTAGGTCACGGGCAGAAGAAAGCACATCACGCGATATTTCACCGGTTTCCAGAACAACACGATTGGCCTGGCCAACATCCTCGGCCGCGCGTTGCGTTGTGGCATTTGCTGCCTGGGCATTTTGCGAAATTTCGCCGGTGGCCGATGCCTGCTGTTCTATCGCGCCTGAAAGACTGGCGGTGATGTCATCAAGGGTGCCAATCGTATCGCTGATGGATTTGATTTCGTTCCGGGTTGATTGTGTCGCGGTCTGAACCGCCTTGACCCGGCTTTCGATATCGGCTGTTGCCTTTGCTGTTTGATCGGCCAGATGTTTGACTTCGTTGGCAACCACGGCAAAACCCTTGCCAGCATCACCGGCGCGGGCGGCCTCGATGGTGGCATTGAGCGCAAGCATATTGGTTTGTTCGGCAATATCGGAAATCAGGGTAATCACATCGCCAATTTCGATGGCAAGCTGGTTAAGCTGGTCCACGCTGTGGGCTGATTCTTCGGCCTTTTGCGAGGTGGATTTGGCGATGCTGCTGGATTCAGCGGTTTGGCGGCGAATTTCACCAATCGATGCCATAAGTTCTTCGGCAGCGGCAGCAACCGTTTCAACCGATGTTGCTGTTTCGCGGGTGGCCCTGGCGGCACTGTCTGATCGTTCGGCACTTAGCGTGCTGTGTTCACCCAGGCTTTCGGCGGATTGGTACATTGCCTGTGCGGCTGTACCGATCTCGCTGGCAAGTGACATAATGCGCTGTTCAAAGTTATCAGCCATCGCATTAAGGGTTGCCTTGCGTTCTTCGGCAGCCTGCAGGCGCTGGGTTTCTTCGCGTTGGCTGGCGGCCTGTATTTCGGCGGCGTTATTGCGGAAAACTTCCAATGTGCGGCTCATATTGGAAATTTCATCGGCCCCGTTATCGGAAATGGTGACGGCGGTGTTGCCATGGGCAATTTCGTCCATCGCGTTGCGCATGCGATCCAACCGGGCAATCAGACCACGGCCGACATAAAGCCATGCCAGAAGCCCGGCAAGAACCAGCGATACAACGCCAATGGCAATCAATGCCCAGCGCCCCTGAATAATCACCTGCGTTGATTGTTCACCAACGGCGCGCGCCTGTTTGCCTGCGGCAGTTGCAACACCCTGCACGCCCATTGTCTCAACCGCTTTGCGAACATTGCCCAGTTCCGTGCCAGCCTGTTCGCTGGCGGTGATTTCATCATGTTGTGGCGTGATAATCGTTTCAACTGCCGCCAGTTTTTTGGCCGCATCAACCAGCTCCGTCTGGTTTTGCAAATTGCCAGAAAGATCAGTGGTGGTTTTCGCAACATCCTTCAGGCGATCTGAAAGCGTGCCCAGGGTATCAAGGTCCGTTGTTGCGGCAGCCTGGTTTTGGTAACCGATGGCAAGGTTTCCAGCTGCTTCCAGCCGCGCCATCGTGATCAGGGATGCAAGGTCACGGTTTAAAAGACCACCAAGATCGGACTGGGTTTGGGCCTGAATGCTGGATGATTTTGCCCGCAGGCTTTCATCGGCGGCGTTAACGACTGGCAATATGGCATCGCGAAAGGCGGCCTGTGTTTGCAGCAGTTCGGTTTTGCGGTCATTTGCCAGCCGGGACCAGGTTGTATGTGCGCGTTCGATGGCATCAAGTTCCTGTTTGCGTAAATCAAACAGCCCGCCCCGGGTGCTGCCCAGCTTTAAAAAATCGCCAATTGGCTTGGCAAGAGCAGGGGCGATGGTTTCCGGAACCTTCCGGTTCTCGCTGTAAAAACTGCGGAACTGTTTTTTAAATTCGTTTGCGCCTTCCCCTGTTTCCGCCGCTGTTCCTGCCACCATCAGTGCATAGGCCTCGGCCACCATGGCCTTAAGTTGGTATCCCTGTTCTGCGGGCAGGGCCGCATCGGCAATGGCCTGGTTTAGCTCGGCATAGGACTGGTGAAGTTTGGCTTCCAGCCCTTCGCGGGCATTGCGGAAGACGGCGCTTGATTGGGTTGTTGCCGTAATTTCGTTTTGGCGGATGGCAAAGATGTTGTTGTTACCCTGCCCAAAACCAATCAGGGCTTCCGTGATGTTTTTCAGGTCATCCGCAGCCGATTGTTCACCAAGTTCCTTCAGGTGGGTGCTGGCGGCATCGAAACGCGCCTGCAGGTCTGCAAGAAGGTCGGGTGTTGCGGCATTTGCCGCTTCGATCAGCAGCCCGACAACGCGGTTGCCTTCTGCCTGCAGGGTCAGTGCCGTGCGCAATGTGCCGACTTCGTTGGAAATCAGACGGTCAAGGTTTTCGCTGGCGGTGCCAATAACAGCGTTGCTGCTTTTGACCAGGGCGCTATTGGCATCATCAATATGCTGTTTAACCTGCTTGCGGAACGTTTCGTGTTGGTCCCGAAGGGTTTTGATGTTCTGTTTTACCTGCTCGTCGTTTTTCTGGCGGGTGGTGGCCGCGTTTATCAACGATGTCAGATGCGGGCGCAGTTTTTCGGCTTCAGCGGCAAGGTCGGTGCCGGTTGTTGCCTGATCAAGCGTTTGCATCCGATCCTGTGCGCGAGCGGATAAATTATCGATATCTGCCTGCGGGTTGGTTGCCATTTCAGATGCCAGAACGGCAATGGCGCTGCTTTCATCGGCGGCCTGCAAGGCCGAGGTAACCGACGAGGTATGGGTAACTTCGTTAAGTGAGGATGCAATTCGTTCGATGGAGACGATGCCGACAATGGCTGCGATGGCGGTCAATGCGGCCATGGCGCCAAAGGATGCCCCCAGTTTCAAACGAATGCCGGCACCTTTGGTGCGGGCCCGTGTCGTCATTGATCGTTCCTCCCTAAAAGAACGTATTTTTTATGTGTTATTCACGCACAAAATGAATGCGGTTCTTGTGACCTGCTTTTTCATCCATGCAGCAGTATAGCAAAAATAATGGCGGGTGGCCCCCAGAACCACCCACCATTCAGATCATATCCGAACTTCCGTTGTGGGATCGAACAGACTGATCTGATTCATGTCCGCGGAGAATGTCATCATTTCTCCGGGGTTGGTGGCCCTGTCAGGTCTGACACGCGCCACGATTTCCTTGCCGCCCAGATTGATGACCGTCATGGTATCGGCGCCGGTCGGCTCGATAACTTCGACCTTGGCATCAAAATTGACATACTGGCTGCCCGGCTGGTCTGACCCGGTACGCTTGTGGGTCAGGGCTTCGGGACGGATGCCGAAAACAACATCCTTGCCGATCCAGGCGCGGTAGCTTTCCGGGCAGTCATCCTGCAGGGGCAGCACAACGTTCTGGCCACCATTGTCAAAGGTAACGGCGATGCGGCCGTTTTCCTCGATCAGGTGGGCATTGATGAAGTTCATCGACGGCGAGCCAATGAAACCGGCTACAAACATGTTGTTGGGGTTTTCATAAATGCGCTGAGGCGTATCAAACTGCTGCAAAATGCCACCCTTCATCACGGCGATGCGCGAGGCAAGGGTCATGGCTTCGATCTGGTCGTGGGTCACGTAAACAATCGTAGCACCCAGACGATGATGCAGCTTTTTGATTTCGGTACGCATATCAACGCGCAGCTTGGCATCCAGGTTTGACAGCGGTTCGTCAAACAGGAAGATGTCAGGGTTACGCACAAGGGCACGGCCCATGGCAACACGCTGGCGCTGACCACCCGAAAGCTGGGACGGTTTACGGTCCAGCAGGTTTTCGATTTGCAACAGGCGGGCAACATCATCAACGGCCTTGTCGCGTTCGGCAGACGAAACGCCGCGAATTTCAAGACCAAAGGTGATGTTTTTACGCACAGTCATATTCGGATAAAGCGCATAGGACTGGAACACCATGGCGATGTTGCGGTCCTTGGGATGCACGTTATTGATAACGCGATCGCCAATGCGAATTTCACCGTCTGACGAGGTTTCAAGGCCTGCAATCAGGTTCAGAAGCGTGGATTTGCCACAGCCCGACGGACCGACAAGAACGAGAAACTCGCCGTCTTCAATCGCCAGATTGATCTCTTTGAGAACCTCGACGGACCCGAAAGTCTTGCGGACTTTATCAAGGGTAAGTGATGCCATTTCTTTATCCCTTCACCGAACCGGCTGTCAGGCCACGGACGAAATACTTGCCTGCAAGGATGTAAACCAGCAGGGTCGGAAGCCCGGTAAGCAAGGCAGAAGCCATGTCGACGTTGTACTGTTTAACGCCGGTCGTGGTGTTGACGATATTGTTGAGGGCGACAGTCATGGGTGCGCTGTCACCGGAGCTAAAGGAAGCGCCGAACAGGAAGTCGTTCCAGATCTGGGTAAACTGCCAGATGACGGAAACAACAATGATCGGTCCTGAGATCGGCAGAATGATCCGCCAGAAAATTGTAAAGAAACCCGCGCCGTCGATGGTAGCTGCCTTGACCAGTTCATCCGGAATGGAAACGTAATAGTTGCGGAAGAACAGGGTGGTAAAGCACAGGCCATAAACAACGTGCACAAGCACAAGACCGGCGGTCGAGTTGGCAATGCCCAAGCGGCCAAGTGTCTGTGACATCGGCAGCAGGACAACCTGGAACGGCACAAAGCAGCCAAACAGCAACATCGCAAAAATGATGTTGGCACCGCGGAAGCGGAATTTGGTCAGGGCATAACCATTGAGCGCACCCAGGATCGTCGAGATCAGAACCGCCGGAATGGCCATTTTGACCGAGTTCCAGAAGAAGGTTTTGATACCCGAACATTCAACGCCGACACAGGCCTGGTTCCAGGCATAGTCCCATGCATCGAAGGTTACGACGCGGGGCAGGGAGATCAGCGAGCCTTCACGAATTTCCGTCAGTGATTTCAGCGAGGTTGTGACCATTACAAAAAGCGGAAACAGGTAATAGACGGAAAACAGGATCAGGACGAGATACAGCAAACCGCGCAGCAGGGTATGCTTGAGGCCCGAATCCTGGCCATAAGTCTGGAGATCAGCCATTTTTCTTGCCTCCGCGCAGTTCGGAATACAGATACGGCACAATGATCGCCATCACGGTGGCAAGCATCATCATGGCACTGGCGGCACTGACACCAAGCTGGTTGCGCTGGAAGGCCATGGTGTACATGAAGGTTGCCGGAAGATCCGATGAATAGCCCGGGCCACCACCGGTAAGGGCGATGACAAGGTCAAAGCTTTTGACCGCAAGGTGGGCAAGAACCACGATCGCGCTGAGGAAGACAGGCCGGATAGACGGGATGATGATGCCGAAATAGATGCGCGGAAGGCTGGCGCCATCCATATAGGCGGCCCGGATAATATCCTGGTCCACACCGCGCAGGGCAGCAAGGAACATCGCCATGACAAAGCCTGATGCCTGCCAGACAGCAGCAATAACGACCGTATAAATTGCAAAGTCCGAATTCACCAGCCAGTCAAATTTGAAGCTGGCCCATCCCAGGTCATGCATCATCTTTTCAAGACCAAGACCGGGATTGAGAATCCATTTCCAGACGGTCCCTGTCACAATGAATGACAGTGCCATCGGATAAAGGAATACAGTACGAAGAACGCCTTCCGCACGGATGCGCTGGTCAAGCAAAACTGCCAGCAGACAACCGAGGACAAGACAGATAACGATAAAAAGACCGCCGAAAATCAGCAGGTTTTCGATGGCAACATGCCAGCGTTCCATTTGCCACAGGCGTTCATATTGCCGCAGCCCGGCCCAGTCATAGACCGGCATCATGCGCGATTTGGAAAACGCCATCCAGGCGGTCCAAATGATGAAGCCGTAGACGAAAAACAGGGACGCAGCAAAGGATGGAGCAACAACGATCTTGGAAAGATTACGTTGCAGGCTGGCCATCAGGTTGCTTTCGGTGCTTGAAGAAGCCCCCATGCCCTTTGCCTCAAAATAATTAAAAGATAAGGGAAGCTGGCCCCGAAACGGGGTTCCGGGGCCAGTGTGTTATTGCCTCATGGGCAATTTCGGTACGACTGAAGGATCAGTCTTTTGCCAGTTCAACGGCTTCGGTCAGGCGGCTGACAGCTTCGTCAGACGACATGTCCGAGTTGAAGTGTGCCGTGACGACGTCAACAATGGCGCCCGACAGGTGACCCGGAAGGGCCATGCCATGTGCCATGGACGGCAGGAAGCCGCCGGTTTTCTGGTCTGCTTCCATATCGGCAGCCGATTTTTTCGCGCATTCGTCGAAATCATCAAGCGAAACGCCGGTACGGGCCGGGATCGAACCCTTCAGCAGGTTGAAGGTCTTCTGGAATTTTTTGCCAACGATCAGTTCGGCGAGCAGCTTCTGGCCTTCGACTTTGTCTTCGCCATCAACTTTGAACATGGCAAAGCTGTCGGTGTTGAACAGGAAACCGTTACCATTGTCAGCAGGAGTAGCCGAGCACAGGAAGTCTTTGCCCGGAACCTTGCCAGCAGCAAGGAATTCGCCCTTTGCCCAGTCACCCATGATCTGCATGGCGGCTTTGCCATTCATGACCATTGCGGTTGCCAGGTTCCAGTCACGGCCGGGGAAATCCGGATCGACGTAACCGCGGATCGTGCGCATTTCGTCGAACACTTTTTTCATGGTGTCGGATTTCAGGGCGTCTTCATCAAGATCAACCAGGGCTTTCTGGAAGAATTCCGGACCACCCATACCCAGAACGACGGTTTCAAAAATCGTCGCGTCCTGCCACGGCTGACCGCCATGTGCCAGCGGAGTAATGCCGGCGGCTTTCAGTTTTTCAGCAAGGGCATTGAATTCTTCCCAGGTTTTCGGGCCTTCTTTGGCGCCAACCTTGGCAAGCAGTTCCGGGTTCGACCAGATCCAGTTGACACGGTGAATGTTCACCGGAACAGCGACATAGTCGCCTTCATATTTCATGATGTCCTGGATACGCTTGGGAATGACTTCGTCCCAGTTTTCCTTTTTGGCGACATCATCAAGGTTTGCCAGCGCGCCCTGTTCGGCCCATTCCTGGATGGCCGGACCTTTGAGCTGAACGGCACTCGGTGCATCGCCAGACAGAACGCGCGAACGCAGAACGGTCATAGCGGCATCACCCGCACCACCGGCAACCGGGCTGTCCTGCCATTTGCCGCCGTGTTCTTCGAAATCCTTTTTCAGGGCTGCAACAGCTTTTGCTTCGCCACCCGAAGTCCACCAATGCAGGACTTCAGCGGTCGGTTCTGCATGTGCCAGCGATGCAGAAGCAAGTGCGGCAATGCCAACACTAGCAGCGAGAATGGATTTGCTAAGTTTCATTTAGGGTTTCCTCCCTGGTTTTAAACCAATTGCAGCGACACCATGCTGCGAGAGGGCCCTTATTGCATCCACAAAACTGTAACAGGGCATTTCCATTTGCCGAACTGAAACAGTTTGTTACAAAAATATGCAGGATAGACATGCTACAACAGCATGGCATGACTGTTTATGCCTATATGTGGCACTTCAGCTTTTCCACTGATGCACAATTCCGGATATCGGTTTGGGTACTATATAGAATGCCTTCATAAATTGGGACGATCCTAAAATACGGGGCAAAGGCAGGAAACATGTGGAATCACGACGCAATTATCGCCTGGCTTGGCCGCAAGGGCCGAACATTTTCCGAACCACTGGCATTCCTGAATGGCTTTGGCGACGCCCTGCTGGCCGAAGGTTGCCACATTGATCGCATTCGCTGCGGGTTTGGAACCATTCATCCGCAAATGGAGATATGGTCCTATTTATGGAAGGCGGGCGAGGGCGCAAGTGTTACGGGGGCCGAACACGGTACCAGGGCGACAGAAGCCTATATTGGCAGCCCCGCCGAGATTGTTTTTAAAACCGGAAGAAGCCTGCGTTTGAACCTGCAGGAAATTGATCGCAGTGAACATCACAGTGTGATTGGCGAGCTGATTGATGCCGGATTCACTGATTATATTGTCATGAGCATGACCTTTGCGGTTGGCAGCCAGAACATGCTGACCTTTGCATCAAAGGACCCGGCAGGCTTTGGCCCGGATGCCGAGGCGAAATTTGCCAGGATCATTGATTTTTTTACACCGATTGTCGAAATGCACGCCGTGCGGCGCCTGGCGACCGGGTTGCTTGATACCTATCTGGGGCCGCGAACTGGTGCCAGGGTGTTAAATGGTTTGATCAAGCGCGGAGATGGCGAAGTTATTCGTGCGGCATTGGGGTTTAGCGACCTGCGCGATTTCACCTTGCTGACGGAAACGCTTTCTACCGAAGAATTGCTGGAAAGCCTGAACTGTTACTTTGAAACAGTCGAGGCCGCCGTGCTGGCCAATGGTGGCGAGATTTTGCGGTTCATTGGGGATGCCATGCTGATTGTGTTTGCACCGGATGGCAATGAAAGCGCGGAACAGGTTTGTCAGCAGGCTTTGGCCGCGGCCCGGCAGGCCCTATCAGACATGGACCATAAAAATATCCAGCGCGATTTACAGAACCAGCCCCAGTTGCGGTTTGGCGTTGGCTTGCATTATGGCGAGGTTGTTTATGGCAATGTCGGCGGCCAGAACCGGCTGGACTTTACCGTAATGGGAGTCGCCGTTAATCGGACGGCGCGGCTGGAATCGCTGACCAAACAGACGGGACGGGACCTTTTAATGTCTGATGTGTTTGCTGCGATGGTGCCAGATGCGGACGAATTTATCGGCAAATTTGCGGTTAAAGGCGTTGCTGACGAGCTTCCGGTGCATGCATTAATCGCCTGTCCACGGTCCTGATTGCCGTTTTGCACGGTGAATTTGGTGCAGCGCAAAATTTGAAATTTTTCATCAAAGAAAAAAGTGAAGCTATTTCATCTGTTTATGTCTCATTGGGGTAATTAACGCGAATTTGAACCCATTCAATTATGACTATTTGGAACAGATGATATGCAATCTTGGTGGATTGAGAAACCGGATCAGTTTGGGCATATTGCATCGCAGAAGAACGGAGCAGAGCGCATCCGGTAACGCGAAGAAGCCGTGATAGAGCGCTCATCAGTTTGAAACACAGGAGGTTCAACATGTTCTTGTCCAGTATTATTGTTGCTGTTCGTCGTTGGGCCTATGCACGGTCAGTCGCGAACGAACTTTACGATCTCGACTCCCGTGACTTGGATGATGTCGGGATTTCCCGCTGGCAGATCAAAGACGTTGCACGTAAAGCTGCACGTGACGCGATCGCCTAATTAAGCGGATAAATATCGACAGCGTCTGATTTGTAGGCTGCTGTATGCAGAAGCCGGGCCATTTTGACCCGGCTTTTTGTATGCGTGAAATCTGCGCTTTCATCACCTTTGCGACGCCTGGATACGCCAACCTGCCGGTCATCGACCGTGCGGGTTTTTTGTTGTGTGCAGTATTGATGTGATGCCGTCCTGGTTGCCTGGGCTTACAGGTGGATTTGACTGTCACGGGACGGGAAGACAAGGTGGCGTGACATGTTGAATGTTGTATTTGCTACTTTGAGTCCGATTCGATGAACGAATTGATCGGATGTATAGGAAAAATATTCTTTTGGCATCAGAACGAGAATTGTTTGCAAAGACTTAATTGAGACTGATTTTTACTTGTCCAAATTCTCTCCGATATTTTGAAGAAAATGCCTAACTTATTGATAGTGGTAATCAATGACGCCGTTTTTCCTTGAAAACGCGGGCGGCAATTCCCAAAATAGGGACATGCCAAACGGAGGAGACCCAATATGAAAGGTGATCGGCAGATCATTGGTTACCTTAATCGCATCCTGACCAATCAGTTGACGGCGATTAACCAGTACTTTTTACACGCCCGGATGCTCAAAAACTGGGGCGTCGTCGAGATGGGCGAATACGAATACAAGCTGTCGATCAAGGAAATGAAACGCGCCGACGATCTGATCGAGCGCATTCTGTTTCTTGATGGTCTGCCCAATCTGCAAAACCTCAATAAATTGCTGATCGGCGAGAATGTAAGCGAGATTGTCGATTGCGACATGAAATACGAGCTTGCTGCTCTGCCGTTGCTGCGTGAAGCAATTTCCGCCTGTGAAAAGTCGGAAGATTTTGTCACGCGCGATCTGCTTGTGTCGTTCCTGGAAGACCAGGAAGAACATGTTGACTGGCTCGAAACCGAGCAGTGGCAGCTCGACAATGTCGGCATCCAGAATTACATCCAGAGCCGTTCCGGCGACGGCGATTAATCAGTTTAAGGAGCGAGCGCCATGAAAGGCAGCCAGAACGTAATTGATATCCTGAACCGCCAGTTGACTGCGGAACTCTCGGCAGCGGACCAGTACAACACCCATGCCGAGATGTATCTGGATTGGGGTTTGCACGCGCTTTATGAGCGTATGCACCACGAAAAAGATGAAGAACTTGAGCATGCCAAGCGCCTGATCGAACGCATCCTGTTCCTTGAAGGTGTGCCTGATACAGCATCACGCACGCCGATCAATGTTGGGCAGACTGTTCCGGAAATGATGAAGAACGATCTGGAACATGAATATATGGTCATCAAATATCTGAAAGAAGCCATCAAGCTTGCAGAAGCGGAAGGTGACTATCAGACCCGTAACATGCTGACCGTGTTGCTTGATGACAGCGAAGAAGACCATGCGCACTGGCTGGAACAGCAGATTCGCCTGATCGATATGATGGGCCTGCAAAATTACATTCAGTTCCGCGCTGTAGGCGAGCCGACCCCGCACGCTTAAGCGCTGGTATCGGGCTATTGATCGATGATGAAAGGGCTGCCGGTTTCGGCGGCCCTTATCATTTATCCGGGGCAATTTGTTTTCGATCAAAACCATTTGCTTGCTGATGCGTTATCAGATGTTTCGCGGAGCAGGGCAGATACGCCCAAATCACAGCCGCACAATTCCCCAAAATTAAATTTGATTGAGCGCTTGACCTTCCAGTTGCTGGAAACTTTATGCTGTCTTAAATGATCAATGAAGCGAGGTATTCGCTATGAACGAGATGACAGCATCCGACCGACAACAAGGCTTGCAGGGCCGCGACCTTAACTTTGAGGTTGGCGGCATGACATGCGCATCCTGCGCCGGGCGGGTTGAGAAGGCCCTTAAGAAACTGGATGGCATCGAGGAAGTTGATGTCAATCTGGCGATGAATTCTGCCCATATCCGGTTGGCGGAAGATACGCCTGCCCATGCAAATGATGTGGCGGCTGCTGTGCGCAAGGCAGGTTATGACGTGGCCGAAGAAAAACTTGCCTTTGATATCGATGGCATGACCTGTGCGAGTTGTTCCGGCCGGGTGGAAAAGGCCCTGTTGAAGTTACCCGGTGTTGTGTCAGCCACTGTCAACCTTGCCATGGAACGGGCCGATCTGGTGGTATTGCCGGGCACGGTGAGCGACCGGCAGGTGGTGCAGGCTGTCGAGAAGGCTGGCTACCATGCCGTCTCCCGAAATACCAAACAAAGCAGGGATGATGCCGAAAATAACCGGCGCAAGGATTATGCAGTCTGGTGGCTGGTGGCATCCATTATTTTGACAACGCCGCTGGTTGCCCAAATGATCTGGATGTCGTTTGGGGTTGATCTGCATATCCCTGCGTGGGTTGAACTTGCCCTTGCAACACCGGTCCAATTTGTCATTGGCAGCCGCTTTTACCGTGGTGCCTGGTCAGCGTTGCGCAATCGCGCGGCGAATATGGATGTATTGGTTTCCCTTGGGACAACGGCAGCGTATTTCCTAAGCCTTTATAATATGTTCCAGCCGGGTTCTAACGGTGAAGGTCACCTTTATTTCGAGGCATCGGCGGTGATTATTACCCTGATCCTGGGTGGCAAGATTATGGAGGAGCGGGCCAAGCGTGGGGCATCGGCGGCCATTCGTGAATTGATGGCATTGCGTCCGCGCAAAGCCCGTCGCCTGAATACGGAAACTGGCGAGGAAACCGAGGTTTCCGTTGATGACCTGCAGATTAACGATATCGTTCGTGTGCGTCCCGGTGAAAAACTGCCCATTGATGGTGTTGTCACATCTGGCGAAAGCGAAATTGATGAATCCCTAATTACGGGTGAAACCCGCCCGGTTTTGCGCAAGGCTGGCGATGACGTTGTTGGTGGTGCGGTGAATGGCACCGGCCGCCTTGAAATCCGTGTTAATGCCGTGGGTGAAGACACCACATTGTCGCGGATTATTCGCCTGGTTGAACAGGCGCAAACCGGCAAGGCCCCCGTACAGCAAATGGTGGACAAGGTTGCCGCCATTTTTGTGCCGATTATTATCGTGGTGGCGCTGGTAACACTTGGCGGTTGGCTGGTGGCCGGATATGGCCTGGAGGCGGCAATTGTGGCTGCTGTTTCGGTGCTGGTTATTGCCTGCCCCTGTGCGCTTGGCCTGGCAACGCCAACGGCACTGGTTGCAGGCACGGGTGCTGCGGCGCGTTCGGGCATTCTTATTCGTAACTTTGAGGCACTTGAGCAGGCGCATAATGTTGATGCGGTTATCTTTGATAAAACCGGCACCCTGACCGAAGGCGTTCCAACCGTAACCGACATTGCTGTTGCGTTGCCTGACCAGGATGAAAAGGAATTGTTGCGCCTGGTTGCATCCGTTCAGGCCGCCAGTGAACATCCGCTGGCACAGGCTGTGGTTCGTGCAGCAGGTGATCGGGGCTTGAAACCTGCCCATGTTGATGATTTCAAAAGCACGACGGGCGCAGGCGTAAGCGGTACTGTCGATGGTCATACCATATTGATTGGCACGGAAGACCTGCTGCAGGGCCAGAATGTTGCGCTACCGGATGCAGAAGTGACTGACAAGATCCGACAGGTTGAACAAACGGGTTGCACCGTTGTCCTTGTTGCGATGGATGGCCGATTTGCCGGATACCTGGCGCTGGAAGATAAAATTCGCGAAAGTGCCATTGCTGCTGTTGCCGACCTTAAGGCGCGTGGTGTTGATAGCATTATGCTGTCGGGCGATGCCGAAGATGTTGCGACCCACGTTGCCAAACTGATTGGCATGAAAAGTTGGCGAGGGCGTATCCGCCCGCAGGACAAGGCCCGCGAAGTTGAAAAGCTGCGCAAGGAAGGCCGCCATGTTGCCATGGTCGGTGATGGCATTAATGATGCCCCGGCACTGGCGGCGGCCGATGTGGGTATTGCAATGGGAGGCGGCACTGATGTTGCCATGGAAACCGCTGGCATTACCCTGATGCGATCTGACCCGGCATTGGTGGCTGGTGCGATTGATATTTCCATCGCCACCCGGCGCAAGATTACGCAAAATCTGTTTTGGGCGTTTGGCTATAATGTAATCGGTGTACCGCTGGCGGCGTTCGGTATTCTTAGCCCGGCCATTGCCGGTGCGGCGATGGCGCTAAGTTCTGTGTCGGTTGTTGCCAATTCGCTGACATTGCGTAGCTGGAAAATCCGCAAGAAGGGAGCAGAAAAATGAACATTTCCGATGCTGCCCAGCAATGCGGTCTGCCCGCCAAAACCATTCGCTATTATGAGGATATCGGGTTGGTCACGCCGGGGCGTTTGACCAACGGGTATCGCGATTATAGTGACCAGGACCTGCATAAATTACGGTTTTTGCAGCGTTCACGGGGGTTGGGCTTTTCGATTGATGATTGCCGGTTGCTGTTATCCTTGTATGAAGACCGCAACCGGGCATCGGCAGATGTACGGCAAATTGCCAAGGCCCATCTTGATGATATTGACCGCAAGATCGCCGAGCTGAAAAGTCTGCAAACGACTTTGCGTCATCTGGTTCATCAGTGTCATGGCGATGATCGCCCGGATTGCCCGATCATTGAGGATCTGGCCGGGCCTGTCGCCTGACCAAGGGGCGGGCATTGACCCGCCCAATATTCCGGCATTGGCCGGTTTTAGCCAACAGAGAGAGTAACGATCGGTGAAAAACAAACTGAGTTACAGCGTGATAGCGCTGGGCGTGGTGGTGCTTGGCTTTGTCGGATACCAGTATTTTCAGTCTGCCGAAACCGCTGCCAGTGGCGTGCGGATTGATGCCAATGACCTGCATCTGGTGGCGGCAGGCAAGAAAATTTACGATGCCAATTGTGCTTCCTGCCATGGTGACAAGCTTCAGGGCGAAGCAAACTGGCAGCAGCGCGGGACGGATGGCCTGTTACCGGCGCCACCCCATGATGCAACCGGCCATACCTGGCACCATCCCGATGAAATGCTGTTTGCCCTGACCAAATATGGCCCGGAAAAAATGGTGGGGAATGGCTATAAAAGTGCGATGCCAGCCTTTGATGAAACGCTTAGCGATGAAGAAATCGCCGAAGCCCTTTCCTATATCAAAAGCCGCTGGCCCCAGGAGGTTCGCGTGCGCAACGACAAAATCAATGAAGCTGCCCGCGCAGACGGCTAGGGTAGGCATTAGGGGATAATCATGGGCCTGATATTGCCTGGTAATTAAGGGGCGATATCAGGCTGCGTGATTTTGTGGCAGGCAGATTTTAACCAAGGTGCCCTTGCCAGGGCTGCTTTCGATAATAAAGCGTCCGCCATGCAGTTCTGTCAGCATTTTTGCCAATGGCAGGCCAAGGCCGGTTCCGGCACTTTCCTTGATGCCTTCGGGGTGAAGTTGTGAAAAACGGGTCATGGCACGCGGGATATCCTGTGGTGTCATGCCAACACCATTATCGGTAACCGTGAAAATAACTTCGTCATCCGATAATTTCAGCGCCAAAGTGATTGCGCCGCCATCTGGCGTGAATTTTCCCGCATTGGTCAGAATATTGATCAGGACCTGTTTTAGTTTCATCCGGTCGCAGGGAATGACAATGTCATGATCCGGCAGATCAATGCTTAATTTGTGGGACCGGCGGTTGTAGTCATCATTGATGATTTTGACCGTTTCACGGGCGACCGTGATGATATTGGCCGTTGCCAGTTTTAACTTCATGGCCCCGTCGGTCAATTTGGCGGAATCAAGCACGTCATTGACGAGTGCTAACAGATGAAGCCCAGCTTCATGGATATCCTGCCCGCATTCCCGGTAGGCGGCATCAATGTCGCCCAGTACACCTTCGGCGATCAGCTCGGCATTGCCGATAATGGCATTTAAAGGCGTGCGGAGCTCATGGCCCATATTGGCGAGGAAATCGGTTTTGGTGGCGTTGGCATCGTTGCGTTCCTGATTGTGGCTGATCAGGTCCTGCTGTGCCATGCGATGCCCGGTATTTTCCATCAGCGTCAGCAATGCCGCCGGGATGGTTTCGCCGCCATTGGCCCATTCCATGGCCGATACCGTCATATGGCAGGGAACGGTTTCACGGGCGTCGTTCAATACGGCAATATCGCCAGACCAAAATCGCCCGGTTGAAAATATTTCATCAAGGTCGCGCAAAATGCCAGGATGCAGGAATGATGCCTGGCGATGGTCAAGCGCACCTGTTTCCAGCCCCAGCAAACGCGCCAGGGCAGAATTGGCCCGCAGGATTTTGCCATCTTGCGAACAGATGGCAGCACCATAGGGCAGGGCCTCGATCAGCGCGTCAATGGGTGCTGAAATCGGGCTTTTAAGTGCGAAATCAGGCTTGCTGGAATGCACGCCTTAACCCCCAAAACAAAATGGCAGTGGCTTAAAACCGGTCCACCTGCAGTCCATCGAGCGAAATTTCCGGGGTTCTGTCCGACATCACATCGGCAATTGCCTTGCCTGAACCGCAACTCATTGTCCAGCCAAGGGTTCCATGCCCCGTATTAAGGTAAAGATTACCATATCTGGTGGTGCCCAGAACAGGTGCAGAATCAGGTGTAACCGGGCGCAGGCCGCTCCAATACTCGATTTCACTGCGTTTTCCACAATGTGGAAAAAGTTCAAACGCTTTATCGGCAATTAATTGCTGACGCCGGGCCGACATGCGCAGGGAATATCCATCCAGTTCGGCTGTTCCCGCCGCACGCAACCGATGACCAAGGCGGGAATATACCATTTTCACGCTGTCATCGATCAGGCTGACGGTAGGGGCACCTTCTTCAAACCCGGTTGTGTTGATCGTAATCGAATATCCCTTGCAGGGATAAATTGGCAATTTGATGCCAAGCGGATTGGTCAGGAACGGGCTGTAGCTGCCCATGCAGACAAGATATTTATCACCGCGCACGGCACCGTTGCTGGTTTGCACATGATCAATTGATGCGCCGTTGCGAACCAGCCCTTTGATTTGGGTGTCATATAAAAATGTCGCCCCCATTTCGGCGCAGCGTTGGGCCAGTGCCAGCGTAAATTTTTGTGCATCACCGCTTTCATCATCGGGCGAGAAACTGCCGCCAATAACCGGGTGTCTGGAATGGGCAAGGGCCGGTTCAATTGCCAGGCATTCCCCGGCGCTGACAACCCGGCGATCAAGGCCGAATTCCTGCATGGTCCTGGCCGTTTTCACGACCTTTTCCATTTCGCTATCTTCGTGGCAGATATGCAGGATACCTTTGCTAAGGCTGTCATATTCAAGACCAAGTTTGGCGCGAAGATCCTTGATGCAGGCCCGGCTGTAAATGGCCAGTCGCAATGATTTTTCGATATTTTCGCGGGTGCGATCTGGCCCGCAATTACGCAGGAAACGCAGCGCCCAGGCAAAAAGTTGCGGATCAAAACGCAGGCGAAGCAGAAGCGGCGCATCCTCGCGGCCCAGCCATTTAAGGCTTTGCCACGGGGTTTCCGGGTTGGCCCAGGGCAGAGCATGGCAGGCCGAGATTTGGCCGCCATTGGCAAAACTGGTTTCCTGTGCCGCTTTTGGCTGACGGTCGATCACGGTAACCTGATGACCATTTTGCAAAAGATAATAGGCCGAGGTCGTGCCGACGACACCCGCACCTAACACAACAACATGCATGCCGGAATTGCCTTGTTCGCGTGGATTTGTTTGGCAGAATCATATGCGCGGGGCAATATACGCACTGCAAAAACAAATATCTACCAGCGGCAATGCGTAGCAGCATTGTTTAAATGCACAAATGCCTTGCAGCGAACCAGAGCTGCCATTTGTTTGTTCCCCAGATTGCCGGAGGCCCGATGCGCGAGATTTTGACAATCCCCCAAATGTATGAAGCTGATAAACGAACCATTGAAGGCGGGATTTCGGGCGAAGTTTTGATGGAAAATGCCGGGCGCAGTGTGTGTCAGGAAATTACCAGCCGGTATTCGCCCTGTGCGGTTTCGGTCTTGTGCGGGCCGGGTAATAATGGGGGGGATGGGTTTGTTATTGCGCGCTTGTTGCGCGAACAGGGTTGGCCCGTTCGGCTGGGGCTGCTGGGCGAGGTTGAAAACCTTGCCGGGGATGCGCGAATTCATGCCGAAAAATGGGTGGGTATTGTCGAACGGCTGACACCCGCCATGCTTGTTGGTGCCGATCTGGTGGTTGATTGCATATTTGGCGCTGGCCTGTCGCGCGATATTGAAGATGACCTTGCCGATCTGGTGAATGCGATTAACGAACGTCCTGCACCTGTAATTGCGGTTGATGTACCAACCGGGGTTGATGGCGCAAGTGGTGCCATTCGCGGTGTTGCGGTTGTGGCGGATGTAACGGTTAGTTTCTGCCGGCCAAAACCCGGGCATTACCTGTTGCCGGGCAAGGATTTATGCGGGCAATGCGTTATTGCCGATATCGGAATTTCCCCGGAAATTGTCGCATCGCTTGCGCCTGAAATATTCATTAATGGTCCTGACCTTTGGGCGCAAAGCATTCCATGGCCGGGGAATGGCAGCCATAAATATCACCGCGGGCATGTTCTGGCATTGGGTGGCACGCAAACCACGGGTGCAGTGCGCCTCGCGGCGCGCGGGGCAAGGCGGGCCGGGGCAGGCCTTTTAACGGTGCTGGCAGATCCCCCGGCATTACCCCTTTATGCGCAGGACGCACCGGGTGTGATGGTGGCCCCCATGGCAAGGTTTGAAGAACTGATGCAGGACCCGCGCCATAATGCCGTGCTGATTGGGCCGGGTGCCGGGGTGGGGGATGATACGCGCAAAAGGGTTATTCATGCGCTGCATTGTGCGCGGGCTTGCGTCCTTGATGCCGATGCACTTACCAGTTTTGATGATGAACCCAGTACCCTGTTTTTTGCCGTTCAGGGGGCAACGGTGATGACCCCGCATGAAGGCGAATTCAAGCGTTTGTTTGGTGATATGGCGGGTGACAGGCTGACGCGCGCCCGTGCCGCGGCCAAACGCAGTGGTGCGGTGGTCATATTAAAAGGTGCCGATAGTATTATTGCTGCGCCAGATGGCCGTGTTGCGATAAATGATGTGTTTGCCCCCTGGCTTGCCACGGCAGGAAGTGGCGATGTGCTGGCAGGCATTGTTACCGGCCTTCTGGCGCAGGGAATGGCCGCGTTTGAGGCAGCATGTATGGCGGTATGGTTACATGGGCAGGCAGGGCAGGACTTTGGCCCCGGCCTGATTGCCGAAGATATCCCCGATGCATTGCCGGGGCTGCTTTCGCGACTGTGGCACAGTGCAAAGTCCGGCGTTGTGTGAAATGTCACGCGGCTGACAGTGGCCTCACGGTAATGACGGTGCACTACGTATGCCCTTTGCGGTGATTGATGCCGCTGGTGGGCATTTTAAATCGTGCCCATATCCATGACAGCAAAGGTCACGGAATTGCCTGTTCGTGCCTTTGTGATTTCACCTTTGTTGTTGATGCTGCCTGATAACCTGTTTTTACCAGCATGATCGGACATTGAATGAGCCAGACATTTATTGACCGTACCTTTGACAATATCCGCCAGCTTTGGCGCGATATTCGTGGCAATTCGGTTGTTCGCAGTTTTGGTTTTGGTGATGAAGCCGCACGAAAGGACCATTGGCGCCGACAGGTGGCTGATTGCCTGGCCCATCGTGGTGGTGCGGTATCCGCGCGATTGCGAGCCGCCGAACTTGGCCACGATTTTTTGCGCCTGGATGAAGAAGGCCGTAAAGAATTTTTGCATTTGCTGGTCAATGAATTCGATGTTGATCGGGCGCGATTGGGCGCCGTTATCCGCGACTGGCAGCAGGCTGATGATCTGGCCGAACGAACCATGCTTGAAAGCCGGATGCGCGCGGAACTGGTGCCGCCTTATCGCAAATTGTTGCAGGAATTCAATGCGCTGCCGCAGGGTGTTAAATTTCTTGTCGATCTGCGGGCGGATCTTTTGCGTTGGCGCAAGGATGCGCCAGGCCTTGTGTTGCTGGAACAGGATTTAAAAACGCTGCTGTCTGGCTGGTTTGATATCGGCTTTCTTGAACTTCACCAGATCACCTGGAATTCACCTGCGGCACTTTTGGAAAAGCTGATTGCCTATGAAGCCGTGCATCAGATCCGCAGTTGGGATGACTTGAAAAGCCGCCTTGCCAGCGATCGGCGCTGCTTTGCATTTTTCCATCCGGGAATGCCGGACGAGCCATTGATTTTTGTCGAAGTCGCCCTGGTGTCGGGGATTGCGGAAAATGTTGATGTGCTGATTGATCGTGACCTTGACGGTGATACGATGGACCCGTCACAGGCGGATACTGCCATTTTCTATTCCATTTCAAATGCGCAATCCGGTTTGGCGGGCATCAGCTTTGGTGATTTTCTGATCAAGCGCGTCGTGGCCGAATTGCAGCGCGATTTACCGAATTTGCGCCAGTTCGCCACCCTTTCGCCCATTCCAGGATTCCGTCGCTGGCTGACTGGCGCCATTGCCGAAATGGATGCAGCAAGCCAGGACAGTGACGCGCCACAGAATGTCGATATCAAATCGGAAGCGAAAGCGCCCGGAACGGCAATCACCGTTAAAACAGCAGCTAAAACCCAGGTGCCCGAACGATTGTTCGACGATATGGCCCTGTGCCGTCCGTTAATCGCGGCGGGTGTTGGGGGTGATGTGGCACAGAAAGGCAATGTTGAGCAGATTGATGCAGGTGCCCGCAATGCGCTGTTGCGGCTGGTGGCGCATTATTTATTGAATGAACGTCGGGCAGGGCGCGATACGGCGTTAGACCCGGTTGCCCATTTTCACCTGACGAACGGTGCGCGGGTTGAACGGCTTAATATGGATGCCAACAGCGCACCTGCCGGGCAGGCGCAATCCTTTGGATTGATGGTTAATTATCTTTATCAGGCAGGTGAAATCGAGAAGAATCACGAAAATTATGCTGGTGGCGGAAAAATTGCCGCATCCAGTACTGTGCGTCGACTTGCAGGTTAATTCAAAGCGTTAAGACCGTTTTATAACGATGAAAATCAACTATTTTGCCTGCTTTATACGTAACTTATCAGGCGACGCTTGCATGAGGGGATCGAAGTTTGTATTAAGGCGCACCCACACCGGTTTTTCCGGTGCGGGAGGTATGCATTTGTGCGGGCGTGGCGGAATTGGTAGACGCGCTGGATTTAGGTTCCAGTGGAGAGATCCGTGGGGGTTCGAGTCCCTTCGCCCGTACCATTGCAGACCAGAAAATAAAAAAGCTATTCGTTAAGTCATATTGACTTCTGACGTCCGGACGGCGTCGCGTAACGGACATTATTCGAACCTAAGCAAAAGAGTTATCTATGCAGGTTACAGAAACCAAAAATGAAGGCCTGGCGCGCGAATACAAGGTCGTTGTGCCGGCCGCCACGATCGAAGAACAGGTTAACGCCAAGCTGGAAGAAATCAAAGACCAGGTTCGTCTTCCGGGTTTCCGCCCTGGCAAAATCCCGAGCAAACTTCTGCGCCAGCGTTATGGCAAATCCGTTATGGGTGAAGTTCTTGAAGCTGCTGTAAACGAAAGCACCAGCAAGATCCTGTCCGATAACGAACTGCGCCCGGCGGTTCAGCCGAAAATCGAAGTCACTGCCTTTGATGAAGGCAAAGACCTCGAATATGATATTTCGGTCGAAGTCATTCCGGCCATCGAGCCGATGGATTTCTCGAAGCTGAACCTGACCCGTGAAGTTGTTGAACTTGACGACAGCAAGGTTACCGAAACGCTTGACCGTATCGCTGCAGCACAGGGCACCACCGAAGCTCTGAAGCGCAAGCGCAAGTCCAAATCGGGTGACGTTCTCGTCATCGATTTCCTTGGCAAGGTTGGCGGCGTTGCTTTTGATGGCGGCAAAGCAGAAGACTATGAACTCGAACTGGGTTCGGGCACCTTCATTGCCGGTTTCGAAGATCAGCTGATCGGCACCAATGTTGGTGACGAAACCGTTGTTAAGGTTACCTTCCCTGAAAATTACGGTTCTGACGAACTGGCCGGCAAAGATGCCGAGTTCGACGTTACCGTTAAGGAAATCAAGGAAAAGAAACCGGCTGAGATTGACGATGAACTCGCCAAGAAGCTGGGTCAGGAAAGCCTTGAATCCCTGAAAGAAGCTATCCGCAAGGATTACGGCCGTGAATACGAATCGGTTGCCCGTCAGAAAATGAAGCGCGACCTGCTCGATCAGCTGGCTGACAATCACAGCTTCGATCTTCCGGCATCCCTGGTTGACAATGAACTGAAGGGCATTGTCGAGCAGATCAAACAGGCGCGTGAAGCCGGCCAGGAAGATGACGAAACCAAGGGCAAATCTGAAGAAGAGCTGACCGAAGAATTCCGCGAAATCGCGGAACGTCGTGTTCTGCTGGGTCTGCTGCTGGCCGAAGTTGGCCGCAACAACAACATTCAGATCACCCAGGAAGACATTAACAAGGTCCTCGTTGCTGAAGCCCAGAAATACCCGGGCCAGGAACAGGCTGTTATTGAATTCTACAAAAATAACCCGCAGGCCTTGCAGGCGCTTCAGGGCCCTGTATATGAAGACAAGGTGGTGGATTACATCGTCGAACTTGCAAAGGTTGAAGAAAAGACCGTTACGGTTGAAGAACTTCTGAAACCTGAAGAAGAAGACGAAGCGCCGAAGAAGGAAGCCAAGAAAAAGGCACCGGCAAAGAAAGCCGCGGCTAAAAAGCCGGCTGCCAAAAAGAAGGCTGCTGACGAAAGCGCAGAATAATCCGCCCAACAGCGGACCAAGTTGCAGCAAGGAGATTGCGGTTGATGATTGAAGAGCAGATGAACTCGCTTGTACCGATGGTGGTTGAACAGACCAGCCGCGGGGAACGGGCATATGACATCTTTTCCCGCCTGCTCAAAGAGCGGATCGTGTTCATCAATGGCCAGGTCCATGACGGCATGTCGTCATTGATTTGCGCCCAGCTACTGCATCTCGAATCGGAAAATCCGGACAAGGATATTTCCCTGTACATCAATTCTCCGGGCGGGGTGGTGACATCCGGTTTGGCGATTTACGACACCATGCAATATATCCGTTGTGATGTGTCGACCGTATGTATGGGGCAGGCTGCCTCGATGGGATCTTTGCTTCTGATGGCTGGTGCAAAAGGCAAGCGTTACAGCCTGCCCAATGCGCGGATCATGATCCACCAGCCGTCGGGCGGTTTCCAGGGGCAGGCGTCGGATATCGAAATCCATGCCCGTGAAATTCTGGCTCTGCGTCATCGTCTTAACGAGATTTACGTCCAGCATACGGGCCGTGATCTGAAAACCATCGAAGATGCGATGGAACGCGATAACTTCCTGACACCGGATCAGGCCAAGGAATTTGGCTTGATCGACGAAGTGGTTAGCTCGCGTCCGAAGCCGGAAAGCGACAAAAAAGACTAAGGTCGCTTTCACGATGAAATAGAAAAACGCCCCGGTTTTATGGCCGGGGCGTTTTTTATGGCTTGCGCGGTTTCGCCCGAAAGTCCTAGACATGTAGATTACAGGACGGTGAAACCCGGCCAGATGGAACATCTGCAACCGGATGGACGTTTTGTGAACGGTGCGGGCTTCACTTTTGGTCGCTCCGTCCTATATCAAAGACGAGGCCGCAAGCTGGAAAGTGCCGATTAATCGTTGAGATCGGTATGCTTTCCCGGCTAACATGGCGATAACAGATAACGTCAAACATCATTGGGGTTTGTATGAGCAAATCGAATAGCGGAGACTCCAAGAACACTTTGTATTGCTCTTTCTGTGGAAAGAGCCAGCACGAGGTGCGTAAGCTCATCGCCGGGCCGACTGTCTTCATCTGCGATGAATGCGTCGAACTGTGCATGGACATTATCCGCGAAGAGCACAAAACCCATCTTGTAAAGTCCGCTGATGGGGTGCCTTCTCCGCAGGAGATTTGCAAGGTTCTCGATGATTACGTCATCGGTCAGGGCCATGCAAAGAAGGTGCTGTCTGTAGCGGTGCATAACCACTACAAACGCCTCAATCATGCCAGCAAGAACGAAGATATCGAACTGGCTAAATCGAATATCATGCTGGTTGGTCCGACCGGCTGTGGCAAAACCCTGCTTGCCCAGACGCTTGCCCGTATTCTTGATGTTCCCTTCACCATGGCTGATGCCACCACGCTGACCGAAGCCGGTTATGTGGGTGAAGATGTTGAAAACATCATTCTCAAGCTTCTGCAGGCTGCAGACTACAATGTTGAACGTGCGCAGCGCGGAATTGTCTATATTGACGAAGTCGACAAGATTTCGCGCAAGTCCGACAATCCGTCGATTACCCGTGACGTCTCGGGTGAAGGTGTGCAGCAGGCATTGCTGAAAATCATGGAAGGCACGGTTGCATCCGTTCCGCCGCAAGGGGGACGTAAGCATCCGCAGCAGGAATTCCTGCAGGTGGATACGACCAACATCCTGTTTATTGTTGGTGGTGCATTTGCCGGCCTTGATAAGGTTATTGCCCAGCGCGGCAAGGGTGCAGGCATTGGCTTTGGTGCTGATGTGCGCAGCCCGGACGAACGCCGTACCGGCGAAGTCCTGCGCTCGGTAGAGCCGGAAGACCTGCTGAAATTCGGTCTGATCCCGGAATTCATCGGTCGTCTGCCGGTTCTGGCAACCCTGGAAGACCTGGACGAAGACGCACTGGTCAAAATTCTGACCGAACCGAAAAACGCGCTTAGCAAGCAGTATCAGCGCCTGTTCGATATGGAAGATGTCAAGCTGACCTTCCAGGACGAAGCCCTGATTGCGATTGCCCGCAAGGCGATCGAGCGTAAAACCGGTGCCCGTGGCCTGCGTTCAATCATGGAAGGCATTCTGCTTGATACCATGTTTGACCTGCCGTCCATGGACAGTGTCGAGGAAATTGTCATCAACCGTGATGTGGTTGAAGGCAAGGCCAAGCCGCTTCTGATCCATGCAGAACGTCGCAATGACGTTGAAAACAGTGCCTGATCGTATTTGCCGCGCGGGCAGTATTGCAGCGCGGCAAATACATCTTATCTATTGAGTATGTTCGCGTTGCTGTTGGGGCCTATTGCAGGACCGCAGCAACGTTTTGGCTCAAAATAGGGAATAGAACACATGGTCGAACTGGCACATGCTGATATCTACCCGGTCCTGCCGTTGCGCGACATCGTCGTGTTTCCGCACATGATCGTTCCGTTGTTTGTCGGCCGCGAAAAATCGGTCCGCGCGCTTGAAGATGTGATGCGCGAAGACAAACAGATTCTTCTTGTTACCCAAAAAGATGCCGGTCTTGATGATCCGTCGGTAGATGACCTCTACCGCGTAGGTACCGTTGCGTCTGTTTTGCAGTTGCTGAAACTTCCCGATGGCACCGTCAAGGTCCTGGTTGAAGGCGGCAAACGTGCACAGATTTCCGGGTTCGTTGATAACCCCGAATTTTTCCAGGCCTATGGCACAGTTCACGACGACGATGACGAGGACGAAAGCGAGCTTGAAGCGCTGTCGCGTTCCGTCGTTACCCAGTTTGAACAATATATCAAGCTGAACAAAAAGATTCCGCCTGAAGTTCTGGTTTCTGTCAATCAGATCGAGGAACCGGCCAAGCTGGCCGATACGGTTGCATCCCACCTTGCGCTGAAAATCTCGGAAAAGCAGGAACTGCTTGAAACCGGGTCTATTGCGGCGCGTCTGGAACGCATTTTCGGTTTCATGGAATCGGAAATTGGCGTCCTGCAGGTGGAAAAGAAAATCCGCAACCGCGTCAAACGCCAGATGGAGAAAACCCAGCGCGAATATTATCTGAACGAGCAGCTTAAGGCCATTCAGAAGGAGCTGGGCGAAGGCGAAGACGGCAAGGACGAAGCCTCTGAGCTTGAAGAGAAGCTCAACAAGGCGAAAATGCCGAAGGAAGCCAAGGAAAAGGCCCAGGCAGAGCTTAAGAAGCTGCGCAATATGAGCCCGATGTCTGCTGAGGCAACGGTTGTGCGCAACTATCTTGACTGGATGGTGTCCATTCCGTGGAACAAGCGTAGCAAAATTTCCCATGACCTGAAAAAGGCCAAGAAAGTTCTCGATAAGGAACATTATGGTCTGGAGCAGGTGAAGGAACATATTCTTGAATATCTGGCTGTTCAGGCCCGTATCAAGAAAGTCAAAGGTCCGATTCTGTGTCTTGTTGGTCCTCCGGGTGTTGGTAAGACCTCGCTTGGTAAATCCATGGCGAATGCGACCGGCCGTAACTTCATCCGTATGTCGCTGGGCGGCGTGCGTGATGAATCGGAAATTCGTGGCCATCGTCGTACCTATATTGGCTCGATGCCGGGCAAGATCATTCAGGGGATGAAGAAGGCAAAGACTTCCAATCCGCTGTTCCTGCTCGACGAAATCGAAAAGATGGGTTCGGACTTCCGCGGTGATCCGGCATCGGCTTTGCTTGAGGTTCTTGATCCTGAACAGAACGCAACCTTCAATGATCACTATCTTGAAGTTGATTACGATCTGTCGGACGTGATGTTTGTGACGACGGCAAACAGCCTGCGTATGCAGCAGCCGCTGCTTGACCGTATGGAGATCATTCGTATTTCGGGCTACACCGAAGACGAAAAGGTTGAAATTGCCAAGCGTCACCTGATCCCCAAGCAGATCGAAGCAAATGGCCTGAAGAAAACGGAATGGAGCATCTCGGACGATGCCCTTCGTGATCTGATCCGCTATTACACCCGCGAAGCAGGTGTGCGTAACCTTGAGCGCGAATTGGCGCGTTTGGCCCGTAAGGCGACCAAACGCATTCTGATTGAAGGCCTCAAGACCGTGCGTGTAACGCCGCGGACGCTGGCGAAATATGCCGGGATTCGCAAGTTCCGCTTTGGCGAAACTGAAGGCGAAGACCAGGTTGGTGTGGTTACCGGCCTTGCCTATACGGAATTTGGCGGTGATCTGCTGCAGATCGAAGCCGTTACCGTCCCAGGCAAAGGCAATATGAAGACCACAGGCAAGCTGGGCGACGTGATGACGGAATCGATCCAGGCGGCAACGTCGTTTGTGCGTTCGCGCGCAGCACATTTCGGCATCAAGCCGAATCTGTTCCAGCAGCGCGACATTCACGTTCACGTACCTGAAGGTGCAACGCCGAAAGATGGTCCGTCTGCCGGTGTTGGTATGGTGACGTCGGTTGTGTCGATTCTGACCAATAACCCGGTGCGCAAGGATGTTGCGATGACCGGTGAGGTAACATTGCGTGGTCGTGTTCTGGCTATTGGTGGTTTGAAGGAAAAACTTCTGGCGGCAATGCGAGGCGGTGTCAAAACGGTTCTTATTCCGAAAGAAAACGAAAAAGACCTGGAAGACATTCCCGAGAACGTAAAACGCAATATGCGAATCATTCCGGTATCGCATGTTGACGAGGTTCTGGAACACGCATTGGCCAATCCGCTGGTGCCGATCGAGTGGGATGAAGAATCCGACAATGTTTCGGTAAAGCCGAAAGACGGTGAAGAATCGGAAATTGGTGGTGTCACAACCCACTGATTGAGCGCAGATTCTTGGGCTTTTTAGCAGGGGCAGCATGGCTGCCCCTGTTTTTTTGTGGATAACTTGTGCCGGAATCGGTCAAGGCCAAAAGGGCAGGGGCTGTAAAGGCGAAAAAACGACAAAAAAACCGCAAAAACGGCAGAAAACTGCGTCTCTCCGATTGACGCCATGTTCGTGACCTGCTTACATTGCGCCTGTAACAGGTTTGGGGCAAACCAAATTTCCTTATAACTCCGAACGTCCAATAAGGGGGCCAGGAAGTGAATAAAAACGATCTCGTTGGAAGTGTCGCCGCGAAAGCTGATCTGTCTAAAGCAGACGCTGCCAAAGCCGTTGATGCTGTATTCGATTCTATTACCGATTCTCTGAAATCCGGCGACGAAGTTCGTCTGGTTGGTTTCGGTACCTTTGCCGTTGCTGCGCGTGCAGCTTCTAAAGGTCGCAATCCGCGTACCGGCGAAGAAATCGATATTCCGGCTTCTAAGCAGCCGAAATTCAAGGCTGGCAAAGGCCTTAAGGATGCCGTCAACTAAGGTTGACCATCTTTTTTAAAAAAAAATGCCGGTGACAGCGTCACCGGCATTGCATTTAAAAAAAAGCATGTTATGTTCCGCTCGCTTCCGCAAAACGGGGCACATAAAAAAGGGTGATTAGCTCAGCTGGTTAGAGCATCTCGTTTACACCGAGAGGGTCGGGAGTTCGAATCTCTCATCACCCACCATGAAAAAGGCGTCCTGATCGGGACGCCTTTTTCTTTTGTCCAATCAACGGCTTGTTGATCAGCCTCAGGCTGTCACTGCACCAACACAGCCGGCAGCGATATCCCAATTCCCTTACGACGCGATTGATAATTCGGCTGGTGATTGATCTATCGGTCTGCGATCATTGACCGGTGTTTAATTGTCGATATCAAAGCCTGGATCTGGTGATGTTCGTATCTATGCCTGCGCCTGTTCGTTTGCTGCTACGCCGTGTTCTTGCTTTTGGAGCGGGGCAGGGCGTCTGGCGCCGTTCAGGCGTTGCTGGAATGCTTCTAGTGTTGTTGATGGCGTTGCAGGGCTGTTATCTGCCAGAACGCTTCAAGGCGGATTTAACGCTGGCACGCAATGGCGATTATCATTTTACCTATAAAGGGCAGTTGCGGCATGCCACGCTTGCCAAGGATCTGCTTGATGGCAATGTAACGCCAGCGGATGAAAAGCAACGTGCTGCCAAAATTCTGAATGATCTGGAGCGGGACCCGGCTTTTGGTCCGTCGACATATGCCGGGCGCGGCGTTTTCAATGTCAGCTATGATCGCAAGGGAAATATCCTAGCGGAAAAGACATTCAACTTCGTGCGACGTAATTCGCGAATCCTGCAAATGATGTATCACGAGGACAGCCGAACCGTCGAAATTCGCGGCGGCAGCGTGCCGGAGCAGTATCTCGATACGCTGCAAGCCATGGGATATGTGCCTGATGGCACCATCACGGTTAAAACAACCGTTCATGTCCGACGCGAGAATGCGGCAAGCCGCAATACGGTTGATGATGAAACGACTCTAAACTGGACGATCAGCAAATTGGGTGAACCGGCGCTGATTTTGATCCTGGGATAAGAGTCGCAGGGGCGTGGCGTTGCCCTTCTGTGAAAACATACAGGCCAAAACAAAAGCCCCACCAGTTTGATGCTGGCGGGGCTTTGTGATTCGGAGGAAGTTGTTGGGCTTAATAGACCATTTCGTCTTCGCCACCACCTTCGGAAATAACGATCTGCCCCTGAGAGGCCAGTTCCTTGGCGAGCTGCACGATCATCATCTGGCATTCTTCGACATCGGCCAGGCGAACCGGGCCAAGGGCATCCATGTCTTCGCGCATCATCTTGCCGGCACGTTCGGACATGTTTTTGAAGAAAAGTTCGCGCATCGCATCGGTGGAACCCTTGAGCGCAAGGGCAAGTTTGTCTTTCTCGACCTGGCGCAGCAGCGACTGGACACCGTTATTGTCAAGGCGGGCAAGATCTTCAAAGGTGAACATCAATGCCTTGATCTTTTCGGCAGAGTCGCGGTTACGTTCTTCAAGGGCGGTCAGGAAGCGATCCTGGCTTTGCCGGTCAAGGCTGTTGAAAATATCGGCCATCAGTTCGTGGTTATCGCCACGCGACCCGCGCGCAAGGTTCGACATGAACTCTGTGCGGAGCGTTTTTTCGATATTATCAAGAACCTCTTTCTGGACGGCCTCCATGCGCAGCATACGCATGATGACTTCCATCGAGAAGTTTTCCGGCAACAGTGACAGAACAGCGGCAGAGTGCGTTGATTTCAGCTTTGAAAGAACCACGCCAACTGTCTGGGGATATTCGTTTTTCAGATAATTTGCCAGAACGGCTTCGTTCACGTTGTTCAGCTTGTCCCACATGGTGCGACCGGCCGGACCACGGATTTCTTCCATGATATTGTTAACACGGTCTTCGGGCAGAACCTTGGTCAGCAGGCGTTCGGTCGTATCGAACGAACCGACAAGCGACCCGGTTGACGAAAGCTGATCGGCAAATTCGACAAAAAGGCGCTCGACGATGTTGGAACTGATCGTTCCAAGACTGGACATCGTTTGCGAGATTTCTTTGATTTCTTCATCATCCATCAATGCAAACATCTTGGAGGCATGCTCTTCCCCAAGTGCCAGCATCAGGATGGCCGCTTTTTCCTGTCCAGAAAGCGACCGGTATTCTTCTTTAACGCGCCCCACGTAAAGCCCACTCCGTCAGCAATTCCAGATCCGGTTCATGATAACGCATTCTCGTGAAGGATGCGTTACGAACAGTCAATAAATCTATAAGGCTTAAGTACGTACATGAAAAGACCCCTAGCATACCGCACCGCCAGACAATTTGACATAAGCGGTGCGCGATCGCAAAAAATGGGCTCAAATTTCCGCTAGGGGTGATCTCGCGCGGGCGAAATCACGACGCGGTTGAAAGCGATGCTATCAGCTTGACTTAGCAAGGGTGCTGGTCTAACAAGAGCACGCCGATGGATGGCCGTTTTGGGGGCGTAGCTCAGTTGGTTAGAGCGCCGGCCTGTCACGCCGGAGGCCGCGGGTTCAAGTCCCGTCGCTCCCGCCATTACGACCATCTACTGTATTCTTTCTTGGGCGCTGCGTCTTTCCTGCCCGTGCTCCTTTTGCTGCTTCGCAACAATATGGAATGCGTTCGCGACGTTCTGCTGACCTGAAATTGACCGCAGAAGGCAAAAAAGTTTAGATAAGTTCCAGGCTTGGCGAGGTGGAAACACATCTCCAGGGCTGGTACTTGTGTGGCGCATACGTTATGGTGCGCCCTTATGGGCTAGGTGGGGACCTGGTCGGGTTCTGGTTAGACCTGTTCTTGAGAGGTCAGAGAGATGCAAGAGCTTCTTTCGGAATATCTTCCGATCCTGATTTTCATCGGGATTGCCGTCGGTCTGTCGGCGGTTATCATCATCGCTTCGCTGGTTCTGGCCAAGCAGGCCCCGGATGCTGAAAAGCTGTCTGCATATGAGTGCGGCTTTTCGCCATTCGAAGATGCACGCATCAAGTTCGATGTTCGCTTCTACCTGGTCGCAATCTTGTTCATCATCTTCGATCTGGAAGTTGCCTTCCTGTTTCCGTGGGCCGTGACACTCGGCAAGATCGGAACATTCGGCTTCCTGTCGATGGTTGTTTTCCTGGCAGTGCTGACAATCGGCTTTGTCTATGAATGGAAGAAGGGAGCTCTGGAATGGGAGTGAGCACCAATACAGGCGCCCCTTTGGCTCCTGGTCACGACCAGGATATGCTGCTTAAGGGCGTGTTTGACGAGATGAATGACAAGGGCTTTGTCCTTGCCAGCCTTGACAAACTTGCGACCTGGGCCAGCACTGGTTCAATGTGGCCGATGACCTTTGGTCTGGCCTGCTGTGCTGTTGAAATGATGCATGCCGCTGCGGCGCGTTATGACATGGACCGTTACGGTGTTGTCTTCCGCCCCAGCCCGCGTCAGTCGGACGTCATGATTGTTGCAGGGACCCTGACCAACAAAATGGCACCGGCCCTTCGCAAGGTTTACGACCAGATGGCCGAGCCGCGCTGGGTTATTTCCATGGGCTCGTGCGCCAATGGCGGCGGGTATTATCACTATTCCTATTCGGTGGTGCGCGGTTGTGACCGTGTTGTTCCGGTTGACATCTATGTCCCCGGTTGCCCGCCGACAGCCGAGGCGCTGATTTACGGTATTCTGCAGTTGCAGAAGAAAATCCGCCGTACCGGTGTCCTGTCACGCTGATCCGAGAGTAGGGGGCTAGCATGAGCGAATTGCTCAGCGATAACAGCGCAGCGCTGCAAGATCTTCGCGATCTTCTGAAGTCGCATTTTGGCGCCGATGTTATTGATACTGTGTACCGCTATGGCGAATTGACCGTTGTCGTCAAACGCGAATCTATCACCAATGTCCTGACATTCCTGCGCGATGATGCGGGATGTCTTTTCAAGCAGCTTATCGATGTTTGTGGTGTTGACTATCCGGAACGCGCGGAGCGTTTTGAAGTCGTCTATCACCTGCTGTCGCTCAAGCATAACCTGCGTATCCGCGTGAAGGTCACGACCGACGAGGAAACGCCGGTTCCGACCGCCGTTGGCGTTTTCAGCGCTGCTGGCTGGTTCGAGCGTGAAACCTGGGACATGTATGGTGTCTTCTTTGCTGATCATCCGGATCCCCGCCGTATTCTGACCGACTATGGTTTTGAAGGCCATCCGCTGCGCAAGGATTTCCCGCTGACCGGTTATGTCGAAGTTCGCTATGACGATGAACGCAAGCGCGTCGTCTACGAGCCGGTCAAACTGGTTCAGGATTTCCGTAACTTTGATTTCGAAAGCCCGTGGGAAGGAATGCAAAACATTCTTCCGGGTGACGAAAAGGCGGAGGGCAACGCCTGATGTCCGAGCAGAAAATTAAAAATATGACCCTTAACTTCGGCCCGCAGCACCCTGCGGCGCACGGAGTTTTGCGTCTTGTTCTTGAAATGGACGGCGAGGTCGTTGAACGTGCCGATCCGCATATCGGTCTGTTGCATCGCGGCACCGAAAAGCTGATCGAGTATAAAAACTACGTTCAGGCAACCCCGTATTTCGACCGCCTCGACTATGTCGCGCCAATGAACCAGGAGCATGCCTTCTGCCTGGCGATTGAAAAGCTGATGGGTGTCGAAGTTCCGAAACGCGCACAGTACATCCGTGTTCTGTATGCCGAAATCGGCCGTATCCTGAACCACATCCTCAACCTGACGACCTTTGCTCTGGACGTCGGGGCTATGACGCCGCTTCTTTGGGGCTTTGAAGAACGCGAAAAGCTCATGGAATTCTATGAGCGCGCCTGTGGCGCCCGTCTTCACGCCAACTATTTCCGCCCGGGCGGTGTTGCGGCTGACCTGCCAGCAGGTCTTCTCGAAGACATCTCGGCCTGGGTTGATCAGTTCCCGAACTTCCTGAAAGACTTTGACCGCGTTCTGACTGGTAACCGTATTTTCAAACAGCGTGCTGTTGGAATTGGTGAAGTCACCGCCGAAGAAGCCTTTGACTGGGGCTTTACGGGGCCGAATATCCGCGCATCGGGTATCGCATGGGATTTGCGTAAATCGCAGCCTTACGATTCGTACGAAGATTTCGACTTTGACATTCCGGTTGGCAAGTTTGGCGATGTCTATGACCGCTATCTGGTTCGTTTTGAAGAAATGAACCAGTCGCTGCGCATCATGCGCCAGGTTATCGACAAAATGCCTGATGGCCCGGTCATCGTTCAGAATAACAAGGTGGCTCCGCCGGCACGCTCCGACATGAAGCGTTCGATGGAAGCCCTGATTCATCACTTCAAGCTGTTTACCGAAGGTTTTCACGTGCCGGCTGGCGAATGCTATGCTGCAGTTGAAGCCCCCAAAGGTGAGTTTGGCGTATTCCTGGTGTCGGATGGCTCGAACCGTCCGTATCGCTGCAAGATTCGCGCCCCTGGATTTGCTCACCTGCAAGGCATGGATTTCATGTCGAAGGGTCACATGTTGGCAGACGTTGTTGCCAATATCGGTTCGCTTGACATTGTTTTCGGTGAGATTGACCGATGAGCCATTTAAGAAGACCAGCTCCGCGCGAGCTTCAGCCCACCAGCTTTGCTTTCACGCCCGAAAACCAGGAAAAAGCGAAAAAGATCATCGCGAAGTACCCGGAAGGCCGTCAGCAGAGCGCGACCATGCCGCTTCTGGACCTGGCACAGCGCCAGACCGAAGGGAACTGGGTGCCGACCGTTGCCATGGACTATATCGCCGACATGCTCGAAATGCCGGCGATCCGGGTCTATGAAGTTGCGACCTTCTACACCATGTATAACCTGGCGCCGGTTGGTAAAAATTTCATCCAGGTTTGCACCACCACGCCTTGCTGGCTGCGCGGGTCTTCGGACATCGTGAAAACCTGTAAGGAAGAACTGGGCATCGGCATTGGTGAAACCACCGAAGATGGCAAGTTCACCCTGATCGAAGTTGAATGCCTTGGGGCGTGTGTTAACGCACCGATGATGCAGATTAACGACGATTTTTACGAAGATCTGACCAGCGACAGCACGAAGAATATTATCGACATGCTCAAGCGCGGTGAAGCACCCAAAACCGGCCCGCAGAGTGGTCGTCGTGGTTGTGAGCCGATTGATGGTCCCAAGGTTCTGAAAGCATTCTGTGGCTGTGGTGCTGCGGATCAGGCTGCTGAACCCAAAGACGGGGAAGCCTGATATGCTGCAAGACAAGGATCGCATCTTTACCAACCTGTACGGTTTTCAGGATTTCGGCCTGAAAGCCGCGCAGGCACGTGGTAACTGGGATGGTACCAAGGCTCTGATCGAAAAGGGTCAGGACTGGATCATTGACGAAATGAAGGCATCGGGCATGCGCGGCCGTGGCGGCGCTGGCTTCCCGACCGGTCTGAAATGGTCCTTCATGCCCAAGGAATCGGACGGTCGTCCGCATTACCTGGTTGTGAATGCCGACGAAGGCGAACCGGGTACCTGCAAAGACCGCGAGATCATGCGCAATGATCCGCACACTTTGGTTGAAGGCTGCCTGCTGGCAAGCTTCGCCATGCGTGCCCATGCTGCCTATATCTATATTCGTGGAGAATTTTATCACGAAGCGTCGAACCTGCAGCGTGCGATTGACGAAGCCTATGAAGCTGGCCTGATTGGCAAAAATGCCTGTGGTTCCGGCTGGGATTTCGATCTTTATCTGCATCTTGGTGCCGGTGCCTATATTTGTGGCGAAGAAACAGCGCTGATCGAAAGCCTTGAAGGCAAAAAAGGCCAGCCGCGCCTGAAGCCGCCATTCCCGGCCAATGCCGGTCTGTATGGCTGCCCGACAACGGTTAACAACGTTGAATCGATCGCAGCTGTTCCCGAAATTCTGCGTCGTGGCGGCGCTTGGTTCTCCAGCTTTGGTCGTGAAAAAAACCACGGCACCAAGCTGTTTGCCATTTCCGGCCATGTCGAGAAGCCCTGCACCGTCGAAGAAGCCATGAGCATTCCGCTGCGTGAGCTGATCGAACGCCATTGTGGTGGTGTCCGTGGTGGCTGGGACAACCTTCTTGCTGTTATTCCCGGCGGTTCTTCGGTTCCGGTTCTGACCAAGGAAGTGTGTGACGATGTCCTGATGGATTTCGACGCGCTTCGCGAAGTCGGGTCGGGGCTTGGTACTGCTGCGGTTATCGTGATGGACAAGTCGACTGACATTGTCTACGCGATTGCCCGCCTTTCCGAGTTCTACAAACATGAAAGCTGTGGTCAGTGCACCCCTTGCCGTGAAGGTACGGGCTGGATGATGCGCATGATGCAGCGCATGGTTCGCGGCGAGGCCACACTTGATGAAATCGACCTTTTGTGGGACGTGACCAAACAGGTCGAAGGCCACACCATTTGTGCGCTTGGTGACGCCGCCGCATGGCCGATCCAGGGTTTGATCCGCAATTTCCGTCCCGAAATGGAACGCCGGATCAAGGAATATCGCGCACGGATCGCGGCCTGAGAGAGGCCTGTTGAGAGGGATTGAGACATGCCGAAACTGACAGTTGACGGTATCGAAGTCGAAGTAGAAGCCGGAGCGACAGTTCTTCAGGCCTGTGAAGAAGCGGGTAAGGAAATTCCCCGTTTCTGTTATCACGAGCGTCTGTCTATCGCCGGTAACTGCCGCATGTGCCTGGTGGAAATGGAGCGCGCGCCGAAGCCGGTCGCATCCTGCGCCATGCCGGCAGCCGACGGGATGGTCATCAAAACGGATTCCGACCTTGTTAAAAAGGCACGCAATGGCGTGATGGAATTCCTGCTGATCAACCACCCGCTGGATTGCCCGATTTGTGACCAGGGCGGTGAATGTGACCTTCAGGACCAGGCCATGGCCTATGGTTTTGACGCGTCGCGTTATGCCGAAAAGAAGCGTGCGGTGAAGGACAAGGAACTGGGCCCGATCGTTAAAACGATCATGACCCGTTGCATCCATTGCACCCGTTGCGTTCGTTTCTCCGAGGAAGTTGCCGGTGTTGGCACGATGGGCGCTGTTTACCGCGGTGAAGACACCGAGGTCGGACCGTATATCGAAGCCAGCATCAATTCCGAAATGTCGGGTAACCTTGTTGATCTGTGCCCGGTTGGCGCACTGACCTCCAAGCCCTATGCATTTACGGCGCGCCCGTGGGAATTGAAAAAGACCGATAGCGTCGATGTGATGGATGCCGTTGGCTCCAACATTCGTATCGACGCCCGTGGTTCGGAAGTTCTGCGTGTTCTGCCGCGCCTGAACGAAGACATCAACGAAGAGTGGATTTCGGACAAAACCCGTTACGCCATTGATGGTCTGAAACGTCAGCGTCTGGACCGTCCGTATGTTCGCGTGAATGGCAAACTGGCCCCGGCAAGCTGGGACGAAGCATTTGCCGCGATCAAGGCGAAGGTTTCGGGGCTGGATGGCAAGAAAATTGCCGCCCTTGCCGGTGATACCGTTGATTGCGAATCCATGACTGCCCTAAAAGACCTGATGGGCAAGCTGGGATCTGCCAACCTTGATTGCCGCCAGGATGGTTCCAAGCTTGGTGGTCCGCGTTCTTCCTATATTTTCAACAGCACCATTGCCGGTATCGAAGAAACTGATGCCTGCCTGGTTGTTGGTGCAAATATTCGCGCCGAAGCACCGATCATTAATTCCCGCCTGCGCAAGCGCTGGCGTATGACTGCCGGTGATTTCCGTCTGGGCATTATTGGTGAAAACTGGGATCCGACCTTCAAGCACGATTATCTTGGTGCCGGTTCGGAAACCCTTGCCGATATCCTTGATGGCAAAAACGATTTCTCCAAGGTTCTTGAAGCTGCGGCCAAGCCGATGATCATTCTTGGCATGGGTGCGCTGAACCGTGAAGACGGCGAAGCTGTTCTGGCAACCGCGCGTGCGATTGCTGACAAATACGGTCTGGTTGCTGGTGAATGGAACGGTTTCAACGTTCTGCATACCGCTGCTGCCCGTGTTGGTGGCCTTGACCTTGGCTTTGTGCCGGGCGAGGGCGGTCTGGCAACTGCAGACATTCTTGACGGTGCAGCAAAGGGCGATGTTGAAGTTGTTTATCTGCTGGGTGCAGATGAACTCGACATGTCCAAGCTCGCCAAAGCCTTTGTGATTTACCAGGGTTGCCTTGGTGATGCCGGTGCACAGGTTGCAGATGTTATTCTGCCCGGTGCGGCATACACCGAAAAGAACGGCATCTACGTTAACACGGAAGGCCGCGTTCAGTATGGCTGGCGCGCCGTTTTCCCGGTTGGGGATGCCCGTGAAGACTGGAAGATCATCCGCGCGCTGTCGGCAAGCCTTGGCCTGACCCTGCCTTACGATAACATTGAATCGGTTCGTACCCGCATGGTTGAAATCAACGATGTGTTCGGTTCGGTTAATGTAACGCGTAAAGCGGCATGGGGCGAATTTGGCAAGGCTGGTGTCATGAAGTCGGAAGGCTTTGCTTCGCCGGTTCGCAATTTTTACATGACCGACCCGATCAGCCGGGCATCGGTGACGATGGCAAAATGTACAGAAGCCTTCGTCAAGGATGCGGCTACCGGGAAGGTTGCCTGAGTTCGGGAAACAGGCGGCGGGGAACCGTCGCCTTCTCTCGCTAGGGGGTGTCCCGATGATGGGACCAAACGCAAAAGATACGGTTTGACCGATGGAACTTCTTTGGGACGGATATATTCAGCCAGGAATTTGGATCGTCGCTAAAATCCTGGCGATCGTGCTTCCCTTGCTGATTGCTGTTGCCTATCTCACCTATGCCGAGCGCAAGGTGATTGGCGCCATGCAAATGCGCAAAGGCCCGAACGTCGTTGGGCCTTTTGGCCTGTTGCAGCCGCTGGCAGACGGCCTGAAGCTGTTTTTGAAGGAAACGGTCATTCCGACCAGCGCCAACAAGGTGGTCTTTCTGATCGCCCCGATGTTGACCTTCATTCTCGCACTTGTTGCCTGGGCTGTTATCCCGTTTGGCGAAGGGCTGGTTGTTTCCAACCTTAATGTTGGCATTCTTTACCTGTTCGCCATTTCATCGCTTGGTGTTTACGGCATCGTGATGGCGGGCTGGTCGTCCAACTCCAAATACGCCTTCCTTGGCGCGCTGCGTTCTGCAGCACAGATGGTGTCCTATGAAATTTCGATCGGTCTGATCATTATTTCCGTTCTGCTGACCACCGGGTCGCTGAACCTGACGGACATTGTTCACGCGCAGTCGGGCGGCATCTGGAACTGGAACTTCATTTACCACCTGCCGATGTTCGTGATCTTCATTGTCTCGATCCTGGCAGAAACGAACCGCGCGCCGTTTGACCTTCCGGAAGCGGAAGCCGAGCTTGTGTCGGGTTATAACGTCGATTATTCGGCAATGACCTTCGCGCTGTTCTTCCTTGGTGAATACGCCAACATGATTTTGATGAGCGGCCTTTGCGCTACCCTGTTCCTGGGTGGCTGGCAGGCACCGCTGCCGTTACTGGATTTCATTCCTGGTCCGCTGTGGTTCATCATCAAGATTTGCATGGTTCTGTTCATTTTCCTCTGGGTACGTGCCACTTTCCCGCGTTACCGCTATGACCAGCTGATGCGTCTGGGCTGGAAGGTTTTCCTTCCGCTGTCCTTCGCCTGGGTCATGCTGGTTGCCACGTTCCTGGTTGTTTTCGACAAAATCCCGGCCTGATCGCCGAGCATCGGGAAGAGAGAGGTAAACGATGTCATTTATAGATCGGACGGCCCGGAGTTTCCTGCTGGTGGAACTGCTTTCCGGTATGGCGCTCACCTTCAAATATATGTTCAAGCCGAAGGTGACGCTGAATTACCCGTATGAAAAAGGTCCGCTCAGCCCACGTTTCCGTGGCGAACATGCGCTGCGCCGTTACCCGAACGGGGAAGAGCGCTGCATCGCATGCAAGCTGTGCGAAGCGATCTGCCCGGCGCAGGCCATTACCATCGAGGTAGAGCCGCGTCTTGACGGTTCGCGCCGCACAACGCGCTACGATATCGATATGACGAAATGCATCTATTGCGGTTTCTGTGAAGAAGCCTGCCCGGTGGATGCCATCGTCGAAGGTCCGAACTTCGAGTTCGCAACCGAAAACCGCGAGGAGCTTCTTTACGATAAAGACAAGCTTCTTGAAAATGGCGAGCGTTGGGAAGCCGAGCTTGCTGCACGATTGGAGGCAGACGCACCTTATCGGTAAGTGTCGCGTCTGATCGTTTGGATAAAGTTCATGGATCGCCTTCCGCCAGTGCGGGGGCGTTTCGCCAAGGGGGTACCTTATGGTCGTACAGGCTTTGGCTTTCTATCTGTTTGCCATTATCGCAGTTATTTCTGCCGCAATGGTGGTAACTGTACGCAACCCGGTTCATTCGGTGTTGTTTCTTATTTTGACATTCTTCAACGCCGCAGGGCTTTTTGTTCTGCTTGGTGCTGAATTTCTCGCCATGCTTCTGGTCGTCGTTTATGTCGGCGCGATCGCGGTTCTGTTCATGTTCGTCGTCATGATGCTCGACATTAACTTTGTCGAAATGCGTGAAGGCTTTTTGAGCTATCTGCCGATCGGTGTTCTGGTTGCTGCCGTATTGTTCGTTGAGCTGGCCTTTGTTGGTGGCGGTTGGGTAATGACCGATGCCAAGATGGCGGCGATCGCCCAGCCGGTTCCGGCTGATATGAACAATATCAATGCACTGGGCATGCTTCTTTACACCGACTATGCCTATATCTTCGAGGCAGCAGGTCTGGTGTTGCTGACCGCCATGATTGGTGCAATCGTCCTGACCCTGCGCCATCGTGAAGGTGTACGTCGCCAGAATATTTCCCAGCAGGTCCAGCGCCAGCGCGCCGAGACCCTTGAAATCAAAAAAGTACCGGTCGGTAGGGGGATCTGATGGAAATCGGACTTGCTCATTACCTGACTGTCGCCGCCATCCTGTTTACCCTTGGGATTTTCGGTATCTTCATGAACCGGAAAAACGTCATCATCATCATGATGTCGATCGAACTGATGCTGCTGGCAGTCAACATCAATTTTGTCGCCTTTTCGTCCTTCCTGGGCGATCTGGTCGGCCAGGTTTTCACCATTTTCGTGCTGACTGTTGCGGCTGCTGAAGCGGCGATCGGCCTTGCGATCCTGGTGGTTTATTTCCGTAACCGCGGCACCATCGCGGTTGAAGACATCAACATGATGAAGGGGTAAGGCACAGATATGTACGCTCTGATCGTTTTCCTGCCCCTTATCGCGGCGACCATTGCCGGCCTCATTACCCTGTTCGGGGCAATGAAGACCGCCAATGCACCTGCGGCCCATCATCATGATGATCACCATCACGGGGTTTCCACCACTGACCGTCTGGCACAGCTGGTAACGGTTGCCGGTGTTGTGACTGCAGCGGCCCTTTCGGTTGCGGCATTTATCGATGTCGCGCTGAATGGCAATGCCGTGACGCTGGACCTGTTTACCTGGATCAGCTCGGGTGATTTCACCGCTAACTGGTCGCTGCGTTTCGATACGCTGACCTGTGTGATGCTGATTGTGGTTACCGGCGTTTCGTCGATGGTTCACATCTATTCCATCGGTTACATGTCGCACGATCCCGATAAGCCCCGTTTCATGGCTTATCTGTCGCTGTTTACCTTTGCGATGCTGATGCTTATTACCGCAGACAACCTGATTCAGCTGTTCTTCGGCTGGGAAGGCGTGGGCCTTGCGTCCTACCTTCTGATCGGTTTCTGGTATTCAAAGCCGTCGGCTTCTGCTGCCGCGATGAAGGCGTTCATCGTCAACCGTGTGGGTGACTTTGGTTTCGCGCTGGGTATCTTTGCTGTCTATGTGCTGTTCGGTACCGTCCAGTTCGACACGATATTCTCCAACGCCGAAGAAATCTCGGGTTCGACCCTGGTTTTCCTTGGTCATGAATTCTCTGCACTGAATATCGCCACCTTCCTGCTGTTCATCGGCGCGATGGGTAAGTCGGCCCAGCTTGGCCTGCATACCTGGCTGCCAGATGCGATGGAAGGTCCGACACCGGTTTCCGCACTTATCCACGCGGCAACCATGGTGACGGCCGGTGTCTTCATGGTTGCGCGTCTATCGCCGATCTTTGAATATGCCGAAACCACCCTTGCGATTGTCACGGTTGTTGGTGCGACCACGGCGTTTTTTGCCGCGACCATCGGTTGCGTGCAGAACGACATCAAACGCGTGATTGCCTATTCGACCTGCTCGCAGCTTGGTTACATGTTCTTTGCCTGCGGCGTGTCTGCTTATAGTGCTGGTGTTTTCCACCTCATGACGCACGGCTTTTTCAAGGCACTGCTGTTCCTGAGTGCCGGTTCCGTCATCCACGCCATGTCCGATGAACAGGATATGCGCAAGATGGGCGGTATCTGGAAAATGGTTCCGCTGACCTTTGGTGTCATGATCATTGGTACGCTGGCGATTACCGGGGTTCCGGGCCTTGCGGGCTACTATTCCAAGGACATGATCATTGAAAGCGCGTTTGCGGCACATACCAGCGTTGGCACTTATGCCTTCTGGATGGGCATCATCGCGGCCTTCATGACCTCGTTCTATAGCTGGCGCCTGATTTTCATGACCTTCTTCGGTGCACCGCGCGCCGATGAACGGACCATGGCGCACGTTCATGAAAGCCCGGCTGTCATGACGGTTCCGCTGCTGATCCTGGCTGTTGGTGCTGTCTTTGCGGGCTGGTTTGCCGTGAACTGGTTTGGTGGCAATTACGAAGAAATGCTGTCCTTCTGGAATGGCGCGATCTTTGTTGCTGAAAACCACCAGGCACTTGAACATTCGCACCATGTCCCGGGTTGGGTCAAAATGGCACCGTTTGTTGCCATGATGCTTGGTCTGGCACTTGCTGTTCTGATGTATCGTCTGGTTCCGTCGCTGCCGCGCACGATTGCCAACACCTTCAACGGTGTTTACCGCTTCCTGCTCAACAAATGGTATTTCGACGAACTTTACGATGCCATTTTCGTGAAGCCGGCTTTTGCGCTGGGTCGCGGTTTCTGGAAAGCTGGCGACGGCGCCCTGATCGACGGTGTTGGTCCGGACGGTGTTGCTGCTGCCTGCCGTAACATTGCACGTCGTATCAGCACCCTGCAGAGCGGCTTCGTCTACCACTATGCGTTTGCCATGCTGATCGGCATTGCGGCCTTGGTGTCTTATACAATCTGGAAGATGGGTTAACGGGCGATGAGTGATTGGCCAATTCTTTCGATCATCACTTTTTTACCGCTATTGGGAGCGCTGTTTATCCTCCTGATTCCTGGTGAAGAAGCGAATGTCGCCCGCAATTCGCGCTGGGTCGCGCTGTGGACGTCTGGTTTTACCTTCCTCGCATCGCTGATGCTGTGGATCAACTTTGACACAACAACTGCCGACTTCCAGTTCGTCGAAAAGACGGAATGGATGCCGGGCCTGAATGTGTCCTACCACATGGGTGTGGACGGCATTTCGATGCTGTTCGTCATTCTTGCGACGTTCCTGACGCCGATCTGCATTCTTTCCGCATGGGAAGCGATCCAGAAACGCGTCAAGGAATACATGATCGCTTTCCTGGTTCTTGAAACCATGATGGTTGGCATGTTCAGCTCGCTTGATGCCATGCTGTTCTACATCTTCTTTGAAGGTGTGCTGATCCCGATGTTCATCATCATCGGCGTCTGGGGCGGGCCGCGCCGCGTATATGCAGCATTCAAGCTGTTCCTTTATACGCTGCTGGGTTCGGTTTTGATGCTGGTTGCCCTGATGGCCATGTATTTCGATGCTGGCACCAGCGACATTCCGACGCTGATGACCCACACTTTCAGCTATCAGGCCCAGCTTTGGATGTGGCTTGCATTCTTTGCTTCTTTCGCTGTCAAGGTGCCGATGTGGCCGGTCCACACCTGGCTGCCGGACGCGCACGTGGAAGCACCGACTGCGGGTTCCGTTATTTTGGCTGGCGTTCTGCTGAAAATGGGTGGTTACGGTTTCCTGCGTTTCTCGCTGCCGATGCTGCCGCTGGCATCTGAAACCTTCGCACCGCTTATCTTCACGCTGTCGATCATTGCGATCATCTATACCTCGCTGGTTGCACTGGCGCAGGAAGACATGAAAAAGCTGATTGCTTATTCATCAGTCGCACATATGGGTATCGTGACGGTTGGTGCCTTCACCTTTAACCAGCATGGCCTGGAAGGTTCGATCTTCCAGATGCTGAGCCACGGTGTGGTTTCCGGCGCGCTGTTCCTGTGTGTTGGTGTGGTTTACGACCGTATGCATACCCGCGAAATCGATGCCTATGGTGGCTTGGTTCACCGTATGCCGGGTTACGCAGTATCGTTCATGTTCTTCACGATGGCGTCTGTTGGCCTGCCGGGTACCGGTGGTTTCGTTGGTGAAATCATGACCCTGCTTGGCGCTTTTGAAGCCAACACGTGGGTTGCGTTCTTTGCTTCCACCGGTCTGATCCTTGGTGCGGCATATGCGCTTTTCCTCTATCGCCGGATCGTTTTCGGGGCCCTGACGAAGGAAAACCTGAAAAACATCCTCGATATGAGCCCGCGTGAATGGGCACTGTTCCTCCCGCTTGTGATCGTGGTTCTGTGGATGGGCATCTATCCGAGCTCGTTCCTCGATATCATGCATGCATCGGTTCTGCATTTGGTCAACCAAGTTGAAACGGCACAGGCCGCTGCGGCGAGTGCCGCGCAGCTTGTGGCGAATTAAGGGGAATGAACATGGGAGATTCTATGCTCAACCTCGGGGCGGCTTTGCCCGAAATCTTCATGGCGGCAGCTTCGCTTGCGTTGCTGATGCTTGGCGTGTTCACCGGGAAAGACCGTTCGTTCAGGACGGTCTCTTGGGCGGCCGTTGGTGCGATGATCATTGCCCTGATCCTTGTGGTCATGGGTGAGGGCGGTGCGGCATTTTCCGGCCAGTTCCTGGCTGATCCGTTCGCACGTTTCTGCAAGGTTCTGATCTTGATCGGCTCTGCCGTTGGTGTGATCATGACCATGAAATTCGCCGAACGTGAACGTATGGCACGTTTCGAATTCCCGATCCTGCTGATGCTGGCAACGCTTGGCATGATGGCGATGGTGTCGGCATCCGACATGCTGTCGCTTTATGTCGGTCTCGAATTGCAGAGCCTGGCGCTTTATGTCGTTGCGGCGATCCGTCGTGATACCGTTCGCGCGACAGAATCCGGTCTGAAATATTTCGTTCTGGGTTCGATCGCATCGGGCATGCTGCTGTACGGTATGTCGATGGTGTACGGCTTCACCGGGTCGACCAATTTCAGCGTTATTGGCGATGTCGTCAGCAATGGTGAACTTTCGGTTGGCACCCTGGTTGGTCTGGCGTTTATTTTTGCGGGTCTGTGCTTCAAGGTTTCGGCGGCGCCGTTCCACATGTGGACGCCTGACGTCTATGAAGGCGCACCGACTCCGGTTACGGCTTTCTTTGCTGTTGCACCGAAAATTGCCGGTCTGGCACTGTTTGTTCGTGTTGCCCTTGGCCCGTTTGCCGATGTGGTTAGCGACTGGCAGCAGATCATTGTTCTGGTTTCCATCCTGTCGATGGTTTGGGGTTCTTTTGCAGCCCTGCGCCAGAACAATATCAAACGTCTGATGGCGTATTCTTCAATCGGTCACGTTGGCTTTGCACTGGTCGGCCTTGCGGCTGGCACCGAAGCAGGCGTTCAGGCCATTCTGGTTTATCTTGGCATTTACCTTGTCATGAATCTGGGCACCTTTGCCGTGATCCTGTCGATGCGTCGCCATGACCGGATGGTTGAAGAGATTGCCGATCTTTCGGGCCTGTCGCGCACCAAACCGCTGATGGCTGCTGTTATGGCACTGCTGATGTTCTCGATGGCCGGTATTCCGCCGCTCGCCGGGTTCTTCGGTAAGTTCTATGTCTTCAAGGCTGCTGTTGATGCCGGTCTGGTTACACTGGCTGTTATCGGCCTCGTTACCTCGGTTGTCAGTGCCTATTACTATCTGCGCGTCATCAAGGTCATGTATTTTGATGAGCCGGTTGAAGGCTTTGACCGTAGCGGTACCGAACTCAATGTGATCATGGCGCTTGCCACCATCATTATCCTGGTTTTCGCGTTCTTCCCGAACCCGCTGACCGATAGTGCGGCTGCTGCTGCGTCGGCATTGTTTGGTCATTGATATGACGGATCCTGTCGTGCGTCTTCCGGATGGATATGTTCTGCATTTCCACGAAGTCATCGACAGTACGAATGAAGAGGCAAAACGCCTCGGTGATAAGGGCGCCCCTGGTGGCGCCCTTATTTTGGCTGCACGCCAACTTGCCGGTCGCGGCCGGCGCGGCCGTGAATGGAAATCTCCGACCGGTAATCTGTTCCTCTCCCTTCTTTTACGCCCCAATTGCCCGCTGCAGGAATCAGCCCGGCTGACATTTCTTGCTGCCCTTGCCATGGCGGAGGCGGTTGATATCGTCAGCAACGGCGAAATTACGCCAGAATGCAAATGGCCCAATGACCTGATGGTAGGGGGGCGCAAATTATGCGGCATTCTGCTTGAAAGCGCGTCATCGCATGGTCGCGATACCGATTATCTGGTGATTGGGACAGGCGTAAATATTGCCTTCCATCCCGATGATGTGGAGCGTCCCTCGACCTCCTTTGCGGCACTTGGTGTGATGATCCGGATCGAAGATCTGGTTTCGGCCTATATTTCCCGATTTGACGACCTATATTCAGCCTGGCAGCAGGATGGTTTTAACGCCATTCGCCAAGCCTGGCTGGATCGCGCCTATGGGTTTGGCCAGCCGATTGTTGCCCGCCTAAGCGAACGGACACTGACTGGTACTTTTGTTGGGCTTGATCAGGGTGGTTCCCTGATTTTAAAAGACGATAGGGGTGTTGATCATGTGATCGGCGCAGGGGAAGTGTTTTTCAAAAGCTGACATCAGGGCTGGCCGGATTTAATTCTTTGCCATGCGCCTTGAAAGTTGCTCCCACAGGGAAATCATGATCTGCCATGCTGCTGGCTATTGATGCAGGAAATACCAATATCGTTTTTGCCGTTTTTGATGGCGATACCATCAAGGGGCAATGGCGGTGTTCGACCACTGTTGAACGAACAGCCGATGAACTTGGTGTATGGTTGCATCATTTGTTCGAGCTCTCGGGTGTGCCGCGTGACGCCATTACTGGTGCAATTATTGCCACTGTCGTACCTGCCGCCGAATTCAGCCTTAAAACCCTGTGCCGCCAGTATTTTGCGGTTGAACCCATGGTCGTTGGCGCGCCCAGCGTTAATTTGAAAATGCAGGTGTTGACCGATCGGCCCAGTGAAGTGGGGGCGGATCGGCTGGTAAATGCGGTTGCGGCACACCGCATATATGGCGGGCCCCTTGTGGTGCTGGATTTCGGCACGGCGACGACGTTTGATGTTGTCGACGGGCAGGGGAATTATTTGGGGGGGGTGATTGCGCCCGGTGTTAACCTGTCGATCAAGGCATTACATATGGCGGCCGCCCAGTTGCCGATGGTGGCGGTTGAAGCGCCACGCAATGTGATTGGTAAAAATACCATCGAAGCCATGCAGTCCGGCGTATTCTGGGGGTATGTTTCGATGATTGAGGGCTTATTGGCGCGCATTTGCACCCAGCAGGGGCTGCCGGAAATGAAGGTGGTTGCGACAGGGGGCCTTGCGCCCCTGTTTGCCCGGGCAATAGATGAAATTGGCCATTCGCATGGGGATTTGACCATGCTTGGCCTTTTAATGATTTATCGACAGAATTTGGAAAACGACAAAGCCGGACAATTGGCGTAAAAGCTTTACCTAATTGGCCGTGTGTGTTTTTTCGTTATGCACGGTTAACGGCTTGATCGGAAATGTGAGGTTTCGTGGATTTGTTTTTGCCAAAGGACGAATTGCTGTTTGTCCCGCTGGGTGGCTCCGGCGAGATCGGGATGAACCTTAATCTTTATGGCTATAATGACCGCTGGCTGATGATCGATATGGGCGTTTCCTTTGGCGAGGAAGGATTGCCTGGTGTCGATGTTGTCATGCCCGATCCATCCTTTATCGAGCAACGCAAGGACAAGCTGCTTGGCCTGGTTCTGACGCATGCGCATGAAGATCATTTAGGCGCGATTCCCTATCTTTGGCCGCGTCTGAAATGCCCGATCTATGCAACGCCTTTTGCCGCCGAATTTTTGCGCGCAAAGCTTGCCGAAACAGATTTTGCTGATCAGGTTCCAATCCACGAAGTCGAACTTGGGTCACGGTTTAAACTTGGTGATTTCGATATTGAAATGATCACCATGACCCATTCGATCCTGGAGCCCAACGCCCTTGCGATCAGAACGCCAAAGGGGCTGGTTGTTCATACCGGTGACTGGAAATTTGACCATGATCCGCAAATCGGGACCGAACCCGATGTCGCCAAACTTGAGGCACTGGGTGATGAAGGGGTCGACGCCCTTGTGTGTGATTCGACCAATGTGTTCTCGCAGGGCGAAACCGGGTCGGAAGGCGAGGTTGCACGCAACCTGATCGAACTGTTTACCAAAATTCCGTCTGGCCGCATTGCCGTTGCCTGTTTTGCCACCAATGTCGCGCGCATCCAGTCAATTATCGAAGCGGCCCATGAAACAGGGCGCTGTGTTGCGCTGGCAGGCCGGTCCATGCGCCGGGTAACCGAAGCTGCGAAGAAAGTTGGTTATCTTACTGGATATCCTAATCTTTTATCGGATGAGGATGCGATGGAAGTGCCCAAAGACCAGGTGCTTTTGATTTGCACCGGGTCACAGGGGGAACCGCGTGCGGCAATGGCACGCATCGCACGGGGCGAACACCCAACCATCCAGCTTGATGCCGGTGATACGGTGGTGTTTTCCGCCCGTGAAATTCCGGGCAATGAAAAATCCATCGGCTTTATTCAGAATTCGCTGATCAAGCGTGGCATTAACGTCATCACTGCGCGCGATGAACCGATCCATGTTTCCGGTCATCCCGGGCGGTCCGATCTGGCGCGGATGTATCAGCTGACGCGGCCCAAAATACTGGTGCCTGTGCATGGTGAACCGCGCCATTTGCGCGAACAGGCAAGCCTTGCCCGTGAATGCCAGGTGCCTGAAACCGTTATTCCGCATGATGGCACCGTTATTCGCCTGTCGCCAGGCTTTGCCAGCGTGATTGAAGAGGTTGATACAGGCATTCTGTGCCTTGATGGCGGGCGGTTGATCAAACGGGATTCAAACACCATTCGTAACCGTAACCGCATCATGTGGAATGGTGTGATGTTTGTGACCGTGGTGCTGAACCAGTTTGGCGAAATGGTTGGCGACCCGATGATTACGGCACCCAGCCTGTATGATGAAGAAAACGATGACGTTGCCCTTGATCATTTTGCCGCCGAAATTGGCAACCGTATTGATCAGCTTGACGATGATGAAGTGCTTGATGATGCCGCGGTGATCCTGGCCATTCGCCAGGCCGTTCGCCGGCCCATTCGCCAAAAACAGGGTAAACGCCCGTTGATCGAGGTCCACCTGATGCGGGTGACCGAAGAATAAGCAAAACAAGGGAACCCTGCAGGTGGCCCGTTATACCGCCATGCAGGGAAATCCCGATTGGAAGCGTTAAAAATCAGGAGCCTGCCATGATTGGTCGCCTAAACCATGTTGCGATTGCCGTCCCGGATCTGGATGAAGGAATTCGTCTTTATCGTGATGTCTTGGGGGCGAGCGTTTCCGATCCGCAGGACGAACCTGAACATGGTGTTCGTGTTGTCTTTGTTGAATTGCCAAATACCAAAATCGAATTGCTGTATCCGTTGGGTGAAAATTCACCGATCCGGGCGTTTTTGGAAAAGAACAGCGCCGGGGGTATCCACCATGTTTGTTATGAGGTCGAGGATATCATTGCGGCCCGTGACCGGTTGATCGGCGAGGGGGCCCGTATTTTGGGCAATGGCGAGCCTAAAATCGGTGCGCATGGCAAGCCCGTGTTATTTTTGCACCCAAAGGATTTCACCGGCACCCTGGTCGAGCTTGAGCAGGTTTGACAAAGACCATGTTCGCACAGGAAGGTTGCGCAAATCCCTGCAACCTCTTGCCTGACCATCTCTTTTTTTACGCAGGTTTTGCCATGACGTTGTTTTCAGGTTTTGTGACCTATCTGATCATTTGGTGGCTGGTTTTGTTCACGGTGCTGCCTGTGGGCGTAAAACGCCAGGAAGTGGTTGAAAAAGGCCATGATAGCGGCGCACCGCAAAATCCGCATATGTGGAAGAAGATGCTGGCAACGTCGCTTATTTCCGCGATTTTGTGGGGTATTGCCTATTTCGTGATTACCAGCGGCCTGATCGATATTCGCCCAGCGGCGGAGGCCTTTAATTAAGGCTTGATCACCTAATTCTGATCGCGCGCAAAACGGAAACAGGGGCGGCCATCTGGCGCCCCTGTTTTTGCAGCATTTCCGCACCAACAAAAAAAAAGCAAGATCCTAAGATCTTGCTTTAGCGCTATTTTATAGCTGTTTTCCCGTTATCTTTATTGCTTCCTCCTAGACCTGGGCTCATTGGCACAGGTTTTTATAACGACGTCGCGCCTGCTTCTTTTGTGCTTATTGGCAATAAAGCCTCCCGCAATTTATGAGCGGCTGCGGTCATCGTTCCATCACGATCTTGCGTCGTTTCAGGATGGTTAAAAAGCCATATAATTCACGATTATGCAAGATGTTTTGACCAAACTTCACAAATGCATGTAACATTGTGTAACAAAATCTTGTTACGTCAAATGGTTAGAGGGTGTTTTTGCCATGAAACTGTTTGTTCTTTCGCCCGATAAAGTAGCGCGATTACAGACGCTTGTATCGATTTTTGCCGTGATTACAGTCCTTTCCGGACCAAGCTTTGCTGCGGATTCTGCAAAAAAAGAATCGGATGCTGCAGATACAACCACCGTTACGGTAACGCGGGATGCCTGCAATGCTGTTGTGGCCTATCAGCCAGATGCCAGTGTTGAATATCAACCCGGTGTCGATGTGAACGGACATGCAGTAACCCCCGCAGAAGGGCCGGGCGTCAATGCAGCACAAATCACCCTGCCAGATGTGATTGAATTTCCGGTAACGATTGATTTCTTTGAATATGCAGGAATTTCCAAACCAACCGGCATTGGTGGCGAAGGCAATTTGGGCAAAATCACCTATAAAAACGGGCAGGTTTATTTTAACGACCAGCCAATCGGCAATGCCGCGCAAAATGCCGATTTGATTGCAGCCTGCCAGGCAGCGGGCTATCGTTAGGATGAACAGGTTGCCTGGTATCGTTTCGCAGCAGGTTGATCACACATCCTGTGGTTTTGAATGACCCGGCAATTCGGGAAATGACAAGTTCCGGCTTGCCTTTCGCCCTGTGCTGTCGCATGTTCCGGGACTAGTTTTTTGGTCGTTGTTACCTTTCCAGACTGCTTTTTTACGAGGCATTGATGCGTCTTTCCCAGTTCTTTCTGCCCACCCTTAAAGAAACCCCGTCAGAAGCCCAGATCGTTTCTCATCGGTTGATGCTGCGCGCCGGGATGGTGCGGCAGCTTTCGGCCGGTATTTATTCCTGGTTGCCGCTGGGTTACCGCGTTCTTAAAAAGATCGAACAGATCGTTCGTGAAGAACAGGATGCCATCGGTTGTAACGAACTTCTGATGCCGACGATCCAGCCGGCCGAGCTGTGGCAGGAAAGCGGCCGTTACGAAGATTATGGCCTGGAGATGCTGCGCATTACCGACCGTCATGATCGCAATATGCTGTTTGGTCCGACCAACGAAGAAGTGATCACGGACATTTTCCGCAAGGAAGTGAAGTCCTACAAGCAGCTTCCACAGATGCTGTATCATATCCAGTGGAAGTTCCGCGACGAGATCCGCCCGCGTTTTGGCGTGATGCGCGGCCGCGAATTCCTGATGAAGGACGCCTATTCCTTCGATATCGATTACGAAAGCTCGCGCCACGCATATAACAAGATCTTCCTTGCCTATTGCCGCACGTTCTCGCGCCTGGGCGTAAAGGCCATCCCGATGGTTGCTGATACCGGCCCGATTGGCGGTGATCTTAGCCATGAATTCATTATTCTGGCTGAAACCGGCGAAAGCGAAGTTTTCTGTGACAAGAAATGGCTGGAAAAAGACCTGACCGGTCAGGGTGTTGACCTGAACGATCGCACCAACCTTGAAGGCTGGGTGCAGACCACCCTGGCAGATTATGCTGCGACTGAAGAAAAACATGATGCAGCAAGCTGCCCTGTTTCAGGTGATGACCTGATTGCCACACGCGGTATCGAAGTTGGCCATATTTTCCATTTCGGCACCAAATATTCCGAACCGATGGGCGCAACCGTTTTGGGCCCGGATGGCAAGGAAGTGCCGGTGATGATGGGGTCGTACGGCATTGGTGTTTCGCGTCTTGTCGGTGCATTGATTGAAGCGTCCCACGACGAAAACGGCATTATTTGGCCCGAAGAGGTGGCACCGTTCCGCGTTGGCCTGATCAATCTGCGTACCGGCGATGATGCATGTGATGCCGCGTGCGAAGATATTTATGGCAAACTGAAAAATGCCAAAATTGACGTGCTTTATGATGATCGTGACATGCGCGCTGGTGGCAAATTTGCCGACATGGACCTGATTGGTCTGCCCTGGCAGATCGTGATTGGTCCGAAAGGCCTGGCAAATGGCGTGGTGGAACTGAAGAACCGCAAAACTGGCGAACGTTCGGAAGTGACACTGGAAGCCGCGCTGAACCAGATTGGCGCATGATAAAAGCTTTGCGGGGCGGCATTTGCCGCCCCGTTAAATATCATCTGACCACGGGTTTCGTCTGAAACCCATTCTCCACAAGGATTAGGTGCCTATGTTCAGTCCGTTCGAACGCATGGTGGCGTTTCGCTATCTGCGTCCCCGTCGGCAGGAAGGCTTTGTTTCGGTCATCGCGATCTTTTCGCTGCTTGGTATTATGCTGGGTGTTGCGACGCTGATTATTGTGATGTCCGTGATGAACGGTTTTCGTGCCGAACTGCTTTCGCGCATTCTTGGACTGAACGGGCACATATCGGTTTATGCGCAAAGCCCTGATGGCCTGCCAAACTATGCCGAGATCGAAAAGAAAATCGTCGAAACCGGTAACGTGACCCTGGTCAACCCGATCGTCGAAGGCCAGGTCATGGCTTCGAAAAGCGGGCGGGCAACAGGGGCCATTGTGCGCGGCATGACGCCCGAAGACATTGCCAAGCGTGACACGCTGGCCAACAATATTGTCTTTGGCAGCCTGAAAGATTTTCAGGGTGAAGATTCGATCATCATGGGCGCGCGCCTTGCCATGAAACTGGGCATTGGCGTTGGCGATACCGTCAATCTGATCTCGCCCAAAGGCAAGGTCACGGCCTTTGGTTCGGTGCCGCGCATGCGTTCCTACCATGTGGTCGCTTTGTTTGATATCGGCATGTATGAATATGACTCTGGCTTCATTTTCATGCCGATGGAAGCTGCGCAAACATATTTCCAGATGCCGGGTAAAATCTCGAATTTCGAGGTGGTCCTGAAAGACCCGTCGCACCTGTCCGATACGATGGATGATCTGTTGCAAAACCTGCGCGGTGAAAATCTGCGCCTGGTGAACTGGCAGCAATCAAACGCCAATTTCTTTAATGCGTTGCAGGTCGAACGCAATGTGATGTTCCTGATCCTGACGCTGATTATTCTTGTGGCGGCCTTTAACATCATTTCCGGGATGGTCATGCTGGTAAAGGACAAGGGGCGCGATATTGCGATTTTGCGCACCATGGGGGCCACACGCGGTTCGGTATTGCGGATATTCTTCCTCGCTGGGGCATCGATTGGTGTGCTGGGCACGTTAAGTGGTCTGCTTTTGGGCGTGGTCTTTTGTGAAAATATCGAAAGCATCCGCCAGTTCATTCAAAGCCTGACCGGAGCTGACCTGTTTAATGCGGAAATCTATTTCCTTTCGCAATTGCCAGCTGATCTTGATGTCAATGAAGTAGTGATGGTTTGCGTTATGTCGCTGACCCTGTCTTTCCTGGCGACGATTTATCCGGCATGGCGTGCGTCGCGCCTCGATCCGGTGGAGGCACTGCGCTATGAGTGACCTTCAAAAGAAATCGGCCGCACAGCGGCAGGTCAAACCGATGCTGAAGCTTGAAAAAGTGGTTCGGTCCTTTTCGCAGGGGGCAGAGCAGCTTGATGTTCTTAAGGCAGTTGATCTGACCATCAACGAAGGCGAGATCGTTGCCCTTGTCGGGCCTTCGGGGGCTGGTAAATCAACCCTGTTGCAGATTGCAGGTCTGCTCGAACGTCCTGATAGCGGTTCTGTTTCCATTGGTGGCAAGCGCAGCACGGATTTATCCGATCAGGCGCGTACGCAAATGCGTCGCGACCATATTGGCTTTGTGTATCAGTACCATCATTTGTTGCCGGAATTTTCCGCGATTGAAAATGTCGTCATCCCGCAAATGATATCGGGCCTGAAACGCAAGGATGCCGAAGAACGCGGAATGGAACTGTTGCAGTGCCTGGGGATTGAAGCCCGGGCGCAGCACCGCCCGGCGCGCCTTTCGGGTGGGGAACAGCAACGGGTGGCGATTGCCCGTGCCCTCGCCAATGTTCCCGATGTTCTGTTTGCCGATGAGCCGACAGGTAATCTTGACCCGCAAACCGCAGACAATGTGTTTGGGATGCTGGTGTCACTTGTCCGACAAACCGGGCTAGCATCGCTGATTGCAACCCATAACCCGGAACTGGCCTGCCAGATGGACCGGATCATCACCCTGCGTGACGGGCATCTTGTCGAAGTTGATCCGGAATCACTTTCATAATTTGATTGTGGTTTTTATACTTGTTTTGCTGTCGGGCGCCTTATGGGCGCCCGTGGCTTTTGGCTTTGTTTTTGCGTCGAGGTAGCTGGCAATGGAAAACGGTTTTATCCATCTGCGTGTTCATACGAACTATTCACTTGCTGAAGGCGCAATAACGACAAAAGAACTGGTAAAGCTGTGTGCGGCCGATAACCAGCCCGCCGCCGCAATGACCGATACCAACAATATGTTCGGCGCGCTGGATTTTGCGGGGGCTGCCAGTGGTTCTGGTGTGCAGCCCATTTTGGGTGTGCAGATCGGCATTGAACGCTTTGGCACCGAGGTTGTGCTGGGCAAGGCCGGGCGCGAACCCGACCCTGATGAACTGGTATTACTGGCGCAAAGCAGAACCGGTTATTTCAACCTGCTTAAAATTGTTTCGCGCGCCCACATGACAACGGAAGCCGGCAGCACGCCCAAGGCATTGCTGGAGCATCTTGCTGAACATAGTGAAGATGTCATTTGCCTGACCGGTGGCCCGTCTGGTCCGTTGGCGCGCCTTTTGGGCGAGGAGCAAAAGCCCAAAGCGATTGACTGCCTTGAGCGTCTGAAAGCCATTTATGGCGATCGTCTATATATCGAAATTCAGCGCCACGGCCTGGCATCGGAAGAAGCCATCGAGCCGGCATTGATTGATATGGCCTATGAATATGATGTGCCGCTGGTCGCGACCAATGACTGCTATTTCCCGCGTGCCGACATGTACGAAGCCCATGATGTGTTTATCTGCATCGGGCAGGGCGCGGTTGTTGGCCAGGAAGATCGCTGGCGCCTAACGCCTGATCATAGATTTAAAACCGCTGCTGAAATGCGCGACCTGTTTTCCGATTTGCCCGAGGCCTGCGACAACACCCTGATTGTTGCCCAGCGCTGCGCCTGGCATGTGGAAAAAATTGACCCGATTTTGCCCCCCTTTGATTGTGGAGAAGGCCGCACCGAAGTTGACGAACTGCGCCATCGTTCATTTGATGGCTTGCGCGGCCGACTGGAAAAATATGTCTACACCCCGGATATGTCCGAGGAAGCCAGACAGAAAATCGCCGAACCCTATAATGCCCGCCTTGAATATGAACTGGGCATTATCGTGCAGATGGGCTTTCCCGGTTACTTCCTGATCGTTGCCGACTTCATCCAGTGGGCAAAGGAACATGATATTCCGGTGGGGCCGGGGCGTGGTTCGGGGGCAGGCTCGCTTGTCGCTTATGCCTTGCTGATTACCGACCTGGACCCTTTGCGCTTCTCGCTGCTATTTGAACGTTTCCTTAACCCGGAACGTGTGTCGATGCCTGACTTCGACGTCGACTTTTGCCAGGATCGGCGCGGTGAGGTGATTGAATATGTGCAGCATAAATATGGTTACGATCGTGTCGCGCAGATCATTACCTTTGGTAAATTGCAGGCAAAGGCCGCAGTGCGCGACGTTGGCCGTGTTCTTGGCATTCCATACGGATATGTCGATAAAATCTGTAAGATGATCCCGGGGGACCCGGCAAAGCCGATTCCCCTTAAGGAAGCCATCGATATGGAACCGGACCTGCGCCGTATCGCGCGTGAAGACCCGGATATTGACCGCCTTCTTAGCATTGCCATGCAGATCGAGGGGCTTTACCGAAATTCATCGACCCACGCAGCCGGTGTGGTGATTGGTGACCGTGACCTTGATGAACTGGTGCCGCTTTATCGTGATCCACGATCCGATATGCCTGTCACGCAGTTCAACATGAAATTTGTTGAAAATGCCGGTCTGGTGAAGTTTGACTTTCTGGGGCTTAAAACGCTGACCGTGATCATCGAGGCCGTCAATCTGATGCGCCTGCGTGATGACGTGCCAAAGGATTTTGACATCAGCGCCATTGCCCTTGATGACCGGCCATCTTTCAAGCTGTTATCGGCGGCCGAAACAGTGGGCGTGTTCCAGCTTGAATCCCAGGGCATGCAGGATGTTTTGCGCGGCCTGAAACCCGACACTCTTGAAGACATCATCGCTGTGGTGGCGCTTTATCGCCCCGGCCCGATGGATAATATTCCCTATTACATTGCACGTAAGCACGGGCGCGAAGAACCCGATTATATGCATCCGATGCTCAAGCCGATCCTAGAAGAAACTTACGGCATCATGATCTATCAGGAACAGGTCATGCAGCTTGCCCAGTTGATGTCGGGTTACTCGCTTGGCGGCGCAGATTTGTTGCGCCGCGCGATGGGTAAAAAAATCGCCGAGGAAATGGAAAAACAGCGTTCGCTGTTTGTGGATGGCGCGGAAAAAAACAATGTCGATCGCCAGCAGGCATCCGACATTTTCGACCAGGTTGCCAAATTCGCATCCTATGGCTTTAACAAATCGCACGCTGCGGCCTATGCCCTTGTGGCGTATCAGACGGCATATCTGAAAGCGAATTACCCGGTCGAATTCATGGCCGCGTTAATGACGCTTGATATGCACAACACCGACAAACTGGCAATTTTCAAGCAGGAAGTCGAACGCCTGAAAATTGAAATTCTGCCGCCTTGCGTCAATAAATCGGGTGTGGCCTTTACCGTTGAAAATCACGGTGGCGTGCGCAAAATCCGCTATGCCCTTGCTGCCGTCCGAAATGTCGGTGACGCCGCCATGGAAAGCCTGGTGAATGCACGCGAACAGCAGGGTGAATTCAAGGACCTGACAGATTTTGCTTCACGCATTGACAGCCGGGCGCTGAACAAACGCCTGCTTGAAAACCTGGTGCGGGCAGGGGCCCTTGATTGCCTGCATGAAAACCGCCGTGTCATGTTTGAAAATGTCGATAAAATTCTGGCCGTGTCCCAGCGTGAGATGCAGGCGCGCAATAACGACCAGATCAGCATGTTTGGCGATGATGCCGGGTTTGGTAAAGATACCATTCGCCTGCCCGATGGCCGCGACTGGGTGCCAATGGAAAAACTGACCGAGGAATTCTCGGCCATTGGTTTTTACCTTTCTGCGCATCCGCTTGATACATTCGGCAAAAGTCTTCAGCGAATTGGTGTTGCACCGTTTTCCGATCTTGAAGCCCGGATGCGTGCGCAAAACAAAGGGGCCATTAAACTTGCCGGTACCCTTATTAATGCGCGCGAGATGATATCGAAAAAGAATGGCAATAAATTCGCCTTCGTCATGCTGTCTGATGCGACGGGCAGTTTCGAGGTCGCGTTCTGGGCCGAAGCATGGGCGGCTTATAAGGAAATCATCAATTCTGGTCGTCCGATGCTGTTGCTGGTTTCGGCTGAAATTCGCGAGGGTCAATTGCGCATTCAGGGGCAGCGTGTCGAGGATCTGGAGCAGGCCGTTGCCGGTGCTGCCGAGGGTATTCGCATTCGCCTGACCCGTCCTGACCCGATTGTTGAAATTCGCGAATTGCTGGAAAAGGCGGGCAGGGGCCGTGGACTGGTGAATATTTCATCGATCTGTTCTGATGGCCGTATTGCCGAAGTCGAACTTACGGACCATTTCAAGGTTGGGCCGTCGCTTATTGGTGCGGTCGGGGCGATTCCCGGTGTCGAATTTGCCGAGGAAATCTGATCGGGCGTTTAATACGGCTTTTGTGGCCCGAAACGTGTAGTTAGGGCTTGCAATATGCGGGGGGCGGCGCTAAAACCCGCCTCGAACATCACACGTGGGAGCGTGGCGATCCCTTATGGGGCGTCCATCCGGTGTTTTGCCAGGTGGCAGAATTCCTTCCCACGGAGGTATTAACCGGAAAACGGTAGGATTATTTATCATGGCATTGCCAACCTTTACCATGCGTCAGCTGATGGAAGCTGGCGTTCACTTTGGTCACCACACCCGTCGCTGGAACCCGAAGATGAAACCGTTCATCTTTGGCGCACGTAACGACATTCACATCCTGAACCTGCAGGAAACCGTTCCGATGCTGCATCGCGCGATGCAGGCAGTTCGCGACGTGACCGCTGCTGGTGGCCGTGTTCTTTTCGTTGGTACCAAACGCCAGGCTTCGCCGGTTATTGCTGACGCTGCAAAACGTTGCGGGCAGTACTATGTGAACCACCGTTGGCTCGGCGGCATGCTGACCAACTGGAACACTGTTTCCGGTTCGATCAAACGCCTTAAAGAACAGGACGAAATCCTGAACTCTGGCGCTGAAGGCCTGACCAAGAAAGAAATTCTGAACCTGACCCGTTCGCGCGATAAACTTGAACGCGCTCTGGGCGGTATCAAGGACATGGGTGGTCTGCCCGATATCATCATCGTGGTTGACACCAACAAAGAATCTCTCGCGATCCACGAAGCTCGCAACCTGCACATTCCGGTTGTAGCCGTTCTGGACTCGAACTCGGACCCGCAAGACGTTCAGTACCCGATCCCGGGCAACGACGACGCGATCCGCGCAATTCAGCTGTATTGCGACCTGTTTGTTGGTGCCGTTCTTGACGGTATCCAGGCCGAAATGACTGCTTCTGGTGCAGACCTCGGCGAAGCCGACGAACTGCCGGCACAGGAAGCTGCTGCTGCCGAAGCTGCCGACCAGGCTGCTTCCGCTTAAATTTCATTTTATACCGATTGAAGCGGCGGCTATCATGCCGCCGTTTCTTTAGGTGTTATCCACTTGATCGCGTAATAGGGGCTTTAAAAATGGCTATTACCGCTGCTCTCGTGAAAGAGCTTCGCGAAACCACCGGCGCTGGCATGATGGACTGCAAAAAGGCGCTTTCCGAAACCGACGGCAACCTTGAAGCAGCAGTTGACTGGCTGCGCACCAAGGGTCTTGCTGCCGCTGCTAAGAAAGCTGGCCGCGTTGCTGCTGAAGGTCTGGTTGGTGTTGCTGTTGACGGTACCGCTGGTGCCGTTGTCGAGCTGAACTCCGAAACCGACTTCGTTTCGCGGAACGAAGACTTCCAGAAGTTCGTCTCTCAGATTGCTTCGCTGGGTATTGTTGCCAATGGCGACATCGACGCCCTGAAGGCAACTGCATTCCCGGGTACTTCGCGTAACGTCGAAGAGCAGGTCACCCACATGATCGCCACCATTGGCGAAAACATGAACCTGCGTCGCGTTGCTTCGATTTCGGTCGAAAAAGGCGTTGTTGCTTCTTACGTTCACGCTTCCATCGCTCAGGACCTCGGCAAGATCGGCGTTCTGGTTGCTCTGGAATCGGAAGCTGATGCAGCCGTTCTTGAAGCACTTGGCAAGCAGATTGCCATGCACATTGCCGCAACCAACCCGGCATCGGCTACCGTTGCTGATCTGGATCCGGAACTCGTCGAGCGTGAAAAAGCCGTTCTGACCGAGCAGGCCAAAGAATCCGGTCGTCCGGACGAGATCATCGCGAAGATGATCGAAGGTCGTATCCGTAAATATTACGAACAGGTCGTTCTGCTTGAGCAGACCTTCGTGATCGACGGTGAAAACCAGGTCAAGGCTGTGATCGAAAAAGCTGCCAAAGACGCTGGCACTGCAATCACCCTGAAGGGCTTCATCCGTTTCGAACTCGGCGACGGGATCGAGAAGGAAGAAAAAGACTTTGCTGCTGAAGTTGCTGAGCAGCTGAAGAAGTAAGATATCTGATCGAGTTGATGCGTCAGGCGTCAATTCGTGTATGATCCAGACCGGCGGGGTCTTCAGAGTGATAACACCCTGTTGCTCGCCGGTCTTTTTATATCTGAAGTATGCTACCTGCTTGAATGGTGGCCCAAATCAGCATTGAGAGGCATCTGGATATGGCAGAAAACGGCCCGTTGAAGTTTCGTCGTGTGCTGTTGAAATTGTCCGGCGAAGGTCTGCTGGGCAAACAGCAATATGGTCTTGACCCCGATACGGTTGATCGTATCGCCAGCGAGATCAAGACGGTCCATGATATGGGCGCAGAAGTCTGCATGGTTATCGGTGGCGGCAATATCTTTCGCGGTGTCAAAGGCGCCTCGCAGGGGATGGAACGCGCAACCGCTGACTATATGGGGATGCTTGCGACCATTATGAATGCCCTTGCCGTCCAGAATGCCCTTGAACGCCATGGCGTTCAGACGCGTGTGCAGTCGGCTATTCCAATGTCATCGGTCTGTGAACCGTATATTCGCCGTCGTGCCGTGCGCCATATGGAAAAGGGCCGCGTTGTTATTTTCGCGGCCGGTACCGGCAACCCGTTTTTCACCACCGATACCGCTGCGGCGTTGCGCGCGGTTGAAATGGGATGCGATGCCCTGTTAAAGGGAACGCAGGTTGACGGCGTTTATACTGCCGATCCGAAGACCAATCCTGATGCAGTTCGTTATGACGAACTGACATATATGGATGTACTTGCGAAAGATTTGCGTGTTATGGATGCTTCCGCTATTTCTTTGGCGCGCGAAAATGATATTCCGGTAATTGTATTTTCTTTGCATAATCCCGGCGCCTTTGCCGATGTTGTCTGTGCAAAGGGTACATTTACGATTATTTCGAATGGAGACTGAAGGTGTCTGACGTTGCTGGCCTGAAAAAGGACCTCACCCGCCGTATGGAAGGGGCTTTGGAAGTATTGCACAAGGAATTCACCGGTTTGCGTACCGGTCGTGCCAGTGCAAACCTTCTTGATCCTGTAATGGTTGAAGCCTATGGCGCAATGACACCGCTGAACCAGGTTGGTTCGGTCAGTGTTCCTGAATCCCGCATGCTTTCGGTTCAGGTCTGGGACAAATCGATGGTCAAGGCTGTCGAAAAGGCAATTCGCAATGCCGGTCTTGGCCTTAACCCGGCTTCGGACGGCACACTTATTCGCGTTCCGATTCCCCCGCTTAACGAAGAGCGCCGTGTCGAATTGGGCAAAGTTGCTGGCAAATATGCCGAACAGGCCCGTATTTCGGTTCGTAACGTTCGCCGCGATGGCATGGACCAGCTCAAGAAGTGGGAAAAGGACAGCGAAATTTCTGAAGATATTCTTCGTTCCGAAGAAAAAGAAATTCAGAAGCTGACCGACAAGGTTATTGGCGAGATCGACGACGCTCTCGCTCATAAAGAACAGGAAATCATGCAAGTCTGACCATGACTGTTCTGGCATCCAACCTCAAGCCTTCGGGCAGCCAACATTTGCCACGTCATGTTGCCATCATTATGGATGGCAACGGGCGTTGGGCGCGTGCGCGCGGCAAACCCCGCACCTTTGGCCATCGGGCCGGGGTTGAGGCGGTGCGCCGTACGGTCGAGGCTGCTGCTGATATCGGGATCGAATTTCTGACCCTTTATGGTTTTTCCACTGAAAACTGGAAACGCCCGGAAGGCGAGGTAAGCGACCTGATGGGGTTGTTGCGCCTGTTCATCAAGCGCGAACTGGCGGCTCTTGACAAAAATGGTGTGTGCATTCGCGTGATTGGTGATCGCACCCGTTTTGCCGCCGATATCCAGGAATTGCTGGAAAATGCGGAAAAGCGCACGGCATCCAATACACGCCTGAAACTTACCATTGCACTAAGCTATGGCTCGCGGGCTGAAATTGCCGATGCCATGCGTTTTATCGCCCATCGGATCGAACGTGGCGAGCTTTCAGCAGCTGACGTGACCGAAGATCTGATCGAGCAAAGCCTGGCAACAGCCGGTATGCCTGATCCTGACCTTTTGATTCGTACCAGCGGCGAACAGCGGATCAGCAACTTTCTGCTGTGGCAGTGCGCCTATACCGAATTCGTCTTTGATGACGTTTTGTGGCCCGATTTTGATCGGCAACATCTGGAGCGGGCAATCGAAAGTTTTGCCGGACGGGAGCGGCGTTTTGGCGCAGTCCTCTGATGTAACCAGCGCGCCGAAATCAGGCCTTGGCCTGCGAATTCTTTCCGCCCTTGTGATGGCACCTGTCGCCATTGCTGCTGTCTGGTTTGGTTCCCCCTGGTTTGGCCTGCTTATCCTGGTTTTCAGCATCGCCATGATCTGGGAATGGATGCGTATGTGTGCACCTGACCGTGCTTTGCTGCTGGCAGGTATTTCCGGGCTTGGCCTTGCCATATCCATGTATATGCAATCTGTTGCACCAACCCTTGCGGGCTTATTGCCTGCACTGATCGCCGCAATCATAACGGTGCTTGCCTGTGGGCGGGAACGTGCCCTGGTATTGACGGGGGCCGTGTTTATTCCCGTTGCGGCGCTGGCGGTGCAATGGCTGCGTGCTTGGCATGCTGATGGCCTGCTTTTGATCATGTGGCTGTTCCTGACTGTCTGGGCGACTGATACCGGGGCATATGCCTTTGGCCGTGCGATTGGCGGGCCAAAACTCGCGCCGCGCTTCAGCCCCAAAAAAACCTGGGCGGGCCTGTTTGGTGGCATGATCTGTGCTGCATTGATTGGCGGGCTGATGGTTTATTTCAGTGGCGGCAGCTCGATTGCTGCAATTGCGCTTACCAGTGCGGCATTGGCCGTTGTTGCGCAGATCGGTGATCTTGCAGAATCTGCCCTTAAACGGCGTTTTGGTGTAAAAGACAGCAGCAATCTGATTCCCGGGCATGGTGGTTTTCTGGATCGTGCAGACGGGATGCTGTCGGTTTTGCCGGTTGCGTTCGTTATTGTTTATTTTTTCGGTCTGACCTTGCACTGATTGTAAGCGTTTTGCCGGTTTAAAAGATTGGTGCCGGATGTCGGTTACGAAATCTGTTTGCATTATGGGTGTTACCGGTTCCATCGGTAAAAGCACGGCTGATGTCGTTCTTGCCCATTCTGACCGTTACCGTGTTGATGCGGTCACGGCGCATCGAAATGTTTCCGAACTTGCCCGCATGGCAATCGAGCTTCGCGCCCGCTATGCCGTTATTGCTGATCCTGCCCTTTATGACGATCTGAAAGCTGCCCTTGCCGGTACCGGTATCGAAGTTGGGGCAGGGGAAACGGCCTTGATTGAGGCGGCAGAACGTCCTTCTGACATTGTTATTGCCGGTATTGTGGGGGCCGCAGGGCTGCGGGCAACCCTTGCCGCCATCCGCCGTGGTGCGGTTATTGGTTTGGCGAACAAGGAAACGCTGGTTTGTGCGGGCGAGTTGATGATGGAAGAGGTTCGCAAATATGGTGCGACCATCATTCCCGTTGATTCTGAACATAGTGCGATCTTTCAGGTACTCGACCGCGATGCGACCGACAAGGTCGAACGTATTTTGCTAACGGCATCTGGCGGCCCGTTTCGGACCTGGTCACTGGCTGATATGGCCGATGTCAGCCGTGAGCAGGCACTGGCCCATCCGAACTGGAGCATGGGCGCTAAAATCTCGATCGATTCTGCGACCATGATGAATAAGGGGTTGGAACTGATCGAGGCATGTCGCCTGTTTCCGGTGCCAGAGCCCCAGGTGGAAATTCTGGTGCATCCGCAATCGGTGATTCACAGCATGGTTGAATATGTTGATGGATCGGTTCTGGCTCAGTTGGGAACGCCTGATATGCGAACCCCAATTGCCTATGCGCTTGGCTGGCCCGAACGGCTGGAATTGAAGCTGCCGCGCCTTGATTTTACGGCCATTGGCCAGTTCAGTTTTGAAGCGCCAGATATCAATCGTTTTCCTGCCTTGCGACTGGCGCGTGAAGCCTTGCGAAGCGGGGGCACCCTGCCTATTGTTCTTAACGCTGCGAATGAAGTTGCCGTCGCCGCCTTCCTGGCTGGCCGTATCGGTTTTCTTGATATTGCGAACCTTGTCGAAGCAACCATGGCCTCCCATGCTGATGAAAAGCTGGTGGATATCGACCATGTGTTTGCCACCGACGCGGTCGCACGGTGCAGCACCGAGGACATGATCACCCAAAAGGCCTAGTTGGCCTGTCTGAATCTAGGAAGACTGCTTGATGGTCACTATTCTTGCGTTTCTGTTTGTTTTGTCTGTTCTGGTTTTTGTCCATGAATATGGGCATTACTGGGTCGCGATCAAAGCCGGGGTAAAGGTTGAATCCTTTTCCATCGGCTTTGGCCCTGAAATTGTTGGCTGGAACGACAAAAGCGGAACACGCTGGAAAATCAGTGCATTGCCCCTGGGCGGTTATGTCAAGATGTATGGTGACATGAACCCGGCCAGTGCGGGCATGCGCGATGATCTGACCGAAGAAGAAAGCAAACACGCTTTCCATCACAAAGGCCTTCTGGCGCGCGCGGCCATTGTGTTTGCCGGGCCATTTGCCAATTTCATTTTCGCGATTGTGATTTTCACCATCCTGTTTGCCGCCGTTGGCCAACAGCGCGCCTTGCCGGTAGTGGGTGATGTTTCGCCGGACAGTGCCGCGGCAAGTGCTGGCCTGCAGTCGGACGACCAGATTTTGGCTGTCGATGGGCAATCCATTGAATGGTTTGACGAACTTTCGGTTCTTATCCGTCAGAAACCCGGCCAGCAGGTGGATTTAACCGTTAAACGTGGCGAGAACACCATCGAAGTCATGGCAACACCCGAAGCCGTAACACAGGGTGATGGCCCCGATGCCGTGACATTTGGCCGCCTTGGCGTTAGTGCGGGCAAGTTTGTGTCGCACCGTGACGGATTTTTTGATGCGGTCGGGCACGGCGTTAACACAACTTTCGGAATTGTAACGCAAACATTCAGCGCGATTGGCGAAATGATTGCGGGTGAACGTGACAGTTCCGAACTGGGTGGGCCGATCCGAATTGCGCAGATGTCCGGTCAGGTTGCAGAAGGGGGCATTGCTCCGCTGCTATCCTTTATGGGGTATCTGTCTGTCAGTCTTGGATTGATCAACCTGATGCCTGTTCCGCTTCTTGATGGCGGGCATCTGGTTTTTTACCTGATCGAAGCTCTGCGCGGTAAACCAATGAGTGCGAAAGCACAAGAATATGGTTTCCGTCTTGGCGCGGGTTTGGTATTCAGCTTAATCATTTTTGCAACATGGAATGATCTGTCGCATCTGGGCGTCTGGAATTTCTTCAAGGGCCTGGCCGGCGGATGACTGCACATATCAGGGGGTTGGTTTTGCTGCGAAAAATGCGAACTGCTGCGATGATGGTCGCCCTTGCGGGCGCCACGGCCCCGGCTTTTATGCCGGTTGATGCCCAGGCTCAGAACTATCCTACCATCCAGCAGATCCGCGTGGAAGGGAACAACCGTATCGAGACCGGTACGGTGGATGCATACCTTAAAGTACGCGCAGGCGACTCTTATGATCCGCAAAAGATCAACGACTCGCTTAAGGCTTTGTTTGCGACCGATCTGTTCGCGGACGTTTCCATCTCCTATGATGATGGCACGATGGTTGTGAAGGTGGTTGAAAACCCCATCATCAACCGTATTGCCTTTGAAGGTAATAACCACCTTAAAGACGACGCCCTGACAACCGAGGTGCAGCTTAAACCCCGCGTGGTTTATACACGCACGAAGGTCCAGGCTGACGTTCAGCGTATTCTTGACCTGTATCGTCGTTCCGGCCGTTTTGCCGCCACGGTGAACCCCAAAGTCATTCAGCGCGACCAGAACCGTGTTGACCTTGTTTTTGAAATCAAGGAAGGCGAAGCGACCGGCGTACGCCGCATCAACTTTGTCGGTAACAAGGCGTTTGATGACGGTGAATTGCAGGGTGTGATCCGCACCACCACCAGTGCCTGGTGGAAAATCCTGACGTCGGATGACAATTACGATCCTGACCGCGTGACCTTTGACCGCGAATTGCTGCGCCGTTTCTATCTGGCGGCTGGCTATGCGGATTTCCAGGTGCTGTCATCGGTGGCCGAACTGACGCCGGACCGTTCTGACTTCTTTATTACCTATACGGTCAATGAAGGCGAACGTTACAAATTCGGTGATATCAAGATCAATTCCGAAATTGAAAAGCTGGATGTCAGTGAACTGACACCGCTGATCAAGGTGGAAAACGGCGACTGGTACAATTCCGAAGTTGTCGATGACATGATCAAGTCACTGACGGATTATGTTGGTGACCGGGGTTATGCCTTTGTCGATATCAAACCGGAAATCAAACGCGACCGTGAAAACAACACGATCAATGTGACCTTTAACATCACCAAAGGTCCGAAGGTTTACGTTGAACGCATTGATATTGTTGGTAACGTCCGTACGCTTGATGAGGTTATCCGTCGCGAATTCCGTTTCGTTGAAGGCGACGCATTTAGCAGCTCGAAACTGAACCGTTCGCGCCAGCGTATTGAAAACCTCAACTTCTTCAAAAATGTCGATGTCAAAACCCTTCCGGGCAGCGAACCTGACAAATCGGTTGTTGAAGTTGATGTTGACGAAAAATCGACCGGCGAATTTTCGATCGGTGCCGGTTACGGTACTGACCAGGGTCCTTTTGGTCAGGCCGGTATTCGCGAACGTAACCTTCTTGGTCGCGGCCAGGATTTGCGCCTTGGCTTTACCGTTGGTGGCCGTAGCCGTCAGGTCGATCTGTCATTCACCGAACCGTATTTCATGGGTCGTGATGTCAGTGCCGGCTTTGATATCTTCCGCCGCGAAGACGATAACCAGGACGAAAGCTCGTATGATGAAGAACAGACCGGTTTTGGTCTGCGTGCCGGTTATAACTTTACCGAGCATCTGAGCCAGCAGGTTCGTTACGGTTTCGAGCTTGATAAATATTCTGATGTTGATTCCGATGCATCGCGTCTTCTGCGTGAAGAAGATCCGGAATTCAGTGAGTCAACCATCGGTCAGACACTGACCTACGATCAGCGTGACAGCTCGGTCTCGCCGAAAGAAGGGTATTTCGCCCAGGTTTCGAATGATCTTGCTGGTCTTGGTGGTTCGGAACGTTATCTGAAATCACGTGTGTCGGCTGGTTACTACTTCCCGCTTGATCGCCAGAAAGAATGGGTGCTGAGCACCAAGGGTTCTTCGGGCTATATCTTCGGGATTGGCAAAGATACGCGCATTTCGCAGCGCTTCCTGCTGGGTGGTTCAAGTTTGCGTGGTTTTGCGGCCGGGGGGGTCGGACCACGTGACATCGCAAGCGGTGACGCCGTCGGTGGTAAATTCTACTATGCCGGCACCGTTCAGATGGACTTCCCGCTGGGACTGCCGTCCGAGTTTGCGCTTAAAGGCCGTATCTTCTCGGACTTCGGTTCGGCATCTGGGGTAGATGGCGATCAACCGGGCGAAATGTTTGATACCGGTTCGCTTCGCGGGTCTGTTGGTATTGGGGTAGGCTGGGAATCACCGTTTGGCCCGATTGGTGTTGACCTTTCGCAGGCTGTTCTCAAAGAAGATTATGACAAAGAGGAAGTGTTCCGTCTGAACTTCGGAACCAGATTCTGATGTATATGATGAAAACCGCCCAACGATTTCTAGTAATTGCCTTGATGGTGATGGGTTTTGGCATGCAGGCACATGCGCAGGGAACCGACGCCAAACAGGAAACAACCGCGATTGTCATGATCGTCGACTTTGAAGGCATCATGCGTGAAGCCTCTGCCATGCAGGATATGCGCAAGCAGGTGGAAAAACGTCGTGACTCCTATCAGTCTGAAATCGAAAAACGCCAGCAGGCTCTTCGTGACGAAGACCAGAAGCTTGCCCAGCAACGCACGTTGTTAAGTGCGGATGTTCTGCAGCAGAAACGTGCGGAATTTCAGAAAAAAGTGGCCGAGTTCCAGAAATTCGCCCAGGGCCGTAACAAGGTTCTTGACGAAGCAGTGAACGAAGCGCGGATCAAGTTTCAGAAGAAGCTGATCGAAATTATTGCTGACGTTGCCGAAGAGCGTAGAGCAACCCTGGTTTTGCATAAAAGCCAGGTGATCCTTCATGCCAATGCGATGGATGCAACCAAAGAGATTTTTGATAAAATCAATGCGGCCATTCCCTCGCTGACTGTTGAATTCAAGGAAGCTTCCTGATGGCAGATCCGCGTTTTTTTAGACGCAAAGGGCCATTCGATGCTGCGGAAATCGCCAAGATTTCTGGTGCAACGCTTGTACAGACGACCGGCGCAAGCCGGTCTTTTGTCGATGTGGCGCCTTTGCAGGTGGCAGACGAAACCTGCCTGAGTTTTTTTGACAATCGCAAATATATCGATGCCTTTGTCGCGAGCAAGGCTGGTGCCTGCTTTGCGCGCCCGGAATTTGCCGATCGCGCGCCCGAAGGCATGATTGTTTTCACAAGCGACGATCCTTACCGCGCCTATGCAAAGGCGGCGACGGTGTTTTACCCGGCCGAGGGTGCAAACGGTGAAATTTCGGACGGCGCCCACATTCACCCCAGCGCGCGCCTTGGCAACAATGTTCAGGTTGATCCTGGTGCGGTGATTGAAGAAAACGCCGAAATTGGTGATGGTACGCGCATTGCAGCAAATGCGGTTATTGGCCGCGGTGTTGTCATCGGTGCGGGTTGTTATATCGGCCCGGGTGCGGCTTTGACGCATACGCTGGTTGGCAACTTGTGCATTATCCATTCCGGTGCGCGTATTGGCCAGGATGGTTTTGGTTTTGCCATGGGCCCGCAGGGCCATTTAAAGGTTCCGCAGCTTGGCCGTGTTGTGATTGGCAATGACGTCGAGATCGGTGCGAACGCCACGATTGACCGTGGTGCCGGGCCTGACACCGTCATTGGCAATGGTTGCCGTATCGACAATCTGGTGCAAATCGGCCATAACGTTGAAATGGGTATGGGCTGCGTAATTGTCGCGCAGGTTGGCATTTCCGGGTCGACCAAGCTTGGGCATTTTGTTGTCGCAGGCGGGCAGGCAGGCATTACCGGCCATCTGACATTGGGCGACGGTGCCAAAATTGCCGCGCAGGCTGGTGTCATGAAAGATATGAAACCAGGCGATGTTGTTGGTGGCAGCCCGGCTGTTCCCATGATGGAATATCACAAGCAGACAGTTGCGCTTTCGCGACTGATACGAAAAAAGAAATAAGGGCACTGTTTATGACCGAACTGGCAAGTGTTGATATCCAGCGTATTCTGGAGATGATTCCGCATCGTTATCCGTTCCTGCTGATCGATAAGGTCGTTGATATTGCAGCAAATGAATCTGCTGTCGGTATCAAGAATGTAACGATGAACGAACCGCAGTTTACCGGTCACTTCCCGCAGCAGCCGATTATGCCGGGCGTGCTTATTATTGAATCGATGGCACAGACAGCTGCCATCCTGGTGGTTCATACCCTGGGTGCCGATTCAGAAGGCAAGCTGGTTTATTTCATGAGCATCGATAGTGCACGTTTCCGCAAGCCGGTTGTGCCGGGCGATGTGATGCATATCCATGTTCGCAAGAAACAGAGCCGTGGTCCGGTCTGGAAATTCGAAAGTGAAGTTCGTGTTGACGGCGTGGTTGTTGCCGAAGCAACGATTGCTGCGATGATCCGGGATAATTGATAATGGCAAACGTGCATCCGACAGCAATTGTCGAAGACGGTGCGCAGCTCGGTCAGGATGTCGAAATCGGCCCCTATAGCATGGTGGGCGCTTCGGTAGTTCTGGGGGACCGGGTGAAACTGCACTCGCATGTGGTTGTCGCGGGTAACACGACAATCGGCGAAGATGGTGTGGTTTTTCCCTTTGCCTCGATCGGTCATGCGCCGCAGGACCTGAAATTCAAGGGTGAAGCATCCCGCCTTGTCGTAGGTAAACGGGTCAAGATTCGCGAAGGCGTGACGATGAACCCGGGTACCGAAGGCGGCGGCATGCTGACTTCCGTGGGTGACGATTGCCTTGTCATGGCGGGTGCCCATGTTGGCCATGACTGCATGGTGGGCAACCACTGTATTCTGGTCAATAACGCAACGCTTGCCGGGCACGTTCATGTGGACGATTTCGCCATTGTTGGTGGTTTGTCGGCTGTTCACCAGTTTGTGCGTATCGGCCGCCACGCCATGATTGGTGGCATGACCGGTGTTGAAAGCGACGTTATCCCTTATGGGTCGGTTATTGGTAACCGTGCCTATCTGTCGGGCCTTAACATCGTTGGTCTGAAGCGTCGCGGGTTTGATCGTGAAACGATCCATTCTCTGCGCAAGGCATATCGTCTGGTCTTTGCCCATGAGGGGACACTTGCCGAACGTGTTGAAGAAGTCGCCAAAGACTTTGCCGATGTCGGCCCTGTCATGGAAATTATCAACTTTTTGAAAGCAGAGAGCACACGCTCCGTCTGTACCCCGAAATATGACAGCTCCGCAGGGTAAAATTGGCCTGATAGCTGGTGGTGGTGATCTTCCCGCCCGCCTTGTCGACGCAGCCAAAGCGTCGGGGCGGGCGGTGTTCGTTATTGCGCTTGACGGTCATTGCGACACCCCTGAAACCATTGGCGCGCCCTATGAAACCATTCGTATTGGCGCAGCGGGTAAAATCCTGTCGCGTCTGAAGGCCGAAGGGTGTGTTGATGTTGTGCTGGCGGGTAAGGTCAAACGGCCGTCATTTGCTTCTATCCGCCCTGATTTACGGGCTGCCAAGCTGCTGGCTAAAATTGGCCTGAAGTCACTTGGCGATGACGGGCTTTTACGCATTATCGGCCAGGAACTTGAACGGGACGGTTTCCGCCTTGTCGGTGCCCACGAAATTATGGCTGATCTGGTCGCGCCGGAAGGGACGCTGGGTGCGGTAGAACCCAGTGACCAGGCATTAAGTGATGCCCGGCGCGGTCAGGAAATTGCCAGGGTTTTGGGCAGTGTTGATGTCGGGCAGGGATGCATTGTGCAGCAGGGGCTGGTCCTTGCTGTCGAGGCGATTGAAGGGACGGATGAAATGATCCGTCGTTCAGCAGGTTACGCCCGGCCTGGTGTGGGTGGTGTTTTGGTGAAAACCAGTAAACCTCAGCAGGATCGCCGTCTTGATTTGCCTGCGATTGGCGTAACAACTGTCGAGCAGGCACATGCAGCAGGGTTATCAGGCATTGCTGTTCAGGCAGGCGGTACCATGATCATTGACCGTAAAAATGTTATCGCAAAAGCCGATGAGCTTGGGATTTTCCTGATTGGTCTGCCTGATCGTGGCGGTGCTGACCATGACTGATGATTTGCATAGTCCTTCTGGTGATTTTGCCGTTGCGACATCATCGATCACTTCAGGATCGGCTGCGTCTCGACCCCTGAAAATCATGCTGGTTGCTGGCGAGGCTTCGGGCGACCAGTTGGGCGGGCGGTTGATGGCGGCTCTCAAGCGGCAACACGCTAATATTACGTTTATTGGTGTTGGTGGCCCGCGCATGATTGGCGAGGGGATGCAAAGCCTGTTTTCGATGAATGAAATGTCGGTTATGGGCCTGGCTGAAATTATCCCCCATATCCCGCGGCTGTTGCGCCGTATTCGTGAAACTGCAGATCTGGCCCTGGCAGAGCGCCCGGATGTTGTGGTGACGATAGACGCACCTGATTTCAGTTTTCGTGTTGGCAAGAAACTGGCCACTGCGGGGATTCCGCTGGTGCATTATGTTGCGCCTTCTGTTTGGGCCTGGCGGCCGGGCAGGGCGCGCAAAATTGCAAAATTCCTGGATCATTTGCTGGCTTTGCTGCCCTTTGAGCCGCCTTACTTTGAGCGCGAGGGCCTTGCAACCACATTTATTGGTCATTCGGCTGTCGAAGAACGGCATGGCGGCGATGCCGGGCGGTTTCGGGCTCAGCATGGGCTGACAGCAGATCAAAAAGTGATCGCTATTCTGCCGGGCAGCCGCCATTCCGAAGTTTCGCGGCTGTTGCCGGTTTTTCGCGATGTTGTGGTGCGACTGGCAAATGATGACCCCGATGCCTGTTTTGTCATGCCAACGGTTAGCAAGGTAGAAGATACAGTGCGCCAGGTTACGTCAGAATGGCCTGTAAAGACCGTTGTTGTCGCAACGGATCAGGAACGGCGCGATGCTTTTAGTTGCGCTCATGCGGCTTTGGCAGCGTCTGGCACCGTATCGCTGGAGCTTGGCATTGTCGGTGTTCCGCATGTCATTGGCTATCGCGTTAGTGCCACGAGTGCCTGGCTGGCGCGGAAGTTGTTGAAGGTTGATACTGTTACCATCATCAATCTGGTCCTGGGGCGGAAACTGGTGCCGGAATATCTGCAGGAAGACTGCACGGCAGATAAGCTTTATCACGCGATGAAAAAGCTGAATGATTTGGGCGAACGGCGCGATGAACAGCTTGCCGGGTTTGATGAGGCAACGACGCTTTTGGGGTTTGGGCAGACGCCGCCAAGCGATAAGGCAGCAAGCGTTGTTTTAGAGATCGCGCAACAGGGCAAACAGCAGCGACCAAAATAACGTTAGGCCTGCTGGTAAAAGTTTTGCAACTTGCCGGTTCTCAAGCCCGTGGATTTGCATTAGTTTTCCCCCATTCCAAGGTTCAAACCGGAGACTGGTTTAATGCGTTATTTGCATACGATGGTTCGCGTCAAAGACGTTGATGCCTCCCTTAACTTTTATTGCAACTTGCTGGGCATGGACGAAACCCGCCGTCACGAAAGTGAAAAAGGCCGTTTCACCCTGATCTATCTTGCACCGCCCCATGATGTGCCCAGTGCCAAAGCAAACAAAATGCCGGAACTGGAACTGACCTATAACTGGGATCCGGAAGAATATACCGGTGGTCGCAATTTTGGCCATCTGGCCTATGAAGTCGAAGACATTTATGCCCTGTGCCAGAAGCTGATGTATGCAGGTGTGACCATCAATCGTCCGCCCCGTGACGGGCATATGGCGTTTGTTCGTTCGCCCGATGGTATTTCCATCGAACTGCTTCAGCAGGGCGAATCACTGGCACCGGCAGAGCCCTGGGCCAGCATGGAAAATACCGGTAGCTGGTAATCAGCATTTCGCTGAATAGGCAGAATACCCAATCATACAGACAAAGCTCCCGTCATCAGGCGGGGGCTTTTTTGTTGCCCCGAAGGTGGGCGATAAAAAAACTCCCTGCCGTGGGGCAGGGAGCTTGAGATCTGCGATCAGCTATGGAAGCTGAGCAGGAAGGGATGCAAACCGTGATTAACGGGCATCGACTTCCTTGAATTCGCGTTCGACATCGCCGGTGAACAGCTGACGCGGACGGCCGATTTTCTGTGAAGGATCTTCGATCATTTCCTTCCACTGGGCAATCCAGCCAACCGTACGGGCGACTGCGAACAGAACGGTGAACATGCTTTCCGGAATGCCCATCGCCTTGAAAATGATGCCCGAATAGAAATCGACGTTCGGGTACAGTTTCTTTTCGACGAAGTAATCGTCTTCGCGAGCGATGCGTTCAAGTTCCTGTGCAACGTCAAGAAGCGGATCCTGAACATTGAGTTCCTTAAGAACTTCATGGCAGGTCGCCTGCATAACTTTGGCGCGCGGGTCATAGTTTTTGTAAACCCGGTGACCAAAGCCCATCAGACGGAACGGATCGTTCTTGTCTTTGGCTTTGTTCACGAACTCGGGAATGTTTTTCACATCACCGATCTGGTTGAGCATCTTCAGAACGGCTTCGTTCGCACCGCCATGTGCCGGACCCCAAAGCGAGGCAATACCAGCAGCAATACAGGCAAACGGGTTCGCACCCGAAGAACCGGCCAGACGAACGGTCGAGGTCGAAGCATTCTGTTCATGGTCAGCATGGAGGATCAGGATACGATCCATTGCTTTTGCCAGAACCGGGTTAACTTCGTATTTCTCACACGGAACACCAAACATCATAGACAGGAAGTTTTCTGCATATGAAAGGTTGTTGTTCGGGTACTGGAACGGCTGGCCGATGGAGTATTTGTACGCCATAGCAGCGATCGTCGGCATTTTCGCGATCAGGCGATAAGCCGAAATCAGGCGCTGGTTCGGGTCGCTGATGTCGGTACTGTCATGATAGAAAGCAGACATCGCACCAACAGAACCGCACATGATTGCCATCGGGTGGGCGTCACGACGGAAGCCGTTATAGAAGTTGCGCATCTGTTCATGCACCATGGTGTGCATGGTGATGTCGCCACGGAATTTGTCACGTTCTGCGGTGTTCGGCAGGTTGCCGTACAGCAGCAGGTAGCAAACTTCAAGGAAGTCAGCTTTTTCAGCCAGATCGTCGATCGCATAGCCACGGTGACGCAGGATACCCTTGTCGCCATCGATATAGGTGATCGTCGATTCACAGCTACCAGTCGAGGTAAAGCCGGGGTCATAGGTGAAGTAACCGGTATCAGCATAAAGTTTGCGGATATCGATGACCGACGGTCCAATATTTCCCTCAAGAACCGGAAGCTCGTACGACTTGCCGTTGGAGTTGTCGGTTAGCGTCACGGTATGGGAAGTCTTGGAATTTTGAGCCATGACTTTTTTCCTTCCCTGTTAACGAACATGGTTTTCGATTGTGTGCAGCATAATGCCGCAGCGCACAAAGCGCAAACAGACTAAAGTTTCCCGATGTTTTTTATTGCTGTTATGCCGCCTCGAATTTTTTGAGACGGTTCAGCGTTTCGGGTTTGCCGAGCACATGCATAACTTCAAAAATGCCCGGTGAAGAATTGGAGCCTGTTAAAGCAGCGCGCAAAGGCTGGGCGACTTTGCCCAGTTTCAGGTCCTTGCTTTCTGCTAACTGCTTGACAACAGCCTCAATGGCTTCTTCCTGCCATGTATCAAGACCAGCCAGTTCATTTGCCAGAGCAGCAAACAATCCGGCGGGAGCTCCGTCGATCAATGCCTGTGCCTTGTCATTGAAAGACAGTACGCCGTTTGTGACATAGAAAGTGGCTGATTGAGCCAACTCGGTAAGGATCTTGGCTCTTTCTTTAAGCCCTGACATGCCCTTGATCAAGGTTTCTTTCTGCACTGCATCTAAATTGCTAAGCCCAATTTCAGCTGCAATGGCAGGTGCAATCAGCTCTGCCAGTCGAGCATCATCAGCCTGACGTATATAAATTCCGTTCAGATTGGTGAGTTTCGCGAAGTCAAAACGTGATGCACCCTTGCCGACATCGGCAATGTCAAACCATTCAATTGCCTGGTCGGTAGAAATGACTTCGTCATCGCCGTGCCCCCAGCCCAGACGCAACAGATAGTTATTGATTGCTTCTGGCAGGAAACCCATTTCGTCACGGTAGGCTTCAACCCCAAGTGCCCCATGGCGCTTGGAAAGTTTGGCCCCGTCCGGTCCGTGAATCAGCGGAATATGCGCAAAGGTGGGGACATCCCAGCCCATCGCGTCATAAAGCGCTTTCTGGCGAAATGCGTTGGTCAAGTGATCATCACCGCGAATAACGTGGGTAATGCCCATGTCGTGGTCGTCGACCACAACAGACAGCATGTAGGTTGGAGTGCCATCGGCACGCAGGATGATATAGTCGTCGAGCTGGTCGTTCGCCACCCGTACTTCACCCTGAACCTGGTCATTAATAACAGAATCACCCTCAAGTGGGGCCTTCAGGCGTACGACAGGTTTAACACCTTCAGGGGCTTCACTCGCATCGCGATCGCGCCAGCGGCCGTCATACTTCATCGGGCGGCCTTCTGCGCGGGCTTTTTCGCGCATTTCGGTCAGTTCTTCGGGCGAGCAATAGCAAAAATATGCTTTGCCGGCTTCAACCAGGCTATGGGCAACTTCAGCATGGCGGTCGCGGCGGGCGAACTGCATGACGGGTTCTTCGTCAGCGTTCAGGCCCAGCCAGTTCAAACCGGCAAAAATCGCATCAACAGCTTCGGGGGTCGAACGCTCCCGGTCGGTATCTTCAATACGCAGCAGAAATTTGCCGCCGGTATGTTTGGCATAAAGCCAGTTATAAAGGGCGGTACGTGCACCACCAATATGCAGGAACCCGGTCGGAGACGGGGCAAAACGGGTAACAACCGTCATTCGCTTTATCCATTTTTTCTGGATGTTGTCGCTTGTCGTTAAGACATTTGGCGTGCACGCTATATCATATTCGTAATGCTGTTGCACCACAGCGGATGATAGATAAAAGCCCGAGGCGCGCTATACCATTAAACATTCGTCGAATAAGATGGCAGCAAATTACTTTTTTTCAAGGTCTTAACGTTGTTTTTGAGCATGTTGCAACAGCGTTGGCCGATGACCGTGAAAAGTGGATTTTGTCATTTGCCATGTTCCTTGGGTTGGGTCAGGCGGTTTATTTTTCGCTCCTGGCGCAACCTTCGGACTATTTGTTGTTTTTTGCCCTGCTGCTGGCGGCAGCCGGGTTATGGCTGAGTCGTCATCATGTTATCGCGTTTTTCTGTTGCCTGATGTTCGCTGCCGCCATTCTGGGCGGTGTGGTTGTGCAGGCGCATCTTTACCGGCTACAGGGCCCAGTCCTGCTCAAACCGGTTTATGTCGAAGATTTGCAGGGCAAAATTCTTTCGGCTGAGCCACGGGATGGTCGCACCCGTTTGATTATGGAACCTGCCCATATTGATGGGCTGGATGATGAACAGGTGCCCGACAGGGTCAGGATATCTGTCCTGGGGGATGTTGTGGCACGTCCTGGTGATGGTTTTGCCGGTAAGGCAAAGCTGTTTCCCTTAAGTGTGCCGGAAACGCCAGGCGACCCGGATTTCGCCCGGAACCTCTATTTCGATGGCATTGGTGCCACGGGTTTCGCCCTTGGACAGAGTTTTCAGATCATCCCGGCCCATGATGCGACGTTGGGTGAGTATTTGTCTGGTCTGGTTGAAAATACACGATTGACGATTATGACGCAGATTAATGCCGGGCTGGAGCCGGTAAAGGCCGGTTTGACCAATGCCATCCTGGTCGGCGAGCGCGGCGGCGTGCCGCCGGATCTGGCAGAGGATTTGCGAAAATCAGGGCTGGCCCATTTGCTGGCAATATCCGGGCTGCATATGGGGCTGTTATGTGGCGTGGTGTTTTTTGTGGTCCGGTTTGGTTTGGCCTTGGTCCCATCCATTGCCTTACGGCACCCCATTAAAAAATGGGCAGCCGTTGCGGGCTTTGTCATTGGGGCATTGTATCTGCTGTTGTCAGGGGCGACGGTACCAACCCAGCGTGCCTTTGTGATGACTGCGATTGTTCTGTTTGCCGTTCTTATGGACCGGCGCGCCATTTCGCTTCGCCTGGTCGCGATTGCCGCCATTACGGTGATGGTGTTGCGGCCTGATGCCATTTTAGGGGCCAGCTTTCAGCTTTCTTTTGCTGCGGTCACCGTGCTGGTGGCGTTTTATCAGGGGCGTGGGGCGCTTTTAATCGCCGGGCAGCGTGATTTGCCGCTGTGGCAGCGGGCAGGGCGCTATCTTTTTGTTTTGCTGGTCACCGGGGTCATGGTGACGGCGGTAACAGCCCCTATTATCGGGTTTCATTTTGGGCGGATTTCGTTTTTGGGTGTGATTTCAAACCTGGTTGCGATTCCCCTGATGGCATTCTGGATTATGCCGTGTGTTGTCGCAGTGCTGGTTTTGCTGCCTTTTGGCCTGCAGGCTGCGGCCCTTGCCGTGCTTTCCCCCGGACTGGATATGTTGATTGGTTTGGCGCACTTTATAGCCGGGCAGGATTGGGGGCTTTGGCATATTGCGCAGCCATCGGCCTTGGCTGTTATTTGTGCTCTGCTGGCATTGTTATGGGTGCTGATCTGGCAGCGCCGCGTGCTATGGCCAATTGCAATTGTGCCAATGGGGGCCGCCGTCATTTTTGTCATTACGGCGAAAACGCCAGATCTGCTCATTGGCGGGGATCAAAAAGATTGGGCATTGGTAAGGGATGACAATGACGGGCTGACATTTAACAGCCGTGCCAGCAGCTTTCACCGCGATATCTGGAATGCACGTTTTGGCACAGGTTTTGATGCCAAAATCAGTGCCGATCAGCGTTGTGAATTTGAAAGGTGCTGGCTTAAAAAGAATGGAAAAGTAATTGTAATTTCAGAAAAAATTTCTGATCCATTTTATCTTTGTCGTCATGCCGACGTGATTGTGACCCTGAAACAGGATTTCCCGAAACATGTGCGCAAATCATGCACCCGATCACCGCTTGTGATTGATGATGATGTTTTGTGGTGGCAGGGTGGTGTTGCCGTTTATCTGGAAAACGGGCAGGCACCAGCGCATTATGAAACGGTACGGCAGACCAGCGGTAATTGGCCCTGGATTGTGATTGGCGGTCGCTGATCTGCCCGAAAGGTGTGGTTAATACTGGCGCAACAGGCCAATAAGCCGGCCCTGGATTTGAACACGTTCAGGCGGCAGGGCGCGGGTTTCGTAACGGGCATTGGCCGGTTCCAGCAACACCTGGCCCAGACCCCGCTTGATACGTTTCAGGGTTGCTTCGCTGTCATCGACAAGGGCAACAACAATGGTGCCGTCATTGGCATGTTCGCAACGCTGGATCAAAACCGTATCGCCATCAAGAATACCGGCTTCGATCATTGAATCGCCCGAAACCTCAAGCGCGTAATGTTCACCCGTGCCCAGAAGGGCCGCAGGCACCTGTACATGGGTGCTTTGGTCACGCAGGGCTTCAATTGGTGTACCTGCTGCAATCCGGCCATAAAGGGGCAGGGAAACGCTTTCCTGAATTTCGGAAAAGGCCGATGGCACCATGGCCGGACGATGGGTTGTTTTCCGCGCCGATGAAATGGGCGTGACCCGTGCGCTGCTGGGCGTTGCCGGTGCTTCATCCTCGTTATTGTCGGGAAGACGCAACACTTCAAGGGCGCGGGCCCGGTGCGCAAGGCGGCGAATGAAGCCGCGTTCTTCAAGGCCGGTAATCAGGCGATGGATGCCCGATTTGGATTTAAGGTTCAACGCTTCCTTCATTTCGTCGAATGAAGGTGAAATACCGTGATCGCGAAGGTGATTGTCGATATAGACCAGCAATTCATATTGCTTGCGCGTCAGCATGGCATTTTCCCAAACCCAAATAAGAACAAATCGAATACATTAATGTTCTACTTTGGTTCTGATCGTCGGTCAAGCGTCTTGCAAGGGGGAAGGACACCAAAAACGTGTCTGTTTTGCACCGAACACTGATCAGGCATGCGCATTGTTGGAATGCCGACAGGAATTTGATCAGCGCATTTCATGATGAATAAACGGCGTTTTGGGGCCAGGAAAATTGCCCGCAATTGTGTTAATCGGCAACGAAAGTGCCTGATTTTCCGCCTTCTTTATAAACGACGCGGATATCCGTAAGCTGCATGGTCTTATCAACGGCCTTGCACATGTCAAAAACTGTCAGCGCCGTAACCGATACTGCCGTCAGGGCTTCCATCTCTACCCCGGTTTTGCCCGATGTTTTGCAGGTAGCGGTGATTTCAACGGCTGGTTCGTTTTCAGCCAGCGTCAGCGTGACCGATACCGAGTCAAGAGGCAGGGGATGGCAAAGGGGAATCAGGTCCGAGGTGCGCTTTGCGCCCATAATGCCCGCCAGTTGCGAAATGGCCAGAACGTCACCTTTTTTATGACCATGGTTTGCAATCAGTTCTGCCGTGGCGGGTTGCATCATCACACGGCCTTTGGCCGTTGCGGTGCGCGTCGTTACGGCTTTGGCTGATACATCAACCATCACGGCGTTACCGCCTTCGTCAAAATGGGTCAGTTTGCTGGTCATTATCGCATCCGGTTTCGGCAGATCAGGGTAGATCAGATCAGGTCAAGAATCGTGGGGTCAGATCGCACAATCCGTCAGGCGGGTTTAGCCAACAGGGTGCGTGTTGCTGCCTCAACGTCATCCTGGCGCATCAGGCTTTCACCAATCAGGAAGCATTTTGCACCAACCTTGCCCATGCGTTCGAGATCGGCCGGGGTGAAAATGCCGCTTTCCGCGACCAGCAAACGATCATCGTCAACCATTGCTGCAAGCTGTTCGGTCGTTGTCAGTGAAACTTCCAAAGTCTTTAGATTTCGGTTGTTTATGCCGATCAGCTTTGATTTCAGTTTAAGCGCGCGCTCAAGTTCCGGTGCGTTATGCACCTCGACCAGAACATCCATACCCAGCTCATGGGCGAGGGATTCCAGCTCTGCTGCCTGACTGTCTTCAAGGGCGGCCATGATCAGTAAGATGCAGTCCGCACCAAGCGCGCGGGCTTCGGTCACCTGATAGGGGTCAATCATGAAATCCTTGCGCAATACTGGCAGGTCAACCGCGGCACGCGCCGCCACCAGATAGGAATCGTCACCCTGAAAATAGGGAATATCGGTAAGAACCGAAAGGCAGCTTGCCCCACCAGCCTGGTAGGCCTGTGCCAGTGCAGGCGGGTTGAAATCAGCCCGGATCAGTCCCTTTGATGGCGATGCCTTTTTGATTTCGGCAATCAGCCCATAGCGGCCAGCGGCAATTGATTTTTCAAGTGACGCGATAAAACCACGCGGAGCAGACTGCGCTGCCGCCGCAGCAGAAAGCTCTGCCAGCGATTTACGGGCTTTGCAGGCGCTGACATGATCGCGTTTGTCGTTGCAGATTTTTTCAAGAACGTCGCTCATGCCGCGTTTCCTTCATTCGAGATTACCACCAACTGTTCGAGTGTTTTGGCAGCACTACCATTGTCAATCGCGGTTTCGCACCGGCCAATACCATCGGCAATATCTTTGGCAACCCCGGTTACCACAAGGGCGGCGGCAGCATTAAGCAGAACAATATCGCGATAGGCGCTTTTTTTGCCAGCCAGCAATTCCTGGATCGCCGTGGCGTTGGTGTGCGCATCGCCGCCTTTCAGTTCATCAATCGTGGACAGGGCGATACCGTAATCCTGCGGATTGATTTCAAAGGTGGTGACGGAACCATCCTTGACCTCAGCGACGAAGGTCGGGCCGGTAACGGAAATTTCGTCAAGGCCGCTATCGCCATGCACAACCCATGCATGCTGGGACCCAAGCCGGTTAAGCACATGGGCAATCGGTTCGACCCAGTCTTTGGCGAAAACGCCAATCACCTGGCGTTTGGTTTTTGCCGGGTTGGCAAGCGGGCCAAGCAGGTTGAAAATGGTGCGTGTGCCCATTTCCACACGCGTCGGCATAACGTGACGCACGGCCGAATGATGGCGCGGGGCCATCATGAAACACAGATTGATCTGCTTTAGCGACTTTTCCAGAAGCGACATATCGGCATCAAGATTGACGCCAAGGGCCGCCAAAACATCGGCCGAGCCGGATTTGGAAGATGCCGCCCGGTTACCATGCTTGGCAACTTTTGCGCCACAGGCAGCCGCAACAATTGCGGCGGCTGTCGAGATATTATAGGTGCCGCTGCCATCACCACCGGTGCCGCATGTATCAACGGCATCGGGGGCGGCTGTAACGCCCGTGGCCTTTGCCCGCATGACACGGGCGGCCCCTGTGATTTCATCAATGGTTTCACCGCGCAGGCGCAGCGCCATCAAAAATGCCCCCATCTGTGACGGGGTTGCCTGACCGGACATCAAAACATCAAATGCCTGTTCGGCTTCCTGTTCGTTCAGGGTTGCACCAGTGGCAACTTTGGCCAGTGTCGGCTTGAGATCATGTTCCGTGGACATGGAATGTTCCCTTTATTTTGGCTCCGGACACTTCAGGCGGCGGAGAAATCGATAAAATTTTTCAAAAGATCGTGGCCGTGTTCCGACGCAATGCTTTCGGGGTGGAACTGCACACCATGTATTTCATGGGTACGATGACGTAGCCCCATAATTAGCCCGTCATTGCTGTGCGCGGTGATTTCTAGGCAATCGGGCAGGGTGGCGCGGTCCACCACCAGTGAATGATACCGGGTTGCGGTCACCGGGTTGGGCAGGCCTTTGAAAACGCTTTTGCCTTCATGGATCATGGCGTCGGTTTTACCATGCATGCAGTGCGGCGCACGGACAACGTCGCTGCCAAATGCCGCGCCGATCGCCTGATGGCCCAGGCACACGCCCAAAAGCTTTACCTTGCCAGCCGCCGCCTTGATCAAATCAACGCAGATACCAGCCTGGTCCGGGTCGCAGGGGCCCGGCGAAATGACGATTCCTTCGGGCTTCATTGCCAGCGCGTCATCGACGCTGATTTCGTCGTTGCGGACAACTTTGACCTCGGGCCCAAGTTCACGTAAAAAATGCCACAAATTAAATGTGAAGCTGTCATAATTATCGATGAGCAGATACATCGCTGTCCCGAGGCCTTCTGTGTTTTAGACCGGGCGAGAATAAACGGCCTTGCCGCTACGTCAAGCGATAGCGGTAGTGATTTTCGGGCTTTAACAGGCTGCTAACCAGAGATCGGCTAAGAATGCGCTGCCAGATATCGTTTGGCGAAGGATCTGTCTTTTATCGGCGCAGGACTAATTTGCATTTTCAAGGGCATCAAGACCCAAATTTTCATGGATTGGAGATACGGCGTGGCACGGCGCTCAACACCGGCAAAAAAGAAAAAGACCGCACCACGCGGTAAAACGAACGCGCGCAAAAAAACAGGCAAAAAGCCCGGTGGTTTTCGACGGCTGATGCTTGGTGCAGCCCTGGTTGCAGGCGCGGCGTCGGCCCTGATTGCCGCAGGCAGCATGCTGGAGCTTGACCGCGCGGCGCATGAAGCCGTGAGCAACCTTGCAAAAAATTCGCCCGAACCGGATTCAAGCACGAAACCGGTGGCAAAACAGCCGAAAATGGATTTTTCCAAGGGATATGATGCGCCAAATCGCCCTGGTTATATGGTGGAGCGCACGCCTGAGGATATGACCAATCCCGAGGGTGAAAGAGAAAATATCCCTGAACCGAGGGTAAACCCTGCGCCCCAGCCTCATGTCACGCCTGCGCCGTTACCTAAAAACGATTTGCCTGCCGAAAAACAGTTGGCCTGGCAAAAATTTGCAACCCACGTGCCTGATACCGGTAACGCACCTGTCATAGCCATTGTGATTGATGATGCCGGGATTGATAAACCGCGTACCGAACGGGCAGCAGAATTACCCGGGCCCATTACCATTTCGTACCTGCCATATGCGACGCACCTTGCTGAACAGGTGGCAACAGCGCGCAAACGCGGGCATGAAATTATGCTCCATATGCCCATGGAGCCGACATCAACAGTCGTGGACCCTGGGCCGCATGCGCTTTTGACCAGTTATGACAAGGTTGCGATCCTGAATGAAATGACATGGATGCTGGATCGATTCTCCGGCTATGTCGGGATTAACAACCATATGGGTAGCAAATTTACGTCCGATCCCGAACGGATGGCTGTTGTAATGCAGGTGATGAAGGCAAGGGGCCTTATGTTCCTTGATTCGCGAACCAGTGCCAAATCGGTTGGATATCAGGAAGCGCAAAAATTCAGCGTTCCGGCAATTGAACGCGATGTGTTTATTGATGATGCTGATGATGCCGCCAAAATCAGCGAAATGCTGGACCGCGTTGAACATGTTGCCAGCAAGCGGGGCTATGCCGTGGCGATTGGCCATCCGCGTGATTTGACGCTTGCTGCACTGAATAAATGGATACCCAAAATGCAGGCCGCAGGGTTCATTTTTGTACCGGCGACCGACATCATCCGCCGTAATGGTGTGAAGGTGACCGGCTGATTATCTGTATACCAAGCGCACCAAAGTAAAAAAACGGCTGCCCGGTTTCGGGCGGGCAGCCGTTTTTTATTTGCGCAAACTGAAACGTTAGCGGTAAGCGTCAGGCAAAGCGATGTGCTTCGCGGCATGCTGCCATCAGGGCACCGGCCTTGTTACGGCATTCCTGATGTTCCATATCGGGTTTGCTATCAACAACGATGCCTGCACCAGCCTGAATGTGGATCATCTCATCCTTGATGACTGCGGTACGCAGCGCAATGCAGGTATCCATCGATCCGTCGGCGGAAATATAACCAATACAGCCGGCATAAATGCCGCGACGTACCGGTTCGAGCTCATCGATGATTTCCATGGCACGGACCTTCGGTGCGCCAGAAACGGTGCCAGCCGGGAAACCAGCCTTTAGCGCATCCATCGCATCATATTGCGGGTCAATCTGGCCCACTACATTTGAAACGATATGCATCACATGCGAATAATATTCGATGGTTTCACGGTCGGTCACACGTACCGTACCAGGTTGCGAGACGCGACCAACATCATTGCGCCCCAGATCCAGCAGCATCAGATGTTCGGACCGTTCCTTGGGATCATCAAGCAGGTCCTGGGCGAGGAATTTATCCTCTTCGGAAGTTTTGCCGCGCTTGCGGGTGCCAGCGATGGGGCGAATGGTCACTTCGTCATCACGCAACCGCACCAGAATTTCCGGGCTGGCACCAACAACCTGAAAACCGCCAATATTAAGATAGAACATGAAAGGCGAGGGGTTGATGCGCCGTAATGCCCGGTAAAAGGCAAAAGGCGGCAGGCGATAGGGCAGTGAATAACGCTGCGACAGAACGACCTGGAAGATATCGCCAGCGCGAATATATTCTTTCGCGCGTTCAACCATCTCGTGATACCCGGCTTCATCTACGCTGACTTCGGGTTCCGGCAAATCCTGCGGAACGGTGCGCGAACGCCGGTCAATAAACAGGTTGCGCTGGAAATGCTGAACAACATCATTTAGGCGTGCGCAGGCAAGGTCATAGGCTGCCTGGGCGTCAATTCCGGCTTCCGGGCGGACGGGCGTTACCACCGTTACCGTATCGGCGATGGTGTCAAAGCTTGCCGTCACTGTCGGGCGGATGAAAATGCCATCAGGCACATTCAGGTTGTCCGGGTTGTCATCGGGCAGCTTTTCCATCAGGCGGACGGTGTCATAACCCATATAGCCGACCAGGCCTGCACTCATGGGCGGCAAATGGTCGGGCAGGTCAATGTGGCTTTCCGCGATCAGGGCTTTCAGGGCATCTAGCGGTTTTTGATCCTGTACGGAAAAATCATCAGCATCGGCCATGACGCGACGGTTGATTTCCGCCCGGTCGCCAAAGCACCGCCAGATCAGATCGGGTTTAAAGCCGATAAAGGAATAGCGCCCACGGCTGGCGCCACCTTCAACCGATTCCAGAAGGTAGGTGTTGGGCAAACCTTCGGCCAGTTTAAGGAACGCGGAAACAGGCGTGTCGAGATCGGCTGTCAGCGAGGTGTAAACAACCTGCGCGATACCGGCCTTGTGGTTGCGGGCGAATGTTTCAAAATCCGGTTTGATATCCATAACGGCAATCCGATCAAAACCAAATAAAAGGCTACTGGAATGAAAAAAGGGCGATCCGCTGCCGGATCGCCCCGTTTGGTCTGGTTGGTTTAGTTCGCGGTGTTCTGGGCGTAAAGACCGTTGATCACACCGTTATTAAGGCTGACCGAAATGTCATCACGCAGATAATCCAGATACTGCGAAACGATATCCTGATCGAGGCTGTCCTGCAGTTCGGAAACGATGGGGTCATCCTTGCCAAGGTCTGCGGCCGAACCTTTGACATCGTCAAGTACGACAACGGCGACGCCATTGGCACCAACAACCGATTTGGCCTTGCCTTTTTCAAGCTCGAAAAGGGCACCGGCAATGGCGGGGCTGGCATCGGCCGAAAGACCGCGTCCATCGCGCTTGGTATCGCCGGTTTCGTCAATGCTGTTGTCCAGCTCGGTGGCGATGGCTTCGATTTTTGCACTGCCATCATTGATGCGTGCTGCAAGCGCATCCGCCTTTTCCGACAGAAGGCGCTGTTTTTCTTCGGCCTTCCATGCAGTGATTACCTGGTCACGAACATCTTCAAACGGCTGTACGGCCGACGGGGTGACTTTGGTAACGCTGACAACGTAGCGGTCGCCATTCTGCGTTTCTTCCAGGAAGCTTTCATCGCCTTCATTCAGCTCGTAAATCTTGGCGTTGATTTCCTGGCTGTCACGAATGTCATGGCCCAGATCCTGGCCTTTTTTAATGTCGGTCAGGGTGAAAAGTTCAGCATGAACCTTGTCTGCCGCATCCTTCAGCGAGGTACCTGCACCCAGTTCATCGTCAAGCTGGGCTGCGATATCGAAAATCTGGTCTTCGGCCTTTTGGCGTTTTACACCGTTTTCGACCTGCTCGCGTACTTCATCCAGGCTTTGTTCATGTGCCGGGGTAATCGAGGTTACGCGCATGATATGCCAGCCAAGGGCAGTTTCAACCGGCTGGGAATATCCGTCTTCCGACAGGGAAAATACGGTGTCGCGCAGGTCAGGCAGCATGTTGTCTTTGGTGAACTCACCCAGTTTGACAACAGATTCCTTCATGCCGGCTTCTTCCGTGGCAACAGCCATGAAATCCTTGCCGCTTTCCAGTGCCTTATAGGCTTCGGTGGCACTTTCCTTGTCGTTCGGTGCAAACAGCATCTGTTCGACAGCGCGTTTTTCCGGGGTCTGGAATTCGCCAATGCGCTGGTTGTAGGCATCAAGGACTTCTGCGTCAGTGACGTCCATGGTCTTGGCCAGGCTGTCAACGGTCAGAAGGGCCAGGGTCGCATTGCGGGTTTCCGGCGCGGTGAACTGGCTGCTGTGTTCATCATGGAATTTTTTCAGAACGTCATCAGCGGGCGTTGCGATCGGGTCGATATCATCGTCACCCAGGGTCACGAAACGGCCATTGCGGTCTTCATTGCGGTAGGCCGCAATGGTTTTAACCAGCGGCGAGGGCGGCGTGCTGGCGGCACCCAGGCTGCCGACAACCTGCTGGCTCATCAGGTCGCTGCGCATGCCTTCGATGAATTCCGGCTCGCTATAACCGTTTTGATACAGAATCTGCAGGAACTTCTGGCGGTCGAACTGGCCGGTGGTGTCGTTCTTGAAGCTCTGATTGTTGAAAATGTTATCGCGGACTTTGTCATCGCTAATGCCGATGCCGATGTCCTTTGCATTTTCTTCAAGCAGTTTCTGCGAAACCAAGCCCTGAACGGTGTTGTTCAGAAGGCCCATCTGAATGGCTTGCTGCTGGTCAAAGCTCGGCCCGAATACGCGACGCATTTTGTCGATATTGCGCTTGAAAGCACGGTCAAGTTCGACAGGACTGATAGACTGGCTGCCAACTTCGGCGACTTCGCGGGAATTGCCAAGGCTTAGCATCGAGGCCTTGAGCCCCCATGCGACAAAGCTGATCGCGATGATGCCAAACAGAATTTTGGCAAAGATGGATTGAGAAAATGTGCGAATGCCAGAAAGCATATTCCGTAGCCTAACAATTCGTTGCGTCGGACCGGCGCCAGTTGGCCGGCAACTTTTTTTGCCAAAACGGTACCGGAAACCGGTGAAAACCGTGCGGATCGGTGGCGCATCTTAATGGGAGGAGGATAGGGCGGCAACACCCGATTGCATAAGCCGTTTGAATTGCTGTTGCAAGAGGGTTCGAGCAGGCTTTTCCCGCATGCGCTGGCGTGCTAGAACGCGGGCAGGAAACGTTTTTATAATCAGTCGGCCCTGATACCTGATTTGGTGGTTCAGTCCCACTTTGCCCGATCACCAGGTATCACCCATCAAAGAAGGAAGGTTTCAATGTCAGATCGTCGTCCCCTTATTGCCGGTAACTGGAAAATGAATTGTCTGCGTGCCGATGGCCTGGCCCTTGCCAGTGGCCTGGCTGCAAAGTTGACGGGCGCATCTGACAAACCGGCCTGCGATATTTTGTTGTGCCCACCGGCAACGCTGCTGGCTGATGTTGTCGGTGTTTTGGGCCATTGCGATATTCATGCCGGCGGCCAGGATTGTCATGCGGTTAAAAGCGGCGCTCATACTGGCGATATTGCGGCATCAATGCTGGCGGATATTGGCGCCAGCCACGTTATCCTTGGCCATTCCGAACGCCGCGCTGACCATGGTGAAAGTTCCACCGTTATCCGCCAGAAAACCATTGCTGCCCATGATGCAGGTTTGACAGCCGTTGTCTGTGTGGGTGAAACCGAACAGGAACGCGACCTTGGCGCTGCCATTGCCGTTGTTTGCGGCCAGATGGATGTTTCCCTGCCGGAAGGGGCAAGTGCGGAAAACACGGTTATTGCCTATGAACCGGTGTGGGCAATTGGCACTGGCCGCACGGCTGCTGTTGCCGATGTTGAAGAAATGCACGCTGCCATCCGCCGTAAACTCAAAGAACGTTTCGCCGATGCCGAAGGCTTCCGCATTCTTTATGGCGGTTCGGTCAAGCCGTCCAATGCGGCAGAGATTCTGGCGGTTGAGAATGTTGATGGCGCACTTGTTGGTGGGGCCAGCCTTAAGGTCGAGGATTTCTGGGGTATTATTGCCGCCTGCGAATAAGCAGTTTTGTGATTGCAAAGCGCCTAATGGGCGACACCATATATAAGGTGTCGCCTGATTTGTTTGTGCTGGCCTTTTGTCGGGGCTTTGCGAAAAAGTAACAGATGCCATCAAGGCACTGTTGCAATTTGGGGCGTGATCAGCGAAGATAAGTTCCCGGCGCGAGGGATTGTTCCTTGCTTCAGGCCGGGAATCCTCCCGAACAATTTAATGATGATTAGGGTCCTGCCTTGTGCGGGATGCTGGTTATTTTAACCGGTTGGCAATTTATGGTTTGAAACCTGCCAAATACATACTAGCCAACCGTTTCAAAACGCGTTAAACACGCATCAAATTTTGCCCGGTCAGGCAGCAATTTGCTGGCCGCCGGATTTACAAGTCAAGAGTTTTGAGGCCATGCAGACTGTCATTCTGGTTATCCACCTGCTTCTTGCGATCGGCTTGATTGCCGTAATTCTGGTTCAGCGCAGTGAAGGCGGAGGACTTGGTATTGGCGGCGGCAATAGCGGCGGCGGTAACTTTGGTGTCATGAGCTCGCGCAGTGCCGCGAACCTTCTGACCCGGACGACCGCAATTCTGGCTGCGGCCTTCATGATCACAAGCCTCGGCCTGGCGCTATTGACCAATACCCGTACCGCACCGACATCCATTCTGGATCAGGTGCCCGCACCGGCCGCAACTTCCGATATGGAAAAGACGGCCCCGGCGCCTGCACAGGATAGCGGACCGGCAGCGCCGACACGCTAATAGCTAAATACCGATATCAGAGGCGGCAAAATTGCCGCCTCAATTTTTGAATTGTTTGCTCCCCGGTTTGCAATATGCGTAACCGTGGCTTTGTGCTTTGAGATGAGGCATGGATATGACCCGTTATATTTTCATTACTGGTGGCGTGGTTTCTTCGCTGGGCAAGGGCCTGGCTTCTGCTGCATTGGGTGCTTCGCTTCAGGCGCGTGGCTTTACCGTCCGTTTGCGCAAGCTTGATCCGTATATCAACGTCGATCCGGGCACCATGAGCCCCTATCAGCATGGCGAAGTTTATGTCACCGAAGACGGTGCCGAGACGGACCTTGATCTGGGCCACTATGAACGTTTTACCGGCGTATCATCGCGTCGTTCCGACAACGTGACCACGGGTCGCATCTATTCGTCGGTTATCGCACGTGAACGTCGCGGCGACTATCTGGGCGGGACTGTTCAGGTCATTCCGCACATCACCGATGCCATCAAGGAATTCGTCCAGAGCGACGCGACCGAAGATTTCGTTCTTGTGGAAATCGGCGGTACGGTTGGCGATATTGAAAGCCTGCCGTTCCTGGAAGCCATTCGTCAGATGGGCAATGAACTGGGCGATGGTCGCACCATGTTCCTGCATCTGACCCTGGTGCCTTACATTCCGTCGGCTGGTGAATTGAAAACCAAACCGACCCAGCATTCCGTCAAGGAACTGCAGTCGCTTGGTATTCAGCCTGATGTGCTGCTGTGCCGTTGTGATCGCGAAATTCCGGTAAATGAACGCCGCAAGATTGCGCGTTTCTGTAACGTCCGTGAAGCATCGGTTATTCCGGCCTATGACGTTGACAACATTTATCAGGTTCCGATCAGCTATCATAAGTACGGCCTTGATAACGAAGTTCTGCATCATTTCGGCCTGCAGGCGCAGGACCCGGATATGGGGCCGTGGGAAAATATCTGCGATATCGTTCGTAACCCGGAAGGTGAGGTTACCATTGGTATTGTTGGTAAATACATCCAGCTTCCCGATGCCTACAAATCCCTGACCGAAGCGCTGACCCATGGCGGTATTGCCAACAAGGTTCGCGTCAAGATCGAATGGATTGCATCTGACGATCTGGAAAAAGACGAAAACGTTAGTGAACGTCTAAGCAAGCTTGACGCCATCATGGTGCCGGGCGGCTTTGGCGAACGCGGTGCCGAAGGCAAAATTGCCGCTGCCCGTTATGCCCGTGAAAACAAGGTGCCGTATTTCGGTATCTGCTTTGGCATGCAGATGGCGGTTCTGGAAGCTGCCCGTAATCTGGCTGGCATTACCAATGCATCCTCGTCCGAATTCGGTCCGACCGAAGTGCCGCTTGTTGGCCTGATGACCGAATGGTCAAAAGATGGTGGCCGCGTTGAACGCCGCAGCGGCGAAGACGACCTTGGTGGCACCATGCGTCTTGGCAATTACGAGTGCAAACTGGTTGCCGGTACCCATGCCCGCAAGATTTACGGTTCGGAAACGGTTCTGGAACGTCACCGTCACCGGTATGAAGTCAATATCAACTTCCTTGAGCAGCTTGAACAGAAGGGCCTGAAATTCTCTGGACTGTCACCGGATGGCCGTTTGCCGGAAATTGTGGAATATCCGGATCATCCGTGGTTCATTGGTGTGCAGTTCCACCCGGAACTCCGGTCACGTCCGTTGGATCCGCATCCGCTGTTCGTGTCCTATATCAAGGCCGCCAAAGAACGCAGCCGTCTGGTCTGATTGAACCAGCCAAACGTCCAAGGATGTTGAAATGACCACGATTAAAACCGTTAAAGTCGGCAATATCGAATTTGCAAATGACAAACCCTTTGCCTTGCTGGCAGGGCCTTGCGCAATTGAAAGCCGCCAGCATGCGCTGGAAATGGCAACCGCGCTTAAGGAACTGACTGCTGCCATGGGCATCGGGCTGGTTTATAAAAGCTCGTTTGACAAGGCGAACCGTACCAGCAACAAATCCAAGCGTGGCGTGGGTTTAAGCGAGGGAATTGATATTCTTGGCGAAGTCAAGGATGTCACCGGTTTGCCGATCGTAACCGACATTCACCTGCCGGATCAGTGTGAAGCCGTTGCGCGCGTTGCCGATATTTTGCAGATTCCGGCATTCCTGTGCCGCCAAACCGATCTTCTGGTGGCGGCAGCCGCCACCGGCAAGGCGATCAATGTCAAGAAGGGGCAGTTCCTGGCCCCGTGGGACATGGCCAATGTCGCCAATAAAATTGCCGAAGCCGGCAATGAAAACATCATGCTTTGTGATCGTGGTACCAGCTTTGGCTATAACACGCTGGTAACCGATTTCCGCGGACTTCCCACCATGGCCCAACAGGGCTATCCGATTGTGTTTGACGCAACCCATTCTGTCCAGCAACCCGGCGGGCAGGGTGGTACAACAGGCGGACAGCGCGAATTCGCACCTGTTCTTGCACGCGCTGCTGTTTCTGTTGGTGTCGCGGCTTTGTTCATCGAAACCCACGACAATCCCGACGCCGCCATCAGCGACGGACCCAATCAAATTCCCCTTGGCAAGCTTCCCGAAGTTCTCTCGGTTCTGAAGGAATTCGATGCCGTCGCGAAGGCCAATCCGGTTCGTCTGGATATGTTCGACGCGTGATATAAGGTGCCGCCATATTTGTGGCGGCATTTTTTTTATGCTGTAACCGACGCGGCCCAGTATGGGGCCGTTCAACATGTCAGTAAGGAGAATTGTTTCGTCATGACCGCTATCATTGATATCCGCGGGCGCGAAATTCTGGACAGCCGGGGCAACCCGACGGTCGAAGTTGATGTAACCCTGGAAAGTGGCGCCTTTGGTCGGGCCGCCGTTCCGTCAGGTGCATCGACCGGCGCACACGAAGCTGTCGAACTGCGTGACAAAGAAGAACGCTATTTGGGCAAAGGCGTTACCAAGGCTGTTTCCGCTGTTAACGGCGAAATCTTTGAAGCCCTGGCTGGCGTAGATGCTGAAGAACAGATCGAAATTGACCAGGCCATGATTGACCTGGACGGTACAGCAAACAAAAGCCGCCTCGGCGCCAATGCCATCCTTGGCGTGTCGCTTGCCGTTGCCAAGGCAGCTGCCCAGGAAGCCGGTCTGCCGCTTTATCGCTATATTGGTGGTTCCTATGCGCGCACCCTTCCGGTGCCGATGATGAACATCATCAATGGTGGTGAACATGCCGATAACGCCATTGACGTTCAGGAATTCATGATCGTTCCGGTTTCGGCTGAATCCGGCACCGACGCCATTCGCATGGGCGCGGAAATTTTCCATAACCTGAAAAAGTCGCTCGCGGCTGATGGTCTTAGCACATCGGTTGGTGATGAAGGCGGGTTTGCACCGAACATCGCATCGACCGAAGCTGCGATCAGCTATGTCATGAAGTCGATCGAAGCTGCCGGCTACCGCCCGGGTGATGACGTGATGCTGGCACTTGATGCCGCATCGACCGAATTCTACAAGGACGGCAAATACGTTCTTGCCGGCGAAGGCAAAACCTTCGATTCCGAAGGCATGGTCAAATACTGGGCCGAACTTGCTGCCAAATATCCGATTTTCTCGATCGAAGACGGTATGTCGGAAGACGATTGGGATGGTTGGGCTGCGTTGACCAGCGAAATCGGCAACAAGATCCAGCTCGTTGGTGACGATCTGTTCGTGACCAATCCGCTGCGCTTGGCTGATGGTATTGCCAAGGGTGTTGCCAACTCGATCCTGGTGAAAGTGAACCAGATCGGTACGCTGAGCGAAACTCTTGAAGCCGTTGAAATGGCGCACCGCGCTGGTTACACCGCGGTTATGTCGCACCGTTCGGGTGAAACCGAAGATTCAACGATTGCCGACCTTGCTGTTGCAACCAATTGCGGCCAGATCAAAACCGGTTCGCTGTCGCGTTCGGACCGTCTGGCAAAATACAACCAGCTGATCCGCATCGAAGAACAGCTTGGTTTGGCAGCACGCTTCCCGGGTCGTTCGATCCTGAAGAAATAATATCAGTTTCTTTATTGAAGCCGATGCCAAAGGCCACCTCCTGTAGGTGGCCTTTTTGCATTTACGAATTGTTAACTGATCGTAAATGCGACAGGAAAAGATCCCTGTTTTTAAAACTCTTTTTACCTTGTTGTGATGAAATACATCTCATCCATTGTGTGTTCTTATATCTTGGCATCGTAACCCTATAGATTTACGGTGAAATAACGAAAGTTGTTTTATCGTATCGGTTGGGAAATGTTTCGCGGATACTGGCATTTGTTTAATTTTAGGGCCTAGTCTGACATGTCGTCATCAGCACCGGTAGTTCGTCGGTTTCGGCAGGCCATTGCGCCGGTATTTGCCTTTACGGTGATGGTATATTTCATCTTCCACAGTGTGGAGGGGGATAGGGGCCTTCTGGCCTATTGGTCAATGCAGGACCGGGTGAATGAAATCGTCAAGCTGCGCGATGACATCCGTGGGCGACGTGAATTGCTTGAGCAGCGGGTGAAGGCCCTTCGACCCGGAAGCCTGGATCCGGACCTTCTCGACGAAAGGGCGCGTACCATGCTTGATATGGCCAATCGCGACGACGTCATCATCTTTCATCATAACGGCTACGATCACCCCTGATTTCAGGGGTGTTTTTGTATCTGCTGCTTTTCGCCTGTTTGTTGCCAAAGCCTTTTGTTCTGTGGTTTTTTGGCGTTTGCGAAGGCGAAAACACATTGATCAAAATTGTTTTCATAAAATCATAGCATTTGTGACGCTGGGGAATGAGACACTTTTGATGCGATAGGCCAACTGCCTGATAATTCACAAAATATCATTTAAACCGTTAAAACTTAAATTAACCAATACTTGGTTTATTTGTGATTGTGCATTGCAAAACAAGGCGTTAGGCGTCCCAAGATCGCTTGCTTATGTCAGTTGTTTTGGGTAGTTATTTCGGTGGTCCAATACCGAATTAAGCTGCTTTTCAAAGAAGCTTAAGCGAGCCATCCACCGGGAGGAACCATGGCGACCACAAAACGCAAACGCGCCACGACGCGCGCCGACAACCAGGCGAGCAGTGACGATCTCCTTAAATATTATCGCGACATGCTTCTGATCCGCCGTTTCGAAGAAAAGGCCGGCCAGCTTTATGGCATGGGCCTGATCGGTGGTTTCTGCCACCTTTATATCGGCCAGGAAGCTGTCGTTGTTGGTATGCAGGCTGCCACATCGGGCGAAGATGGTGTGATCACCAGCTACCGCGATCATGGGCACATGCTGGCCTGCGGAATGGATTCCGCTGGCGTCATGGCGGAACTGACCGGTCGCGAGGGTGGTTACTCTCACGGCAAGGGCGGCTCCATGCACATGTTCTCCAAAGAAAAGAACTTTTACGGTGGTCACGGTATCGTCGGTGGGCAGGTCCCGCTGGGTACCGGTATTGCCTTTAACTACAAATATCGCGGCGAAGACAAAGTCTGCCTGACCTATCTTGGTGACGGTGCTGTCAACCAGGGCCAGGTATATGAGTCTTTCAACATGGCTGCGCTTTGGAAGCTGCCGGTTATTTACTGCATTGAAAACAACCAGTACGCCATGGGCACCTCGACCCAGCGTCACTCGGCCAGCCCTGACCTTTATCAGCGTGGTGAAGCCTATGGCATCCCGGGCGAACAGGTTGATGGTATGGATGTTCTTGCTGTCAAGGAAGCCGGTGAACGCGCGGTCAAACATTGCCGTGAAGGCAATGGTCCGTACATTCTCGAGCTGAAAACCTATCGTTATCGCGGGCATTCCATGTCTGACCCGGCGAAATACCGGACTAAAGACGAGCTCGACAAGATGCGCAAGGAACATGACCCGATCGACATGGTCAAAAAGCTGTTGATCGATGCAAACATCCTTGACGAAGACGGTCTCAAAGAGATCGACAAGGAAGTTAAGGCAGAGGTCGCCAAAGCTGCGGAATTTGCACAGAACAGCCCGGAACCGGATCCGTCCGAACTGTTTACCGATATTTTGATCGAAGTCTGACCCTGACTTTGCAAAATCCGCTTTTGACCAGAAATTTTCCCGCAAAGAGGGGGAACCATGCCGATTGAAGTTTTGATGCCTGCATTGTCGCCGACAATGACTGAAGGCACCCTTGCCAAATGGAACGTCAAAGAGGGCGATACCGTCCAGTCTGGTGACGTTCTTGCCGAAATTGAAACCGACAAGGCGACAATGGAAGTTGAAGCCGTCGATGAAGGCACCATTGGCAAGCTGATCGTTGATGCCGGTACTGAAGGTGTCGCTGTGAATGCCGTTATCGCCTATATCCTTGAGGAAGGCGAAGACGCATCCGCACTCGATAACGTCAATCCGGGTGAAGCCAAAGCCGCACCACAGGCAGAAGAAAAGGAAGAATCCTCTTCTGAAAGCTCTGCTTCGTCGTCTGCTTCTGCCGCACCGGTTCAGGCTTCGGGCGCGATTGAACGTGCCGAAAATGAACCGCGCGCCATGAGCGCGATGAACGAAACGCGCGACGAAAAGACCTACACCAAATTCAAAACCCAGACCGTTCGTGAAGCCCTGCGTGATGCCATGGCCGAAGAAATGCGGACCGACGAAAATGTTTTCGTCATGGGTGAAGAAGTTGCGCAGTATCAGGGTGCCTATAAGGTTACTCAGGGCCTGCTTGACGAATTTGGTGACAAACGTGTCGTTGATACGCCGATCACCGAATATGGCTTTACTGGTCTTGGTACTGGTGCTGCCTTCATGGGCCTGCGTCCGGTCGTGGAATTCATGACCTTCAACTTTGCCATGCAGGCCATCGACCACATCATCAACTCTGCTGCCAAGACACTTTACATGTCGGGTGGTCAGCTTGGTTGTCCGATTGTGTTCCGTGGTCCGAACGGCGCTGCAGCACGCGTCGGTGCGCAGCACTCGCAGTGCTATGCTTCCTGGTATGCACATTGCCCGGGCCTTAAGGTGATTGCGCCTTATTCCGCAGCCGATGCAAAAGGCCTGCTGAAAGCCGCAATCCGCGACCCGAACCCGGTTGTCTTCCTTGAAAACGAAATCCTGTACGGCCAGAGCTTTGAAGTTCCGGACGATGAAGATTTCGTCCTGCCGATTGGCCAGGCCAAAATCGAACGTGAAGGCACCGATGTTACTATCGTTGCGTTCTCGATCATGGTTGGCAAGGCACTCAAGGCGGCTGAAAAGCTGGCAGAAGATGGCATCTCGGCCGAAGTTATCAACCTTCGGACCATCCGTCCGCTTGACGTTAACACGATCGTGCGTTCGGTGATGAAGACCAACCGTCTCGTCACCTGTGAAGAAGGCTGGCACTTTGCCGGTATTGGCGCTGAAATCGCATCGGTTATCATGGAACATGCATTCGATTATCTCGATGCGCCTGTTGCCCGTGTAACCGGCGAAGATGTCCCGATGCCGTATGCGGCCAACCTTGAAGTCCTGGCATTGCCGCAGGATCAGCACATCGTCGATGCGGCCAAGGCCGTTTGCTATCGTTAAACAAAAACGGACAGGGGCTGGCGCAGTAAAGCTGCTGCCACCCCCGTTACCGGGAGATTGCATCAATGCCAGTTAAAATTCTGATGCCGGCACTTTCGCCGACGATGACAGAAGGCACCTTGGCAAAATGGCTTGTCAAGGAAGGGGACACGGTTGAGTCCGGTGATGTCCTTGCCGAAATCGAAACCGACAAGGCGACGATGGAAGTCGAAGCCGTTGATGAAGGCAAAATCGGGAAGATCCTTGTGTCTGAAGGCACCGAGGGTGTTGCTGTGAACGCCGTTATCGCGTTGCTTTTAGAAGAAGACGAAGATGAATCTGCACTTGATGGTGCGGATACATCCGGTCCAGATGTTGGCGGTGACGCCGCAGCATCTGCCCCGAAAGAAGAAAAATCCGAAAGCAAGGATGTTGCCCCGGCTGCATCAAGCGCACCTGCCGCAGGCAAGGATGGCGATCGCGTCAAGGCAAGCCCGCTTGCTCGCCGTATTGCATCGCAGGAAGGCCTGGAGCTTTCGGGTGTTGATGGTTCGGGTCCGCGTGGTCGTATCGTCAAGCGTGACGTTGAAGCCGCACTGAGCAACAAATCGGCCGCCAAGGCGGATGCTCCGGCAGCAGCCAAAGCAGATGCGCCTGCAGCTGCCGCACCGGCTGCAAAGGCACCGGCAACCTCTGGCTGGAACCCGGATCTTACCGGACTTCCGGAATACGAGGAAATTCCGAACACGACGATGCGCAAGGTTATTGCCCGCCGTCTCACGGAATCCAAACAGCAGGTTCCGCATTTCTACCTGACTATTGATTGCCAGATCGACAATCTTCTTTCCGTTCGCAAGCAGCTTAATGAAAAGGCTGGCGAGGGCGTTAAGGTTTCGGTCAATGACATGGTCATCCGTGCATCCTCGATCGCGCTGAAGCGCGTGCCGGCCGCAAATGCGATCTGGACCGATGCAGCCATCCTTCAGTGCAAACAGCAGGATATTTCCGTTGCTGTTGCCATTGATGGTGGCCTGATCACGCCGGTTATCCGCAATGCGGGTGGCAAAGGTCTTGCCGAAATCTCGACCGAGATGAAAGCACTGGCCGCCAAGGCACGTGATGGCAAACTGCAGCCGCAGGAATTCCAGGGCGGGACTTTCTCTGTCTCCAACCTGGGCATGTTTGGCATCAAGGACTTTGCTGCCATCATCAACCCGCCGCAGGGTTGTATCCTGGCCGTTGGTGCAGGTGAACAGCGTCCGGTCGTCAAAGACGGCGCGCTTGCCATTGCAACCGTCATGAGCTGCACTCTCTCGGTAGACCACCGTGTGGTCGACGGCGCCGTTGGTGCCGAATTCATGGCCGAATTCAAGAAACTGATCGAAGATCCGCTAAGCATGCTGCTTTAAGGATGGGTTAGGCGGGGGCTTTAAAAAGTCCCCGTAAACTTTTGAATCAAATATCTGTCTGATTGATCAGACAGATTGAGGAGATGCAAAATGGCGGATAATAATTTCGACGTTATTGTGATTGGTGCAGGCCCTGGTGGTTATGTAACCGCCATCCGTTCTGCCCAGCTTGGCCTGAAAACGGCTGTTGTTGAACGTGAACATCTTGGTGGCATCTGCCTGAACTGGGGTTGTATCCCGACCAAGGCACTGCTGCGTTCGGCCGAAGTTTTTCGCAACATGAAACATGCCAAAAATTATGGCCTGTCCTGTGAAAAGCCTTCTTTTGATTTTGATGCCGTCATTCAGCGTTCGCGTGGAGTTTCCAAGCAGCTTGCTGGTGGTGTTGGCCATCTTCTGAAAAAGAACAAGGTCACCGTCATCAATGGTGAAGCCAAGTTCGATGGTCCGAAAAAGATCAATGTCGAAGGCAAGGACAAAGGCACCTATACCGCAAAACATTACATCATTGCGACCGGTGCCCGTGCCCGTGCTTTTCCTGGCCTTGAAGCCGACGGCAAAGTTGTTTGGGATTACAAAAAGGCGATGACGCCTGACAAAATGCCCAAAAGCCTGGTTGTTATTGGTTCGGGTGCAATTGGTATCGAATTTGCGAGTTTCTATCACACCATGGGTGCTGACGTGACCGTGGTTGAAATCATGCCGCAGATCATGCCGGTTGAAGACAAGGAAGTTGCCGCCCTTGCGCAGAAAATGATGACCAAGGACGGGATGAAGATCCTGACTGAAGCCAAGGTCGCCAATCTGAAGCGTAATGCTGACAATGTCGTTGTCACGATTGAAACCAAAGACGGCAAGAAGCAGGAGCTGACGGTTGATCGGGTGATTTCTGCTGTTGGTGTTATTGGCAATACCGAAAATCTTGGTCTGGAAACCACCAAGGTCAAGGTTGATCGCAATGTGATTGGCACTGACGAATATTCCCGCACGGCAGAACCTGGCATTTATGCCATTGGTGACGTTGCCGGCCCGCCGATGCTGGCCCATAAGGCCGAGCATGAAGGCGTTATTTGCGTCGAGAAAATCGCTGGTGTTAAAAACGTCCATCCGATTGACCCGGGCAAGATTCCGGGCTGCACCTATTGCCATCCGCAGGTTGCCAGTGTCGGCCTGACCGAGGCAAAAGCCAAGGAAGCGGGTTACGACGTCAAGGTTGGAAAGTTCCCCTTCATCGGGAACGGCAAAGCCGTGGCTCTTGGTGAGGCGGAAGGTCTGGTTAAAACCGTGTTTGATGCCAAGACTGGTGAGCTTCTAGGTGCCCATATGGTTGGTACCGAAGTCACCGAGCTGATCCAGGGTTTTGTGGTGGCAATGGGCCTTGAAACGACCGAGGAAGACCTGATGCATACCGTCTTCCCGCATCCGACCCTTTCGGAAATGATGCATGAGTCGGTCCTTGACGCCTATGGCCGTGCGATCCATTTCTAAGTCATAATTGTCCGATACGGCGGCTTCCCTTGTGGATCTGTCGTATCGGCCATGTCGAATGTCAGTTTGACAATTTGGCGGGAGGGCGGCACATTGCCGCCCGTTCCATCCTTCGGAGGTTTAAATGTCCACGACGCGCAACGAGGTGCGAGCTCTTCGTCACCCTGAAAAGCAAAAGAATCCGGATCGTCCTTCTGGTCGCAAGCCGGAATGGATTCGCGTTAAGGCACCGACCTCGAAGGGATATCAGGAAACGCGCGATCTGGCGCGCGGCCTGAAACTGCACACGGTTTGCGAAGAAGCAGCATGCCCGAATATCGGCGAATGCTGGCAGAAAAAGCACGCATCTTTCATGATCATGGGCGATACCTGCACCCGTGCATGTGCGTTCTGTAACGTCAAAACCGGTATGCCCAACGCGCTTGACCCGTTCGAGCCGGAAAACCTGGCAATGGCTGTTGCCGACATGGACCTTAAGCATGTCGTCATCACCTCGGTTGACCGTGACGATCTTCCGGACGGAGGGGCAATGCATTTTGCCCGCGTGATCGAGGCGATCCGTCACAAATCGCCGGAAACCACCATTGAAATTCTGACACCGGATTTTCGCGACAAGCCCGGTGCTGTTGAAATTGTCGCCAAAGCCCGCCCCGATGTGTTTAACCACAATCTGGAAACTGTGCCGCGGCTGTATCCGTCCATTCGTCCGGGCGCACGTTTTTATCAGTCGCTACGCATTCTCGACCGCGTAAAGCAGATTGATCCGACCATTTTCACCAAATCCGGCCTGATGGTTGGTTTGGGCGAGCAGCGCCACGAGCTTAGCCAGGTTATGGATGACCTGCGTGTTGCCGATGTGGACTTCTTGACGATTGGCCAGTACCTGCAGCCGACATTGAAGCATGCTCCGGTTGACCGGTTCGTAACGCCAGATGAATTCAAGGAATATGCCTCGATGGCGCGCGCCAAAGGCTTCCTGATGGTGGCATCGACACCGCTGACACGTTCAAGCTATCATGCGGATCGTGATTTTGCCGAAATGCGTGCTGCCCGTGAAAAGAAACTGGCCGCCACTGCGAAACCAAGCGCTGCTGAATAAGCAGCGCCAAAGTGCAATCAATTTAGCGTTCACACCCGTAGGAGTTTCCTTTGCCGACGCATGCGGAGCGCAGAAAGCTGCCCTATACGCCGGAACAGTTATTCGATCTCGTTGCTGATATCGATGCCTATTCGGAATTTCTGCCCTGGTGTGCGGCATCACGGGTCAGAAAACGTGACGGTAATGAATTGCATGCCGATCTGGTGATCGGTTTTAAAATGTTTCGCGAGAAATATACATCAAAGGTAACGCTGAACCGCCCCAAGCGCATTGATGTTGAATATTTGCAGGGGCCGTTTAAATATCTCAATAATCATTGGGAATTTACGCCGTCAGATGATGGCGGGACCTTGCTGGATTTTTACGTGGATTTTGAATTCAAATCCGCAATCCTGCAAAAAATGATCGGCATGGTCTTTAACGAGGCGGTTAAATTGATGGTCGGTTCATTTGAAAACCGCGCCCGCCAAATTTACGGTGATAATGGCATAGCGTCGTCGCGGATTTCCTAGATCATCTTTCGATCGCCAAAAAATTAAAGCGCTGAAATACCTGGTCGTATTTCAGCGCTTTTTTGTTTTGCCTGAGTATGAATGACAAAATCACAAAGGTTGTTGTTCTGTCCTGGCCAGCATTTCACGGATCAATGCAAATGCGCACAGGATGGTTTGGCGCCTTACTTCGTGGCGATTACCCTTGAATATATGCGATTGATGCAGGGTGGGGCGGTTTGACGCGGCACAACCAAAATGTACCAGTCCAACTGGCTTTTCGGCACTGCCACCACCAGGGCCTGCAATGCCGGTAACCGCGACGGTAATGGATGCAAGCGGGCTATGGCGCAGGGCGCCTTCGGCCATGGCACGGGCAACCGGTTCGGACACGGCGCCAAATTCCGCCAGCATATCGCCCGGCACAGCCAGCATCGCCATTTTGGCTTCGTTGGAATAGGTGATGAAACCGCCATCAACAACGCTGGAACTGCCATCAACCGCCGTCAGGCACCCACCAATAAGGCCTCCGGTACAGCTTTCTGCTGTTGCCAGTTTTTCGCCATGCCGGCGGCACAGATCAATAATGCCGCTGGCGGCATCAAGCATTTCCTGATCAGGGGTCATTTAAGCATCCCTCCGGCGAAATGGATAATCGCGGCAAGCAGGATCATGCCAAAGGCACCGGCAAAAATATCATCAAGCATAATGCCAAAGCCGCCGCCAACACGCCGATCAACCCAGCGAATAGGCCAGGGTTTCAAAATGTCGAAAAACCGGAAAACGACAAAGGCCAGCAGGACCCAAACAATATCCATCCACGAAAATGACAGTGGCAATGGCAGCAGACATAACCATTGACCGGCGACTTCATCGATAACAATTTCGCCCGGATCGTGAATTCCGATCATTTTGCTATAGGAATCAGAAATAAAAACACCATAAATAAACACAATGGCGGTCGCGATCAGCAGGCCGGTATTGCCGCTGGTGGCAACAAGCAGCCAGCCAAAAGGTAGGGCTGCAAATGAACCTGCGGTTCCAGGGGCCTTGGGAAACTTGCCACTGTAAAACCAGGTGGCAGATGCTGTTATAAGGGTCTGGGTAAGGCGCATAACACTTTCGCATATGGCTAATGGGTATGGTTATCTGACTTATCATAGCCAATTGGCTGTGGCGCGAGGTTTTTTTGAGGTTAAAGGAGTGTTAACGCGCTTGCCACGCTGCTCGCTTGCAGGTAGCGTAAACTGATTGCAGTCTTGGGATAGAACGTCAGTATCAATCGGGGGGTTCCGGCTTTGATGCTGAAAATTGCACTAGATTAAAAGGGTACAGCCGGACAGATGTCGTTGGTGGGGCGCTTTAGGCACACAATTGAAAAGTGGTTTCCGGACAGAGAAATTCTTGTCCGTTCGAATGATTCCGTCACACAGGTTCACCTGGGACGTCGTCGTCAGCTTGTTGTTGGTTCCATCAGCGCGTTGATGATTGTCTGGACTGTCTGTGCAACGGGTGTTGGCTACTATTTCAGTCATCGGCTTGATATGCGCGAAGAACAGCTTTTTCGCAGCGAGATGGCCTATAGCGAACTTGTAAACCGTGTAACCGAAAGCCAGAAAAAGTTTAGCGAAATTACCTCCCAGATGGAGGATACGCACCACAACCTTTTGAATATGGCGGAAAAGAACCTGAAGCTGCAGGCACGTGTGCAGGATTTCAGCCTGAAGCTGGCGGATAGCGAAAAGGAAAAGGTCCGGATATCAGCGCTGCGTTCATCAATGGATAACCAGATGAACGCCCTTGGGCAGCAGATAAGCGGATTGACCAATCGCAACATCGCCCTGCGTGACGAGCTTGAAACGGTTGAAACGGTCATGACCCGCGTCATGCATGAACGCGATCAGGCTATTTCACGTTCCAAGGCATTGTTAGGCGAACTGGCACAGGCCAATCAGCGTATTTCTGATTTGCATACTGTGCAAAAACAGGCACTTGAACGAGTTGCTGAACATGCAGGATCATCTATTTCCGATCTGAAATCGGTTTTGAAAATGACCGGTGTACCGATCAAGGAACTGACCGACGACGCCATGAGCGGCGATGTGAAGCGCGTTTTGGATGCCGGAGTTGGTGGGCCGTTTGTGCAGTTTGAGCCCGAAACACCGGAAGACGAGTTGTTTATGAATGCCGCACTTGCCGTTGGAAACCGGATGGACCAACTGGCAAGTCTGCAGAAAGTGATTAACCGTTTGCCCCTGGGGGAGCCGACGGAAAACTATTACGTTTCCAGCAAGTTTGGCAAACGTAAGGACCCTTTTAACGGAAAGTGGTCTTTTCATTCGGGGGCTGATTTGGCGGCACCGATGAAAACACCCATTTATGCCACTGCACCTGGTGTGGTGACGCATGCCGGCTGGACGGGGGGGTACGGTAAAATGGTCGAAATTGACCATGGCAACGGCCTTAAAACCCGTTATGGCCACCTGATGAAGGTCCTCGTAAAGAAGGGCCAGAAAGTGAAATATCAAGATGTTGTTGCATTGATGGGTAGTACCGGCCGCAGTACAGGAAGTCATGTCCATTATGAAGTATTGTTACACGGCAAGCAGATCGATCCCATCAAGTTCATAAAGGCGGGACATTATGTTTTCAAAGTCAAACAAGACGCAGACGAGCACAAGTAACACGCATACAACACCGTCGCCGTCAAAGGCGGGGGGGCTTTCGGTAATCAGCTCCGATCTTCGGATTTCGGGGGATCTGGTTTCTGAATCAGACGTTCAGGTCGACGGTTTTGTCGACGGAGATATTCGGACACGAAATCTGACCATTGGTCAGCATGGTGAAGTTCGTGGTGAAATTATCGCAGACCGGGTTCGGGTTTGCGGCAAAGTTACCGGGCAGATCCGTGCCAAAGACGTGTCGCTGGCCGATACCGCAAAAATGATTGGCGATATTTTGCACGAGACTCTGGCAATCGAACCCGGTGCGCATCTTGAAGGCCATTGCCGCAGGATTGAAAGCGTCGAAGAGGGTGGTTTGACTGTTATCCAGGCTGGCAAAATTGTTGCCTCGAATGTGAAGAAAGAAGTCTAAGGCCTTATTTCTTCTGCCTGTTGTTCCGTTATCTGTTCAAAACACAAAACGGAAATTACATGTCACAGATGCATTTCTAAAACAGCCAGGTTGCATGACGCAGCCTGGCTGTTTGCTTGTTGGAAATCTGTTAAGCTAATCGAAAGCTCGCCAAATCCATGCCTTTGGGCAAGGAAATTTCTTAGGCGGTTTTGGTGGATGCGGCCAGGGGCAGCAATTCATCAAGGCCTTTCAGGATCACGTCTGCCTTGTGCGACAGGCGTTCGACGGGCAGGGCCGCGCGATTGATCCAGGCGGTTTTGAAACCGAAATGCCCGGCCCCGGCAATGTCCCAACCGTTTGATGATTGAAACGAAATTTCACCCGCTTCAAGTTCCAGCTTGTCGGTTGCAAGCTGATAAACACTGGGATGCGGCTTATAGGTGCGCAATTCGTCCACGCATAGAATTTCGTCAAACAGCGAGAAAATGCCGGATGACTTGGCGGCTGAAATCAGCATGTGGCGCGCCCCGTTTGACAGGATGGCGAGCTTATGGCCGTTATCCTTAAGCGTTTGCAGGGTTTGAACCACTTCCGGGAACGTATCGAGGGACAGGTATGTTTCCATCAGCTTTGACCGCAGGACCGGATCGTTTTTGCCAACTGCCGCCAGCGCATAATCCAGTGCGTCGCCCGTCACATTCCAGAAATCGGTGAAATCGCCCATCAGACTGCGCAGCCAGCTATATTCCAATTGCTTGCGCCGCCACAGGTCGGAAAGCTTTTCTGCTTCGCCGCCCAGGCTTTCCTGGCAACGCTTTATGGCCGAGCCCACGTCAAACAGCGTTCCATAGGCATCGAATACAAATGCGCGACAAGATGAGATAGCGGTTTCAGTCATTTGGTCTGGCCTCGTTTTCTGTCACCGGGTCGGTGTTGGTGCCGTTGGTCACATAACCTTTGCAGGAACGGGGGATGTTTGCGGTTCCCCCGTTTATCCTATTTCTTTCCAGTCTGTTTTGCCGTTTCTTCCGGTTCTGGCGCGTTTTCCTGGCTCATGGCAATTTCATCGCGGGCAAACCGGCGGCGATAAACATAGGTTCCTTCCATGACCCGCTGGACATAATTGCGTGTTTCCTTGTAGGGAATCATCTCAATCCAGTCGATCGGGTCAACATCGGGGTCACGTGGATCGCCATATTCTGCGATCCATTCCTTCACCCGTGATGGACCAGCGTTATAGGACGCAATTGTCAAAATTTCGGCACCGTTCCAGCGATCAAGCAATTTGGACAGATATTGCCGTCCCAACTGGATGTTAAAACCGGGATCTTCCGTCAGGCGGTCAACGCTGTAAGGCAGGTTCAAATGATCTGCCATGCGTTTGGCCGTGGCGGGCATAAGCTGCATTAACCCGCGTGCACCGGCATAGGAAACCGCTGCCGGGTTAAACAGGCTTTCCTGGCGCATAATGGCATGCACCAGCCCGGGGTCAGGGTTTTGTCCGCTGGGAACCAGGTCATAAACCGGGTAAGCGGCATCAAGATAGCCCCCGCCAGAACGAATACCGCGTTTTGCCGCAATAACGGCAAGGTCGGTGCGGCCATATTCCGATGCAAGGCCGGTTGCCATTGCCAGCATTTCCGGGCTGTCAGACTGGTCCACCAGCGCCATGATGAAAGGCCGGATGATATTGCCAAGCCCCATATCCCCCAATTCGCGGGATACTTTGGTCAGCTCGTTATTTTCAAAACGTTTGCGCTGTTCCGGGGTCGGATGGGCCTGTTCCACCTGATAATGAACGGCACCGCCCAATTCATCATTGGCAAGCTGGCCATAAAATGTGTGCGCATGGTCGGCGGCAAGGTGGAACCATTTTTTCGCCCGTTCCTTGTCGCCCATGGCCTTGCATGCGCGTCCGGCCCAATATGCACCGCGTGACTGGCTGATCGGATATTGCACCACATCATACAGGTTCTGGAAATGTTGCAGGGCGATTTGCGAATCGCCCAAAAATTCCAGCGCGATCCATCCGGCCAGCCATTCGGCCCCGGCAATGTCACCGGGTTCGGTCTGCCCGTGATTGGCAACCAGTCGGTATGCGTCGGTGATATAGCCTTCCTGCAAGGCGCGGCGCGCCAGGATGGCCTTTTCCGTCCACCAGTATTCCGGGCGAATCGAAATATAGGCCAGGTCATTTGCCTTATGCAGCAGCAGGTCGCGGGCATCCTTGTCATCATCATTGATGCGACGCCAGCGCACCTGTTCATACATCAGGCCGGGATTGTTGCGATATTTCGCCGGTACGTCCTTCAGGATCGTGTCGATATTGCTTTTGCGTTCCCGAAGGGCTAGGCGCGCCTCGGCCAGCTTTTGGTAGTCCGCATTGACGTGTTTCATCATGCGGCTGGCAGGGTGGGTGCGGCCTTCCCACAGCAGGCGATCAAGGCGGGCTTCGTGCGTTGCCTCGTCGATATATTTGCCATACCGGTCAATAAAGCGTTTGGCCTGGCCAGTGCCAAAGTTTTCATTGATCCAGCTATTGCGGATCAGCGCGATCGCCGCATCATTTTCACCAACCGATAAAAGGGCGGAAATCTGCCGGGTTGCGCCATCCGCTGTAACAGGGGCTGACCGTTTGAACCATGCCAGAATTTCAAAATCCGGCACGGCGTCGGTCATGGCCTCTTCGGCGCGTTGGCGCAGCAGGGCTTGGCTCGGCCAGTTTGGATTGGCATCAATAAAAGCGGTAATTTCGGCAAAGGACCGCTTTGAATTCGGGCTGATCAGCCACATCCATTCGACCGCCTTTTGCAAAAGCGGATCATCAAAGGATGGCAGAAGTTCGGAAACGTTTTTGGTGTCACCCTTTTCGAGTGCATCAAGAAAAACGTTCAGACGCGCCCGGCTGATATTGGAAAATGCCGGCGAGGGAGGCGCAAGAACCAGTGGTGACGGCTCGGGCGTTGCCGCACTTGCCGAATTATAATGGCCGCCTGCCGTGATCAGGCAGGCCGTGCCAAGCGTTGCTGCATACGCAGAAAATCGGCGGAAACTAACATTCGCCATCGAAAAAACCCCTCATGCCTCAGGGCGAAAATTGCGCTCAAGACAGGGGGTATTATGGCAGTGAAACCGGCAAAAGCCAAACAGTGACGAAACAATTCGTTCTGGTGCTTGCGATAGGCGCTAACTGCGGCTATTTTCGCGACGCTTTTTAATCCGCATTATGATTTGGAGACATCGATGTTTAAGGGTTCGATTACCGCTTTGATTACGCCGTTCACCACGGACGGGGTAATCGACGAAAAAGCGTTCCAGTCTTTTGTGGATTGGCAGATAAAACAGGGCACGACCGGTGTGGTGCCGGTCGGAACCACGGGTGAATCACCGACTCTTAGCCATGCCGAGCATCATCGCGTTGTCGAGCTTGCGCTTGAAGTGGCCAAGGGGCGTGTTCCGGTTATTGCCGGCACGGGTTCCAACTCGACCGTCGAGGCCGTCTCGCTGACGCGCCATGCGCAAAATGCCGGTGCCGATGCCGCCCTGGTTGTGACGCCTTATTACAACAAGCCGACCCAGGCTGGTCTGCTGGCGCATTACAAGGCCATTCACGATTCGACCGATATTCCGATTATTATTTATAATATCCCGGGCCGGTCCGTGATTGACATGTCTGTTGCGACAATGGCCGAACTGGCAAAACTGCCGCGCATCGTTGGCGTCAAGGACGCCACCAGCGACCTTGAACGCCCGGCGTTGATGCGCATCGCTGCCGGGCCCGATTTTTGCCAGCTTTCTGGCGAAGATGGCACCATTGTTCCGTTCCTGGCACAGGGTGGGCATGGTTGCATTTCGGTTACGGCAAATATTGCACCGCGCCTGTGTGCCGATTTGCATACTGCCTGGCGCGATGGGAACATCGCCAAGGTTCAGGAGTTGAACTATCGTTTGATGCCAGTTCACAAGGCAATGTTCTGCGAGGCAAATCCTGGTCCGGTAAAATATGCGGCATCGCTTCTTGGCCTGTGCACGGCGCATATGCGCCTGCCGATGGTTGAAATTGCCGACGAATCCAAAAAGCGCGTTGAAACCGCGCTGAAATCAGCCGGTCTTCTTTCCTGATTGATCAGGAGCCGGCCAACAAGTTTTTGATATGGCTGCAAAAAAAGAAAACAGCAACAGCAAGTTGGTAGCGCAAAATCGCCGGGCCCGTTTCGACTATTTCCTTCTGGAAACGTTCGAGGCGGGGCTGGCCCTGCGCGGAACCGAAGTGAAATCGTTGCGCGAAGGCAAAGGTAATATTCAGGAATCCTATGCGGAGCCGAAAAACGGCGAAGTATGGCTGATCAATGCCTATATTCCTGAATATCAAAGTAAAATGCCCTTCGGCCACGAAGAACGCCGCCCGCGCAAATTGCTGTTGCATAAACGCGAAATCACCAAGATGTCGGATGCCGTAAATAAAAAGGGCACGACACTGGTACCGGTTAAAATCTATTTCAATGATCGCGGGATAGCGAAGCTGGAACTTGCAATTGCCGAAGGCAAGCGCAAGGCCGACAAACGCGAGACCATCAAGGAACGTGACTGGCAGCGTGACAAGGCACGTATCCTTCGCGATCATGGATAAAAGGGGCTGGCTGGTTGTGTTCATGAAGTTGTGATCACGCCTGCACGTCGAAACATAAAAATGGTACAGACATGGTGAACGTGTCTGTGCCATTTTTCGTATCTAAAGCAGTTTTCATTTTTTGGCGTGGTAATGCTGGTGCGTGAAAACAGGCTTTGGCTGAGACAGGAGGAAGCCGATCATGGCCGATATCTTTACCGGTGCCATTCGTGAAAAGCTGATTGCTGCCAAACAGCAATGGGCGGAAAAGGGCCGTTTGATCACTGGAAAGCACGACATCAACCGTGAAAACCGCCTGCCGCCGGGGCAGCGCGAGGTAAAGGACTGGCCTGTTCTGGATCTTGGCATCACACCGCATATTGACCCGGCAGGGTGGGAGCTTTCGATCAAGGGCGAGGTTGAAAACCCGGTTTCCCTGACGATGGACCAGTTTCTGGATTTGCCAGCCATTTATGATCAAAGCGATATCCACTGTGTGACGTCATGGTCACGCTATGACAATCACTGGCAGGGTGTTTCGGCCCACGAGCTGGCCCGTATTGTTCGTCCGACAGACAAAGCCAGATATGTGCTGTTTACCGCCCACGATGGTTACACAACCAATGTCCGGATTGATCAGTTTCTTGATGATGATGTGCTGCTGGCACATCACTGGCAGGACCTGCCAATTACCGAGGAACATGGCGGGCCTGTTCGCGTGATTATCCCGAAGTTGTATTTTTGGAAAAGCGCGAAATGGGTACGTGAAATTACATTTTCGGCAAGTGACGGGCCAGGTTTTTGGGAAACACGCGGCTATCACAATAATGCCGATCCCTGGACGGAAGAACGTTATAGCTGATAACGGCAACATTTGATGGGAGCACAAACCATGAGCCTACGCATTAAAAAATTGCTGCTTGTTGCGACGCTTGTGCTTGCCGGAACTTTACCCGCACAAGGAGGCGAAATGACAAGCGCATATGACTTTGATTTTCAGTCAATCGAGGGTGAAGCATTGCCATTGCAGTCATATGCAGGAAAGGCCGTTCTGATTGTTAATACGGCGTCATTTTGTGGGTTCACACCACAATATGAAGGATTGGAAAGCCTGTGGCAGAAACGGCGCGACGAAGGCCTGATCGTGCTGGGGGTGCCATCGGGTGATTTTGGTGGTCAGGAATTTAAAGATAATCAGGAAATTGCCGATTTTTGCACCACCAGCTTTAATATCGACTTTCCGCTGACCACGCGCCAGTCCGTGCGTGGTGATGATGCCCATCCATTTTACAAATGGGCACGTGATGAACTGGGCCCTGAACAGGCGCCGAAATGGAACTTCCATAAATATCTGGTAGGGCGGGACGGCCGGTTGATTGCCAGCTTCCCTAGTTCGGTAACCCCGGCAGATGACAAACTGCAAAAGGCGATTACCCAGGCATTGGCCGAAAAGCTTTAGGGATTGCTGCCTGCCTTTACATGCGCCCATCGGTAATATCAAGGAACGCCAGGCCATATTGATCAAGCTTTTTGGCACCAACACCGTTAATCGCTGCCATTTCATTAAGGCTGCGGGGCTTGAATTTCACCATTTCCGAAAGTGTCCGGTCATTGAAAATGACATAGGGCGGCACGTTTTGTTCCTGGGCGAGGTCCCGGCGCAATTTGCGCAGGGCTTCCCACATCTGGCGGTCGTCTTCATCTTCAAAAAAGGTGTCAAAATCGCGCAGGCGCTGGGTGGTTGCACGTTTGCGCTCGCTGGCATCCAGGCGCATTTCAACAACCTTTTCGCCACGTAATACCGGGCGTGATTCCTCGGTCAGGTAAACGCCGCCATGGCCTTCTTCATCGACCTGCAAATATCCCATTGCCAGCAACTGGCGAAAAACCGAACGCCATTGTGGTTGTGCAATGTCTTTGCCAAGGCCGTAAACGCTGGTTTGTTCGTGGCCATTCTGGCGGATTTTTTCGGTATTGCGGCCCATCAGGACTTCAATAACATGGGCGGGGCCAAAGCGCTGACCGGTGCGGTAAACGGCCGACAGGGCCTTGCGTGAGGCATCCGTTGCATCCCACGTATCCACCGGTTCCAGGCACGTATCGCAATTGCCACATGGTTTGGCGTCTGTTTCACCGAAATAGGACAAAATTACCTGTCGGCGGCATTTGGTGGTTTCGGCAAGGCCGATCAGCGCGTCAAGTTTGCGTTGCTCAATGCGTTTTTGCGCATCGGGCGCATCGGAAGATGCCAGCATGCCACGGATGGAAACAATGTCTGATAGGTCATAATTCATCCAGGCATTGGCGGGCAGGCCATCACGCCCGGCGCGACCGGTTTCCTGATAGTAGGCTTCCATGCTTTTGGGCAAATTCAAATGCGCCACAAACCGTACATTGGGTTTATCGATCCCCATGCCAAAGGCGACGGTGGCGCAAATGATCAGGCCTTCTTCGCGCAGGAACCTGTCCTGGTGCAATTGGCGCGTTTCCTGCGACAGCCCCGCATGATAGGGCAGGGCCGGGCGGCCATTATCGCTTAGCCATTGCGCCACATCTTCAGTTTTGCGGCGAGACAGGCAATAAACAATACCGGCGTCATCAGGATGTTCACGATTAAGAAAGGATAACAGTCGCTGTTTACTGTTGCCCTTGGTTTCAATGCGATAGGTGATGTTGGGCCGGTCAAACCCCGTCATGAAGCAACGGGCATCGCTAAGATGCAGGTTTTCGGCGATATCCTTGCGCGTTGGCGCGTCTGCCGTTGCTGTTAGGGCAATGCGCGGCACATGGGCAAACCGCGTTGGCAGAATATCAAGCTTGCGGTATTCCGGCCTGAAATCATGGCCCCACTGCGATACGCAATGCGCTTCGTCGATTGCAAACAGGGAAATGCTGATGCGATCAAGAAGGTTTAAAAACCTGTCGGTGGCAAAGCGTTCCGGCGCCACATAAAGCAGATCAATATCGCCTTCGATCGCGCGCATTTCCACTTCGCGGGCCAGATCGGGCGATAATGTTGAATTGATATAGGCTGCCTTGATGCCAAGCTGCGTTAAGGCATCAACCTGGTCTTTCATCAGCGCGATTAATGGTGACACAACAATTGCGGTGCCATGCCGGCACAGGGCTGGAATTTGATAGCACAGTGACTTGCCGCCGCCAGTTGGCATCAGGACCAGTGCATCGTTACCGGCAATCACATGGTCGATAATGTCTGCCTGAACGCCCCGGAAACTGTCATACCCAAAAATATCCTTGAGCACCTGCTGTGGTGTTTTCAGGGCAGGTTCATCTGTCGATGACATCAGGTCATGATCGGAAAATAGAAGCGGGTCAGACAATTTTAACGGTCCAGATGGGTTCGGATGTCGGCAAAGACGTTTTCAAACATCTCTGGTGTCAGGCGGTATGTTTGTGTGTTGTAGCGCGAACAGTGATAGCTATCAAACAGTGTCAGGCCATTTTCAAGGTGATGTTGTGCACCATGGGCAAATTTATAGGCCGAAAGTTTGATGCCAAAGGTTTTCAGCATCGCCTGATGGGCGATCTGCCCCAAACACAAAATCCCCTGAAGGTTTTGCATGGCGCCAATTTCGCTGATCAGAAAGGGGCGGCAGGTATTTGCCTCCGGGCCGGTGGGTTTGTTTTCAGGGGGAACGCATTTGACCGCATTGGTAATGCGGCAATCAACCAGTTCCAGCCCGTCATCGGGGCGTTTGTCATAGGTGCCGGTGGCAAAGCCGAATTTACCGAGCGTTGCATAAAGGAGATCCCCGGCATAGTCGCCCGTAAATGGCCGTCCGGTGGCATTTGCCCCCTTAAGACCCGGTGCCAGCCCGACAATCAAAAGGCGGGCGGACAGGGGGCCAAACGGGCGAACGGGGCCATTATGGAATTCCGGGAATTTTGCCTGGTTGGCATGGCGGAATTCCATAAGGCGCGGGCATAACGGGCAATCGAGTGCCGGTTCTAACAATTCAGTCATTACGGACCTGATATGGGGTCTGAATTGGGCCGAAACCGCTCATTAATCGAAATCGATATCATCCAGATCCGGGTGAACCGGGTGATCATCGATGTCGCCAAGGTCGGGGTGGTCATCATCGCGGCGCTGCTGCACGCGGCGCGCAATCGTGCCTTCAAGTTCGGTCAGTTCAATGAAGTTATCGGCCTGGCGGCGCAGTTCATCGGCAACCATCGGCGGGTTTGATTTGACCGTCGATACAACGGTGACGCGAACACCCTTGCGCTGCACGGCATCAACAAGGCGGCGGAAATCGCCGTCACCCGAAAAAATAACAACATGATCAAGGTGTTGGGCCATTTCCATGACATCGATGGCAAGCTCGATATCCATATTGCCCTTGATCTTGCGCCGACCGGCCGCATCGGTGAATTCCTTGGTCGGTTTGGTGACCATGGTATAGCCGTTATAATCCAGCCAATCCACAAGCGGACGTATGGGGGAGTATTCCTGGTCTTCAATCAGGGCTGTATAATAAAAAGCCCGGATAAGTTGACCTTTTTGTGCAAAAAGATCTAGTAAGCGTTTGTAATCAATATCAAAACCAAGTGCGCGTGCCGCTGCATACAAATTCGAGCCATCAATAAACAGCCCGATCCGTTCCTGCGGGTAAAAAATCATCCGTAAATATCCTTAAATAGCGTTTTAAAATTAGTACTTTGCGAAATGCTGTCTCCTGTTCTACATCGCAAGTTCCGGCAAAGAAAGAACCAAATTGTCGTGGACAGCCAGAACACCCTTCCGTAAACAGACGCATCACATATCTGCTGTTGCATATGCATATAAGGTTTGCCCAAGGTGACATTCCAGCCCGGTTCGGAAAATGTTGCGTCCCCGTCAGGCGACGCCATCCTGATTGCCCTTGGGGCCAATTTGCCAACGGAACGTTTTGGTCCGCCTGCTGCGGCAATTGATGCCGCCATTGCAGCGCTGAAAGATCTCGCTGGTGTAACGGTTACGGGTGTTTCATCCTTTTATGAAACGGCACCTGTGCCCATTTCCGACCAGCCCTGGTATGTGAATGCGATTGTGCGGGTCGAAACGGCACTTGCACCGCACGACCTTTTGCAAAAGCTTCATGACATCGAGGCCGGGTTTGGCCGGGTGCGTATCGCACGTAACGAGGCGCGTGTGCTTGACCTTGATCTGGTTGCTTATGGTCGTGTTGAAATCAGTGACGAGGGCGGGCTGGTCGTGCCGCATCCGCGGTTACATGAACGAGCCTTTGTGCTGTTGCCGCTGCGCGATGTTGCCGCGGATTGGGTGCATCCGGTCTTGCAACAAACGGTAAATGACCTGATCGCGGCATTGCCCGATGATCAGGAAATCCGCCAGATGCAAAAAGCCAGAATATAATCGATCATGCTGTGGCGGGCAGGAGCGTGCCTGACAGGTGAGAAATCCTAAAAAATCACGCGAAATGGCGTGGTTTGGTGTTGCAACACATATCCGTCGGTCTTATAAAGAACGGTCTGGATACCTATTCTTTTGCTGGAGAAATTTATGGCGCGCGTTACCGTCGAAGATTGCGTTGACAAGATTCCCAATCGCTTCGAGCTCGTGATGCTGGCAGCTCAGCGTGCACGCAACATTTCGGCAGGGGCAGAACTGACCATTGATCGTGACAACGACAAAAATCCCGTCGTTGCCCTGCGCGAGATTGCCGAAGTTACCGTCAATTTTGATGACCTTCGCAATGGCATGATTCAAGGCCTGCAACGTCATGTTGAGACCGAAGAGCCCGAAGAAGTCGAAGACGAATTCGGTCCCAAGCTGATGGCAGAAGCAATTGAAGAATTTGCACCAATTGCAGCGGCCTCCGCACCTTCAGAAGAAGATGAGTAATCTTCTTTAGTGCGTTGAAAAGTATGATTTAATAAAAAAGAGCTGCGGATTTTTATTCCGTGGCTTTTTTTTGTGCCATTTGTACTATCTACTATATATGTGCTTGTCTGATTGAGAACCGGAATGGGAGCCGCTCCTGAATGATGCGTCAATATGAACTTGTGGAACGGGTCAAAGCCTATGATGCAGATGCACGCGAGGCGCTGCTGAACAAGGCCTATGTGTATGCAACCCAGAAACATGGTTCTCAGAAGCGGGCGAATGGTGACCCGTATTTTTCGCATCCGATCGAAGTTGCCGGCATCCTGACGAATTACAAGCTTGATTGTGACACGATCATCACGGCGTTGCTGCATGATACCATCGAGGATACCGATGCAACGCCGGAAGAAATCAACAAGCTTTTTGGTCCCAAGATTTTAAAGCTGGTTGATGGTGTCACCAAGCTGACACAGATCGAACTGAAATCAGCTGATTCCAAGCAGGCCGAAAATTTCCGCAAGCTTCTGTTGGCAATGTCCGAAGACATTCGTGTCCTGCTGGTCAAGCTGGCGGACCGCCTGCACAATATGCGTACGTTGCATTATATCTCAAAGCCGGAAAAACGGGTGCGGATTGCGGCCGAAACCCTTGAGATCTATGCGCCGCTTGCTGAACGCATCGGTATGCATGACATCAAGGAAGAATTGCAGGATCTGGCCTTTCAGCATCTGAATGCCGATGCCCGCAATTCGATTACGGCCCGCCTGGAATTCTTGCGTAAAAAAGACGACAATGTTGTTGAGCGCATCGTCAAAGAGCTTGAGGAAGTCATTACTGAAGATGGCCCTGCTGTCGAAATTTATGGCCGTGAAAAGCGCCCATATTCGATCTGGCAGAAAATGCAGCGCAAAAACATCACCTTTGGTGAGCTTTCTGACATTATGGCGTTTCGTGTCATGGTCGATACTATGCCGCAATGTTACGAGGTGCTGGGGTATCTGCATGCTGCCTACAAGGTCGTCCCGGGCCGGTTCAAGGACTATATTTCAACGCCCAAGCCCAACGGTTACCGATCAATCCATACCACCGTGATTGGCCCGGAAAACCACCGTATTGAAGTGCAAATCAGAACCCATGAAATGCATGAGGTGAACGAAAACGGGGTTGCCGCGCACTGGGTATACAAACAGGGTGGTGGGCGTGAAAAAGAAGGCACGCAATATCGCTGGCTGCGTGATCTTCTCGATATTATGGAGCATGCCTCCGAGCCGGAAGAATTTCTGGAACATACCAAACTGGCAATGTTCCAGGACCAGGTGTTCTGCTTTTCGCCCAAAGGCGATGTCATTGCACTGCCCGCTGGTGGGACGCCGGTAGACTTCGCCTATATGATCCATACCCACATTGGCGATACATGTGTGGGGGCCAAGGTTAATGGCGCGATGGTGCCGTTGCGCACCCAGCTTAACAATGGTGACCAGGTTGAAATCGTCACCTCCAAAGCGCAAACGCCAAACCCGACATGGGAACGGTTTGTCGTTACCGGCAAGGCCCGGGCGCGTATTCGCCGCTTTATCCGTCAGCAGCAGGAAGACCAGTATCGCGACCTTGGCAAAGCCATTGTTCAAAAAGCGTTCCGCCAGGCGGGTTATGAATATTCGGAAAAGGGCCTTGATGGCGTTTTGAAAATATTCAAGCAGTCATCGGTCGATGCGCTGGTGACCGCGGTTGGGGCAGGGCATATTACCGGCCGCGAAGTGATTAATGCGGTCTTTCCCGGCACCAAGGAAACCCAGTCCCCCCGCAAATTTGTTCCGACGGATAATAAGAATGCCCGCAAACGGGACCATGCTATTCCGCTAAAGGGGCTTATTCCCGGTATGGCGGTGCATTATGCGGGCTGTTGCCATCCGCTGCCTGGTGATCGCATTGTTGGCATTGTGACAACAGGCAAGGGCGTTACCATTCACACCATCGATTGTGAAACGCTTGAAACCTTTGCCGATCAGCCGGAACGGTGGCTTGATGTGGGGTGGGATAATGACGGTGAGCCGGAACATTTTGTTGGCCGTCTGGGGCTGACAGTTGCCCATGAATCGGGTGCGCTTTCGGCGATCACAAGCGTTATTGCCAAAAATCACGGCAACATCACCAACCTGCGGTTTGTCAGTCGCACCCAGGACTTTTTTGAAATGCTGATTGATATTGACGTCGTCGATGTCAAGCATCTGACCAATATCATTGCGGCCCTGCGGGCAACACCGGTGGTCAATACGGTGGAACGGGCGCGTGGCTGATGGGAAAAGTCTGCGCCCACACGCTATTTCCTTGCCAAGGCGGCTTTCAGCACTTACCCATAGCGGCGCGGGTTTTTTCCCGTTCCCTCCTATCATGTCATTTGTCTGACACCGTATGTTCCAGCGTCGCATAAAACCAAGCTACTTTGAACGCATTCGCGGGCTGTTATGGCCACGGGCCGGATGGCGCCGTTCGTCGCGTTATTTTGCCCATCGAGTCGCCCGTTTACCCGGTACGCCCTACAGTATTGCGTCCGGTTTTGCGATCGGTGCTGCGGTTTCCTTTACGCCCTTTATCGGCTTTCACTTTGTCCTTTCAGCCCTGTTCAGCCTGATCCTGCGGGGCAATGTCGTGGCGTCATTGCTGGGCACCATCGTTGGCAACCCCTGGACATTTCCCTTCATCTGGTTGTGGCTTTATCACAGCGGGCTTTGGATTCTGGGAAGTGACCCGTCGGTGCAGGGTGTGCATTTCAACATGGCAGTCCTTTGGGACTTCACCGTTGAAGGCGTCAGCTATGTTGGGCGGGGACTTATTTTCGGTATCTGGAATATGACCGAACAGGCCGATCTGGCCCGGTTATGGTCCAGTATCGTCGATATCATCTGGCCGATGATCGTGGGCTGTGTGCCGACCATCATAGTGATTTGGTTGCTGTTTTACTTCCCTGTCTATCGCGCGGTTGTTATGTATCGTCATAAACGTATTTTACGTCGTATGAAGATTCACGAAAAACGGGCCCTAAAGCCGGTTCTTGAAACAGCGACACGCACATTGCATCAAGACAATGCAAGCCAGCAGGACGACATGAAATGAGCAACGATCTACGCTTGGGTGTGAATATTGACCATGTCGCAACCATTCGAAATGCGCGCGGCGGGGTGCATCCCGATCCGCTACGGGCGGCCAAGATTGCCGCTGCTGCCGGGGCCGATGGCATCACGGCACATCTGCGCGAAGACCGTCGCCATATTTCGGATCGCGATATTGAACGCCTGCGCGCAGAAATTGACCTGCCATTGAACTTTGAAATGGCCGCAACCGACGAAATGCTGGCAATTGCCCTGAAGGCAAAGCCGCATGCGGCCTGCATTGTGCCGGAAAAGCGCGAAGAACGCACAACTGAAGGCGGCCTTGATGCAGCAGGGCAACACAATCATTTAAAGCGGTTTGTTTCTGAGTTAACCAACGCTGGCGTGCGTGTTTCCCTGTTTATCGAAGCATCACAGCGCCAGCTTGATGCCGCAATTGCGCTTGGTGCACCGGTTGTTGAAATTCATACCGGTGCCTATTGTGATGCCACTGGCGACGAACGTGCCCGTGAACTTGCCCGCATTACCGAGGCCGCGCTTTATGGCGCATCCCACGGCCTTGAAATTCATGCCGGGCATGGATTGGCATTTGATACGGTAGCGCCGATTGCCCGCCTTGCAGAAATTCGCGAATTGAATATTGGCCATTTTCTGATTGGCGAGGCTATTTTTACCGGTCTGGAAGGCAGCATTCGTGAAATGCGCCGATTGATGACTGAAGCACGGGGAAAATCAGGTTCTGACCAATGATTATTGGAATTGGAACGGATTTATGCGATATCCGGCGTATCGAGAAAACCCTGGAGCGTTTCGGGGAACGGTTTTTGCGTCGCGTTTATAGCGATGTGGAAATTGCCCGCGCGGTTCGGCGGCCTGAACGGATGGCATCTTCTCTGGCAATGGCGTTTGCCGCCAAAGAAGCCTGCTCCAAGGCGCTGGGCACAGGGTTTCGCCGGGGTGTGCATCATCGAACGATGGGCGTTGTCCATCAGCCGAGCGGAAAACCCGATATGGTGCTGATTGAGGGCGCCAAGCGGCGTCTGGATGAATTGACACCGGAAGGGAAAATTGCCTCGGTGCATGTGACCCTGACGGATGAATATCCGATGGCAAATGCCGTTGTCGTCATTTCGGCAGATTGAATTTTGAATTGAAAAAGGGTTGAACCCTGGATGGAAAAGCTAGTGCAAAAGAAAAAGCCGGGTGGCCTTTTTGATACCCTAAAAACCGTTTTCTGGGCGATTGTCATTGCTTTGCTGGTACGAACCTTTGCGTATGAGCCTTTCAATATTCCGTCCGGGTCAATGATCCCAACGCTGCTTGTTGGTGATTATCTGTTTGTTTCCAAATATTCCTACGGCTATTCCAAGCACAGCCTGCCATTCAGCCTGCCGCTTATTCCGGGGCGTATCCTGTCTAGCGAACCCAAGCGCGGCGATGTGATTGTTTTCAAGCTGCCAGCGGATCCCTCGCAGGATTACATCAAGCGCGTGATTGGTTTGCCGGGTGATACGGTACAGGTCAAACAGGGCCGCCTTTACATCAATAACGAGATGGTCCAGCGCGAACGCATCGAAGATTACATCCTGACCGATGGCACCGGCCAGGCAATTGCCGTTCCCCAGTATCTTGAAACATTGCCGGGCGGTAAAGTGCATCGTATTCTTGAAATCTTTGGTGACCAGGGACCGGCGGATAATACCGACCCGTTCACTGTGCCCGAAGGCCATTATTTCATGATGGGCGATAACAGGGACAATTCTGCTGACAGCCGCGCTTTCCCGGCGCGCTTCCGTTTTGTTCCGTTTGAAAATCTGGTCGGTCGTGCCGAATTCCTGTTCTATTCCAAGGATAGCAGCCAGCCGATTTACGATTTGGGCAGCATTCGTTTTGATCGACTGTTTAAGGGAGTGAACTGATGACCGACATGGCGCCATTGTTGCGACATATCGATCATGAATTTGCCAAACCGGACCTGCTGCGAGTTGCCCTGACGCACCGTAGTGCTGCCAAAGGCAAAGACGCACTAAGTGGCGGGAATGAAAGACTGGAATTTCTGGGCGACCGCGTTCTGGGGCTGGTGATTGCTGAAATGCTTTACACCCGTTTTGGCCGCGAACGCGAAGGGGCAATGGCCAAGCGCTTTGTTGCCCTGGTGCGCCGGGAAACGCTGGCAAGAATTGCTGTTGATCTTGATCTTGGCAATTATATCCAGATGGCCAAAGGTGAACGTGCGGCAGGTGCGGGGGGTAACCCCGCCATTCTGTCTGATTGCATGGAAGCCGTGATTGCGGCACTTTATCTTGATGGCGGTCTGGAACCGGCACGCGCCTTTATTGAAAAACTGTGGCGACCGTTGCTTGATGAAGCACCAAAACCGCCGCAGGATGCAAAAACACAATTGCAGGAAGCATTGCAGGGGCAGGGCAAACCATTACCTGTTTATGAGATGGTTGGTCGCGAAGGCCCGGCACATGCGCCGGTATTTACAATTGAGCTGACAACCAGCGACGGCCATTCTGTTCGTGCCGAAGGAAAATCAAAACGCGAAGCCGAACAGATTGCTGCAAAACGAATGTTGGATGAACTGAACCATGAATGAGGTTCCTGCCTCGATGCCAGAACAGTACGATGATCAGCAGCGTTGCGGCTTTGTGGCCCTTGTTGGGGCGCCAAATGCCGGTAAATCCACCCTGCTGAACCAGCTTGTGGGGACCAAGGTTTCCATCGTCTCGCCCAAGGTGCAGACGACGCGTTCGCGCGTGCGTGGCATTGTCATGGCCGAAGAAGCGCAGATCGTGTTTATCGACACACCCGGCATTTTCCAACCCAAACGCCGCCTGGACCGCGCAATGGTCAAGGCTGCCTGGGGCGGGGCAGATGATGCCGACCTGATCGTGCTGGTGATTGATGCGCAGCAGGGTGTTAACGATGATGTACGCCTGATCATCGAGAACCTTAAAAAGCAGAAGCGCAAGGCGATCCTGCTTTTGAACAAGATCGACAAGGTGCGCGACAAGGAAAAACTGCTTCATCTGTCAGGCGAACTGTTCGGCGAAGAAATTTTTACCGACGTCTTCATGATTTCGGCCAAAAAGGGTTCCGGCACCCAGGATTTTATCAATTTCCTGGCAGCAAAAATGCCCAACGGCCCGTGGATGTTCCCGGAAGATGATGTGTCGGATATGCCGTTGCGGTTGCTGGCTGCCGAAATCACCCGTGAAAAGCTTTATTACCAGCTTCAGCAGGAATTGCCTTATTCGGCGACCGTTGAAACCGAATTGTGGGAAGAACGCAAAGACGGTTCGGTGAAGCTTGAGCAGACCATTTTTGTCGAGCGTGAAGGCCAGAAAGCCATCATCCTTGGTAAAAGCGGCAAGCGCATCAAGATGCTGGGTACCGATGCCCGCAAAGACCTTGAAGCGATCTTCGAGCGTCGGGTGCATTTGTATCTGTTTGTCAAAGTGCGTGAAAACTGGGGGGATGACCCCAATCGCCTGGCAATCTGGGGCCTGGATCACAACGCCTGATCTTTGGCCACCAAACGGGAACAGGACGGGATATGGAAACTAGACAGTTCTGGGGCATGGTAATGGTTGTGGTTGGTGCCGCAGTGGCGCTGCTGATTGCCATGAAATCCCGTCGTCCGTTCCGTTATCGTCATGATGGCAGCGATTTGAAACGCAATGAACGTTTTCTTGGCAAGCCGATGAATATGCTTGTTCTGGTGATTGCCGTGGTGATTTTCATTTTGGGGCTGCTTTGGCGCAACCCGGCGACACGGCCATTCTGATATGACTAGAAACCAATCTGGCTCCGATCATGAACAACCGCTTAAAAGCCTGTCTGAACTGACAGGCTGGCGGCGCTATGCGCTGTTGGCGGTTGCCCTGATCGTATTTATTTCGGTGGTGATGGGCATGGCCTTTCATCTGATCCGGTTTGTCATGGCTTCCGGTTACTGACATTCGGGGGCAGGGATGAACTGGCGTGATGATGCGATTGTGCTTTCGACACGCAAGCTGGGCGAAAACTCCGTTCGCTTAACGGTTCTATCCCGTGATTACGGGCGTTATGCCGGTATGGTCCGCGGGGCATCGGGAAAATCCCTGCGCGGTGCGCTTGAAAGTGGCAATCTTGTTCGTGCAACCTGGTCTGCCCGCCTGTCCGAGCATCTGGGCCAGTTCAAATGCGAACTGCTTAAATCCAATATCGTTGATTTTTTAGGGCTGCCGGGGCCATTGCTGGCGCTGTCATCGGCCTGCGCGCTTCTGGAAGTCGCCCTGCCTGAACGGGTGCCGCAAAAGGCATTATTTAAGGGCACGATTGGCTTGATCGAAGCCCTGAAAACGGAATTCTGGAAACCGGCCTATCTGCGCTGGGAAATCGGGTTTCTTGAAGAACTGGGTTATGGGCTTGATCTATCCTGTTGTGCATCAACGGGAAAAGCCGAAGACCTCCATTTCGTTTCTCCCAAAAGCGGACGGGCTGTTTCGCAGGCAGAAGGTATTCCGTTTCAGGATCGCCTGTTACCACTGCCAGCGTTTTTGTCTGGTTCTGCCGCCTCGGCCGATGCCAGGGAAACACCGCTAGAAGAACAATATAACCAAGCCGTCAAACTTGCGGGCTATTTCATTCATCGGGATTTGTTTGTTGCCAAGGGGATAAAGCCGGTTGCCGCGCGTGACAGGCTGACATCCATGATCTGGCAGGATGGACGTAACGGTTAATGTCCAAACTTGCGACATCGCAAGTTCGTTGATACGCCCCCGCTGAAATTGGCACTTTCGGGCTATATGACCGGTAAAAGAAACGAAAACAGCATTTTTAAGTGCGTCATCTGTTGACCACACCCGCCCTGAAAGTAGTATGGTGCGGCGCGGTTCGATGGCGGTAACGTTGTCGCCTCGTATTTTGAATTCAACCTGTTCCGGATTAAGAAAAACATTTCATGAGCACGAAATCCTCCGACCCGGGCAATGCCGGGCAGATCAGGGAAACCCGCCTTGCTGACGCGCTAAGCGAACGGTATCTGGCCTATGCGATGTCGACGATTATGTCGCGTTCGCTGCCTGATGTTCGCGATGGACTGAAACCGGTGCATCGTAGGCTGCTTTATGCAATGCGGCAGTTGAAACTTAATCCTGAACAGGGTTTCAAGAAATGTGCCCGTGTCGTCGGTGACGTCATCGGTAAATACCACCCGCATGGTGACCAGTCCGTTTACGACGCACTGGTCCGTCTGGCGCAGGATTTCGCGGTGCGTTATCCGCTGGTCGACGGGCAAGGGAACTTTGGCAATATCGATGGCGATAACGCGGCTGCCATGCGTTACACCGAAGCCCGCATGACGGCCGTTGCCGCCGTACTGATGGAAGGCCTAGATGAAGACGCGATCGATTTTCGCCCGACCTATGATGGCGAAGACCAGGAACCGATCGTCATGCCGGCAGCATTTCCCAACCTGCTGGCTAATGGTGCGGCGGGTATTGCTGTGGGTATGGCAACCAACATTCCGCCCCATAACGTGGATGAGTTGTGTTCAGGCCTGATCAAGCTGATTGATAATCCTGAAACATCGATTGCGGAACTGGTGCGTTGTGTTCCGGGGCCTGATTTTCCGACTGGTGGTGTGCTGGTTGAACCGCGCGAAAATATCCTGGAGGCTTATGCCACTGGTCGCGGTTCGTTCCGTTTGCGCGCCAAATGGGAAGTCGAAAAGATGACCCACGGTCTTTATCAGATCGTGATCACCGAGATTCCCTATCAGGTGCAAAAGGCAAAACTGGTGGAACGTATCGCCGACTTGATGTTTGCGAAAAAACTGCCGCTTCTTAATGATGTTCGCGACGAATCAACTGATTTGATCCGCCTGGTGTTTGAACCGCGTTCCCGTGCGGTCGAGCCCGAACACCTGATGGAAATGCTGTTTAAAAATACCGAGCTGGAAATCCGGTTTGGGTTGAACCTGAACGTTCTTGATGCCGATAACACCCCGCGCGTCATGAACCTGCGCGAAGTTTTGCGCGCCTTTCTGGCACACCGCCAGGAAGTGCTGGTTCGCCGTTCGCAGCATCGCCTTGAAAAGATCAACCATCGCCTTGAAGTGCTTGATGGTTATTTGATCGCCTATCTAAATCTCGACGAAGTCATCCGTATCATCCGTTTCGAGGATGAACCGAAGACTGAGCTGATGAAGGCCTTTGGGCTGACGGAAGTGCAGGCTGATGCCATTTTGAACATGCGTTTGCGTTCGTTGCGTAAACTTGAAGAAATGGAAATCAAAAACGAGCATTCCAAACTGAGCGAAGAAAAAGCCGGTTTGGAGGCGCTTCTGGCCAGTGAAGAATTGCGCTGGAGCCGTATTCGCGACGAAGTTGAACTTACCCGCGAAAAATTTGGCAAGAAAACCGAACTTGGCAAACGCCGTACTGAAATTGGCGATGCCCCACAGGAAATTGATGTTCCGCTGGAAGCCCTGATCGAACGTGAACCGATTACGGTTATCTGTTCGCGTATGGGCTGGATCCGCGCGCTGAAAGGCCACACAACGGATATTTCCGATCTGAAATTCAAGGATGGGGACGAAAGCCGTTTTGCCATTAAGGCATTCACCACGGATAAGCTTTTAATCATGAGCTCGGCCGGGCGCTGTTATACGCTGGGTTGTGATAAGTTGCCGGGGGGCCGTGGTCATGGTGAACCGATCCGACTGTCCATCGATCTGCCGCAGGAACATGACATCGTGTCGATGAATGTTCATCGCCCGGATGGCAAACTGCTTGTTGCGTCGTCGGCGGGCCGTGGCTTCCTGGTTGCCGAAAGCGACGTTGTTGCCCAAACCAAAAACGGCAAACAGGTGCTGAACCTGGGCAGCGATGAAACGGCATTGATCTTCCTGTCGGTGGACAAGGACCATGTCGCCGTTTTGGGCGATAATCGTAAATTGCTGATTTTCCCGGTAGAAGAAATTCCGGAAATGACGCGTGGCCGCGGTGTGATCCTGCAGAAATACCGTCAGGGTGGTTTGGCTGACCTCAAGCTGTTTAACATTGAAGATGGTCTTAGCTGGACCATGGGTGGCAGCGAAGGCCGTACGCGTACCGTTACCGAACTGGCTGAATGGGTCGGCAAACGTGCCGGTTCTGGTCGTTTGCCGCCGAACGGTTTTCCGCGGTCCAATCGTTTTGAATGATGCACTAGGGATCATTCATTGATGCAAACCTGAAGTCTGGTGAAACAGGCTTCAGGTTTTTATTTTAATATCAATAACCTGGATTGAAAATTTGATCTGATTTGACGGGTGTAAATACATGGCCTGTCGCGCCAAATTCCGGGTAATGCCACCTTGGGGAAATTTTGGGGTGTCAGAAACTTGAATTTGAAAAGATACCATTGCCGAAAGGCGCAAAAAACATGGTGTTTTGGATCATATATTTGTAACTTTGCTCCGCCGGTGACCGGGAGAGACGGAAACCAGCGATAAGAGATTCCGGGTGTGGGAGGAAAAATGCAATTTTTGGCACGTTTTGTGCGGCTGATTGACAGTCTTAATGACGCGATCGGTCGTGGCGTGGCGTGGCTGACCATTCCGTTGGTGGTAATCACCTTTCTCGTCGCAACTTTGCGCTACGGGTTTTCGGTTGGCTGGGTTTCGATGCAGGAAAGCTATATGTGGCTTTACGGCATCATCTTCATGATCGGGGCAGGGTACACGCTGCTTCATGGTGGGCATGTCCGTGTTGACGTTTTCTATCGTCCGGCATCGGCACGCTACAAAGCATGGGTCGATCTGCTTGGCACGATCTTCCTGCTTTTGCCGGTCCTGACGCTGGTTTTCATTTACAGCTATCCCTACGTGATGACGAGCTGGAAACGCCTTGAAGGATCACAGGAGACGGGCGGTCTTCCTGGATTGTTCCTTTTCAAGTCGGTCATTCTGGTTTTCTGCGTCCTTATGGCACTGCAGGGGCTTTCGCTGGCGGCACGCAGTATTCTGGTGCTGACAGGCCATCGTGAATTTGAAATCAACGAAGAAGAGCACGAGGGCGTCTGATGTCGGGGGAAGTATTAAGCCTTTTAATGTTTGCAGTGGCCTGCGTGGTTCTGCTTTTCGGTTTTCCGGTGGCGTTCTCGCTTGGTGGGACCGGTCTGGCCTTTGCCCTTATCGGTCATGCCATGGGCGTGTTCGATATGCCGCTTCTGGGGTCCTTGCCTTCGCGCTATTTCGGCGTGATGAGCAACGAACTTTACGTGGCCATTCCGCTTTTCGTTTTTATGGGCGTGATGCTTGAACGTGCCCGTATTGCTGAAAAGCTGTTGCTGACCATGGGCCTGCTGTTTGGCAAGCGTCGTGCCGGTCTGGGTATTTCGGTCGTGATCGTGGGCATGTTGCTTGCAGCATCTACCGGCATCGTCGGTGCAACGGTTGTAACTATGGGCCTGCTCAGCCTTCCTGCCATGCAGAAGGCCGGTTACAGCCCGCGTCTGTCTACCGGCGTCATTTGTGCATCGGGCACGCTGGGGCAGATTATTCCGCCGTCAATCGTGCTGGTTCTGCTGGGCGATATTTTGCAGGGTGCCTATGCCGAAGCTCAGCGTTCGCTGGGTAACTGGGCGCCGGAACCTGTTTCGGTTATCGACCTGTTTGTTGGTGCGTTCATTCCCGGCATGCTGCTGGTGGCGATGTATATCGGTTGGGTGATTATCCAGTCCTTTATCGATCCGAAATCGGCACCAGCCCTTGTTGAAGACAAACGCCCTGAAGGCCTGTTTGGTGAAGTTATGCGTGCCCTGGTGCCGCCGGCATTGCTGATTGTGGCTGTGCTTGGTTCAATCCTTACGGGTATCGCAACGCCGACCGAATCCGCTGCCTTTGGTAGTGTTGGCGCCATGATCCTTGCTGCTTGCTATCGCCGGCTCGATATGGCTGTTCTTCGCCATGTCATGGGCCAGACGGTGCAAATCAGCTCGATGGTGTTTATTATTCTGCTTGGTGCATCGATCTTCTCGCTGGTGTTCCGTGGCCTTGGCGGCGATCATCTGGTTGAAGAGCTGCTGCACAACATGCCCGGTGGCCTGTTTGGTGCGATGCTTGTCGTGATGACCCTGATGTTTGTGATGGGTTTCTTCCTCGACTTCATCGAAATCGTGTTTGTGGTGGTGCCGATCGTTGGCCCGATCCTGTTGAAAATGGATATCAGCCCGGTTTGGCTGGGTATCATGATCGCGATCAACCTGCAGACCAGCTTCTTAACACCGCCTTTTGGTTTTGCCCTGTTTTACCTGCGCGGCGTTGCGCCGCCCTCGGTTAAAACCTGGGATATTTACCGTGGTATCGTGCCGTTTGTGCTAATCCAGGTCCTTGCCCTGGTTCTGCTGGCGATGTTCCCGGAGCTGGCAACCTGGCTGCCTTCGGTACTGTTGAACTGATCTGCACCTGACTATTCCATCTTAGCGATCAAGGGCCGGTTTTCCGGCCCTTTTTCTATGGGCGAGAGCAGGGGCGTGGCCCGAAAGGAAAAGCGGATTGCAAATACAAAAAGGGCCGGCACATGGTGCCGACCCTTAAAAGCAGATCCGTTGGATAACTGATTTTTCGATCAGTATTTGAACGGAAGGACACGTGCCTGCATGAAGGCGCTTTCCGAATATTTCGCCCAGGAAACGGCCTGTTCACGGAAGGCAACAAGGCTGTCGAACACTTCCTGTGACAGCGGATCGGCAGCAACCAGATCGCGCAGAACCTTACCGGCCAGTTCACCCAGATTGGTCAGAATTTCATCCGAGAACGGACGCACATCAACATTGTGCTTTTCCTGCAGGGTCTTCAGGGCCTGGTTGTTACGGGCCACAAATTCCGACAAAACCATCTGGTTGGTTGCACGGTTTGCCTGTTCGACGATGGCTTTAAGGTCATCGGGCAGGTCGTTCCATGCATCAAGGTTGATGAAGTTTTCAAGGGTGGTTGCCGGCTCATGCCAACCCGGATAGTAGTAATATTTGGCCGATTTATAGAGACCAAACGCCAGGTCGTTATATGGGCCGACCCATTCGGTCGCGTCGATGGCGCCGGACTGCAGTGCTGGCGGAATTTCGCCGCCCGGCAGGTTGACAACGTTACCACCCGCAGCCTGGATTACTTCGCCGCCAAGGCCCGGAATACGCATTTTCAGACCTTTGAAGTCGTCAATGGTGTTCATTTCCTTGTTGAACCAACCACCCATCTGCGTGCCGGTATTGCCCGACGGGAAGAATTTGCAGTTCAGCTTTGCATAGATTTTGTCGGCCAGTTCCTGACCACCGCCATACTGGAACCAGGAATTCTGTTCCTGTGCGGTCAGGCCGAACGGCATTGCTGCCAGATACTGGGTCGCGGCAACTTTACCTTTCCAGTAATAGGGCGCGCCATGGCCCATTTCGACGGTGCCGTTGCCTACTGCATCGATGGCTTCAAACGCCGGAACGATTTCGCCCGCACCGTAAACGGTGACTTTCATCCGGCCATCGGATGCCTTGTTGATGTAATCAGCCAGAAGGTTTGCACCGGTGCCAAGGCCGGGAAAGTTTTTCGGCCAGGTTGTAACCATGCGCCATTCACGGACATTCTGGGCAAGTGCAGGTTTCGGGAATGCCGACGCGACGGCAGCAGTGGCACCAGCAAGCGCGGCGCCGCTCAGGAATTGACGACGTTTCATTGTTTGTAGCCTCCCAGCAAACAATCGATAATTTCTTTTTCTACAAAGCGTTGTCACGGCTTCGTCTGTAAAGATTATAGTCGTTGAGGATAGGAGGCAACTGCCGATCAGCACTCTGGGTTAAACTTTTGTCTATTTTTCCCGGCAAATGAGACATAGCGCACAGTTCGAGCCGGTTTTAACCACAGATGACAGGGGCAGGCGGGGGATTTCAGCGGGTGATTGCAAACGAAACGGCAAGCCCGGGTAGCGGTGTTAGGATGATTAATCGGTGCTGCCGGTTTCGGCTTCGTGCCGGGCCCATTGGCCGTTGCGAAAGGCTTCAAGCGGCTTGAACCGCGTCTTATAGGACATTTTCCGGCAATCACGCACCCAGTATCCCAGATAGACAAACGGCAGGTTCATTCGTGCGGCTTCGGCCACAAGGTCGAGGATAATATAGGTGCCAAGGCTTCTGCGGTCTTCGCGCGGGTCAAAAAAGCTGTAAACGGCAGAAAGCCCGTCAGAAAGTGCATCAACCAGCGCAACAGCAATCAGCCGGTTATCAGGTGTGCGATATTCAAAAATGGACGTTTCAACGGTGGTGTCTTCCATCATGGCCCGGTAATCGCGGGTATCCATGCGGGCCATATCGCCATCGCCGTGGCGCGCTGCCTGATATTCCGAAAACAGGCGAAACTGTTCCTGCGTGGCTGACGCTGCAAAAATTTGGCGGGTCAAGTCGGCATTGGTTGCGCGATTGCGGCGGAAGGACCGGTTATCCTGAAAATCCTTGGTGCAGACCCGAACGGGAATGCAGGCATCGCAATCGCCGCAGGCCGGCAGATAGGCAATGGAATGGCTACGGCGAAAGCCTGCGCGTGATAACAGATTATGGATGTTGTTGGATTCGGGGCCGCGCAGTTCAGTCACCAGCTTGCGCTCAAACCGGCCCGGCAAATAGGGGCAGGGCATGGGCGCGGTAATGAAATAATGCTGTGTCTGGCGACGCTGGTTGACCGTCATGCTGCGTAGGTGTCCGTGCCTGGATGATTTATCTTATTTAACTAGTGTAGGTATCTGTACGCAAACTTTAAAGTCACAGATGTTTAATCTATGGCAGCGAATGCGAGAAAATCATGTCGGGCGTTCCTAAACGTCCTATCCCTCGGCATTCGTCAATCATCTTAAATGCCAATGCTGAACAGTGCCTGAAAAGGTTTCCGGGCTTTGATGCAATCAGGAAAGCCGATCCACCACAGACCCTAGTTGCGTGAAGGTACCGAGAAGGTCGGGCGTTCAATCGGCGCATCGGGATCAATTGCCGGGCGTTCCTGGTTACCATCACGGTCGCGCGGGGCAAACAGGCCGGATGCCGGTGGTTCATCACCCGTCTTTTCATCTTCCGGCTTGGCTGGCGGTGTGCCCGTCCCCCGCAGCAGGGTTATGCTGATGCGGCGATTGCGTTCATCCTTGGGGTTATCCTTGATGAAGGGCACGGTATCGGCAACACCTGAAACTTTGCCAAACCGGTCTGTGGGCAGGCCATCAAGCTGCAATTCGCGCCGGGTTGCCAATGCACGGTCTGCTGAAAGTTCCCAGTTGGTGTAAGTCCCATCGGAATGCGAATAGGGGACTGCGTCGGTATGACCTTCAATTGCAATATCCTGCGGCATATCCTTGATGGCTTCAGCCACCTGTTTAAGCAACAGCCTTGTATGGTCGCGAAGGGTTGCACTGCCACTCGGGAACATCGATGTGCCGTCTTTATCGATGATCTGGATACGCAGGCCTTCGTCTGTCTGTTCGACCAGAAGGTTCTTTGAAAGTTCCTGAAGCTCTGGCGATTTATCCATCGCTTCTTTCAGGTCTTTTGCTGCTTTATCAAATTCTTTCTTTTCCGCCGCCTGTGCTGCTTTTTCGGCCTTTTCCTCGGCGGTTTCGCCTTTGGCTTCGGTTTCTACGGTGGTGGCATCAGGCGTCGGCGGGATATCCATCTGAATTACCGGCGCGCCATTTTCTGAACGCATGGCGCCAGAATCGGCAAGTTTGGTTCCAGCCAGCAAGCCGCCAGCGCCCGATTCACTGCGCGAGATCGATTCCGGTGCGAAATAGTTTGAAATGCCGTGAAGCTGTTCGTCTGTCGCGCTGCTAAGCAGCCAAAGCAACAGGAAGAAGGCCATCATTGCCGTCACAAAGTCCGCATAGGCGACTTTCCACGAGCCGCCGTGATGGCCGCCATGTCCGCCTTTTTTGACTTTTTTTATTACGATATCCGGCATTTCAGACTGTCATATCCTGGCGCAAATTCTTGCCTGTCACTTTAACGGACGCAAAGTTCACTAGACGTTAAACGGTGGGTGCGTTCTGGATGGCATCGTCAAGCTCCTTGAAGCTTGGGCGCACTTCCGGCGGCAAAATTTTACGGGCAAATTCGACAGAAACCTGCGGGGCATATCCCTGCATATGGCCGATCAGGGCGGCTTTCATACAGACATAGAATTTCGCATCCTGTTCCAGCGTTTTTTTGATAATCGCCGAGGTCGGGCCGACAAAGCCATAGGATGCCAGAATACCCAAAAACGTACCGACCAGCGCTGCGCCAATCATTTCACCCAGAATTTCCGGCGGTTCGGTCACCGAGCCCATGGTGTTGATAACGCCAAGAACAGCCGCGACGATACCAAGGCCGGGCAGGGCATCACCCACTGCTTGGATGGCATCTGGCACAACGTTGTCTTCTTCGTGATGGGCTTCGAGTTCCTGGTCAATGACGGCTTCAAGCTCATAAGCATTGGTGGTGCCCAGGGTCAGCAGGCGAAGATAGTCACACAGGAATTCCAGCGCATGGTGGTCTGCCGTAACACCGGGGAAATTGTTAAACAGGGCCGAGCTTTCAGGGTTTTCAACGTGGCTTTCAAGGGCAAGGTCGCCCTTGGATTTCGCCAAACGAAAAACCGCATACAGACAGACCAGCAGTTCCAGATAGGCCGGTTTCTTTTTGGAGCCCTTAAGCGCGCGAACCGTAAAGGAAATGCTGCGCTTTAGCACACTCATCGGGTTGGCGATCAGGAATGTGCCGAAAGCGGCACCAAAGATGATCAGAATTTCAAAGGGCTGAATAAGGACGCTGAATTTGCCATGTGGCAAATAGCCCCCCAGGACCGCACCGATCACAATCACATAACCAATGATCAGAAACATCTAATACCCCTTGTGCCGGCAAACCTAGCTATCTTATCCATCTGGCTGGACTAGTCATCCAATTGTCACGTGGTGCCTTTTTACAAAAGTCTCACCAGCTATGATACAATTAGTTCGTTTTGTTAATAACATACTGTTTGCAAAACGTTTTATGTCAGTATTTGACAGGTTTTGAATTTGCCGCCATTTTCCTGTGGCTTCAAACGGATTTTGCCGCACGCCCTGAACAATGAAAGCTGTAATTTGAACATGTCCTTCTCGTCACGTCATTTCCGGGATTGTCTTGGCCAGTTCGCGACTGGTGTTGCTATTGTTACCAGTCGTGATACGGACGGAAAGAAGGTCGGGATTACCATCAATTCGTTTTCTTCCGTGTCGCTGGAGCCGCCATTGGTGCTGTTTTCCGTTGCACGCAGTGCTGCGACCCACGACGTTTTTACGGGCGATGTGCAGCATTTTTGCATTAATGTCTTGCGGAATTCCCAAAAAGAACTGGCCGAACGCTTTGCCGCCCCAATTGCTGATCGCTGGGAAGATACCCGCTTTACAGATAATGGTCATGGTATGCCGGTTTTGACAGGGAACATCTCAACTTTTTCGTGTGTGCGCCATGCCGTGCACGATGGCGGCGATCACAGCATTATTGTCGGGCAGGTCAATGCCGTTGAAATGGGTGAAACGGGCGACCCGCTGCTGTATTACGGCGGAGCCTATGCACAATTGGCGCGGGCCTGATCATATCACTTTGCAAAGCTGAATTATAAAAGGGACGCGGCATTCCCCATCGGGTCAACGCTGCGTCCCCTTTTGATGTTTCAGGGTTAGTCGAGCGAGGTATTACCCAGCAGCCGGCCGCCATATCCGTTTTCTTTAAGATATTCGGTAACCTGTTGGGCATGTGCGGTGTCGCGCACCTCCAGCACCATATCGACATCGGTCTGCTTTGCCGGAATGTCATAGAAATAGCGCTGGTGATAGACCTCGATAATATTGGCTTCGGCATTGCCGATCAGGGTGCTGATGCGTGCCAATGCACCCGGTACGTCGGGAATTTCAATACGGATACGAACCAGGCGGCCTTCGCGCGCCATGCCGCGCATTAAAACCTGTGCCAGCAGGCGGCTATCGATATTGCCGCCACTAATGATCAGACATACCTTTTTGCCAGCAAACCGTTCCGGGTGATCAAGCAGGGCAGCCAGTGGTGCTGCACCGGCACCTTCAACAACGGTCTTTTCGATCTCGATCAGCATCTGGATTGCGCGTTCGATGGCCGATTCTTCGACCAGCACAACGTCGTTCAGCAGTTCTTTGCAAATTTCCAGGGTCTTGCCGCCCGGCTGCTTTACCGCGATGCCCTCGGCAATGGTAACGCCACCACCGGTAAATTCTTTTTCATGTATGCCTTCATACATGGATGGGTAAAGCTTTGTTTCTACACCAATAACATCAATGTCAGGTCTGCGCGATTTAACGGCTGTTGCAATGCCCGAGGCCAGGCCACCACCGCCAACCGGCACAATGATGGTGTCGAAATCGGCACCTTCGTTTAAAATTTCCAAACCGACAGTACCCTGACCGGCGATGATATGTTCGTCATCAAACGGGTGAACAAATGTCAGCCCGCGTTCCTGCTGGATTTCCTGTGCGGCCTGCATGGATTCGGCCAGAACAGCCCCTTTAAGGACCACTTCCGCACCATGTGAGCGGGTATGACGAACCTTGGTATAAGGAGTGTTTTCCGGCATGACGATGGTGGCGGGGATGCCAAGGCGTTTGGCATTATAGGCCACGCCCTGGGCATGGTTGCCAGCCGATACGGCAATAACACCGCAGGCGCGTTCTTCCGGGGTGAGGCTGGCCAATTTGACATAGGCGCCACGTTCCTTGAAAGACGCGGTATATTGCAGGTTTTCCAGCTTCAGATAGACATCGGCCTGGCAGATTTTGGACAGCGTCTGGGATCGCACCAGCGGTGTTTTATTGACGATGCCTTCAAGCAGGCGCGAAGCACGGACGATATCATGATAGGAAACAGCCATTTCCAGACTCCTTTACGTTCTGCCTGTAATCACGGCAGCAACTGCAAATGTGAATGTAGGGATTTGAATTTTGGATACACCAGACCTGTCATCCGCAGATGACAGGGTTCACATTCGCCGAATGGAAATGGAGCAAATAATCGGCATCATGTCAGCCACGCCTGTAAAACAGGTGAGGGAACAGGGCGACAGTTTGGTGTCGGTGCCGTCAGACATGTGCCAGATACTTTCAGAACTTTAAGCGCGAATAAACGCACTTTTACGGATCGGACAGACGAGGTCAAGGGAACATGGAAAAAATCCGGGTTGCATATTTCGCAATGCAACCCGGTGGGAAAATAACTGGCGGTTTTTCCCTTATTCCATGTTCAATATGATGGTTTTCTTATGGGTGAAGTGTTCCAGCATGCTTTCAAGCGATGCTTCACGTCCCAGCCCCGAAAGTTTGACGCCACCATAGGAAAGGTTGGGCTGCACAACCAGGTTCTGGTTGACCTGCACAAAACCGGCCTCCAGCCGCTTGGTGGCTACCAGCGCTGTTTTCAGGTTTGTGGTCCAGACAGTTGCCGCCAGGCCAAAGTCACTATCGTTTGCAAGTTCAAGGGCTTCTTCAAATGTCTTGAATTTGAACACACAGGCGACCGGGCCGAAAATTTCTTCGCGGGCAATGCGGGCATCGGGCTTAACATCGGTGAAAATCACCGGGCGCACATATTGGCCGTCCGCCAGTTCCGGGTCATCGGGCAGGGCGCTTAATTCGTGCTTTGTTGCACCTTCCTCGCTGCCGATTTCAATATAGTTGCACACCTTCGCGCGTTGCTTGGCGTTGATGATGGTGCCGATATCGGTGCTTTCATCAAGCGGGTTGCCCATCTTAAGGGCATTTACGCGCTCTTTCAGGCGGCTGACAAATTCGTCATGCAGTGTTTCGTGTACCAGAATGCGCGACGATGCAGTGCAGCTTTGCCCCTGACGGGTGAAACGCATGCCGCCAATGGCACCCGCAACGGCCTTTTCAAGGTCGGCATCGTCCATCACGATCATCGGCGATTTGCCACCAAGTTCCAGCGTCACAGGGATCAGCTTTTCTGCCGCAGCACGGTAAACGGTACGTCCCGTTTCTACTGACCCGGTGAACGAAACTTTTTTGACATCCTTGTGTTCCACCAGTGGGCCACCGCAGCCAGGGCCAAAGCCGGAAAGAATGTTCAAAACACCCTTCGGTAAAATCTGCTGCATGATCTGGCAAACACGCAGCACGGTAAAGGGCGTGTCTTCGGCCGATTTCACCACAACGCTGTTACCTGCAACCAGTGCCGGTGCAACCTTGATCGCCATTAGCAAAAGCGGCACGTTCCAGGGAATAATCGCGCCGACAACGCCCACGGGCTCGCGGGTGGTCATTGTCATCATATTCGGGTTGAACGGAACGGTTTCGCCTTTCAACTCGGATGCGAGGCCACCAAAAAACACAAACATATCCGCCAGCACCGATGCCTCGACGCGGCTTTCGGTCCGCAGCGCTTTGCCGGATTCAAGGGCAATCAGTTTGCCGAGCTCATCGACATGCTGGTTCAGGATGCGGCCGCATTCAGCAACAAGTTTGCCGCGTTCACGGGCCGGGCGCTCTGACCAGGATTTTTGAGCTTCTTTGGCGATCTTTACGGCGCGGTCAACGTCAGCCTTGTCGCCCTCGGCCGCCTGGCCAATGGATTTACCGGTTGCCGGGTTTAAAACATCAAATGTTTTACCATTGATCGGCGCGACAAATTCGCCGTCAATCAGGTGTACGCCAGACAGTGATTTCGCCAGGACGAATGGGTCCAGTTCCAGTTCAACAGGCACGGAAGCCTCCCTGTTTTTACCCGTCTTTTATCGGGCCGTTGCGGCGCGGCGGGTTAAATGGTTATTTGGTATGGTTTTACCAAATTAAGCATGCGGGCCAGACGATTGCAAGCCCTTTGCTTGTGATGATCCATGACATTTCGTCGCATGCTTGTTAGGGTGGGCCGCGCCGGTAAAATTGCCGGAACCGCCTCATGCAGCGGGCGTTTAGCTTTAAATCACTTTCTGGAATGTTCGGAGCCTGCGATGCCACGCCATTTTGATACGACCTATGACGTCGTCAAGGAACTCAAACCGTCTTATCCGGTTTATTGTTTGCGCCCCGACATATTGCGCGATGCTGCCAGCCGTTTTGTTGAAATGTTTCCCGGCAAGGTTCTGTATGCCGTGAAATGTAACCCTCATCCCGAAATTATGCGTTACCTGCATGAAGGCGGCGTGCGCCATTTTGATACTGCATCACCCGAAGAAATCGCGCTGGTGCGCCGCCAGTTCCCCGGTATGGATGCCTATTTCATGCATCCGGTCAAAAGCCGTGATGCGATCCGCAGTGCGCACCGCGTGTTTGGTATTCGCCATTTCGTAATCGATACCGAAGACGAACTTCACAAGATTCGCGCCGAAACCGATGAAGACCCGGATCTGGTGATCCATGTTCGCTTGGCAACGCCGCCTGCAGGGGCAGCCTATAATCTGTCTGCCAAATTTGGCGCCCGTCCTATGACTGCGGCCGAGCTTTTGAAAAAAGTCGACAGCTATGGTTATAAAGCAGGGCTTTGCTTCCATGTCGGTTCGCAATGCACCAGCCCGAACGGTTATCGCATTGCAATCGAGCTGATCCGCCAGGTTATTGATTTTTCCGGCGTCAAAATTCATTCCATCGACGTTGGTGGCGGTTTCCCTGGGCAATATATGAACCAGCGTGCGCCGGGTCTTGATGTTTTCATGGATGAAATCAAGGATTGTATTCGCTGGCTGGGCATGCCCGACATTACCTTCATGTGTGAACCGGGCCGTGCGCTGGTTTCAAGTGGTGTGTCGCTGGTTACGCAAATTCAGCTGCGCAAGGAAGACCAGCTTTTCATCAATGACGGTATTTATGGCAGCCTGTCCGAAGCCGTAACCGGTAATTTGCGCTTCCCAGTGCGTCCGATGCGCATTGGCGGTGATTTTGATCCGGAAGAAACGCTGGAATTCACCATTTACGGCCCGACCTGCGATAATATGGATGTATTGCCGGCAACCGTGAACCTTCCGGCTGATATCCGTGAAGGCGACTGGATTGAGTTTGGTCATATCGGTGCCTATTCCAACGCCCTTGCAACCCACTTTAACGGGTTTTTCCCGGAACTTCTGGTTACGGTAGGTGAAGCTTTTCCGTTTATTGACGGCGAGTTTCCCCAGGTCGGCTGATCAAGGCAAAATGGTTTACCGGGTGGCGGGGTAAAAATGCCATCCCGGTAAAGCCGTACCGAATTGCAAATTTGATTTCCCTGTATTAGGTTTCATCCAAACGGATCGTGCCCTGTGTGCGGTCCGTGAATGGATCAATCAGGGGGAAATAACGTGACCACCAGCCTTTTCATGCGTATTCGTGCCTGTTTTCCGGGCGATCTTGGTAAAACCCTGATCGAAACACCCGATGGCAGCAGGCTGACCTATCGTGATGCTGATGAATGGTCGGCGCGTTATGCCCATGCATTGCAAAAGGCAGGTGCCCAAAAAGGGGACCGGGTGGCCGTGCAGGTTGATAAATCCGCGGCTGCGCTGTTCCTGTATTTGGGCTGCATTCGCGCCGGGCTGGTTTATTTACCGCTTAATACTGCCTACCAATCCCAGGAACTGTCCTATTTTGTCGCGGATGCATCACCCGCGGTGATCGTTTGCCAGCCTGATCGCAAGGCGGATATGGATGCGATTGCAGGTGAAAAGGCCGGTTGCACCATTTTCACGCTTGATGCCGATGGCCAGGGAAGCATGACGGTGGCCGCAAGCGGGCAGAGAACGGAATTTATGCCCGTAGCCTGCGCCGATGATGATTTGGCCGCCATCCTGTACACATCTGGTACCACAGGCAAGCCCAAGGGTGCTATGATGACCCAGATGAATTTGTGGTCAAACGGGCAAACGCTGGTCAATTTATGGGGCTTTGGCCCAGGTGACACCTTGCTGCATGCCTTGCCGATTTTTCATACCCATGGCCTGTTCATTGCCTGCCATTGCGTGATGATGTCTGGTGCAGGCATGATTTTCCTGCAGAAATTTGACCGCGACCAGGTTATTGATGCGTTGCCGCGTTCAACGGTGATGATGGGCGTTCCGACATTTTATGTTCGCTTGCTGGCCGGTGACGATTTCAACGCTGGCCTTGTTGCCAATATGCGCCTGTTCATTTCAGGATCAGCACCATTGTTGCCTGAAACATTTTCGGCTTTCCATCAGCGTACAGGCCACTATCTGCTAGAGCGCTATGGCATGACAGAAATGGGTATGGCAACGTCAAACCCACTGCACGGCGAACGGGTAATTCACACCGTCGGTCCAGCGCTGCCCGATGTTGAGGTGCGTGTTTGTGATGGTGAGGGCAAGGTGCTGGCATCTGGCGAGGTCGGTGTGCTTGAAGCCCGTGGACCCAATGTGTTTGCCGGTTACTGGAAGATGCCTGAAAAGACCCGCGAAGAATTTCGTGATGATGGCTTTTTCATCACCGGGGATATCGCTCTGATCGATGATCGGGGATATGTCCATATTGTTGGTCGGGCGAAGGATTTGGTGATTTCGGGTGGATTTAATATCTATCCCAAAGAAATCGAAACCGAGATCGACAAGATGGATGGTGTTCTTGAAAGTGCAGTGATCGGTGTGCCGCACCCCGATTTTGGCGAGGCAGTAATTGCCATTATCGTGTCCGATGGGGTTGCTGCAATAACTGAGTCCGATATTATCAGTCATATCAAATTATTGGTGGCGAATTTTAAAGTGCCAAAGAAAGCAATTTTTGTGGCTGAACTGCCGCGCAACACCATGGGGAAGGTGCAGAAAAACATTCTGCGCGATGAATATCGCACGCTGTTTTCTTCATAACGCGCAGGTGGTGAAACCTGCATAAAGCGCATAGCAAAAAAGCCCCGGCGGGTTCAACGCACGGGGCTTTTTTTGTTTGGGCAGACCGGAAAGTTTGCCAAGTCTTAGTGACCAAAGGCAACGCGATGTGCAACGTCTTCGATCTGGTCGCGGTTCAGGCCAATGTCAGCCAGTTCGCGCTGGTCAAGTTTGGCAAGGGCATTCTGGGTCTGGTACTGGATACGCAGGGCACGCAGGTAAGCGAAAATTTTGGTCAGGATCATTTTATCACCTATATCAAACCGTCCGACAGCGTCGGAAACTACATTCAGGGAACCGGCAAGTGACCCGTTTGATGCCCAGTGGCATACTGAATGGTTCGACGTGTCGGTCTGCTCTTTGCAACCAGGGCGACAGGATTTCGATATTCGATTTTCGTGTCGGTAGTGATTGCCGTTATCTGTTGAACTGGAAGATAAGCCTGAGCGCTTTTTTTCACCATTGCGTTTTTTGCAGATCAGGGCCGGATAAAGCGCAGAAATTAAGCAAATGCCCAAAATTTCACCAAAATAACCATTGATTTTCCAGAAGTGCCGCTTTTGGCGACATGCGTCATGCGCATGGCTAATAAAATTACCCAATTTTTTAGTGTATTGGCATTTCCCACCCAGAGGCGAAATTGCGGTCGGTTTTAAAATGTTTCGCTGTATTGATTTTATGTCTTTTTACAGGCACTGATGATGCCCCAAACGGTCACATCACCCTATGGATGGCCATTAAAACCGGGAATCGTCCAAAGACTCGTATGTCGGGTTAATGGTTTGACCGGAACCGAAATTGCGAAAGGCAAAATATAATGACGGGTTCGAGACCTGCGCTTGACCGAGACAGTGCCATTGCGGCCTATCTGAAATATGCCAATAGAATGCCAAAGCTTGCTGACGGTCATTTGCCGGCTCAAACGCAGGAAGTGGCAAATATTTTGGCAATCGCAGATCAGTTTGACGTCATTATCTTTGATGCCTTTGGTGTTCTGAATTCCGGGGCGGATGCGATACCCGGGGCGTTGCAGGCTGTTTCCGCCCTGCGTCAACGTGGTATTGACCTGGCGGTTGTTACCAACGATGCCTCGAATGCGCCCGAAGCCATCATCGAACGCCACCGCAAGCGTGGTTTTGATTTTACCGTGGAATCCCTTGTCAGCAGCGCAAAATATATTGTCCCGATGATGGAACGCCATCCCGATGTGACCAGTTGGGGGATCATGGCGCCATCGCATTGGCCGATTGATCGTTTGCCAGGTGACGCACGGCTGTTGGGGGATGACGATGCCGATTATGATGCCGTTGGTGGCTTTGTGTTGATCGATTCCGATGACTGGAATGACTTGCGCCAGCAGCGACTGGAAACCAGCTTAGCGAAAAATCCCCGACCGATTTTGGTGGGTAACCCTGATATCTGTGCGCCGATGGGGCATTTCCTATCGGTTGAATCGGGTTATTTTGCCCATTTGGCCGCTGATGCCTGCGGTTTGGTGCCCGAATGTGTTGGCAAACCCTATCGCGAAGTGTTTGAGGATATCCTGCAGCGCCACCCCAATGTTGATCCGTCGCGGATTTTGATGGTGGGCGATACCTTGCACACCGATGTACTTGGGGGGCTTGCGGTTGGCATCAAAACATTACTGGTTACACGCGGCGGGTTCCTTGACGGTTATGATGACCTTGCCGGGCTTTATGACCTTTCAGGTCTTCGGCCGCATTTCATTGCCCCGGCGATTGGTGCTGGGCTGGAATAACCGGAATTAAATTGAAAAAGGGGTGCCAATGCTGCACCCCTTTTTGTTATGCGTTTGCCTGTTTTAGCCAATCAACCAAGATATTCGGCTACGTCAATTGCGCTATAGGTCAGGATGCCTGATGCGCCAGCACGTTTGAAGCATGCCAGCGTTTCTACTGCGCAAGCCGCGTAGTCCAGCCAGCCATTGTCGGCGGCGGCGCGCAGCATCGCGTATTCGCCTGATACCTGATAGGCAAATACCGGAACGCCGAAATTGTCGCGCACGCGGCGCACGATATCGAGATAGGGCAGGCCCGGCTTGACGATGACGGAATCAGCACCTTCTTCCAGATCATAGGCAACTTCGCGAATGGCCTCGTCACTGTTGGCAGGGTTAAGCTGATAGGTTTTTTTGTCAGCCTTGCCAAGGGCGCTGGCAGATCCGATGGCGTCGCGGAACGGGCCATAAAAGGCAGATGCGTATTTGGCGGCATAGGCCATGATCTGCACTTTTTTGAAGTTTTCGGTTTCCAGCATATCGCGAATGGCGGCAATGCGGCCATCCATCATGTCGGACGGGGCAACAATGTCGCAGCCTGCCTGCGCCTGAACCTGCGCCTGGCGCACCAGGGCTTCGGTCGTTTCATCATTGAGGATTTCACCATCAACAACAACACCGTCCTGCCCGTTGGAATTAAACGGGTCCAGGGCAACATCGGAAATGATGCCAAGATTGGGGCAGGCATCTTTGATGGCTTTGGTGGCTTCGCAGACAACATTGTTCGGGTTGTAGGCTTCGCGCGCGTCCGGGGTTTTTAATGCCGGGTCGATATAGGGAAACAGGGCAAGGGCTGGGATGCCCAGCTTTTCTGCCCGGCGGGCTGTTTCAACCAGCACATCGATACTTTGGCGTTCAACACCCGGCATTGACGGAATCGTGACCCGTTCGTTACGGCCTGCAATGACAAAAACAGGCAGGATAAGGTCGTCAACGCTCAGGCGGGTTTCGGCAACCATGCGGCGTGACCAGTCGGTCATGCGGGGGCGGCGCAGACGTGTGCGAGGAAAGGTGCCGTAACTGACAGGATGGGCCATGATCTAACTCTTTCGCGCGGGTGGAGGTGGTGGCGTGGAAACAGTTTTATGCGGCAGATTGAAGGATTGTTCAACTATTGCGGACAGTTTTTAGTCTTTGTCGCATGCTGGTCAGATATACCGGAATGATCAGGCTCAGGAATGCCGCACTTAATAAAAAGGCATTTACCAGGCCATAGCGTTCGGCAATTGCACCGATAAAGGGTGGGCCCGCCATTAAGGCGGTGTAGCCGGTTGCCGCGATTGTCGCCACAACAGTGCCACTGCTTTTACCGCTGCTGCTGGCTGCGGCCGAAATCAGCAAGGGTAAAATAACCGCCAGTCCCATCCCCGCGATAAAACATCCAACCCAGGACAGGATGAAATGGGGCGATAGCGCAATGATCAGATACCCCGATGTCGCCAATACACAACTTGTCAGCAAAATCGGTGCACGGCCAAACCGGTTTACCAGCCAATCGCCGCTAAGGCGTGTGGCTGCCATTGCGGCGGAGTATAGGGCAAAACCGGCAGCAGCGATGCTTGCTGTGCTATCGAGTGTCCTGATCATAAGGACGGTGACCCAGTCGGTAATCACGCCTTCACCAAACTGGCCAATAAAGACGCAAAGACCAAAGGGTAACAGCAACCAGAAAATGGGTTTATCCGCATCAATTTGCGCGCTGCCTTGCTGCGTTGATGTTTCCTGGGTGTCGCTGGCTGCTGTGCTGTTGCCTGTTGCCGGGCCATCATGAAGCAATCCGGCCTGCAAAATCCAGTGTGCGATCAGCAGGATTGCGGCACTTAACGGCAGATGAATGCTGTTAGACAGAGGCAGGGCAAACCATAACGTTGCAAAACCAGCCCCGGTGAAGCCGCCCAGGCTCCAGAAACCATGCAATCCGGAAAGGATGCTTTTGCCCCTTGCGCGTTCCAGGCTGACACCATTTGCATTCATGGCGATGTCCATCAGGGCTGCACAAAACCCCATAAAAAATAGCGACACGCTTAGCGAGGCGAAGCTGGGCATGAAGATGGGCAATGTCAGGACCGGGAAAAAAAACAGCCCGGCAACCCGCACAATGATATGTGACCCGAACCGGTCAGACAGACGCCCGGCAAATGGCATGGCGGCAACTACACCAATCGCTGCGGCCAGAAGGGCAATGCCAAGCCGTTCATGACTGAGAGATAGCTGTTCCTGAACCAGCGGAATATGCGGTACCCAGCTTGCAAAACCGGCACCATGAATAAAAAATATGCCCCGCGACCGGTGATGGGCGCGCTGTTTTTCGGCCTCGGTCAAACCTGTGTTTGAATCTTTCATATCAGAACAACTTCAATGCCTTGGTCGCGGTAATTTGACAAATAGCTTTCAGAAAGCTTGCGCCCTGTTACCAGGGTGTCGACGGCATTTGCATCGCACACCTTAAATGGCATTCTGGTTTCAAGCTTGTCTGCTGTGGCGATTGCAATCACTTCTGATGACTGTGCAATCATCGCGGCTTTGCCGGTGCGTTCTTCGATATGCTGGGTGCTGACCCCAAGGTCGGGATGGATGGCACAGGTTCCAAGAATGCAGATATCTGCCTGGTAATGGCGTATTTCATCCATCGTGCCAGCCCCGGAAACCACCATGTCCTTTTTCAGGATTTTGCCGCCAATCATGATGATATCGGCATTGGGGTGTTCGGCCAGGATAACGGCGGCGGCCGGGTTTACGACAATTGCGGTCCCGTGAAAGGATGGTTTCAGGTTGCGAACGACTTCAAGCACGGTAATACCGCTATCAAAAAAAACGATGGCATCGTCGGGAATAAGGTTTTGGGCAACATACCGGGCAATTGTCGTGCGTTCCGGGCGAATTTCCTGGCTACGTTCCTGATAGCTGCCTTCGCCCAGTGCGGGCAAAATCGCACCGCCATGAATGCGGCGTAAATCACCTTGCTGTTCCATCTGGCGCAGATCACGGCGGACGGTATCAAGGGATGTGTGCAGCCTGTCTGCCAGGTCGTGGATATGAACGGTGCCATAACGTTTAAGAAGGGACGAAATCTCGCGATGCCGGTTGTCGACGCTGGACATGATTTGCCTGTTTTGCTCGTTTTGCGTTTATTGCCTGTTTTGTTGTAGGGGCGGGTCTGATCCCGGTCAAACAAAAACCGGCCACGCTATGGCGTGACCGGCAAAATTTCATATTGCTTAATGGCAGAATCTTGCTTTAGCTGGCATCAAGGGCCTGTTTCAAATCAGCAAGGATATCATCGATATGTTCGATCCCGATCGACAGGCGGATATAGCTTTCGCTAACACCCGATGCGGCCAGTTCCGATTCTGAAAGCTGTGAATGGGTTGTCGTTGCCGGGTGAATGGCAAGCGAGCGCGTGTCGCCAATATTGGCAACATGATAAAACAGCTTCAGGCTATTGATGAATTTCTCGCCAGCAGCGCGGCCTTCTTTAAGCTCAAAGCCCATCAACGAACCAAAACCACCTTTAAGGTATGCGTCTGCCCGGCGGCGGGTTTCGCCTTCCTGCAGGCTGGGGTGAATGACCTTTGCGACTTTGGGATGGTCGTTTAAAAAGGCGGCAACCTTGTTGGCATTTTCGCAATGGCGTTCCATGCGCAGGGGCAGGGTTTCCATGCCCTGGATAATCTGGAACGAGCTAAGTGGTGATGCGGCCGCACCAACATCGCGCAGCAGCGTGCAGCGCAATTTGATGGCATAGGCCACCGGGCCAATCGGTTTAACTGCTTCGGTCCAGACAGCACCATGATAGCTGGGATCAGGCTGGGTCAGAAGCGGGAATCGGTCTGCGTGTTTTTCCCAATCAAAGCGGCCTGAATCCACAACAATACCGCCAACCGATGTTCCGTGACCGGCAATGAATTTGGTGGTTGAATACATGACAATCGCCGCACCATGTTCGATCGGGCGGCACAGAACCGGGGCAGCCGTATTATCGACCACCAGCGGAATACCCAGTTCATCACCAATATTGGCAACTTCACGCAGCGGGAAAACCTGCAATTTGGGATTGGGCAGTGTTTCAGCATAAAAGGCGCGGGTTTTGTCATCGGCCAGCTTGCGGAAGTTTTCCGGGTCTGACGGGTCCGCAAAGCGAACTTCAATGCCCATTTGCTTGAAGGTATTGGCAAACAGGTTCCAGGTGCCGCCATAAAGGTCGGTTGAGCTGACAATATTATCGCCAGCCTGGGCAATATTGAGAATGGCAAATGTCGACGCAGCCTGGCCCGACGCGACGGCTACTGCTGCTGCACCACCTTCAAGGGCGGTGATGCGCTGTTCAAGCACGTCATTGGTCGGGTTCATCAGACGGGTATAGATATTGCCCAGTTCCTTAAGGGCAAACAGGTCTGCCGCATGCTGCGTATCGCGGAACTGATAGCTGGTGGTCTGATAAATCGGCACTGCAACCGATCCCGTGGTCGGATCGGCACGATAGCCCGCGTGAAGGACGATTGTTTCCGGATTTTTGCTGTCGGTCATTTCCATTCCCCTGTTAACGTTTTTCCATGTTGGGTCGCAGTAAGACACATTAATTCCACACGGGCAAGATGCGCGCGGTGCACGTTCTGGTTGGTAATGGTTTTCCCTGATATGGATAATGTCGTATTTCGGTATTGTTATGCCGAATTAATTGACACGCGGACTTTTTCACGTTTACGTAAAGGGAAATAAATCGCCCTGACGAGGAATATCCAATGGAATTCGCCCTTTCAGAAGATCAACTGGCCTTTCAGCAGGCCGCCCGCGATTTTGCGGCGGGTGAAATGGCCCCGCATGCCGCAAACTGGGATGCAGAGCATATCTTCCCCGAAGAAACCCTGCGCCAGGCGGCCGAAATGGGCTTTGCCGGCATTTATACCCGCGATGACGTGGGTGGGGCCGGGCTGGGGCGCCTGGATGCGGCCGTCATATTTGAAGAACTTGCAACTGCATGCCCGTCAACCGCGGCCTATATTTCCATTCATAATATGGCCTGCTGGATGATCGACAGATTCGGAAATGAACAGCAACGCCAGTGCTTTTTGCCCAAGCTGACGCGCATGGAACATTTCGCCAGTTATTGCCTGACAGAGCCGGGTGCCGGATCCGATGCGGGTTCGTTGCGCACGCGCGCGGTTCGCGATGGCGACTATTATGTTTTGAACGGTGAAAAGGCGTTTATTTCCGGTGGCTCGCGCAGCGACATTTATATCGTTATGGCGCGAACGGGTGATGAAAGCCCTGCCGGTATATCAACCTTCATCGTGCCGAAGGATGCACCGGGCCTTTCATTTGGCAAGCTGGAAGAAAAAATGGGCTGGCATAGCCAGCCGACCTCGGCTGTTATTTTCAGCGACTGCAAAGTTCCGGTGGAAAACCTGTTGGGTGCTGAAGGCGAGGGGTTCAAATTTGCCATGAAGGGCCTGGATGGCGGGCGCCTGAACATAGCAGCCTGCTCGATCGGTGGTGCACGTGCTGCGATGGAACATGCCCGCGAGCATATGCGGGTACGCAAGCAGTTTGGAAAACCACTGGAGGCCTTTCAGGCGCTGCAATTCAAATTTGCCGATATGGTAACCGAACTGGAAGCCGCCCGGCTGCTGCTGCATAAAGCGGCCTGTAAACTTGACGAACAGGCCCATGATGCCACACAGTTCTGCGCCATGGCCAAGCGCTTTGCGACCGATATTGCCTTTGCCGTCTGTAACGACGCGCTGCAATTGCATGGCGGATATGGCTATATTCGTGAATATCCCGTCGAACGGCTGCTGCGCGACCTGCGTGTGCACCAAATCCTTGAAGGCACAAATGAAATTATGCGGGTTATCATTGCACGCGCAGCCCTGCGCGATTGATCAATACCGCCCCAAAAGACCAGGAGCCTGTACTATGAGCGATGTTGGTGTCGAATTTGTCGTCAATGGTGCCGTTGGCGAAATCCATTTGAACCGGCCCAAAGCCCTGAATGCTCTGACCCTGCCCATGGTGGATGCCATTCATCATCAGATGCGGCTTTGGGAAAAGGATAATGCCATTGCCATCCTGACCATCGAAGGAACGGGTGAAAAAGCATTTTGTGCGGGCGGTGATATTCGCGGGCTTTATGATGCCCGCAAAAATGATGCGCCTGAACTGCTTGATGCCTTTTATCGCCGGGAATATCAGCTTAACCATTATATGTCAGTTTATCCCAAGCCCTGTATTGCGTTGTTGGACGGGATTGTGATGGGCGGTGGTGTTGGTGTTTCGATCCATGGGCGGTATCGCGTTGTCACCGAAAAAACCATGTTTGCGATGCCTGAAACGGGTATCGGTTTTTTCCCCGATGTTGGCGGCGGCTATTTTCTGCCGCGCTGCCCTGGTGAAATCGGGATGTATCTTGGCCTGACGGGCGCGCGCCTGGCGGCGGCGGATTGTTTGTATTCCGGTATTGCAACTCACGGTGCCCAAAGCGTTGATGTTCCAAGCCTAAAATCCACACTTGCTACGATAGATTTTTATAAAAACGGCAAGGATTACGGCGCTGTTTGCACCGTTGTGGAAGGCGTTCTTGATCAATATTCCCACGATCAGGGTGATGCCGCACTGGCAGGCCAACAAAACGAGATTGATGCCATATTCGCCGGTGATACCCTGATCGATGTGTTGAAAAAACTTGAGGAAAATGGATCGGAATTTTCAAATAATGCGTTGAAAATGCTTAATTCAAAATCACCAATGGCATTGGCGGTTACTTTTAAACAGATACGTGAAGGCGCAGGATTTGATTTGGCCGAAGACCTTAAAATGGAATTCCGCCTGAGCCAGCGTATGGTTGAAAAGCCCGATCTGTTTGAAGGCGTACGTGCGGTCATTGTTGATAAGGACCACAACCCGCGCTGGGCCCAGGGCGATGTTGGCCAGGTTGACCCGCGTGATGTGGATGCTTTTTTTGCGCCTTTACCTGCAGCCCGGGAATTGGCGATATAATCCGATCATAACGAAAATTATGCCGGCTCCTTTGGTGCCCGGCATCTTGCGAACAAATAAAACCGGTATGCGCCGGACCATCAGAGGAGACGTTAGAAATGGCAAAAATTGGGTTTGTCGGACTGGGCAATATGGGCGGGCCAATGGCCGCCAACCTTGTGCGCGCCGGACATGAAGTAAAGGTGTTTGACCTGTCGACAGAAGCGGTAAAGGCCGCTGTTGAAATTGGCGCAACCGCCGCCACATCATTGGCGGATGCCGCCACCAGTGTTGATGCTGTTGTGACTGTTCTTCCGGCTGGAAAACACGTTTTGGGAGTTTATGACGGGGCAGAAGGGCTTCTTGCCAATGCTGCGGCCAATACGCTGTTTATTGATAGCTCGACCATTGAAGTTGATGCCGCCCGCAAAGCAGCCGAACTGGCAAAGGCAAAAGGCATGCGCGCAGTTGATGCGCCAATTTCCGGTGGTGTTGCTGGTGCAACCGCCGGGACCCTTACCTTTATGGTTGGTGGCGATGCGGATGCCTTTGCAACGGCAGAGCCGATCCTTCAGGCGATGGGAAGCAATATTATTCATGCCGGCGACAGCGGGGCCGGGCAGGCGGCCAAGATTTGCAATAACATGATCCTGGGTGTGAGCATGATCGCCGTTTCCGAGGCCTTCATGCTGGCAAAGCGTCTTGGCGTGGATGCGCAGAAACTGTTTGATATTTCGTCAAAGGCATCTGGCCAGTGCTGGTCACTTACCAGCTATTGCCCTGTGCCGGGCCCTGTGCCGACGTCACCGGCCAACCGCGATTATCAGCCGGGGTTTGCGGTTGATATGATGCTGAAAGATTTGAAGCTGGCACAGCAGGCATCGGCCGCGGCTAATGCAACAACCCCGATGGGGGCGCTCGCCGAAAGCCTTTATGCAATGTATAGCGCCGGTGGCAATGGTGGCCGTGATTTTTCGGCAATTGTCAAAATGCTTGATGGCGAGTAACGCAACTTTTTAAGCTTGCATTGCCGTTTGACAGCATAAATCACTATCACGATGCGGAGGATTTCGGTCCTCCGCATTTTTTATGTCCAGATTCGGAGGATTTGGTAGTATCCTTGTCGCTATACCAAGTTATACTGATGCTTGGGGATGTGGATAAATTAGGGTTCCAGAATTAACCATGGCGCCAACTTCTTCTAAAAATCGTGAAATATACATTGAATTCAAACAGGTAGGCCAATATCTGCGCTGCACGGCTATTGATTCAGTGACCGGAAAGGAAGTAACCGTCGCCGGGCCTGTATCGCGCAATCCAGAGCAGTTAAAGCGGGTTGCGGTACAAAAACTTGAATACATTTTGAATAAGGAATAAAATATACAATATTGGAACAGTTGGTTATTTCACCTTTGTGGTAAAAAATTCTACCCGGGAGTGGGAAAACGGGAGAATCAACCAATTTTCCAAACACGCTTGCAGCCTTCGACCACATGTGTCTAAGGTTCCAATCGTAAATCGCGTTTTCGGACCCAGAACCACAAAAGAATGGTCGCGTCCGGGAACTTAAAAGCGGGGGTACCCCGATAACAAAAAGACGGAGGCTGCGGAGGTTTGCGAGGGGGCAATGGGGAGATGGGTTCTTACCCAAAAACATTTGTATATCCTTGTTCTTTGCCTGCGGCCTTGCTGTCGAGGACGGCGTTTGTCTGTGCCAAATCTAAGGTTGAGCAATGGATTGGGCTTATTTTTTACAACAATTGATCAATGGATTGACGCTTGGCGCCATTTATGGCCTCATCGCGATCGGTTACACGATGGTCTATGGCATCATCGGCATGATCAACTTCGCGCACGGCGAAATTTATATGCTGGGCGCCTTTCATTCCCTGATTACGTTCCTGATTTGTCAGGCGGCGGGAATTAGCGGCATTCTGCCGTTAACACTTCTTTTGATGCTGGTCGTCTCCATGGTGATGACCTCGGTTTATGGCTGGGGCGTCGAACGTATCGCCTATCGGCCATTGCGCGGGTCCTTCCGTCTGGCAGCACTTATTTCTGCCATCGGGATGTCGATCTTCCTGCAGAACTTTGTTCAGATCGCCCAGGGCGCACGCGTCAAACCGATGCAGCCGCTCATTCATGGTGGGATCACGCTTATGGAAAGCCCGGACTTCAACGTCCAGCTCAGCTATATGCAGATCATCATCATCGTTCTGACCTTTGTTCTGATGGTTGTTTTCTCGACCCTGATCGCCAAAACCTCGCTTGGTCGTGCGCAGCGTGCCTGTGAACAGGACCGCACCATGGCAGGCCTGCTTGGCATCAATGTCGACCGCACCATTTCAACCACCTTTGTCATGGGCGCAGCCCTTGCCTCGGTCGCCGGGATGATGGTGACGCTGTATTACGGCGTTATCGATTTCTATATCGGCTTCCTTGCCGGGGTTAAGGCGTTTACTGCTGCCGTGCTTGGCGGTATTGGCTCGTTGCCGGGCGCAATGCTTGGCGGTTTGCTGATCGGCCTGATTGAATCCTTCTGGTCGGGTTATCTCACCATTGAATACAAGGATGTCGCAACATTCGGCATTCTGGTTCTGGTGCTGATCTTCCGTCCGTGGGGCCTTCTGGGCAAGCCGGAGGTGGAGAAAGTCTGATGTCGTCTTTGCTTACATCTTCGCGCATCACCCCGGCCGAGATTGCCAAGGAACTTGCGTTCTTTGCTGTCCTTGCCGTCATGATGTCGATCATGATCCTGGGTGTTGAAACGGTTGACCGGCCAACAGGCCTGGAACTGGCATTGCGCTGGGACCTGGTTGTTCTGGCCATCATCTCAACTGTTATTGGCCGCCTCGCACTGATCATTCGTCGCGAACACATTTCCCGTCTGATCCAGGCGGTGCTTATTGTGGTTTCGGCGCTGCTGGTGTTTGAAATGTTTGTGCGGTTCCGCGATCTTGATGATCGCTGGGTAGCACCGGTTACTTTTGATATGGCCTTCCAAAGTGTCACCAGTGTCATCGTCTTTATTGCGATGCTGGCTGTTGTCTTTGCGATTGCCTATTTTTCGGCTTCAACCAAACGTGTTGTGACCGAAGAAGAAAAAAGCAACGGCTTTTCGGCCCGCCTGCAGGTGGCATACCGCACCAACACCAAGAAAATTGGTGTTGTCGGCATTCTCTTCTTCTTTGCCTTTCCGCTGCTCTTTGGCGAAAACCGCTCTGCCATCGACCTTGCAACTCTGGTTATGATTTACATCATGCTGGGTTGGGGCCTGAACATTGTGGTTGGTCTGGCCGGTCTTCTTGACCTAGGTTATGTCGCCTTTTACGCGGTTGGTGCCTATTCCTATGCCCTGTTGTCCCAGCATTTCGGCCTGAGCTTCTGGCTCTGCCTGCCGATGGCCGGTATCTTCTCGGCAAGTTTTGGCATCATCCTTGGTTTCCCGGTTCTGCGTCTGCGTGGTGACTATCTTGCCATCGTGACACTGGGCTTTGGGGAAATCATCCGCGTGGTGCTGATCAACTGGTACAATCTTACCGGTGGCCCGGATGGCATTGCCTCGATCGAGCGTCCTAGCTTCTTTGGTCTGGCCGATTTTTCGCGTCGGGTACCGGAAGGGGTGACAAGCTTCTCCGATCTGTTTGGCATCGATTATTCGTCCATGCACCGCCTGATCTTCCTGTATTACCTGATCCTTGTTCTGGCACTGGTGACAAACTTTGTGACCATGCGCCTGCGCAAACTGCCGATCGGTCGTGCATGGGAAGCGCTGCGTGAAGACGAAATTGCCTGCCGTTCGCTCGGTATCAATCCGACCAACACCAAGCTTTCGGCTTTTGCCATTGGCGCAATGTTTGGCGGCTTTGCTGGCGCGTTCTTTGCAACCCGTCAGGGCTTCATCAGCCCGGAAAGCTTCACCTTCCTTGAATCTGCCGTGATCCTGGCCATCGTTGTTATGGGCGGTATGGGCAGCCAGATCGGGGTGGTGCTTGCTGCCATCGTCATGATCGGTTTCCCGGAAATGTTCCGCGAACTGGCCGAATATCGCATGCTGATTTTCGGGGCAGGGATGGTTGCCATCATGTTGTGGCGTCCGCGTGGTCTGTTGTCTTTCCGTGACCCGACGATCCTGCTGAATATGAGCAAGAAAGAAAAAGTTGCCGGAGAAAAGTCATGACCGACAACAAATTGCTTGAAGTCGAACATCTAACCATGCGTTTCGGCGGGCTGGTTGCCATTGATGACCTGTCATTTACGGCAAACAAGCGGGAAATCACGGCAATTATCGGCCCGAACGGGGCCGGTAAAACCACGGTGTTTAACTGCCTGACAGGCTTTTATGTGCCGACCGAAGGCCGACTGACCCTTCAAGCCAATGACGGGCCGCGTCTTTTGGAGCGCACCGAAGGTTTCCGTATTTCGCGAAACAACGGTGTGGCACGTACCTTCCAGAACATCCGTCTGTTTACCGGCATGACCGTCCTGGAAAACCTGATTGTCGCCCAGCATAACCGGCTGATGGACGCATCGATGTTCTCGATCGCCGGCCTGTTCAACCTTGGTCGTTACGCCAGCGCAGAAAAAGAAGCCCTGGAACGTGCGAAATTCTGGTTGAACAAAACCGGTCTGTACGAATTTGCAGACTGGAATGCTGGCAACCTTGCCTATGGTAACCAGCGCCGTCTTGAAATTGCCCGTGCAATGTGTGTCGAACCGTCACTGCTTTGCCTTGACGAACCGGCCGCAGGCCTCAACCCGCGTGAATCTGCGGAATTGAACCTGCTGTTGCAGAGCATCCGTGACGAGCAGGGCATCGGCCTTCTGCTGATTGAGCACGACATGAGCGTGGTCATGCAGATTTCCGACCATGTGATCGTGCTCGATTACGGCAAGAAAATTGCAGACGGTAACCCCGACGCCGTGAAGAACGACCCGGCGGTGATCCGTGCGTATCTTGGTGAAGAAGAAGATGACGACCTTCCGCCGGAAGTCGCCAGCGACCTTCACCTTGATCCGAAGGCGCAGTGAGGGAGACGTCGATATGACCATGTTGAAGATTGAAGGTGTACATACCTTCTACGGTAATATCGAAGCCCTCAAGGGCATTGATATGGAAGTCAATGAAGGCGAAATTGTCACGCTCATTGGTGCCAATGGCGCGGGCAAGACAACCCTTCTGATGACATGCTGTGGCTCGCCGCAGGCAACCAAGGGCCGCATCCTGTTTGAAGGCAACGACATCAGCCGTATGCCGACACACGAGATCTGCCAGCTCGGCATCCAGCAGTCGCCGGAAGGACGCCGCATTTTCCCGCGCATGTCGGTTTATGAAAACTTGCAAATGGGCGCCTGTACGCAGGATCCCAAGCATTTCGATTCAGACCTGGAAATGGTGTTTGACCTGTTCCCGCGTCTGAAGGAACGCATCAGCCAGCGTGCGGGTACCATGTCGGGCGGCGAGCAGCAGATGCTGGCAATCGGTCGCGCCCTGATGGGCCGTCCGCGCCTGCTTCTGCTCGATGAACCGTCACTTGGTCTGGCACCCCTGGTGGTAAAGCAGATTTTCGAGACCATTGAAAAGATCAACCGGGAAAACAAGGTTACTGTTTTCCTTGTTGAACAGAACGCCTTCCACGCGTTGAAACTGGCGCATCGTGGCTACGTTATGGTCAATGGCAACATTACCATGTCGGGCGGCGGCGCTGAATTGCTGGCAAACCCTGAAGTGCGCGCTGCGTATCTTGAAGGCGGACACTAGGAGAAAGCGTGATGGAAGCAATTACCGGTACCAGCATTGGCGTTACCATCGGAATTACGATTATCCTGATGGGGTTCTGCGCCCTGATGACCGGGCAGGCGGTCGCCAATACCTGGCGGCCTGCCGGGCAGCTTGTTCCTTATTCGATCCTGCTTGGGGCGACTTCCCGATTTTTGGGATTTGCGCTTTTTGGCGGTGAACTGCTGTCTTTGTCCGGCTTCATTTTTGATACGGTCATTCTGTTTGCGATTGCCATGGTTTCATTCCGCATTGTGCGGGTGAACAAGATGCTGACCCAGTATCCGTGGTTGTACGAACGTGTTGGCCCGTTTGCCTATCGATCCCGCGAAGGGGTTGAATAAAAAGAATTTTTCACCAGTGTTGCAGTGCAAACTTTTTGTTGGTGAAGAATGGATTTGTACTATTGCACACCCGAAACGGGATGCTAGAGTACCAGGAGATGGAACCGGTAAATGGGCACAAATAACCAGGCCGGTTTCATATCCTAAAAGATGGTTCTGGCATGGTGTCGGGACCAACCTTTGGAACAGGGAGACTTCTCTTATGTCGAAAACCAAGCTTGGCCTTCTGGCAACTGCATCTGCGCTTGTCCTGTCGATGGGGGCGGCAAAGGCTGACATCACCATTGCAACCGTTGGCCCGATGACCGGTCCTTACGCTGCTTTTGGTGAACAGATGCGTCAGGGTGCATCCAAGGCGGTTGAAGATATCAACGCAGCCGGTGGTGTTAACGGTGAAAAGCTGGTTCTGGAAATCGGCGATGACGCTTGCGATCCGAAGCAGGCTGTTGCTGTTGCCAACCAGCTCGTCAGCAAAGACGTTGCTCTTGTCGCTGGTCACTTCTGCTCGGGTTCTTCGATCCCGGCATCGGAAGTGTACAACGAAGAAGGCATCATCCAGATTTCTCCGGCTTCGACCAACCCGCAGCTGACCGACCGTGGTCTGGACAACGTGTTCCGCGTTTGCGGCCGTGACGACCAGCAGGGTGAAGTTGCCGGTAAATATCTTGCTGAACATTATGGCGACAAGCGTATCGCCATCGTTCACGACAAACAGGCTTATTCCAAAGGCCTCGCTGACGAAACCAAGAAAAACCTGAACGCTGCTGGCGTTAAGGAAATCATGTACGAAGCGATCACCCCGGGTGAAAAAGACTATTCTGCCCTCGTGACCAAGCTGAAATCTGAAAACATCGACGTGTTGTATTACGGTGGTTACCACACCGAACTCGGCCTGATCGTTCGTCAGATGCGCGCTCAGGGCATGGACACCCAGGCGATCTCCGGCGACGCGCTGAACTCGCTTGAATACTGGTCGATCACTGGCGATGCCGGTGCAGGCACCATGTTCACTGCTGGTCCGGCTCTTGAAAAAGACCCGCGCAACGCTGACCTCGTCAAATACTTCGAAGGCAAAGGTTACAAGCCGGAAGGTTACACCCTCTACACCTATGGTGCGATCCAGGCTTGGGCACAGGCTGTTACCAAAGCCGGCTCGACCGACTTTGAAGCCGTTACCAAAGAACTCAAGAGCGGCGACAGCTTTGACACCGTTCTTGGCTCGATCTCCTTCGACTCCAAAGGCGACGTTGCAGCTCCGGGTTACGTTTTCTACAAATGGGAAAACGGCAGCTACGACTATGCTGACTAATGTCGGCTGATCATTTCTGATCATGAACTGGCCCGGTGCATTTGCGCCGGGCCTTTTCGTTTGTGGGGCAGGTGTGGGGTAGGGGCCGGGCTGTGTATTTATGGCACCGCTTGAACAAGGGTGCTTTCGTTAAATATTTGAATTTACTGATATTTGAAAATCAATAAAACTGACTGGTATTCAGTTAAGCCAAAATAAAAGGCAAATATTTCCTGGAATAACCCTAAATAAAAAGGCGCCCGCAAAATTGGGGCGCCGTTTTAATGTCGGAACGTTCAGTAACGACCGAAAAATCCTGAAAAATCAGTCTGCTTTGCGGCCAAGGCCAATCTTTTTCGCGAATTGCGAACGCTGTTTGGCATAATTCGGCGCAACCATCGGGTAATCTGCCGGCAGGCCCCATTTCGCGCGGTATTCTTCCGGCGTCATGTTGTATGTGGTACGCAGATGCCGCTTGAGCATTTTCAGTTTCTTGCCATCTTCAAGGCAGACGATATAGTCATCACCAATGGATTTCTTGACCGGAACGGCTGGTTTCAGCGGTTCTTCTTCCTCGATCTCCTCGACGCCGCGCAGATCTTCAAGCGAACGGAAAGTGGTCGTGATCAGCTCGGGAAGCTGCGTTGCTGCAAGGGCATTGTTGCTCACATAGGCTGAAACAATGTCGACCGTCATTTGCAGCAGTTCATCACGATCAAAGGCGTCGTTAGTCAGGTCATTCATTTTTTCTTGTGTCCTTGAACCGGTTCCCAATTGCCGCAAGCAATGCAGCCTATAGGACATATAATCAACAATCACGTTTGTTCAATAATGGCGAAAAGATATGACTCAAACGTTATATTTTATGCTTAACAAATAACATTAATTCAAACAAACGTACAGTCGTATAGTTCACAATCGAAACCTCGCGTTTCACATCTGTCGCTCAATAGTAGATTTTTGTTCACTAGTTGAAAAATCGTTCATCGAATTCGTTATTTATTTTGTCTTCGGCGCGACTGACGGGAAAATATCTTTGTGAAAAACAATCTAGTCGAAATATCGCTAGTCAAACTGCAGGTTCGCACGTGATGCATGGCAGAACTCACGCCAATCCGTGCTACTGCGCGTTGGCAGGGGGATAGCGATGTGCTAAAAGGCGCTCAAATTTTCTTGTCAGTTTGAAAAGGGCGCTGAAAATGTCGGCCAAAACCATTGCGATTGCTGCCGATCATGGCGGTGTCGACCTTAAAGCCTTGATCGTCGCACAACTTTCCGAACAGAGTTATGAAGTGCTCGATCTCGGCACGGATGGCTCTGCCTCGGTCGATTATCCCGATTATGCCTACGCTGTTTGCAAAACCATCATCGATGGCAAGGCCGAAAGCGGCATTCTCGTTTGTGGTTCGGGCATTGGCATGAGCATCGCCGCCAACCGTTACCCCGAAATTCGCGCAGCCCTGGTTCATGACCGTCTTTCGGCCGAACTGTGCCGCCAGCATAACAATGCCAATGTTCTCTGCCTTGGCGCACGCCTTCTGGGTGTTGCCGTCGCGCAGGATTGCGTAAACGCATTCGTATCAACAGCATTCGAAGGTGGCCGCCATCAGGGCCGCATCGACAAGCTGTCATCCCCCGAATAATCGAATTTGCCGCATGGCACGCACCAGGGCTTCCGGGCTCTATATTTTCCGTTTTATCGAAAGGCTTTCGAATGTCTTTTAACGGCTTCTTTTCCACCGGCCTGTCGGATGCTGATCCGGCGCTGTTCAAATCGGTTGCTGATGAACTTGACCGTCAGAAAAACCAGATCGAACTGATCGCATCTGAAAACATCGTTTCCAAGGCAGTGATGGAAGCACAGGGTTCTGTGCTGACCAACAAATATGCCGAAGGTTACCCATCGCGCCGTTATTATGGCGGTTGTGAATATGTTGACGTTGCCGAAGAACTGGCAATCAACCGTGCAAAAGAGCTGTTTGGCTGCGAATTCGTCAACGTTCAGCCGCATTCGGGTGCACAGGCCAATGGTGCTGTTATGCTGGCACTGCTGCAGCCGGGTGATACCGTTCTGGGTATGTCGCTTGATGCCGGTGGTCACCTGACCCATGGCGCACGTCCGGCTTTGTCGGGCAAATGGTTTAACGCCGTTCAGTATGGTGTTCGCGAACAGGACTTCCTGATCGATTATGATCATGTCGAAGCCCTGGCTGTTGAACATAACCCGAAACTGATCATTGCCGGTGGTTCTGCCATTCCGCGTCAGATCGATTTCAAGCGTTTCCGCGAAATCGCCGACAAGGTTGGTGCCTATCTGATGGTTGATATGGCCCATTTCGCCGGGCTGGTTGCCGGTGGCGTACATCCGAGCCCGCTTCCCTATGCTGATGTTGTGACCACCACCACGCACAAAACCCTGCGTGGTCCGCGTGGCGGCATGATCCTGTCGAACAATCTGGAAATCGGCAAAAAGATCAATTCTGCCGTGTTCCCGGGTCTGCAGGGTGGTCCGCTGATGCATGTGATTGCGGCCAAGGCTGTTGCCTTTGGTGAAGCGCTGCGTCCGGAATTCAAGTCCTATGCCCAGCAGGTGGTTGATAATGCCCGCGTTCTGGCGGACGTCCTTCAGTCGCGTGGCTTTAACATTGTCACCAACGGTACTGATACCCATCTGATGCTGGTTGACCTGCGTCCGAAGGGCCTGAAAGGCAACATCGCTGATGTGGCGCTGGAACGGGCAGGGATCACGTGTAACAAAAACGGTATCCCGTTTGATACCGAAAAGCCGACTGTCACTTCCGGTATTCGTCTGGGCACCCCGGCGGGCACCACGCGCGGATTTGGCACCGAAGAATTCAAACTGATCGGCAAGCTGATTGCCGATGTTCTTGATGCCCTGGTTGACCAGCCGGAAGGCGATGCCGAAGTTGAAGCTTCGGTTCGCGCCCAGGTTCAGGACCTTTGCAATAAGTTCCCGATCTATAGCTGATTTCTCTGAAATATAGCGAGAACAGACAATGCGCTGCCCGTTTTGTAGTCACGACGATACCCAGGTAAAGGACTCCCGTCCGACCGAAGAAAACCACGCCATTCGCCGGCGCCGGTTTTGTCCGGCCTGTGGATCGCGATTCACCACATTTGAACGTGTTCAATTGCGGGAATTGATGGTGGTGAAAAAAGACGGGCAGCGTGAACTTTTCGACCGCGACAAACTGGCGCGGTCCATTTTTCTGGCGTGTCGCAAACGCCCGATCGAGGATGAACGCGTTGAAAAGGCCCTGAACGGCATTCAGCGCCGCCTTGAAAGCAGCGGCGAAAGCGACATTACAACCGATACAATCGGCGGCATCGTGATGGAGGCCCTAAGTGCGCTTGATCAGGTTGCCTATGTTCGTTATGCGTCGGTTTACAAGGATTTCTGCGAAGCCAAGGATTTTGAGGCTTTTGTAGAAAACATGCAAGACAGCGAAGAAACATCGGAACAGTAACCATGGCCGGGGCAAGCTTTAGCGACGATGACCGGCATTTCATGCGGGTTGCCCTGAGCCTTTCGCAACGCGGTCTGGGCAATGTCTGGCCCAATCCGGCTGTTGGCTGTGTTATTGTATCTGCCAGTGGTGAAATCGTTGGCCGTGGCTGGACCAAACCGGGCGGTCGCCCCCATGCTGAACGTGTCGCACTTGATCAGGCGGGTGAAAATGCGCGTGGTGCAACGGCCTATGTCACCCTGGAACCCTGCAGCCATTTTGGCAAATCCCCACCTTGCGCACTTGGCCTGATCGAGGCTGGTGTTTCGCGCGTTATCAGCGCGCTTGAAGATCCGGACCCCCGTGTTTCTGGCCGTGGACATCAAATGCTGCGCGATGCAGGCATTGTTGTCGAAACTGGCCTTCTTGCCGCCGAGGCCCATGCCCATAATGCCGGCTTTTTGCTGCGCGTGACAGAAGACCGGCCGTTGATTACCCTTAAACTTGCTGGCAGCCTTGATGGCAGGTCAAGTCTGGCCAATGGTGCCAGCCAATGGATTACGGGCAGCAGGGCGCGCGAAAAAGGGCATTATTACCGCGCCAATCACGATGGCATCCTCGTTGGGGCCAATACCGTCATTGCCGATAATCCCGATCTTCGCTGCCGCATTGCCGGGCGTGAAAACCATTCGCCCGTGCGGGTGATTTTGGATCGAACTGTTCAGGTATCGCCAGATTGCAAATTGGCGCAATCAGCGCAGGAAACGCCGACCTGGCTGGTGGTGGCTTCGGGCGAAGAATCGCGTGCCGAGAAGATTTTTGCAAAAACAGCAGTAAAAGTGCTGTCAGCCCGATGCGCAGACGGGCATTTTGACCTACATGACGTAATGCATGTGCTTGCGAAACAGGGGCTTACACGCATTCTTGTCGAAAGTGGCGGCAAGCTTGCTGCGGCCCTTTTGCAGCATAAACTGATAGACCGGATTATACATTTTCAGGCACCTGGCATTATTGGCGCTGATGGACACGGGATTATTGCGCAACTGGGATTGCAAAACCTGGACCTGATGCAGCGCTTCAAGCGCCGATCTTCTGAAAATGTAGGTCAGGATTATTTGATAAGTTACGATAAAATAACGGATTAATTTATATGTTTACTGGCATCATTACCGATATCGGCACGGTTCGCAGCATCGAAAAAAAGGGTGATACCCGCTTCGAATTCAACACGGCCTTTGATACATCAAAAATTGATCTGGGCGCTTCCATTGCCTGTAGCGGTGCCTGCATGACGGTTGTTGAAAAGGGTGAGGGCTGGTTTGCGATCGAGGCATCCGCCGAAAGCCTGTCTCTTACGACAATGGGCGCACTCGAAGTTGGCAGCCGGGTTAATCTTGAACAGTCACTTCGTATGGGTGACGAGCTTGGCGGGCATATCGTTTCGGGCCATGTTGATGGTGTCGCAACGCTGACAGCATTGCATCCCGAAGGCGATTCCATGCGTATGACCTTTGAGCTGCCCGAAGAATTTGGTCGTTATGTTGCCCGGAAGGGATCGATCACCCTTGATGGTGTTTCCCTGACTGTAAACGAGGTTGATGGCAACAGCTTTGGGATCAATGTAATTTCGCATACACAGACCCATACCACGCTGGGCGGCCGCAAGGTTGGTGATCGTTTCAATTTTGAAATCGATATGCTTGCCCGATATGTTGCCCGCATGGTTGGAAAGGACTGATCACAATGCCGCACCGTCATTTGTCGCCGATTGAGGAAGTCATTGAAGAAGCCCGCAACGGCCGCATGTTCATCCTTGTTGATGATGAAGACCGTGAAAATGAGGGTGATCTGGTTATTCCCGGTCAAATGGCAACGCCCGAGGCCATCAATTTCATGGCAACGCATGGCCGTGGTCTGATTTGCCTGGCGCTTGAATCCGCCCGCTGTGATCATTTGGGGCTGTCCTTGATGACAGCATCGAACGGCACGCGCCATGAAACCGCTTTCACCGTATCGATCGAGGCAAAAACCGGCGTTACGACCGGCATTTCCGCACCGGACCGTGCGCGCACCATTGCCGTTGCTATTGATCCGACGGCCAATCGCCATGATATCGTGACGCCTGGCCATGTTTTTCCGTTGCGTGCGCGCAATGGCGGCGTTCTCGTCCGTGCTGGCCATACCGAAGCATCGGTTGATATTGCGCGTTTGGCGGGGCTTAATCCGTCGGGCGTGATCTGCGAGATCATGAATGACAATGGCGAAATGGCCCGGTTGCCTGAGCTTGTGGAATTCGCCAAAAAGCATGATCTGAAAATTGCCCAGATTGCCGATTTGATCCGCTATCGCCGCAAGCATGAAAAGGTCGTGCAGCGCAAGGCAACCACCCGGATCGAAAGTGTGCATGGCGGCGAATTTGACCTGCATCTGTTTGTAAATACCCTGAATTACGCCGAACATATTGCGCTGACCAAAGGTGACATTACCGATGGCGCGCCGGTATTGACGCGCGTGCATGCTCTTAATGTGCTTGATGACGTACTGGGCGACCGGCAAACCGGGCGTGGGGGCGAGCTGCATGCCGCAATGAATGCCGTTGCCGAAGAAGGCAGGGGTGTTATTGTTCTTATTCGCGAGGCGCGGGCAAACAGCCTGTCAAATGCCGTTGCGGGCATTATTGACCATCATGGCGGTGATGGTTCGGCGCTGCGTGAAGATATAGCGGGTGCAGACTCGGTAGAGCCCGACCTTCGGGACTATGGGGTAGGTGCCCAGATTTTGCATGATTTGGGGGTGCGAGATATGATTCTGCTCTCAAACACCAAACGTCACATCGTAGGGCTTGACGGATTTGGTCTAAATCTGGTTGATCAGCGTCCGCTTTGCGTCTCGGAGGAAAAATGAAAAGCAGTAGTTCCCCGCACATCCTGATTGTTGATGCGCCATATTATACCCATATCGTCGAAGATCTGGTTAAGGGTGCTGCCAGCACGCTTGAAGCGGGCGGGGCAACCTGGGACCGTCTTTCCGTCAGTGGTGCCTTCGAGGTGCCGATCGCGATCCGCTATGCCGTTCAGTCGATGAACGAACTGGCAACCGGCCCGCGTTATGATGGTTACCTGGCCCTTGGCTGTGTGATCCGGGGTGAAACCACGCATTACGATCATATCTGTAACGAAGCCAACCGGGCGCTGATGCAGCTTTGCCTGGATTATAACCTGGCTGTTGGCAACGGTATTCTGACCGTTGAAAACGAAGCCCAGGCTCTGGCACGTGCCCGTGCAGATGAAAAGAACAAGGGCGGCGAGGCTGCCAATGCTGTTCTTCGCATGATCGAAGTTCAAAACCATTTTGGAATACATCACAAGTAATGACCGACAAATCCAAACCTTCCATTGCCCAGCGGCGTAGTGCCGCCCGTTTTGCCGCCATCCAGGCGCTTTACCAGGCTGACCTGTCTCAGGCAGGGGCAGGGCGTGTTGTGCAGGAATATTCCGAATTCCGCCTTGATGGACAGGGGCAGCGCGACCTGGACGAGCCGAACGAAAACCTGATCGATCCGGATCGTGGCTTTTTTGCCGATCTGGTGCAGGGCGTTGAAAACCGCCTGGCCGATATCGATGCACTGATTGATGGCGCCCTTGAGAAGGGCTGGACCACCAAGCGTCTGGAATCGGTTCTGCGCAGCATCATGCGGGCTGGTACGTATGAACTGATGATGCGCGAAGATGTACCGATGCGCGTTGTCATCACCGAATATGTTGATGCCGCACATTCGTTTTTCGACGAAAACGAACCGCGCCTTGTCAATGCGGTGCTGGACCGTATCGGCAAATCGCTGCGTCCGCTTGAAGCAAACAAGGAGTGAGCTGTGCAGCGATCAGGCGAATTTGAGCTGATCGCGCGCTACTTCACACCGATTGCCCGTCGTTCGGCGGCATCGTTGGGGTTAACCGACGATGCCGCCATTTTTTCGCAAAATCCCGGGCAAAGCTGTGTTGTCACGTGCGATGCATTGGTCGCGGATGTGCATTTCCGCGCCATTGATGCCCCGGAAACCATTGCGCGCAAGGTTTTGCGCGTCAATCTGTCCGATATTGCCGCGATGGGCGCCCGTCCGACGGGCGTTGTGCTGACCTGTGGCTATAACCGGGATTTGCCCGAAGACTGGATCGTTGCCTTCGCTAGGGCCTTTGGCGAGGATTGCGCCCACTGGCAAGTCGACTTGCTGGGGGGCGATACCGTGTCGACTCCCGGTCCAAGCTTTTTCAGCCTGACAGCAATGGGCGAAGTCCCGGCGGAAAACGCTTTGCGACGGGATCAGGCAAAACCAGGTGACGTCGTTGCCGTAACAGGAACGCTGGGCGATGCTGCCCTGGGGCTGGCGATTTTGCAGGACCGGGTGATCATCGCCGATCCCGCCCATCAGGACTTTCTGACGGATCGCTATTGGCTGCCGCAACCCAGGCTTCAGATCGGCCTTAAGGCGTCATCACTGGGCAGTCGTATTGCCGCGATGGATATTTCCGATGGTCTTGCCGGTGATATTCGCAAAATTACCACTGCGTCCAATGTCGGTGTGATTCTGGATCAGGCCGCGATTCCGCTTTCTGCTGCGGGCAGGGCTGCCACCATGCAGGATGCCATAACCTGGCAACAGGTCCTTGCTGGCGGTGATGATTATGAATTGCTGCTATGTGGGGACGCCGATGATATCGCCCGTCTGGGAGATGATGTTACCGTCATCGGTACGGTGACTGATCAGAAAGATCAGGTTCTCATCCGTGGGCTGGATGGCAAAATGGCCGAACTCGCCAAGGGCGGATTCGACCATTTTTCAAAATCTTAGGATTGATACTTAACCTTTGTTATGGGGTTAAGTGTCGTCCTTATTTCGCAGTTTCGGTAAAGCGGCCAAGGTTGCCAAACAGCTGCTGGAGAATCGTCAGCTCGCGGCCGGCGGTCGGCGTGACGCGGTCGCTGGGTTCAACCGGCTTGCCATCTTCAAGATGATATTGTTTCACCAGATCCACCCGGTTTGCCGCATCAAAGCTGACAACGATGACTTCCTGTTTGGTGACTTCGGGCTCGAAAAACGCCATGGTTTCGACCTGGCGCGAAATATAAAGCCACACATTCGGGTCGAATGTCGCAACGCTGGAAGGTGTACCCAGAAGGTCGGTCACATCGCCCTTGGTTGACTGGCCAACCTTGATTTGGGCAAGGTCATCGGGTTCGGGCAAATTGCCGCGATTGGAAATCTGCGGGCTGCAGGCAGCAAGATAGGCGGCGGTTAAACCGGCGACGAATAAAAAGGTAAAGCGCTTTATTCTTGAATGCATTGAACCCACCGGATCGATCCGCTTGTTGACGTCTTAAATGAATTGCCTTGAGTTTCAGCGCAGAGCGCATGATATTGCCGGGCAATAGAACGGGACGTTACGTCCCGGAAATTTCAAGGCATTCTGCTTGCCGTGGCGCGAATGTCAACGAAGGAGTGGTAAGTTGTTTGGCTGGTTAACAAAAAAAGGCAAAAATCTTAATTCTGCCTATGCGTTATATACCGCTTTGGTAACCCAGGCACGCCAACCCGCGTTTTACCTTCAGGGCGGCGTCGCCGACACCAAGGAAGGCCGTTTTGACCTGATTCTGGTTCATGCCTTTATGTTGTTTCGCCGCCTGAAAGGCAGCCCTGCACAAAAAGAACTTGCCCAGCAGGTGTTTGATGTGATGTTTGCAGACCTTGATCAAAGCATGCGGGAAATGGGGATCGGTGATGTCGGTATCCTCAAGCGCATCCGTAAAATGTCTGAATCCTACCACGGGCGCATTGTCGCCTATGAAGAAGGTGTTCAGACAGGGGATGACAGCCTCGCCAGTGCTTTGGACCGAAATCTTTTTGCAGATACGCAGGCAACACCCGTGCAGCTTTCTGCCATGACGTCTTATGTTTTTACCGCGCTGGACCATCTCTCGACCCTCGATGACGATGCATTGCTGCGTGGTGAAGTATCTTTTCCGGCGCCGCCATATGATGCAGCCGGACAGTAAAAAACCGCAAAGAAAAGAGCTTACGTAATGTCTGAAAATCTGACGCCGGAATTCTCGCGCATTGTAAAAGTGCATGAGCTGACCGCCAAGAAAACCACCCACGATATTGAAGCAAGTGCTGCCGAGCGCGCGGCGCTTGCTGATCGTTTCGAGCTGATCAGCATCGAAAAGCTGGTTGCAAAACTGACGCTGACGGTTGCCGGTAATGGCGAAGTCACCGTGCGTGGGCCGCTGCATGCGGACATAACCCAGCGCTGTGTTGTCTCGCTTGAGCCGGTTCCTGAAACCGTCGATGATGAAATCGAAGTTCTTTATTCCCCGCATGTCAGCGAGGAAAACCTTCCTTCAACTGCCGATGACCTTGAAGGTCTTAGCGAAGAAGAACTGATGGCGCTGCTGGACCAGCCTGAACCCCTGACCGATGGCATGATCGATCTGGGCGAGGTGGCATCACAGTTCCTGGCAATTTCGATGGATCCCTATCCGCGCAAGGAAGGTGTCGATATCGATGAATTTGCCGAGGAAGAGGAAGTTGAAGAAAAGCCGAACCCGTTCGCCAAACTGGCAGTCCTCAAGGATAAATTGGAAAACAAGAACTAAAGCTTCTGATGCTTTACCTTGTGCCGAAACGGAATTTCCGGTAATTACGGGCTTTCCGGGCGTATCTCGCTGAACCGCGGCGCAGACCGGTTTCGCGGCGGTTACGTTTTCCTGCATATAATGTTCAAAACAACGACAAGAGAATACATTGCCTGAACAGGTTCGCATTTCACTTGACGCGATGGGGGGAGACCACGCGCCCGACATGGTCGTCGCGGGGGCTGAAATCGCGCTTAAACGTTTGCCGCATTTGAAGTTTTTAATGTATGGCGATCAAGCGCGGATCAAACCGCTTCTGGACAATTGCCCTGAACTGGCTGCTGTAACCGAGATCCGTCATGCGACGCAGGAAGTAACGATGGACGATAAACCGTCCGTTGCCCTGCGTCAGCGTCGTGACTCCAGCATGCGTCTGGCGATCAATGCCGTAAAAGAAGGCGACGCCCAGGGTGTCGTTTCGGCCGGGAATACCGGCGCGCTGATGGCAATGGCAAAGTTTGTTCTCAAAACATTGCCGGGAATTGATCGTCCCGCCATTGCAACTTATATGCCGACCCAGCGTGGTGAAACCATCATGCTTGATCTTGGCGCCAATATTGAATGCAACGAAGATAACCTGGTGCAGTTCGCCCTGCTTGGCGAGGTTTTTGCCCGTGTTCTGTATGGCATTGAAAAACCGTCTGTCGGTTTGCTCAATGTTGGTATCGAAGAACTCAAGGGTAATGAATCGGTTAAAAAGGCCGCATCGATTTTGCGCGAAATCGATTTGCCCATCCAGTTTGCCGGCTTTGTCGAGGGCGATGACCTGGCAAAGGGAACTGTTGATGTGATCGTGACCGATGGTTTTACCGGGAACGTTGCCCTGAAAACGGCCGAAGGTACGGCGCGTTTGCTGGTGCATTTTCTGCGTGAAACCTTCCGCAGCTCGTTCTGGGCGAAAATCGGTTATCTTTTGGCCCGTCGTTCCCTGCAGCGTTTCCGCGAACGTATGGACCCGCGCCGTTATAATGGTGCGATGCTGCTTGGCCTCAATGGTATCGCGGTCAAAAGCCATGGCGGCACCGATGCCCTTGGTTTTTCAAATGCCATCGGCGTCTGTCACGACCTGATCGCCAATCGCCTGAATGAAACGATCAAGGCGGAAATCGCCTCGTTCGAGGCAGAAATGTCGAAGGCCGAGGCCAAAAACCCTGACAATGTGCCGGAAGATACCGCACAATAATCCCTTGTTTAAACTTTCGCAGATTGGCAGTTCATCATCATGACAATTCGTTCGCGCATCCTTGGTTGCGGTTCCTATCTTCCTTCGAATGTGGTGACCAACGAAGAGCTTTCGCGTCGTGTTGATACGACCGATGAATGGATTGTCGCACGCACCGGTATTCGCCAGCGCCATATTGCGGCAGAAGGCGAAACCACCAGCGATCTGGCCTATAATGCGGCCATTCGCGCGATGGAACATGCAGGTGTGGTTGCTGCTGATATCGACATGATCATTGTCGCAACGGCAACACCGGATAATACCTTTCCGGCAACGGCGACCAAGGTTCAGCATCGTCTTGGTGTTGTTGGTTTTGCCTTTGATGTGCAGGCAGTTTGTTCGGGTTTCGTCTATGCCCTGACCACGGCGGATATGTATATTCGCAATGGCCAGGCCAAAACGGTTCTTGTGATCGGGGCTGAAACTTTCTCGCGTATTCTGGACTGGGAAGATCGCACCACCTGTGTTCTGTTTGGTGACGGGGCCGGGGCTGTTGTGGTTCAGGCGTGTGAAGGCACAGGTACAATTGCCGATCAGGGTATCCTGGCATCGCGTCTGCATTCCGATGGCAGCAAATATGAACTGCTTTATGTTGATGGCGGCCCGTCTTCAACCCAGACGGTTGGCCATTTGCAGATGGAAGGTCGAGAAGTTTTCCGTCACGCGGTGACCAATCTGGCGTCGGTTATTCGTGAAGTCCTTGACGATACCGGCATCAGTGAAGAACAGATTGACTGGCTGGTACCACACCAGGCCAATCAGCGTATTCTTGATGGCACGGCGCGCAAATTTGGCATTTCGCCGGAACGCGTTGTAGTAACGGTTGACCGTCACGCCAATACATCGGCAGCGTCCATTCCCCTTGCACTTAGCGAAGCGGTGCATGATGGACGCATTAAACGCGGTGATATCGTTGTTCTTGAAGCAATGGGTGGCGGTTTTACCTGGGGTGCCTCGCTGGTTCGCTGGTAAAACTTTTATCTGTTTGATATGCCGAAAAATGCGGATTTTGGGAAAAATTATTGAAAATCAATGATTTGGCCAAAAAAGTGCAACTTTCCGCCACAATCGCGTGTATCCTATTGATATTGACTGGTTTAGCCACCAATTATAACCTTGTGTTCATTGCCCTGTTATGAGGAGGCGGTCTGCATGTCGGAAACAACGGTTACCCGCGCCGATCTAGCCGAAGCGGTCTATCAGGAAGTCGGCCTGTCGCGAAATGAATCTGCCCAGTTGCTGGAAACAGTGCTGGATGAAATCTCCAGTGCGCTGATCCGCGATGAAGTTGTTAAAATTTCGTCGTTCGGCAGTTTTTCTGTCCGCAGCAAAGGCGAACGTATTGGCCGCAACCCGAAAACGGGTGAAGAAGTGCCGATCCTGCCGCGCAAGGTACTGGTTTTCAGGCCGTCACAGGTTCTTAAATCGCGCATTAACGCATAATTACGAATAAACGCGATCAATGAAAAATGAATTGGGGGAAACGGCGAAAAATCGCCGTACCGTAAAATCTGACTCTGCTTTTAGAACCATCAGCGAGGCTGCAACCGAGCTGGGATTGCAGCAACATGTGCTGCGGTTCTGGGAGCAGAAATTTCCGCAAATCAAGCCGATGAAACGGGCAGGTGGTCGCCGCTACTATCGCCCGGACGATATCGAATTCCTGAAAGGTATTCGCGCGCTTTTGCATGATCAGGGTTACACCATCAAGGGTGTGCAAAAACTGATCTCGCAAAATGGCGGTACCTTGCCGGGCGGTATGGTGGCGGATTCCGGCGCGGATATTCCCGCTGATAATGCCTATGCTGATTCTGCGGAGCAACCGGCCGCGCAAGCGACCCCTGGTGATGCCATTGATGTTGTTTCAGATTCGCCGAAAAATGCGATGGATCGGCAATCTTTGATGAACCTTCTGGGCGAACTGGAAGGGATGCAATCGCTTTTACGGACTGCCCTGCAGGAAGTGAAAAAAAATCCATAAAAACTATTTGCGTCTTGGGCGTGGCGGGGCTATGTATCTGTCCGCGCCGCAAGGCGCACATCGGTCGGAGCGTGGCGCAGCCTGGTAGCGCACCTGCATGGGGTGCAGGGGGTCGGAGGTTCGAATCCTCTCGCTCCGACCAATACTTCTAAAAGATTTGAAATATCAGTAACCTGCACCAATACTTGGCGCGGGTTTTTTGTTGTTTTGATCAAACCTGGTAGGGCCGGGTCCCGGCAGGTCAGTCTTTGATGACACTGCGTCCATCGTCGGTGATTTTGCACACCAGCCAGTCGGGCTTTAACGGGTTGGCAAACCATGGTTCGGCCCAGCCGCGATCAATGCAGGCCTGAATGGTTTTTGCCGATACCTGCTTTCCCTGTTCATCAAATAGCGGCAGTTTGCCTCCGGGTTGCGTCAGGCCGCGTTTAAGCCAGTTTTTCTGAGTGCTGGTTGGTTTTGTCGCCCTTGCTGCTGGCATGATCAAAACTCCCTTATTTGCGTGTTACGCAGGGTGCGTACATGGCAATGATATATGGTAATAACCAGCCATAAAGTCTTGCCGAATTTAACCGAAAGGGCAACCACCATGACCGAGGGCAAAATACAGGCAGCCGCAATTGAAATGGTCATCGCCTATATCACGGTGCCGGATCTGGAATGCGCGCGCAAAATTGCCCATTCCGCAGTTCGCGTCCGGCTGGCCGCCTGCGCCAATATCGTACCAGCCATGATATCGGTTTATGAATGGAATGGCGAAATCGAAGAAGGCAGCGAAACCATTTTGCTGCTGAAAACCCGAAAGGACATCTTTGCGCAATTACAGGCGCATGTTCTTGCCATTCATCCTTATGATACGCCCTGTATTTTGGAAATGCCGCTAGGTCGTATTAATGATGGCTATGCAAGCTGGTTACGCAGTCAGGTGGGTTGAATGCGCCTGCCTGGCTGACAGAAATTTGAGGGGCAAATGCGCGATCATATTGTTGCGCCGCGCCATCGCCGACAATAGGATAGGGGCCTCAGTGATAAAAGAAGTGACACAATGAATCATTTAACCAAACTGGTCCTGGAAATGGGCCCGCTGGTCCTGTTTTTTGCGGTGAACAGCATTACCCATGACCTGATGACGGCAACGCTGGTTTTTGTCGTGGCCACTGTCGTTGCGCTTGCTGTGTCTTTCCTTATTAATCGCACCATCCCCATAATGCCGCTGATTGGCGGATTTTTTGTTATTATTTTCGGTGGGTTAACCCTGTATCTTCAGGATGAACTTTTCATCAAAATCAAGCCGACCATCGTTAATCTGATGTTTGCTGCCATCCTGTTTGGCGGCCTGGCAATGGGTAAGCTGTTTTTGAAACTGGTTCTGGAATCCGCATTTCAGGCAACAGATGAAGGCTGGCGTATCCTGACCTGGCGCTGGGGCCTGTTTTTTGTTGCCCTTGCTATTGCTAACGAGGTCGTCTGGCGTAATTTCGGAACCGATTTTTGGGTAACCTTCAAGGTTTGGGCTGTAACGCCCATCACCCTGCTGTTTGGCTTTGCACAGGTGCCGGTGATCCTGAAGCATCAATTGCCCGAAGAAGACAGCGCGGAAGCCTGATTAAAACAGATTTCCAGTTAGACATGCGAAAGGCGGGCATTGCGGCCCGCCTTTGGTGTTTTTCGGATATTGTGCTGTCTTTGCTGGTTTTATGCCTTGCGGGGCAGGGCGATGCTGGCGGCGGCCTGTGCGGCAATGCCTTCTTCGCGGCCAGTAAAACCAAGGCGTTCAGATGTTGTCGCCTTCACATTGACCCGGTCAATATCGATTGCCAGGATATCAGCAATCGCCTGGCGCATTGCCGTTGTGTGCGGGCCGATTTTGGGGCGCTCGCAAATCAGCGTTACATCAACATTCACAATTCGCCCGTCGCGCTGTGCGACAAGGTCGGCGGCATGTTTCAAGAACTGGTCGGATGCGGCACCTTTCCATTGCAGATCACTGGGCGGAAAATGCTGGCCGATATCGCCAGCGGCAATCGCGCCCAAAATGGCATCGGTCAGGGCATGCAGGCCAACATCGGCATCTGAATGGCCTTCAAGCCGGGCTTTGTGTGGTACTGAAACCCCACATAACATGCACGCATCACCCGGTGCAAAACGGTGCACGTCAAATCCGGTGCCAGTGCGGTATTCTTCTGCGATCATGGTTTCATCTTTCCGGGAATTTTTGCTGGTCTGCTGGTCGCTGAAATGCTCGCCCAGGCGGGCAAGGTCATCGCGCCGCGTAATTTTGTCGTTCCGTTCGCTGCCCGCCACACATTTAACGGCAATGCCCATCTGTTCCAGCAGGCTGGCATCATCGGTCATTTCCTGGCCTTCAAATTTGGTGTGGGCCCGCAAAATGGTTTTAAAATCAAATCCCTGTGGTGTTTGCGCACGCATCAGGGTATCGCGCGCAATGGTTCGCAAAATCGCCTTGTCATCATCGCATTGCTTGATCGTGTCGTGCACGGCAATGCCGGGGATCGCACCTTTATATTTATCAAGCGCACCCAGAACTCGAAAAATCACATCATGGTCAATACCGGGGCGGGCGGCATCGTGGATCAATACATAGTCGGGGCTGGCATCCTGCAGGGCGCGCAGGCCATTTAAAACCGATTGCTGACGTGTGGCGCCGCCAGGAACAGTCGGGCGTAACATGCCGCTATCCACCAGGTCCTCAATTGCAAGATCAAGGTGGTGCTGGTGAGCCGGGTTATGAACAATCTGAATGTGGTTTGGTGGGCAAAGCTGCATAAACGCCTCGACGCAATGGCGCAGAAGCGTTTTGTCACCTATGTGATGATATTGTTTTGGCAGCGGATCGCCAAATCTGCTACCGCTACCGGCAGCGACGATGACAACCGAGATTTTTTTGTTCATAAACGATATATGCTCACATCAATGAAGTGGGCGACAAGCTAACTTTACCAACCCCGTTTGCCAAGTCGGCAAATTGATGTTCTGTTGCCAGCAACCATTCTGGACATTCCTGCATGTTCGCCACCGCCATCCACATTCTGTCCCTTTTGCCGCTAACGGCCCAGATCATGCGGCGCGAACCGCAGCGTGATTTCTGGTTTTATGCATCCATCGGGCTTGGAATTGTCGGAACTATCGCAGTGTTAAGCCTGACAGGCGAGGCTGTTCAATCGCGCGGGTTTTCGGCGGCACTGCACTGGTCTGAACTGACGGTCCTGTTTGTGTTTGGCGGTGTTGCAACCTGTGTGCTGCATCAACAAGTTTGGCGACTGGGCGGATATGTTGGGGCCTATCTGATCCTGTTTGGTGTTGTTGCTGCCATTTTCGAGGCAATTGACGGTGCGGCCCCCGGCCAGGTCGAGGCCGAGGTGCTGTATTCCGCCTGGCTTTGGGTGCATATCGGAACATCATTGATCACCTATGCGCTGGTCACAATCGCGGCCATCGCCGCCATGGCCTATGTCGTGCAGGAAAATGCCCTTAAAAACCGTCGTCCCAATCGCTGGAGCCGCCGTTTGCCGCCTTTGCGCGATAGCGAACAAATGCTGGTCAGCTATCTTAAATGGTCGGCCTGGGTGCTTGTGGTGGGTATTGTCACCGGATTTGCCCTGCGCCAGATCGAAGGCACGGCTTTATGGACCATTGACCATAAAATGCTGCTGACCCTGTTGGGCTTCGCCGTGATTTGCACATTGATATGGATCCATGAACGTTCCAGTCTGCGCGGGCGCATGGCGGTGCGGTTTGTGCTGGGCGCATGGTTGCTGCTGACACTGGCATTCCCCGGTGTGCGCTTTGTAACGGTCTTTCTTCTGGGTTAAAAACGGGCAATTTTGCAGCGTTTTCACCAATGATCAGACTGTTTCGCTTAGAGTTGTTGCACTCTGCCTTCAGTTTCATTAATCTGCCCAAGTTTTAGGCAATCGGAAGTCCTTCATGTCCTTGCAGATCGGTTCTGTGACCGTGCCGGAAAATGTTGTTCTGGCACCGATGTCAGGTGTTACTGACCTACCATTTCGCCAGCAGGTGCGCCGCTTTGGCGAACATCTTGTCGTGTCTGAAATGATTGCGTCTGATGCCATGACCCGCATCCAGCAGCATCAGAAAGAAGTGCGCAAGATGCACGGCGATTGTGCAGCCGAAAGCCCGCTTTCCGTGCAGCTTGCAGGGACTGACCCGCAGGAAATGGCCGAAGCTGCGAAAATGAACGAAGCCCGCGGCGCCATGATCATTGATATCAATATGGGCTGCCCGGCCAAAAAAGTGACCAAGGGATATGCCGGTTCCGCGCTGATGCGCCAGGAAAAGCTGGCCGCCGATATTATGGAAGCAACCGTGAACGCGGTTAAGGTGCCAGTTACCCTTAAAATGCGCCTGGGCTGGGATGATGATGATCGCAATGCCCCGCGTCTGGCCCGCATTGCCGAGGATTTGGGCATTCAGATGCTGACCATCCATGGTCGCACTCGTTGCCAGTTTTACAAGGGCGAGGCGGACTGGGATGCGATTGCCGATGTGAAAAACGCGGTTTCCATTCCCGTGATTGGCAATGGTGATGTCGTTAGCGAAGAAGATGCAGCCGAACTTTTACGCCGCTCGGGGGCGGATGGCGTGATGGTGGGCCGTGGGGTCCAGGGGCGGCCATGGTTTCTAAACCAGGTTTCCCATTATCTGAAAACGGGGACAAAGCTGCCGTCACCGGGGCTTGAACAGCAGCTTGAAACCATTCTGGCGCATTATGATGCCATTCTGGATCATCACGGGCTGATCCCGGGGTATCGGATCGCACGCAAGCATTTGGGCTGGTATTGCAACGGTTTGCGCGATGCGACTGAATTTCGCCGCACCGTTAATGTGCTGGATGATCCGGTTCAGGTAAAAGATGCGATCCGTGCCTTTTACGAACCAAAAATTGAAACCGAATTACGCGAATGTGCCGCCTGAAATGGCGTCATCATTCGCGAAACACTGATTGACGATCGGGGGACGAAAATGAGGCTTGGCTTTGGCAAGGGACACAATGTTGATCCCGCTGGCGTCCTGAACGCCATTGCCAGTGCAGTGGTGGTCGCCGACCGTGATGGTAAAATCCGGTTTGTTAATCAGGCGACGGAACAGCTGTTTAATACAAGTGCAGCAGTGCTTTGCCGCAGCAACTTAAAGGATTTTATTCCGGCTGATAGCCCGGTCTTTTCCCTTGTTGCGCAGGCCATTGATGAAGCAACCCTGGTGGCTGACCATGACCTTTTGATCGAAAGCCCCAAAATCGGTCGCCATGCAGTGAACCTGACGGTTGGTTCCATGCCCGATGAAAACGGGTCTGCGGTTTTAACATTTGAACCACGCTCGATTGCCCAGAAAATCGACAATCAGTTGCTAAGCCGTAATTCGGCCCGTTCAGTAAGCGCAATGGCCGCCATACTGGCCCACGAAATTAAAAACCCGCTTTCAGGTATTCGTGGGGCAGCACAGCTGATCGAACAAACGGCCACTGAAGATGACCGCGTTTTAACCCGTCTGATCTGTGATGAGGCAGACCGGATTGTCAATCTGGTCGACCGGATGGAAATTTTCTCGGACAAACCGCTGGAACGTGGTGCTGTCAATATCCACACGGTGCTTGAACATGTGCGCAGGCTGGCGGAAAACGGGTTTGGTCAGAACCTTCATTTTGAAGAAGTCTATGACCCGTCCTTGCCACCGGTTTATGGTAACCGCGATCAATTGATCCAGGTTTTTTTGAACCTGGTTAAAAATGCAGCCGAAGCCGTGCAAACCGAAGATGGCCAAATTACCATTTCCACCCGTTACCAGCATGGTGTTCGCCTTGCTGTGGCAGGCGGGGACACGCGCGTTCATTTGCCGCTGGTGGTGTCGGTGCGCGATAATGGCCCTGGCATTCCGCCAGATATGCGCGAAAGCCTGTTTGATCCCTTTGTCACGACCAAGCCGACAGGGTCCGGTCTGGGGTTGGCGCTGGTTGCCAAAATCATTGCTGACCATGGTGGCGTGATCGAGGTCAAGGACGTGCCGACCGGCGGGGCGGAATTCCAAATCATGTTGCCGATCTATCATCGGAACCTGGCAGAAGATGTTCAGGCCAATCAGAAAGATAGCTGGATCAAGGAAGAAACACTATGAGCGCGCAACCAGCCCGTATTCTTGTCGCCGATGATGATCGCGCCATTCGAACCGTGTTGACCCAGGCGCTGTCGCGGCAGGGCCATGAAGTGCGCAGCACCGGACATGGCAAAACTCTGTGGGACTGGATCGCGGACGGCGAGGGTGACCTTGTCATCACCGATGTCATGATGCCTGACGAAAACGGGCTTGATATGGTGCCGCGTATTCGCAAACTGCGCCCGGACCTGCGTGTTATTGTCATGAGCGCGCAAAACACCCTGCTAACGGCCGTTAAAGCTGCCCAGCGCGGTGCTTTTGAATATTTGCCAAAACCGTTTGATTTGAACGAGTTGATGGGGATTGTTGATCGTGCGCTTGAGACGCCGGTCAATCAGGAAAATGCCAAGTCCGCCAGCGACGAAGGCGATGATCGCCTACCGCTGATTGGCCGTTCGGCGGCAATGCAGGAAATTTACCGTTCGCTTGCGCGCCTGATGAATACCGATCTGACCGTGATGGTCACCGGCGAAAGCGGCACGGGCAAGGAACTTGTTGCGCGTGCCCTGCATGAATATGGTTCGCGCCGGCATGGCCCGTTTGTAGCCATCAATATGGCCGCCATCCCGCGCGAGCTGATCGAAAGCGAACTGTTCGGTCATGAAAAAGGGGCCTTTACCGGTGCTAACGAACGTAAAGTCGGCCGGTTTGAACAGGCCGAAGGCGGAACGCTGTTTTTGGATGAAATCGGCGACATGCCGCTTGAAGCGCAAACCCGTCTTTTGCGTGTCCTGCAGGAAGGCGAATATACCCGTGTTGGCGGGCGCACCCCCATTCGTGTGAATGTGCGCATTGTTGCGGCCACCCACCGGGACCTGCGCAAACTGATTCGCGAAGGCAGCTTCCGCGAAGACCTGTTTTACCGGTTGAATGTCGTGCCCATCCGTTTGCCAAGCCTGCGCGAACGCCTTGAAGACATTCCCGAACTGGTCAATCATTTCCTGGCACAGGCAAGCGAGCAGGGATTGCCGCGCAAAACCCTGTCATCCGATGCCATGGCGCGCCTGAAAGCGCATCGCTGGCCGGGTAATATTCGCGAGCTTGAAAATATGGTGCGTCGTTTAACCGCACTTTATTCGCAGGACGTAATTGGCGTTGATGTTATTGAAACTGAATTTGCCGAAAACAGCGTTGCCGAGACCGCACCGGTGGGCGAACCGCAATCATTGGCGGAATCGATCGAACGCCATGTGCGCGAATATTACGATGCCCATGATGATGACCTGCCTTCAAGCGGCCTTTATGACCGTATCCTGCGCGAGATGGAACGCCCGCTGTTAACTGTTACCCTTGAGGCAACGCGGGGTAACCAGGTTAAGGCAGCCGAGGTTCTGGGCCTTAACCGCAATACCTTGCGTAAGAAAATCCGCGATCTGGGACTGGAAGTGGTACGGGGCGCAAAATGAGCTTCCCCGCGCGCCAGCGCCGCAAGGCATGGCAGCAATCAGCATTTGTCAAAATGCTGGGCCGTATTGGCCAGTCGCGTAAATTTGCGATTGGGCTGGTTGTTGCGGCCCTGCTTTCTGCGATTGTTACCTATCTTGCCATGACCGGAACGGCACCGTTACGGCCCGATCCGCGCACCATTATCATTCTTTTGAATATCGATCTGGTTTTGCTGCTGGCACTGGCAACGCTGGTGGCACGCAAGCTGGTGCAGATCTGGGTCGAACGCCGCAAAGGCACCGCCGGTGCCAAGCTGCATACACGGCTGGTTCTGATGTTCAGCCTTGTTGCGGTAACGCCAGCCATTATCGTGGCGGTGTTTTCGGCGTTATTTCTGCATTTTGGCATTCAGGGCTGGTTTAGTGATCGCATCCGCACCGCGGTCGAAGAAAGCATGGTCATTGCCCAGGCCTATTTGCAGGAACATCAGGAACTTATCCGTGCCGATGCCCTGGCAACGGCGAGTGATCTTCAACGCCTTGGCGTTTCCTTTGCCACCGATCCCAGCCGCCTTTCACGCATTCTGACCGCGCAGGCCGATGCCCGTGGTCTGCCCGAAGCCCTGATCGTGGATGGCAGCGGCCGGGTAATTGCCCAGTCTGATTACAGCTTTTCCTATGACCCGGAAGGGGCACCTGTCCCGCAGGAAGTATTTGATCGCGCGCGTGTTAATGACGTGGTGCTGATGCTGGGCGATACCGAGGACCGCATTCGCGCCCTTGTGCGCCTTGATAACTTCATCGATGGCTTCTTGCTGGTTGGCCGCTTTGTTGACAGCAACGTGCTTGACCGTATCGAACAGGCCCGGCGTGCCGTAAAGGCATACGAAAACCTTGAAGGCGAACGATCAGGCATTGTCGTTACCTTCGTGATGATTTTCGTGATCATTGCCGTCGTATTGCTGCTTGCAGCTGTGATGCTGGGGTTAACCGTGGCCACACGGCTGGTGGAACCAATTTCGCAGCTGATCAATGGTGCCGAAAAAGTCCGCGATGGGGATTTATCCTTCCGCGTGCCATTGGACGGGCAGGGAGACGAGCTTGAGGCGCTTAGCCGTGCTTTTAACCGTATGACGGCACAGCTTGATACCCAGCGCGCAGAGCTGATTGCTGCGAATCGCCTGAATGATGAACGCCGCCGCTTTACCGAGGCGATCCTGGGCGGCGTAACCGCAGGTGTGATTGGCCTTGATGCCGATTGCCGTATCAATTTGCCTAATCGAAGTGCTTCCGAACTTCTGGGGGTCGATATTGATGAAAAGCTGGGCCACGCGATTTGTGAAGTGGTGCCGGAATTCAGCGTTCTGTTTGACGAGGCCATCAAGGAAGGCGAACGTTCCAAACCCCGCCAGATCGAAATTCGCCGTGATGGCCTGAACCTGATGCTGCTGGCACGGGTAACGGTTGAACGTGCGGGTGACCGGTCCATTTTCGGCTATGTGGTAACGTTTGATGACGTAACCGAACTGCAAAATGCCCAGCGCATGGCTGCCTGGGCTGATGTGGCACGCCGCATCGCGCATGAAATCAAAAATCCGCTAACGCCGATCCAGCTTTCGGCAGAGCGGTTGCGCCGCAAATACCTTAAGGAAATTCAAAGCGATACCGAGGTTTTCAAAACCTGTATTGAAACCATCGTACGGCAGGTTGGTGATATAGGCCGGATGGTGGACGAATTTTCATCCTTTGCCCGTATGCCCAGCCCGAAAATGCGTGGTGAAAACCTGGCTGAGCTGGCGAAAAACGCCCTGTTTTTACAGCAGCAGGCCCATTCATCGATCAAATATGATTTTGTCATCGAAGATGGCGTTAATACCCACATCCAGTGCGATGCCCGGCAGGTTAACCAGTGCCTGATCAACACCCTTAAAAATGCGGCCGAGGCGATTGCCGGGCGCGATAGTGCAAATGGCGATACCGCACCGGGGCATATCGGCATTTATATCCGTCAGCGCAGCGAGCCTGACCAGCGTATTGATATCGTGATCGAGGATAACGGGCGCGGGCTTCCGACCGAGCATCGTGAACGCCTGACGGAACCCTATGTCACCACGCGCAGCAAGGGCACCGGGCTTGGCCTTGCCATTGTTAAGAAAATCATGGAAGACCACGGTGGAGAGCTTATACTCGCCGACAGAGAAGAGACAGGGGCACGGATTACATTGTCTTTTCCGAAGAGTTCGACAAAATTAACTGAAAATTCTTCGGACAATGATAGTGTGCCGCCCTCGGCATGATCATCTTTCATGCCGTCAGATCACTGAATAGAAACACCAAGGTTACTGTCGAAACATGGCGCACGATATATTAATCGTCGACGATGAAGAAGACATCCGGTCGCTCATTGCGGGCATTCTGGAAGATGAAGGCTACACCACCCGTGCCGCGGCTTCGAGCCAGCAGGCCCTGTCCGAGGTTGCCGCACGGCGCCCGACGCTGGTGGTCCTTGATATCTGGATGCAGGAAAGCGAACATGACGGGATTGAAACCTTAAAGCTGATCCAGCGCGAACATCCTGAAGTCCCCGTTGTCATGATTTCGGGTCACGGCAATATCGAAACTGCACTTGAGGCATCACGCAACGGTGCCTATGACTTCATTGAAAAGCCATTCAATACCGACCGTTTGTTGCTGGTTGTTGAACGCGCCATTGAGGATGCGCGCCTGCGCCGTGAAAACCGCGAGCTTACCCTTCGCGCTGGTGGCGATGTTGAAATTGTTGGTAAAACATCATCCATCGTCAATTTGCGCCAGGCGATTGACCGTGTGGCGCGCACTGGCAGCCGCATCCTGATTTCCGGTCCGGCCGGGTCGGGCAAGGAAGTGGTGGCGCGTCTGGTTCATCGTAATTCGGCGCGGGCAAACGGGCCGTTCGTGGTGTTGAACTGCGCCAATATCTCGCCCGAAACCATGGAAGAATCATTGTTTGGTGCGGTTGGCAATGCGTCGCGCGAAGCCCGCACCGGCATGCTTGAAATTGCCCATGGCGGAACACTTCTGCTTGATGAAGTGGCCGACATGCCGCTTGAAACCCAGGGCAAGATTGTCCGTGTCCTGCAGGACCAGACCTTTGTTCGTGTGGGTGGTTCGACCCCGGTCAGCGTTGATGTGCGCGTCATTGCCACCACATCGCGCGACCTTGAAGAAAAAATCGAAGAACAGAAATTCCGCCAGGATCTGTATTACCGCCTGAATGTCGTGCCGCTTGAGGTGCCACCACTGGTATCGCGGCGCGATGACATCCCGGAGCTGGCGGATTACTTCCTGTCACGTTATGCCGATGCCACGGGGTTGCCGCGCCGTAAACTGTCGCCCGAAGCCATTGCCGCCCTGCATGCCTATGACTGGCCGGGCAATGTGCGCCAGCTTAAAAACGTGATTGAACGTCTTATGATCATGGCGCCCGGCGATAGCGGGCAAATGATCAGCGGCAAAATGCTGCCCAGTGAACTTTTTTCCGACATGCCAGAATCGCTGGCATTTGATAAAACCAGCGAAATCATGGCCCTGCCTTTACGTGAAGCCCGCGAACTGTTTGAAAAGGAATATCTGCAAACACAAGTGGACAGATTTGGCGGCAACATCTCGAAGACCGCCAATTTTATCGGAATGGAACGTTCCGCTTTGCACAGAAAGCTCAAAAGCCTGGGGATTTATGGGGACCGTGTCGGCGATTGATGCCGCCGGTTCTTACCCGCAGGGTTTTGATCAGGAGAAAATCTAAATGAAAGTCATCATTTGCGGCGCGGGGCAGGTGGGGTTCCACATTGCCAAATATCTTGCGGCCGAACAAAACGATGTGACAGTGATTGATCAGTCCGAAGAACTGATCCGCAAAATTTCCGATACCCTTGAAGTCAAAGGCATTATCGGCTTTGGTTCGCACCCCGATGTCCTGCAGCAGGCCGGTGCGGACGAGGCCGATATGCTGATTGCCGTGACCTTTGCCGACGAAGTCAATATGACGGCCTGCCAGGTTGCGCATTCCTTGTTTAACGTTCCGACGAAAATCGCCCGTATCCGCAGCCAGACCTACCTGCAGCCGGAATGGGCCGGGTTGTTTGGCCGTGAAAAACTGCCAATCGATGTGGTGATTTCACCGGAAATGGAAGTTGCCCGTGCCGTTGCGCGCCGCCTGCGGGCACCGGGTGCGTTTGATATGATCCCGTTTGCCGATGATATGGTGAAAATTCTGGGTCTGCGCTGTAACGAAGATTGCCCGGTTATCAACACGCCGTTACGCCAGCTTCATCAGCTTTTCCCGGATCTGAATATTTCGATCCTCGGCATGATCCGCAATGACAAGCCGGTTTACCCCAAGGGTGATGACCAGATGCTGGCGGGTGATCTGGTGTATCTGGCTGTTTCGAGTGATCAGGTCGACCGTGCAATGTCGGCCTTTGGTCACGAAGACCCGGAAGCCCGCCGCATTGTTATTTTTGGTGGCGGCAATATTGCCCTGTTTTTGGCCGAGGAAATTAACAATAACTTCCCCGGTGTTACCACACGCCTGATCGAAAGCGACCCGGAACGCGCACGTTTCGTCGCCCAGAAACTGCCAAAGAAAAGCGTGGTTCTGTGCGGGGACGTTCTTGACCCTGAATTGCTTGAAGAAGCCAACGTCGCCAATGCCGAAGCCGTAGTCGCCCTGACGAATGATGACGAAACCAATATTCTGTCATCACTGCTGGCCAAACGATATGGCTGTCCGCGCGCCTTAACGCTGGTGAATAAAAGCACCTATACCTCGCTGGTGTCCGAACTGGGTGTTGATGTGGTTATCAGCCCGCGTATGACAACGGTTTCCACCATTCTGCAACATGTGCGCCGTGGCCGTATCCGTGCTGTTCACAGCCTGTCCGAAGGTTTTGGCGAGGTTCTGGAGGCAGAAGCCCTTGAAACGGCACCGATTGTTGGCAAGGCGATCAAGGATATCGCGATGCCGCCGGGCGTGGTTTTTGGTGCGATCCTGCGCGATGAAAAGGTCGTCATGCCGCGTGCCAATACCGTGATCGAGGCAAATGACCGTATCGTTGTGTTTGCCGGGTCCGAACAGATCAAAAAGGTTGAAAAGATGTTTGCTGTCCGGCTGGAATATTTCTAACCTGCCAGCAGATAGCGTTTTCAAACCAGCTTTTAAAACAACCGCCACCACATTGATTTATCCGGGAATTATTAAATGTCGCGCATTGCCTATGTGAATGGACGCTATGTCCCGCATTCAGAAGCATCCGTTCATGTTGAAGACCGTGGTTTTCAGTTTGCCGATGGCGTTTACGAAGTGGTGGCGGTTTATAAAGGCCAGCTTATTGACGAAAAAGGTCATCTCGACCGCCTTGAACGTTCGCTGTCCGAGCTGCAAATTGCCATGCCCATGGCGCGTGCAGCCCTGGCACAGGTGCTGCGCCGGATGGTGCGGGTTAATCTGGTGCGTGACGGGCTGGTTTATTTTCAGGTGACCCGCGGTGTTGCCCCGCGCGATTTTCCGTTTCCCTATGCCGCAATGCCAACCATTGTGGTCACTGCGCGCAGCAAGGCGTTCCCCGGGCGCGATGTGAAACCGGTAACGGTTATCACGACACCCGATCAGCGCTGGGCGCGGCGCGATATCAAAACTGTCGGCCTGCTGCCAGCTGCCCTTGCCAAACAAAAGGCACGCCAAGCCAAAGCATTTGAAGCATGGCAGGTTGATGCCGATGGTTATGTTACCGAAGGCGCATCCTCGAACGCCTGGATCGTGACCAAGGACAATGTGATTGTGACCCGCCAGGCAGATCACAACATCCTGCGCGGTATCACGCGCATGGCGATCCTGGAATTTGCCCGGGAAAACGGTTTTCGTTTTGAAGAGCGCCCCTTCACCGTTGAAGAAGCCCAAAACGCGCGTGAAGCCTTTGTTTCCAGCGCTTCGACCTTTGTCATGCCGGTTTGGAAAATTGACAATGTTGCGATCAGCAATGGTGAAATGGGCCCGGTCGCCAAAACATTGCGTGATGCCTATTTTGACGCGATGGAACAATTGGCGGATGCCGCCAAAAACGGTGGCTGAACAAATCCGTGCCGGGCAGGGGTGATAGCCCGGTTTCCCCGTCCTGCGATAAACCGTCATTATCGGGCAGGGCAGTGTTTTTCCTTCCAGCAAACTGAAATTATTACAATGTCAAAACCAGAACTTACGCGCCCTGATGCCGTCCTGTTTGATTGGGACAATACCCTTGTTGATAGCTGGGGTCCGATTCTCGTTGCGCTGAATTTGACATTTGATGATTACGGCCTTGAACGCTGGACCATGGAAGAAGCCCATATTCGTGTTGCCCGGTCGCTGCGTGACAGTTTTCCAGCCCTGTTCGGGGATGATTGGGAAAAAGCCAAAGACCGCTTTTACGAACATTTCCACCGGATCCATCTTGAAAAACTGCAGCCCCTCAAAGGCGCGCATGATCTTTTGCTGGCCCTGAAAGAAGCAGGGATTTACACCGCGATTGTCAGCAACAAGCATGGCGATTTTCTCCGGGCCGAGGTCGCCCATCTGGACTGGAGCCATTTTTTTGGCGAACAGGTTGGGGCAACAGATGCACCGCAGGATAAGCCCGCTTTGGACCCGGTTCATATGGCTTTGGGTGAAAATGCTGCAATGCAAGGTGGGACTCTGTGGTTTGTCGGCGATAGCGTCGTTGATATCCAGTGCGCGCGCAATGCTGGCGCCGTTGCCATTATCGTTGGTGACGAGGTCACAGGTGGTGCCGATGCCGCGGAAACGGCTGCTTTTTGCCCTGATTGGCATTTCCCTGATTGCGAAGAGCTTGCAGGGGTTGTAAAACACTTAAGGAAAGCCTTATAGTTTCACCAGGTCATAAGAAGGTGGGACGCGAACCGTAACTTCCACAAGGGGTTATCGGTTCGGTATTTTCCTTGGCCGCCCAAAACCAAAAAAACGCTCATAAAAGAAGGCTAGGTCTAACCAATGGCGGAAAAATCACAAAATGTTCAGGACGTATTCCTGAATTATTGCCGTAAAAACAAAACGCCGGTTACCGTATTTCTGGTCAACGGAGTTAAACTTCAGGGTATCATTACCTGGTTTGACAATTTTTCTGTTTTGCTGCGGCGCGATGCCCACACACAGCTTGTTTACAAACACGCGATTTCGACGGTAATGCCGACGACGCCCATTAAACTGTTTGATCCAAGCCAGCCTGCAACGGACGAAGAAAATAGCTGACGAAACTTTGACATCGGGGGTGGACGATAAAGACGCTCGCCCCCGCGTCTTGGTGATCCACCCGGATCCCAAACGTATGGACGCCGCTTCGGTTTGGCGTGACGCACAGTCGCGTCTGGACGAAGCCGTAAATCTGACAGGTGCGCTTGACTTTGATGTGGCCGGGGCGGAAATCGTCTCGGTGGCAAAGCCACGCCCGGCAACGCTTTTCGGGACAGGAACCGTCGAAAAAATCGGCGACTGGATCCGTGACGAAGAAGCCGATCTGGTTATGGTCAATGGCCAGTTGACACCTATTCAGCAACGTAACCTTGAACGCGCATGGAAGGCCAAGGTCATTGACCGCACCGGCCTGATCCTCGAGATCTTTGCAAACCGTGCGCAAACCCGTGAAGGCAGCCTGCAGGTTCAGCTTGCGCTGCTAAGCTATCAGCGTTCGCGTCTGGTGCGTACATGGACGCACCTTGAACGCCAGCGTGGTGGCCGTGGCTTTTTGGCTGGCCCGGGTGAAAGACAGATCGAAATTGACCGCCGCCTGATCGGTGACAAGCTGGCAAAGCTGCGTCGCGAACTTGAGGAAGTGAAACGGACCCGTGATTTGCACCGCAAGGCACGCCGTCGCGTTCCTTATCCGATTGTCGCCCTGGTTGGTTATACCAATGCCGGGAAATCAACGCTGTTTAACCGGCTGACCCAGTCCGAGGTTTTTGCCGAAGACATGCTGTTTGCCACACTGGACCCCACCATGCGCGGGCTGGAACTTCCCAGCGGCCGCAAGGTGATCCTGTCTGACACGGTGGGTTTCGTTTCCGATCTGCCGCACGACCTTGTTGCCGCCTTCCGTGCAACCCTGGAAGAAGTGCTGGAAGCCGATCTGATTGTGCATGTGCGTGATGCTTCATCACCTGAAACCGATGCGCAAAAGCAGGACGTGCTTGAAGTTCTCAAGGAACTGGGGCTGCAGCAGGTGATTGACGGGGCTGAACTGGTTGAAGCCATGAACAAGGCCGATCTTCTTGATGAAGAAGACCGCCTTGCCGTGCTTGAACAAAGCAGCCGCCAGGACAACACCATCGTCGTTTCGGCCCTGACAGGCGAAAACTGCGATAATCTGTTGCGTCTGGTTGAAAACCGTCTGACGGCTGAAATGCCGGTCTTTCAGGTTCTGGTACCTTATGCCAATGGTAAGGCCCTGGCCGGGCTTTATCAGCAGGGTGAGGTTTTGAACCGCATTGAAGGCAATGACGGTATCAGTATTGAAATCCGCCTTGATGAAACACGTCTCGGTCGGTTCGAGGACTGGTGCCAGAAAAACGGACTGGAACTTTATTCCCTCTAACCCGAAAACAACGCAGGAAAACCGATGTGATGACACCGGATATAGACAAGGTAACAACCATTATCCGTGAAGTCGCCGCCGAGGAAATTGCGCCACGATTCGGACAGCTTGATGCCGGTGATATCGACATCAAAACCCATGCCCAGGATCTGGTAACCATTGCCGATACCGAGGCAGAACGCATCCTGACCCAGCGATTAACGGCACTGCTTCCGGGCAGTGTCGCGCTGGGCGAGGAAGCCGCCCACCATGATGCTGGTTTGCAGGGCCGTGTTTTTGCTGACAATGCCCCAATCTGGATCATTGACCCGGTGGATGGCACGAAAAACTTTGCCCATCAGCGCCAACCGTTTCGATCCATGCTGGCTCTTTATCGCGATGGCGTTACCATCGCCGCCTGGATCGTGGACCCGATCACGGGTGATGTCACCGTTGCGGAAAAGGGCAGTGGCACCTTCCATAATGGAAAACAGGTCACGGTTCGCAGTGATGTTACGTCTGCTGCATCAGCCCGTGGCTTCCTTATTTCCTATGCCCGCGACCGGCTGGTAAAGGCGCACGGGCATCATAATTTTTTTGAAAAACTATCGCACTATTCCTGCTGTGGCGCCGAATATGAGGATATCGCCCAGGGTAATTACGATTTTTGCGCCTATAGGACCCTTAAACCGTGGGATCATGCCCCTGGCACCTTATTGGTCAGCGAGGCTGGCGGTATTGCCCGTTATATTTCGATTGATGGCGTATTTCGTGATTATCAGGCAAATGGTGATGGCCCGGCATTGATCTGCGCATCCTCGGCCGAGCTGTGGGATGAGGTGAATACGTTGCTTTTGCCCGTGTTTGGAAAGAAAGCCAGCTAAGCTATATGTTAGCCGATTTCCGAAACCACCAGTGTTATCCCGGATATCGCCAGCATAATCAGAACCAGCAGATTATAACGATGGTCGTTTAACCGTCGATAAAGCCGGATGCCCGCAAAGGCACCAACAAATGTGCCGGGCAGGGCGATTAACACCAATTGGGAAAACGCAACTGTTATCCCGTCAATTGCTAGATGTGAAATGGCAACACAGGCCAGAATGGTCAAATTGAACATCTGAAAAACGCTGCGCCGTTCATCCTTTTCCCAGCGTTTGAGGGTTACCCATATGGTTGGCAGCGGCCCGGAAAGCCCCGCCAGACCACCCAATATCCCGCCACAAAACCCCACCATGCCTTCGGTCTTTTTGCTGCCCCAACGCATCGCCGGTAGTGACCGGTTGAACATCATGAAAATGGCAAAGGCGATCAAAAACAGCCCCAGGGACAGGCGAAACAGATCCGGCGCCATATGCCCCAAAAGCAGGATACCAACTGGAATACCCAAAACCCCGCCCACCAGCATTGGCAATAACCGGCGGATATTCACCGCATGCCAGATTGCCGGCAATGTTTGCAACTGCCCGGCAACAGAACAAATCGCCACCAGTGGTGCGCCATAAAGCGGATCAATCACATGAAGCCAGATGCCCAGTGCCACAAGGCCCGTACCAAACCCGGCCAAGCCATTTACAAACCCACCAGCGAACGCCCCCAGCAGGACAATGGCGACGTAACTGGCTGTCATTTATAAAAAGGCCTCATCATTTAAATAAAACAATGCATTGTGGTATTTGTTGAAAGTGGAATGTGAAAATTATTCCTGCGGTTTGGTAGTTGTTTTTCGTTCTTCGACCTTGGCTGCATTCCAAAGTGCATCCATTTCCTCAAGGCTGGACTGCCCCGGTGTTTTGCCGCGCCCGGCCAACTCCTTTTCGATGAATTGAAAGCGCCGGGTGAATTTGTGGTTCGCACGGCGCAGGGCAACTTCCGGGTCCACCTGCATTTTGCGGGCAAGATTTGCCATCACAAACAGCATGTCGCCCAATTCATCCTCCAGGCGGTCCTGCACCGGGTTTTCTGTCAGCTCGGCGCGCAATTCACCGATCTCTTCACTCAGCTTGTCAAACACCTGTTCAATATCGGGCCAGTCAAATCCAACACGTGCCGCACGCTTCGTCAGTTTTTCGGCCCGCATCAGCGCTGGCAGGGCGGATGCCACACCATCAAGCGCGCTTGGCGTTTCATTGCCTTTGCGGTCCGCCTTGCGCTGGCGTTCGGCGGCTTTCAGCTTTTCCCAGTTCTGATTAACATGATCGGCGGTTTTGGCATCAATTTCGCCAAACACATGCGGGTGCCGGGCAATCATTTTATCATTGATGCTTTGGGCAACATCGTTGAACGAAAACAGTTTTTGTTCTTCAGCCATTTGCGAATGAAAAACCACCTGCAACAGCAAATCACCCAGTTCTTCACGCAACTCCACCATATCGTTATTGGCAATCGCATCCGCCACTTCATAGGCTTCTTCGATGGTGTAGGGGGCGATGGTGGAAAAATCCTGTTCAATGTCCCACGGGCAGCCATTTTCGGGATCACGCAATTGCTTCATGACCTGCAATAACTGGTCAATGGCAGGGCGGTTGCTGGTGGCTGACATGGGCTGGGCTCCGCTTGGTTCGGGGATGATGCAAAAGAACGGGGTTATTGCTGGTACCGTGATCTTTGACTGACTTCAAGTCACACAAAGGCCAGATACAAAAAAGGCCCGCAAAATCATCTGCGGGCCTTTAAATTCAGCATGATGTGAACAGGGTGTTGGCGTCAGGCCGCAGCCAGTTCACCAACATTGTCGCCATCATCCTTGCTGTTTTTGGTCTTGGTGGCGGTGGCTGATTTTTTGCCTTCCACCAGGCCGCGATGCAGGGCGATGATCGCCTTGTTGAAGTCGCCTTCGGCAACAACAAACTGCAAATCAACACGGCGGCTGGGCGAATGGCTGGCAACCAGTTCAACACCAGCATCATCAAGAATACTGACCGCACGGGCAAACAGGCCCGGCTGGCTGATATTTGCACCAATGACCGATACAATCGCTACCTTGCGGGTTTTAACCGATGCCTCCGGCTGGCGGCTCTCAATTTCTTCCACGCAGCGACGGATCTGCTTAAGCGGTGCCGAAACATAATGCGTAATGGTATTCGCATTCAGGTTCTTGGTAACGGTCGGAACCTTGTAACGTTTCAGAACGCTCAGCACTTCTTCTTCGGCACCCGGTACACCAACCATATCCTGGTTGAACACCTCGATCTCGAACGACGTGCCAATACCGGTAACGATCTCGACGCGGCTTTCATCAGGATGAAAGTCATCGTCAATCACGGTACCCGGATGTTCCGGCTCAAACGTGTTGGCAATGCGCAGCGGAATACCATTCTGGCGCAAGCCTTTGGCAGCACGCGGATGAATGGCCTCCATACCCATATTTGAAAGCTGATCAGCAACGTCATAGCTGGTACGGCCAATCGGGCGCACGGCATCTTCACCAACAATGCGCGGGTCGGCACTGCTCAGGTGGAATTCCTTGTGAATGATGGCTTCATGCGCCCCCGTCAGGCAGGCAATACGCGAAAAGGTCACTTCGCTATAGCCGCGGCCATAAATGCTCATCAAGCCTTCGCTGCACTGGGCATACCCGGTCACGATCGGCATTTGCGATTTGACATCGATATTTTCAAAAACGCTGTTGATGCGTTCATCAAGTGTCGATGCTTCGGGTTCGCGCCAACCAGACAGGTCGGCAAATACCGCATTCACGCCTTTGCCACGCAACAGAAGCATGGTGTTGTGCGCGCTATGGGCTTCGCCGATGGCGCTTAGCATTTCACGCACGGTCAGCAAATGCTTTTCCAGCTTGAAATGGCCAAAGCTGCATAGGCGATGCAAATCCATCAGGCAGCTACGCGTGCCTTCAACGCGTTCCTGGACAAAGGAATTTGCCAGTTTCAGGTCATTCTGATCCTGGAAGATTTCTTCATTCAGGGCGCACATTCGATCGGCGACCTTGTTAAGCGCATCACCCCATGCCCAGTCGGTTTCCGAACCGGCATAAAGTTGATAAACGCCGGCCTCGCCGGTTTTCTTGTTTTCAAGCAGCAGGTCGGTAAATCCGCCATAGGCCGAAACAACGAAAATCCGGTTATAAAGATCGCTCTCGTCGCGATCACCAACCAGAATATTATCCATCACAGCCTGAACCTGCGTCATGGACGTTCCACCGATCTTGTGGACGCTATGTCCGGCATCCGCTTGTTTACGGGCTGAAACCATGGTGCCTCCTTTGGGGGCCGTTTCCTTTAAAGTTTCTCGTCGTGCGGGATGGGGCAGGGATGCAATGTCATTCCTGCCCCATCCAAAAGGCCATTAGCTGGCAAGTGCTTCGCCATCGAGCGGATAAACGCCGTTTTCGTCGTGCGTTTCACGCCCGTTAAGCGGCGGGTTGAATGCGCAGGCAACAACCATGTCTTCCGTGCCGCCCCGCAGATAGTGGCGGTCATGCTTGTTCAGAATGTAAACCGTACCCGGTACGATCTTGTATTTCTTGCCATCTTCAATGGTTTCAACTTCACCATTGCCCGAAATGCAGTAAACCGTTTCAAAATGGTTCGCATAGCAGATTTCGGTTTCCGTACCGGCATAGATGGTGGTGATGTGAAATGAAAAACCCATGCCATCATCGGCCAGCGACAAGCGGGTGCTTTCCCAGTTATCGGCAACAACGCGACGACCGGATTCTTCACATTCTTTCAGGGTACGAACAATCATTTCCAACTCTTTGATCTGTTTAATAAAATAGGGTGGCGCGGGTGACGGCAGGCACCGTCACCCCTTATGTATATTATTCAGCGGCAGCCTTGGCCGTGACGACGTTTTTGCCCATAATCTTGGCGGTAGACACTTCAAGAATATCAAGACCATAAGCCAGATCTTCCATCGAAATGATCAACGGAACCAGGCATTTGACAACTTCATCTTCCGGACCACTGGTTTCAATGATCAGGTTGCGGCCAAAGCATTCGGTCGTCACTTTGTCAGCGATTTCACCGCTTTCAAAGCAGATACCCTGCATCAGGCCACGGCCCTTGCGATAGATGCTGCCATTGTCGCCATAGCGGGTGGCGATTTCCTCAAGGCGCTTGCCAAGGAATTCGGCCTTTTCCTGGACGCTTTTGGCAAAGGCATCATCTGACCAGAAATGTTCCAGCGCTGCGGTTGCCGTAACAAAGGCATGGTTGTTACCGCGGAAGGTGCCGTTATGTTCACCCGGATGCCAAACGTCATATTCCGGCTTGATCAGCACAACAGCAAACGGCAGGCCATAACCCGACAGCGATTTTGACAGCGTCACCATATCCGGCTTGATCCCGGCAGGCTCAAAGCTGAAGAACGTACCGGTACGACCACAACCTGCCTGAATGTCATCAACAATCAGAAGGATGTCATGCTTGCGGCACAGGGCCTCGACCTTTTTCAGCCAGTCAAAATCGGCGGCATTCAGGCCACCTTCACCCTGGACGGTTTCCACAATGATGGCGGCGGGTAGGGCAACACCACTTGAATTGTCGCTTAGCACGCGATCAAGATAGTCGGTGGTATCAACGCCATCGCCCATATACCCGTCAAACGGAACGGAAACGGCATTATCAAGCGATACGCCAGCTGCGCCACGATGATGTTCATTCCCGGTAATCGCAAGCGAACCCAAGGTTACACCATGGAAGCCATTGGTGAAGGAAATGATGTTTTCACGGCCTTTCACACGGCGCGCCAGCTTAAGGGCAGCTTCAACCGCATTGGTGCCGGTCGGGCCGGTAAACTGGATTTTATATTCCATATTACGCGGCTTGAAGATTTTGCTCTCCATCGCGTTCAGGAATTCTTCCTTGGCGCAGCTATGCATGTCCAGGCCATGCGTGATCCCGTTTGCCTTGATATAGTCAACCAGGCGTTCCTGCAGGATCGGGTTGTTATGGCCATAATTCAGGCTGCCGGCACCGGCCAGAAAGTCCAGATAGCGTTTTCCATCCGTATCGGTCAGCCAGGCGCCTTCTGCTTTTTTGAAGGTCACAGGGAAGGAGCGGGCATAGCTCTGAACTTCCGATTCAAGGCGATCAAATACAGTCATAATTCTCTCTTTCATTTGGGGAGAAAATAAAAATTCCGTCTGTCAAATCAAACGCCGAAGGTCCGGTTTTGTTCCGGAATTTCGGCGTTTTTTCACAGGTCATTGAAGGTGAAATTCAGGCGGCAACGCGTTCAACATCGACACGTTCAAACGGGCCGATCTGCCAGAGGATTTCGCTGGCTGCTGCGCCATCAAAATGCTTTTCACGTTCAAACAGAACCTTGCGGTTAACATCGGTTTCCAGCTCGCGCGCAACAGAGCGGAACACACCCTGCGACGGGGCATTGGACGTAGTAATCGTCGTGTGAAGCTCGGTCACATCATGGCACACCGGACGATCAAGAATATCGAGGATCATCCGCTTGCCAAGTTTCAGGCCGCGCGCCTTGGGCGATACAGCCACCTGCCAGATGAAAAGGCGTTCCGGCGTTTCAGGCACAAGATAGCCTGAAACAAACCCGACAACTTCACCATCGAGTTCAGCAAGGGCGCAGGTCGGTGCAAAATGCGAGCATTGAAGCAGGTTGCAGTAAACAGAGTTCTCATCAAGCGGCTTGCAATCTGCAATCAATTCGTTCACCGCGGCCCCGTCTGTGGACTTTGGTTTACGAATTACCAGGTTGGCTTTGCGGTTTAACTTGCCGTCGCTTGTGGCAACTTTCATCGTTCTATCTGCCTAATTGTTTCGTCAATCGATCTAGATGAATGAGAAGAAACATAGATTATCGATATATTTTAATCAACAGCCTCCTGCGAATTTCTGCGCTGTTATTGATCAATATATTGAAAATTAACGATAAATATATTTATTCCGCATCCTGGAACAAATTGAATTTCAAAATTTTCGACTGTCATAAAAGTATAGTATTCGATATAAATTCTCATGTATTTCCGATGGGTTTTGCCAAATTCCGTTGTGTTTCAGTGCCTTGGGCCGTATAAGTAAAACAGGTACAACGTCTTTTTCGGACGCGCATATGGACAAGTTGCACGACGCCCTGATTTCAATTCGCCGCATCCTTCGCGCCAGCGACATTCACGCCAAGCGCCTGGGTAAACTTGCCGGTCTGAAAACATCGCAATTACTGGTGTTGCAGTCCCTTGATGATTCCGGTGAAATGACGGTGGGTGAAATTGCCGCCAAGGTAAATCTGGCCCAGGCATCAACCACGGCGCTTGTCGATAAATTGCAGTCCATGGGGCTGGTGCAGCGGGCACGCGGCCATTCGGACAAGCGCAAAGTCTATGTCCGGCTGACGGATGCGGCACACGATGTTCTTGCCCGCGCGCCCATGGCCCTGCATGACCGGTTTTCCGAAAAGTTCAACGACCTTGAGGAATGGGAACAAAGTTTCCTTGTTGCCGCCCTTCAGCGTGTTTCAACCATGATGGATGCCGGCGATATCGATGTTGCACCATTGCTTGATCATGAAGTGATTGTTGAAAAACCGGCTGATGGCGGTCGTAACGCCTGACCGTTTGGTATTTCAATCACGCGTGGCGTTGTTATGGGCTGCGTCAGCATTTTCCGTATGATTTATGGCGCAACCGCAGCAGGTTAGGGGGGGTGCATAAAAATTCACCTCATCTAATGTTTGCCTATTGTAATTGCGAAAAGACACCAAAGATTGAATTAATGGTGAATTGTAACCACCATTAATTCAGGCCGATCTTTGGGGGATCACGTGATGGAATTATCCCTGCGTGGAAAGATTTTGTGCGTTGTTGGTGTGTTGGGGGCCGGGCTGATTGCCAAGTCTCTGTGGGATGCAGCTACAAGCTGGGCGATCTATCAGGAAACAGAACGTGCAGCGACGATTAACCAGGCCGCAGACGATTTTATTCGCGCGGCCGGGTCCTGGGCCGTTGAACGCGGCATGACGGCCGGCATTATCGGGGCTAAAAGCAAGGCCACGGCTGATGCAGTTAAAGCCATCCAGGAAAAACGTAAATTGGGTAATGACAGCGCGCAATCCGCCCTTGCATTGCTGCCTGGTGACGGCCTTGACCTGACGCGATATGACAAGGCGATGGGCATTGTCGAATATTTGCGCGCCGACGCCGATAAAATGTTTGCAACCAATACCTTGCCCGCCAATGGTGAACTTGCTGCGCGCTGGTTTGGGGCGACGACCGATTTGATCATGGCATCGGCCGTTTTGCGTAACGAGGCAGAATTGAACCTGCTATCGGATCTGCCACGTGAAATCATCCAGTCGGTACAGCTTCGTGACCGGCTTTGGAAATGGGCTGAATTCGCCGGTCGGGAACGCGGTTATTTTGCGGGTATTATTGGTGGTGGCGGAAAATTATCAGGCGAGCAGATATCCAACCTTGGCGAATTTCACGGTACGATCGAGGCTACACAGGCAGAAATTTCTTTTCTTCGTAAAGGTTTACCGTCCGATATCAATGCTGTGGTCTCAACAGCGCTAAAAGGTTACACCGATGATTTCAACCCCATGCGTGAAAAGATCATGGCTGCCGGGGTTGCGGGTAACGCCTATCCCATGTCATCGTCGGACTGGTTTGCAGCCGCCAGTTCCAATATTGATCTGGCTTTAAGGGCAGGGGCCGCCATGGCCGCCCTGATTGATCAGGATATCAAATCCTATCAAAGTCGCGTGCTCGAAGAATTCATCGCTTCTTTAACCATAACCATTCTGGCGGTTATTGCGCTGACCATTGGCTGGTGGTTTACCACATTTCGTCTTGCCAAACCGTTTGAGGAAATGGTCGAAGCCCTTGATCATCTTGCCATGGGTCAGGTTAATGTGAAGGTCAAGGCGCGCACTGGCAGCGATGAAATCGCCCGATTGTCTCGCTGTGTTGCCAAGTTTTGCGGCTACGCTGTTGAAAATGAACGTTATAAGGCCGAACAGGAAGCTTTCAAACGTGATGTTGAACGCCAGCAACGCCAGATATTGCTAAAGGTTGCTGACCAGTTTGAAACCGAAGTTGGTGCATTAAGTGAAAAGCTTAACCGCACTGCTGAGCAGCTTGCTTCCCAGGCCAAAAGCGTTATCCAGACATCGGAAAACGCCGCCCAGCAGGGCTTGACGGTTAGCAGCGGGGTAGGGTCAACCGACGAGGATGTGCGGGTGGCCGCCGAAAATGCCAGCCGGCTTGACCATGCTATTGCCGAAGTCGCCGATAAAGTCGGCGCAGTTGCCGAAAAATCCACATCTGCCGCCAGCAGTGCCAATGAAGCCGCCAACAAGGTTGAACAGCTTAATACGACATCTGCGGCCATTCGCGATGTTGTGCGGCTTATTTCTGACATTGCCGAACAGACAAACCTTCTGGCCCTTAATGCCACAATCGAGGCCGCACGTGCCGGTGAAGCAGGCAAAGGTTTTGCCGTTGTGGCAAACGAGGTCAAGGTTCTGGCAAATCAAACTCAAAAAGCAACCAGTGATATAAGCCAGCGTATTAATGCGATGCTTGAAGAAATTTCAGAATCAGCCGAGGCCGTACGCGGCATCGTGACCGAGGTCGTCACGGTTCAGGATACGGTGCAATCCATTGCTGTTGCGACGGAAGAACAAAGCTCGGTCGCCAATGAAATTTCGGCGGCGATGAATGGCACGTCACATCGCATGAAAGAACTGAAATCAATTGTCGAACAAATGTCAGAACTTGCGACAAGCACAGGCAAGCTGGTTACGAACCTTTCGGCATCCGCCGATATCGTGGCATCCGATGCGACCGGCCTTAAAAATGAAAGCGGGCGCTTTTTAAAGGAGATCCGACAGTAAGTGTTTGCTGTTCCATATCGTTGCTATGGAACAGCAAACATCACCCAACGTTGAACCAGCGTTAACGTAGCCTTGCCATGAAGGTCACAGGCATTGGTTTCTCAAACGCTTGTTCAACGGGGTGATATGCTCGAATGGATTAAAAACTACCATACAATCCTGCAAATTCTGATCAGCTTTGCCACCTTGGGGATCTGGATTTTCTATGCCCAGATCCTCCTGGCGCAACACAGGCGAACCCGACGCCCGAAAATCCTGATCAATCAGACACGCGGTCGTTCGCTGCACTCACGTTTTCTCGTCAGCAATATGAGCCTGGAAAGCGTTCATATCGAAGTCATTCTGGTCGGGCTTCATAACGACGATGACGAAACCTGGTATCTGGTGAGCGACTGGGAACCAACACGCGATGATAACTGTGCTGACACAAATGATTACGGCACGTTTCAGGGGCCATTGGCGGCCGGTAGTTCACTTGATATCGGCGATATCAAAGGTCTGATTTCACAGCGCCATGCCGAAGAACGCGATCAGGAAAACCACACGTCAAATGCCAGCATCGTCACGAAAGATGGCATTGCATGCAGCGCGTTCGAGATCATGGTTGTGGGCGTCTATAGTTCCGAAAAAGGTGTTATTGGCGCCAGCCGCACATTTGATATCGACAAATATGGCCATGTCCATCCACGCGATGCCGAAACCGGTCAATGCCGTTCCCGTAACGAGCGCCGTCGCATGCAGGAACTCCATCGTCGTTATCTGTGATCTTATATGGTTCCAAGGCATTGTCAGGGCGCACGACCAGGCACACGCAGCCCAGCGACAACAGGAAAAAGGCGGCCCGATGCGCCGCCTTTTTGTGTTTTATCATAGTGGCGTGATGCCCCATTAATCACGGGTTAGTTGCCTGGTTGTCATTCGCAAGATTATCTGATGGTGCGGTCATACGCAGAATGGCATTTCTCCGTAAGGTCATTGCCTGCTGGGTAATCTGGCTTGCAGGGGCAAGCAGGTCATAGCCATGATTGAGGCCGGGGATCAGGTGAAATTCTGTTGAAACGCCAGCGGCGTAAAGGTTGGCGGCGTAATTCAGGCTTTCAATGCAAAACAGGTCCAGCTCGCCGACTTCGATATAGGTTGGCGGAAGTTGGGCATAATTTTCCAGCCGGGCCGGGCTGATGATGGCCATGTCTTTTTCGGTTGTGTCCTTGGGAATGCGTGCTTGCCACGCCGTTGTGATTTCGGGCGCGACGATGCTTAAAAACGGGATAATTCCGACAGGAACATCCGGCACGCGATGATCAAGCATTGGGTAAATAAGGACTTGCCCGGCAACGGGAATGCCTCGGTCACGGGCAAGTGCAGCACTTGCCGCAGCGATGCCTGCACCACCACTGTCACCCATCAGAACGATACGGTTCGGATCGATGTTAAATTGGTTGCTGTTTTCGTGCAGCCAAATCAGGGCGGCGAGGGCTTGCTGCGTTTGAATATCACCGCTTACGTCTGGTGCCAATTGGTAATCAATGGCAAGAAATCCGACGCCGGTTTTAGCGACATAGTTTTTAATGATCGTGTCATAGGCCTGCGCATCCGCAGCAACGCCGCCGCCGCCATGAACAAACAAAACAGCGCCCTGTATTGGGCTATTTTCGGTGTTTTCCGCAGCATGATCGGCTTTGTAAAACCAGCGCGCCAAAAGCTTTTTATCGGCGAATGGAACGGCATAATCCTGTGTTGCAATGCCATCAATCCGGGGCAGGTGGCTATTGACCAGGGTGTAAAAGGCATCGAGCCGTTTTTTCAAACTTTGGACATCGCCAAGCTGGCTTTGCGGGAAGGTTTCAAAGGCGGGTGTAAGCTGTTGAAGGCATTGCGCCAATTCGGGATTAAGGGTGAAAACCAATTTTGTTCTCCGGTTTGAATGGGTTGTTATTGCCATTCTTTCCGAAAGACCGCATATCTCAAATGACATAAAAAGAGTTTTTTCGGACATCATGCGACATATCGGTTTTCTGGTCTTTCCGGGTTTTAACATGCTGGACCTCAGCGGTCCGCTGAGTGTGTTTGAAACAGCCAATCATCACCTTGATGTTGATGACCATTACCGCCTGACGATTTGCGCAGTCCGACCGGGCATGTATGAAAGTTCTTCTGCTGTGTGGATGGAGGCTTCCTGCGCATCAGCCCATCAATTTGATACGCTGGTCATTGTGGGCGGCCGCGGGGTCGAGCAGGCCAGCCGTGACGACGATTTACTGAATTTATTGAAAACCGGTATTGCAAAGCGCCTTGTGTCCGTCTGCACGGGGGCTTTTATCCTGGCGTCAGCGGGGCTTTTGGCGGGTAAGGCGGCCACAACCCATTGGCGGGTTGCCACGCAATTAAAACACCGGTTTCCTGATATTATCCTGCAGGCTGACAATATTGTTGTGAAGGATGGCGATACCTGGACATCGGCAGGTGCAACAGCAGGAATGGATATCGGGCTTGCCTTGATCGAAGCCGAGCATGGCGGTGATATAGCACGAATTATTGCGCGCGATCTGTTAATTCCGCATCGGCGTACGGATGGGCAATTGCGCTTCATGCGCCTACAGGAAATCAATCCGCCGTCGCCACGCGTGCAACGCGTGCTGGCTTTCATCGGCCAGAATTTACGGTGCGATCTCTCAGTGCCAATTCTGGCAGAACAGGCGCATTTATCGCCACGGCAGTTCTCGCGCGAATTCACCGCAGAAACAGGCCTGACACCGGCACGCGCGGTCGAACGTTTACGGGTGGAATTTGCGCGCTCTCGTTTGGAAAACAGCAATCAAAGCATGGCAATCATTGCCAGCGAAGCCGGTTTTCCAGATAGTGCCATTATGCGCAAAGCTTTTTTGCGCTGCCTACGAACAACACCACAAAACCTGCGTAAGGCGCGCTGGTAGCTTGCCTTGATCCTCTCGATATACCAATATTTGTCATAATATATATTATAACGCTTATTGGTGTGGTGCGAAATGGCGGTAAATTGTCCTCACTTGCTGCGTTCTCATCAGCATCCGCATCGGTATCGGCGTGTGACTATAATGGCGTTCCTGCGCTGTTACCCATAACGCCGCTTCCATCAACGCATGATGCCCAGGTCGTCTTTCTGGTCAATATAGTGCGCGAGCTCCTCGGGCGTTCCATTGGGAAATGTTGCTTTCAGATAATCAAGAAACGCTGAAACGCGCGCGCTTAGCAATCGCCGTGATGGATAAAGCGCCCACAGCGCAGTTTCCTGTCCGTCAACATCACCCCAATGAACAAGCGTACCTGCTAGCAGGTCTGGAATGGCTAGTGATAAAGGCAGGCATGCAATACCGGCCCCGGCGCGCACCGCATCGCGAACCATCAGAAAGGACGACAGGCTCAGGACCGGCTGTGTTGATAATTTCACCTGTCCGTTGACGGTGTTAACGTTCCAAATATCGTTTCTGCCAGCAGATACCCGGTTAATCGCCGGCACGGCTCCATTTCCGGTTGGCCACTGTATGTCCGGGCTGGCAACAACGACCTGCCGATCCCGCAGAAACACACGTCCGACAAGGCTTTCATCGGGTTGCGGATTTACCCGAATGACCAGATCATAGGCTTCCTCGACCATATCAACGGGGCGATCTTCGGTCGTAATTTCAAGCTGAACATCGGGATATTGTGCGACAAACCCGGCTGCAAGGCGGCCCAGTGCGGTTTGCGAAAACAATAATGGTGCACTGATCCGCAATGTCCCGCGCGGGTTATGGCCCATTGAGGCAATGGCTTTGGTGGTTTCATCAATTTCGGTCAGCAAGGCGCTGGTTCGGGTGTGAAGCGCCCGGCCCTCCTCGGTCAGTTTCAGTGTTCTGGCGCCGCGCTCAAACAGGCGGAGGTTCAGATCAGCCTCCAGCTCGGCCACGCGGCGCGACAATGTCGCTTTGGGCCGCCCGGTGGCACGTGCGGCTTTGCCAAAGCCGCCAAACCGGGCGACCAGGTTGAAATCAGCCAGTGCAAGAAGATCCATGTGTTCCACCAATGAGACTATGTGTCCAGATTACGTGTCTATTTGCATTAATATGGATCAGTAGATTGGAGGAAGTCAAACAAACCACAAACGGAGTAACTTCCATGACCATTCTTGTTACAGGCGCCACTGGCCGCGTTGGATCGCTGGTTGTTAAGCAACTTGTTAAACGCGGTGCTGCGGTTCGGGTTCTTACCCGCGATCCGTCGAAAGCCGTGTTTCCCGACAATGTTGAAATCGCAAAGGGTGACCTGCTTGATATCGATGCCGTTCGTACCGCCCTTGCGGGCATACGTACATTGTTCCTGTTAAATGCCGTTACCGGTGATGAATTCACCCAGGCATTGATCACGTTGAACCTTGCCCGCGAAGCTAGTATTGAGCGGATCGTTTATCTGTCGGTTTTTGAAGCCGACCGGGCGGTGAATGTTCCGCACTTTGCTGTTAAATATGGCGCAGAACGAATGCTGGCGGATATGGGGTTTGGTGCCACCATCCTGCGGCCCAGCTATTTCATTGATAACGAAGTCATGATCAAGGATACGATCCTGACACATAGTGTTTACCCGATGCCGATTGGCAGCAAAGGTATTGCCATGGTTGATGCCCGAGACATTGCTGAAATTGCCGCAATCGAGCTGATCCGCCGTGAATCCTCCCCCGAAAAACTGCCCCTGACCACCATCAACCTTGTCGGGCCCGATATATTAACTGGCCCTGCCCTTGCTGAAATCTGGTCAAACCTTCTGGGCCGGACCATTATTTATGGCGGTGATGATCCCAGCGGATTTGAACAGCAGATGGCAAGCGTCCTGCCTAAATGGACGGCCTATGAAATGCGTCTGATGGCAGAACGCTATGTCAGCGACGGCATGATCCCGCAAGCCGGTGATGTGGAACGCATGATCAGCCTGTTGGGTCGGCCGCTTCATACCTACCGCGATTTTGCCGCTGGCATCCTGCAGGTAGATTGATATTTCAGATTTTTGCGTTCCCTTGGTAGCATCATCCCGCAAACGACTTATATTGGGTTGTCTGCTATCAAGGGCGCTAATTTCTTATCCAGGCACAATACCGCATGGAGTTTTATGCATCTCTCCTGACAGAAATGTGTTTCGCGTTAAATCAAAGGTGATGCCTATCGGCTTGTTTTCAGGCCAGATGCGGTCAAAAGTGGAACGATTGTTGCCTTGGAACATGCCCGGTTTTTCGCAGACGCCGTAAAAATTTGCGCGATTGTGCAAAAACCCGCGACGATCAGTCTAACGCCTTGTCGCTGATATCACTTATCTTTCCAGCCAATATCCCAGATTGTTTGTACGGGAAAATCCTTCATTTACATTGCAGTGCGTCATTTTCCGGCCGGATTTAACGGCGGCCCGATCAGTTGATCCGACGTTGCAATTTAGGTTCGTTCTTATTCTGGAACGCTAAGTGTTGGAATCACCGGCTATTGCAATCTGCCATGTGCGCATATGGTCGCAACAAAGTTGCATGTCATATGCCCAACGAAATCTGGAGAGACGAGATGTCATCGAAATCCAAATTAAGATATGCGGTTGGCGCCGTCGCAATTGCGCTGGTGGCCGCAGGTGTGGCCGGAGTGGTTCCAGTACCGTTCATTCACGCCGAAGAACAGCAGGAAGCCCCTGCCCCTGCACAGGCACCCAAGCCGGTCCCGGCAACTGTTGCTGAAATTCATAATCAGAACATCACCCGCTGGTCGAGTTTTTCTGGCCGGCTGGAAGCCATCGACCGTGTAGAAATCCGCCCGCGCGTTGCCGGGGCAATTGAATCGGTCCATTTCCGCGAAGGTGATCTGGTCCAACAGGGTGATCTGCTGTTCACGCTGGACCCTGCCCCGTTTGAAACCGAAGTTGCCCGCGCCGAAGCCGCTGTTTTTTCTGCCCAGTCGCGTTTGAAACTGGCGACCACGGAACTTGATCGCGGGAACGAGCTTTGGAAAACGCGCGTTATTACCCGCACGGTTCTTGATCAGCGCCAGGAAACCAAACAGAACGCAGAAGCTGACCTGCGTTCCGCACAGGCACAGTTGCGTTCGGCCAAGCTGAACCTGGGCTACACCGAAATCCGCGCACCGATTTCGGGCCGCGTTGGTGACATTCGCCTGACGCCGGGCAACCTGGTTGCGGCTGGTGCCAATTCCGAAATCCTGACCACGCTTGTTTCGGTTGACCCGATTTATGCGACCTTCGATGTCAACGAACAGGCATTGTTGCTTGCCATGCATCAGAATGGCGAACCGTCTGTCGATGCCGTGCAGCAGATCCCGGTTCAGCTGAGCAGCGATTTCATCGGCCCGGACGTGATCAAGGGTCACGTTCAAATGATCGACAACGAATTCAACCCGCGCAGTGGCACCATCCGTGTTCAGGCCGTGTTCGACAATACCAGGGGCCGTCTTGTTCCGGGCCAGTTTGCCCGTCTTGAGTTGGGACAGGCCAGTGCAGGCAAGGCAATCATGGTTGCCGAACGCGCCGTTGGCACCGACCAGGACAAGAAATTCGTTCTGGTGGTGAACCCGCAAAACGTTGTCGAATATCGCGAAATCCGTGTTGGTGGCGAGCAGGATGGCCTGCGCATCGTGACCAGCGGCCTTGAAGAAGGCGAACGTATTGTTGTCGAAGGCCTGCAGCATATTCGCCCCGGTATGACCGTCGCGCCGGAAGTCGTTTCCATGGACCGTCGTTCCATGGTCGATGCCGGTGACGAAGCCAAGGGAGATTCCCGCTCTTAATCAGGGTTCCGGGACACCAGACATATGAACATATCGAAGTTTTTTATCGATCGCCCGATCTTCGCGGCGGTGCTGTCACTGCTCATCCTGCTTGCAGGGATTATTTCGATCCCGCTGCTGCCAGTGTCAGAATATCCAGAGGTCGTTCCGCCTTCAGTGGTGGTGCGTGCCCAATATCCGGGTGCCAACCCGAAGGTGATCGCCGAAAGCGTCGCAACGCCGCTTGAAGAATCCATCAACGGTGTTGAAGACATGCTCTATATGAGCAGCCAGGCGACGACCGATGGTTTGATGACCCTGACCGTAACCTTTGCGCTGGGTACTGACCCGGACAAAGCCCAGCAGTTGGTGCAAAACCGCGTATCACAGGCCGAACCGCGCCTGCCCGAGGAAGTACGCACCCTGGGTGTGACCACGGTCAAAAGCTCGCCGGACCTGACAATGGTGGTTCACCTTGTTTCGCCCAACGGGCGTTATGACATGAACTATCTGCGAAACTACGCCATTCTGAACATCAAGGACCGTCTTGCGCGTATTCAGGGTGTTGGCGAAGTTAACGCATTTGGTGGCGGCGAATATTCCATGCGTATCTGGCTGGACCCGCAGAAAGTGGCCGAACAGGGCCTTTCTGCCAGCGATATTGTCGCTGAAATCCGCGCCCAGAACGTGCAGGCTGCTGCCGGTGTGATCGGTTCTTCCCCCTCCGCCCCTGATCTTGACCTGCAATTGTCGGTTAATGCCCAGGGCCGTCTGGAAGACCCGGAAGAATTTGGCAATATCATTGTCCGGTCTGATCCCGATGGCTCGGTAACCCGGCTGCGTGACGTTGCCCGTATTGAAATCGGTGCTGCCGATTATTCCCTGCGCGCTTTGCTTGATAACAAGGACGCGGTTGGTCTGGGTATTTTCGCATCCCCCGGCTCCAATGCCATCGATATCGCCGATAACGTTCGCGAAACGATGAAGGAAATCAAAGCCTACATGCCTGAAGGCGTTGATTACCAGATCGTCTATGACACCACCGAATTCGTCCGTGCCTCCATCGATGCGGTTATTCACACCCTGCTTGAAGCCATTGTTCTGGTGGTGCTGGTTGTGATCGTCTTCCTGCAAACATGGCGTGCTTCCCTGATCCCGGTTCTGGCAGTGCCTGTTTCCGTGGTCGGTACCTTTGCGGTGATGTATCTGTTTGGCTTCTCGGTCAACGCGCTTAGCCTGTTTGGTCTGGTGCTAGCCATCGGGATTGTCGTGGACGATGCCATCGTTGTTGTTGAAAACGTTGAACGTAATATTGAACTGGGCTATTCGCCACGCCAGGCCACCTATCGTGCCATGCGCGAGGTTTCCGGGCCAATCGTGGCCATTGCATTGGTGCTGGTTGCCGTGTTCGTTCCGCTGGCTTTCATCAGCGGCCTGACCGGGCAGTTCTATCGCCAGTTCGCCCTGACTATTGCGATCTCGACCGTTATTTCCGCTATCAACTCGCTGACGCTTTCACCGGCCCTGTCTGCCTTGTTGCTTAAAGGCCATGACGCCCCACGCGATCTGCCAACCCGCATCCTTGATGGTATGTTCGGCTGGTTCTTCCGTGGCTTTAACAAGGTGTTCACCAAGGGCTCTAACGGTTACAGCAAAGGCGTTGGCGGTATTGTAACGCGCAAAACCATCATGATGGGCATGTATCTGGCACTGGTTGCCGCTACATTCGGCCTGTTCCGCGAAATTCCCCGCGGGTTTGTTCCGACCCAGGACAAACAATACCTGATCGGTTTTGCGCAGTTGCCCGATGGCGCAACCCTGGACCGTACCGACGAAGTCATTCGTAAAATGGGTGATATCGCCCTGGCCCATCCGGGTGTGGAACACGCGGTTTCGTTCCCGGGCCTGTCGATCAACGGTTTCACCAACAGCTCGAACTCCGGCATTGTCTTTGCCACCCTCAAACCGTTTGACCAACGTACCGACCCAAGCCTGAGCGCAGGCGCAATCGCCGGTCAGCTTAACCAGCAGTTTGCCTCGATCCCGCAGGCTTTCACGGTCATCTTCCCGCCGCCCCCGGTTCAGGGGCTTGGCACCACGGGCGGCTTTAAAATGCAGCTCGAAGACCGTGCATCGCTGGGTTACAAGGCACTTGATGATGCCCGCAAGGCGTTGCTTGCCAAGGCCTACCAGACACCTGAACTTGCTGGCATGTATTCGACCTATCAGGTCAGTGTTCCGCAGCTTTATGCCGACATTGACCGTACGAAGGCACGCCAGCTTGGTGTGTCGGTAAGTGATGTTCTGCAAACCATGCAGATCTATCTGGGTAGCATGTATGTCAACGATTTCACGATCTTTGGCCGGACCTACAGTGTGCGTGTGCAGGCCGATGCGCCCTATCGTGCCCACGAAGACAATATCGGCGATCTTGAAGTTCGCAGTGCCAATGGTGACATGGTTCCGCTTTCAGCAGTGCTGAATGTCTCCCAGACTTTTGGTCCGGAACGTGCCATGCACTATAATGGTTTCCTGTCGGCCGATATTAACGGCAACCCTGCCCCAGGTTATTCGTCGGGTCAGGCGCAGGATGCCCTGCAACGTATCGCCGAAGAAACCTTGCCGCCCGGCATTTCATATGAATGGACGGAACTGACCTATCAGGAAATTCTTGCAGGTAACACAGGCATCATCGTCTTCCCGATTGCCCTGCTGCTGGTCTTCCTGGTGCTTGCTGCCCAGTATGAAAGCCTGACGCTGCCAATTGCGATTATTCTGATCGTGCCAATGGGTCTGTTATCTGCTTTCACCGGCCTTTACCTTTCCGGGGGTGACAACAACGTCTTTACCCAGATCGGTCTAATGGTTTTGGTGGGGCTATCAGCCAAGAACGCGATCCTGATCGTCGAATTTGCCCGCGAGCTTGAATTTGGCGGCAAAACACCCATTCAGGCCGCCATCGAGGCCAGCCGCCTGCGTCTGCGCCCGATCCTGATGACGTCAATGGCGTTCATCATGGGGGTTGTGCCGCTGGTTCTGTCTTCCGGTGCTGGTGCCGAAATGCGCCAGGCCATGGGGATCGCGGTATTCTCGGGCATGATTGGTGTAACGGCTTTTGGCCTGTTCCTGACCCCGGTCTTCTACGTTTTGATGCGTCGACTGACCGGTAACCGCCCGCTTACCCAGCATGGGCATGACAGCGAACATATCCCTGTCGTTTCCTCCCATCCTGCGGAATAAGAACGGCGTCACGTAAATGTGACAAAAACATCGAAAAGCCCCCGGATCATTCGGGGGCTTTTTTCGTTTAACCTCAATGATCTAATTGATCGTCTTTATTCATTTTTCAACATGGTGCCATTCATGCCCATCAAAATGATCAGACCGCGCAAACCCGAAAAAACCGGCGATCCCAAACCGGCCTCCTCGCTGTGGCGATATGTCTGGCGGATGAGCGGCTGTCACCAGATTTGGGTTTCGCTTCTGGCTGTTGTGGTAGCAGCACTAAGCATGCTGCCCATCGAATTGCAGCGTCGCCTGGTTGATGATGCGATTTCGGACGGCAAACTTGACCTGCTGTTAAAGTTGGCCGGGGCCTACGCGGCGGTGCTGATACTGCATGGCCTGTGCAAATATGCCCTGCGGCTTTATCAGGGTTGGCTGAGCGAAAGTTCCATTCGCTATAACCGTCTGCATCTCAGCCAGTTACACGAAGAACATGAAGGTGAAAAAGCCCACGAGGAAGATGGCAAGGTTGTTTCCATTATCGGTTCTGAAATCGATAAACTGGGGGGCTTTGTGGGTGAATGCCTGTCCCAGCCGGTGGTCAATACCGCAATGCTGGTTTTCGGCCTTGGCTATATGTTGACCAAGGCACCGCTTGTTGCCGCTATTGGCCTTGCCGCGCTGATCCCACAGGTTCTGCTGGTGCCGGTTGTGCAAAAACGCATCAATATCCTGATTGCCCGCCGGGTTAATACCATGCGCCGCGTGGGTGATGACCTAACCCGCCTGCCCCATAACGATATCGACCTCAAAGAAACCGACCTGCCTGATCGCATTGATTTGCTTTATCGCAATCGGATGATGACCTTCGTGCTGAAATTCGGCATGAAAGCGATCATTAACTTCCTGAACGGTGCAACACCGCTGATCGTTTTGATTGTCGGGGGCTATCTGGTAATCGAAGGCCGTACGACAATCGGCATCGTCGTTGCCTTCATTTCCGGCTTTGACCGCCTGTCAGACCCGATGCGTGAAATGCTGTCCTATTACCGGGTGGCTGCACAGGCAAATGTGCAACACAAAATGATCGCGCGCTGGATGAAATGACTGATTTAGTGATTTGAATAATCACATAAAATCAGATTTCGATAATCAATCCGTCATGGGCCGGGCTGACATGGTCCGGCGTCATCTCATTTAGCTGGTCATAATCGACCTGGATGCTCATATGCGTAAAATAGACCTGGCGGGGCTTAAATTCCTCCACCCATTCCATCACTTTTTCAAGATGGGCATGGGTGGAATGCGGGGTTAAGCGCATGCAATCCACCACCCACACATCCAGGTCATATAAAAACTGGTGCGAATATTCCGGCAGATTCACCACATCTGTTGAATAGGCAAAGTTGCCAACGCGAAAACCCAGGCTTTCGCAAAAACCGTGGTCCTGCGGAAATACCTTTACCGGCACGCCACCGATGTCCAGATGCCCGTTAATCTGATGGGGGACGAGAACGGGTTTATAGTAAAAATCCACCCCGTCGGCCAGCGGCTGCAACACATAGTCAAACCGCTGTTCCAGGGTCTGGATTGTTTCAGCCGATGCATAAATATCAATCGGGCTGTGCATGGCAACGTTGATCCAGCGAAGATCATCAATGCCATGCACATGATCGGCATGTGAATGCGTAAACAAAATGGCATCAATATGCCGGATATCAGCCGCCAGTGCCTGTTCACGAAAATCGGGGCCAACATCCACCAAAATCTTCTTTCCAGCTTCTTCGATCAGAATTGAACTGCGAAGTCGCCGGTTTTTCGGATTATCCGGGTTGCATGCCCCCCACCCCAAACCAACGGAAGGCACCCCGTTTGAGGATCCGCAGCCAAGGATGGTTATTTTCGTCACTGCGCGCTTGCTCCTGTTTTTGCCAGAAGCGAACGGTCAGCCTTGGAAAACAGGGTGAAAAAATTATCCGTGGTGATGCGGGCAATTTCCTCGACACTGACATTTTTGATTTCGGCAAGCTTGGCCGCCGTGTGGGCAACATAGCTTGGCTCGTTCGATTTACCACGTTTGGGAACCGGGGCCAGATACGGTGAATCCGTTTCCACCAGCAACCGGTCCAGCGGCACATCGACAATCGCATCACGAATGGCCTTGGCCGAATTAAACGTGATAATGCCCGAACACGAGATATAAAAACCGATCTTAAGCGCGCGCTGTGCCAGCTCGGCCGACGAGCTGAAACAGTGGATCACGCCGGGAAACGCGCCCTTGGCATATTCTTCTTCCAGAATATCCATGGTGTCGTCATCGGCATCGCGGGTATGCACAATCAGCGGCAATTGCGTTTCGCGGCATGCCGCGATATGAGCACGGAAGCTTTCCTGCTGGGCGTCGCGCGGGGCATTGTCATAGAAATAATCCAGCCCGCTTTCACCAATGCCAATCACCTTTGGGTCTTTGGCTTTTTCAACCAGGATATCGGGGTTTGAAAGCCCTTCCTCGCCTGCTTCATGCGGGTGAACGCCAACGGTGCAGTAAATATTATCTGCGCGTTCGGCCATTGCGCGCACTTGGTCAAAGGATGAAATCCGCACACCAATGCTGACCATCATGCCAACGCCGGCATTGCGGGCACGCGCCATGGTGCCCGCAAAGTCTTCAGAAAACTGGGGATAGTCCAGATGGCAATGGCTGTCGACCAGGGCGACATTCATGCCTTCTCTCCTTCGGTTTCCGGTTCAACATAACGCGGGAAAACGCCTGCCGGTTTCGGCAGGTCATTGCCAGCCACCAGCGCGTTTTCCGTACCAAGGTTGTCAAACCCACGTGAATTTTCATCAAGTGCAAGCTGATCCAGAATTTTCGAGGCCGATTCCGGCATCAGCGGCTGAACCAGAATGCCCACATGGCGAATGACTTCTGCCAGCACATAAAGGACGGTTTCCATCCGTGCCGGATCGGTCTTTTTCAGGCCCCAGGGCGCCATTTCATCGACATAGCGGTTGGCATCACCCACCAGCGACCAGATCGCATCGATCATTTTATTAAAGGCCTGGCTGTCGATATGACCACGAACTGTATCAAGCATGCCGTGCGCCTTGCCAAGAATGGCATTGTCAGCGTCGGTAAACTCACCGGCGGTCGGCACCTTGGCATTGCAATTCTTGCCAATCATCGACAATACGCGCTGGCACAGATTGCCAAGGTCATTTGCCAGTTCGCTATTCATGCGGTTAACCATGGCCTGATGGGAAAAATCACCATCATTGCCAAACGGCACTTCGCGCAGCAGGAAATAACGGGTCTGATCCAGGCCGTATTTCGCAGTCAGATCATACGGATCAATGACATTGCCAATCGATTTTGAAATCTTCTGACCTTCATTGGTCCACCAGCCATGGGCAAAAACACGTTTCGGCGGCTTGATCCCGGCTGCCATCAACAGTGCCGGCCAGTAAACCGCATGGAAACGGGCAATATCCTTGCCTACCATGTGCAAATCTGCGGGCCAGTATTTTTCAAGCATTTCCGGGTTCGCATCCGGGTAACCAACTGCGGTCAGATAGTTGGTCAATGCGTCGACCCAAACATACATGACGTGCTTTTCATCACCCGGTACCGGCACGCCCCACTTAAAGCTGGTGCGCGAAACCGACAGGTCATGCATGCCGCCCTTAACAAAGCTCATGACTTCGTTACGGCGTGAATTCGGTGCAATGAAATCGGGGTTGTCTTCATAAAACTGGATCAGGCGATCACCCCATTCCGACAGCTTGAAGAAATAGCTGGGTTCCGACACCCATTCAACCGGTGCACCGGTCGGGGCCAGCTTCTGACCGTCTTTTTCAATCAGTTCCTTTTCGGCGTAAAACGCCTCGTCACGAACCGAATACCAGCCGTCATACGACCCCAGATAAATCTCGCCCTTCTCGACCAGCGTATTCCACAGGGCCTGACAGGCTTTCTTGTGGCGTTCTTCGGTGGTGCGAATAAAATCGTCGTTGGAATAGTTCATATGCACGGCCAGGTCGCGGAAATTCTGCGAAACCTGATCGGTAAAGGTCTGCGGATCAATGCCCTTGGCCGCGGCCGACGCATCAACCTTCTGACCGTGCTCGTCCGTTCCGGTCAGGAACATCACATCAAAGCCGTCCAGCCGTTTGAAACGTGCCATCACGTCCACAGCCAGCGTGGTATAGGCATGGCCGATATGCGGCTTGTCATTGACGTAATAGATCGGCGTGGTGATGTAAAAGGGCGGTTTTTGCCCGGTCATGATCGCAATCCTTCGTATTAAAGCATGACGCAAAACGGCCCTTGCGGGCCGTCATGTCATTTATATTTAAATCAGCCCGGCAGCACTAGCTTCTAATCGTTTCTTCAAGCAGGAAAAACGCATTCAAAATCGCCTGCTTGCGATCCAGATGAAGCCCGCGCGTCGCTGACATCAGGTCGGTGATCTTTTCCCATACCTCCAGCCATTGATCAAGCGGTTGCGCAGCAGCCATGCGCTGCATTGCCGGTAATTCACCATCAATAACTTCGCGCGGCGCACTTCCGGTTGCCGCAAAGCGGATCATGCGTGCCAGCCACCAGTTCAAAAGTGCCGTTACCGTCACGAATGCTTCGTCGCGATCTGCCGGTGAAAACCGTTCGGCAAATTTGTGCAAGGCTGCAACATCGATCTCCGGCAGGCCGGAAATAAGGTTCACAAGTTCGGTATAAAGCTCAAGCCCGCCAACATCATGTAACTGCAATGCCCGCCCGATGCTGCCATCGGCAAGGCCGGCAAGCGCATATAAGTCATCGGTTTCCATATCCGGGCAATATTGCGCCAGAAGCGATGTTACCGTCTGATCTTCAAGCGTCCCAAGGTTCAGCCGCCGGCAGCGTGACCGGATGGTTGGCAACAGTTTGCCTGGCTGATGGGCAATCAGGATCATCATGGCGTTTGCTGGCGGTTCTTCCAGAACCTTCAGGATCGCGTTGGCGGCGTTACGGTTCAGCTCGTCTGCCGAATCAACAATCACAACCCGCCAGCCACCCTCGGCCGATGTTTTGGACATGAACCCGCCAACGGCGCGCACATTATCCACTACAATCTCGCCCTGCAGGCGTTTTTTCTTTTCATCGTAAAGGCGTTCAACAACCTTCAGGTCGCCATGCCCGCCCCCTGCAATTCTGCGAAAAACCGGGTCTTCCGGCGACACATACAAACTGGTCGGTTTGTCATTAAACAGGCCCCCGCCGGCATTACCACCACCTTGCGACAGTACAAACCGCGCCATCCGGTAGGCAAGGGTCGCCTTCCCTACCCCGCGCGGTCCGCACAGCAACCAGGCATGGTGCATACGCCCGCTGTTCCAGGCATCAATGATCACCTTTTCAACCGCGTCATGCCCCAAAAGCTGGTGGTTCTGGCGTGGTTCGGGATATCCGTTTTCGCTGGTGTCGTCGCTGCTCATGCCGGCTTGCCTGCCAGGAATTCTTCCATAACGGTGTTAATACGCGATGATACCGTTTCAACATCACCATCGGCGTCAATAACGCGGCAACGTTTGGGTTCCATCGCGGTGATTTCGCGAAAACCCTGTTGCAGGCGGCGGTGAAAGGCCAGTTCCATTTTTTCAAACCGGTCTTCCGCGGCGCTGACATTGGCAAATCGCGCCCCGGCGCGGGCCAGGCCCGTTTCAATGGGCAAATCCATCATCAGGGTCAAATCGGGTTTGAAATCGCCAATCGCCAGTTTCCATAACTGGCGAATAAAATCCGGCCCCAGGCCATGGCCATATCCCTGATAGGCCACCGATGAATCGGCAAAACGGTCACACAGCACCACCTGCCCTTGGGCAAGTGCCGGGCGAATGGTGCGTTCAACATGGTCACGCCGCGATGCAAACATCAACAGGGCTTCGGTCACCGCATCCCACCTTCCGGGATCGCCAGTAAGCAAAAGGGCGCGGATTTCCTCCGCACCCGGTGACCCGCCTGGTTCGCGTGTAACGATAACGTCACGGCCACGATGGCGAAACCATTGCTCCAGAAGGCGGATCTGGGTGGATTTACCACTGCCTTCACCGCCTTCAAAGCTTATGAAAATTCCATCCGGGAGGCTCACCCGTTGCTGCCTCCCCACACCAGATACTTGATCGCAGCGCCGATGCGGCCAACCAGGCCAAGGCGTTCAACACCGGATTTCGCATAAAGCGGGAAGGATTGCGGGTCCTGGTTCGGAATTTCGACCTTCAGAGTTGCAACCTGCTGGCCTGCACTGATCGGTGCGGGGATCGGGCCTTCGTAAACGACCGATACCTTCATGTCTTTGCGATCTTTGCGCGGAATGGTCAGCGTAATGTCCTGATCGGTAACCAGGTCAACCTTGCCGGTATCCCCCAGCCAGATATCGGCTGAGCTGACAACTTCGTCTTTTTTGAAAAGATTGTAATTGTCAAATTCGCGGAACCCCCAATCCAGCAGCTTCTGGCCTTCGGTACGGCGTTCGCGCATCGAATTAAGGCCCATCACAACCAGGATCAGGCGGCGACCATCGCGCTTTGCCGTTGCCGTCAAACCAAAGCCAGCGGCTTCGGTATGGCCGGTTTTCATGCCATCAACGCCCGCGCTGGTGCCCAAAAGCGGGTTACGGTTATGCTGGCGAATGCCGTTATAGGTAAAGACCGGTTCGCTATAGAATTTATAAAGTTCCGGGAAATCGTGGATCGTGCGATGCGCCAGAACAGACAGGTCATGCGCCGTCACAAGGTGGCCATCTGCCGGCCAGCCGGTGGCATTTTTAAAGACCGATTTGGTCATGCCAATTTCACGGGCCTTGTCGGTCATTTCCTGGGCAAAGGCATCTTCGGTGCCGGCAATGCCTTCGGCAACCACAATTGCCGCGTCATTGCCCGACTGAACGATAATACCGTGAATCAAATCATAGATGGAAACATCGGAATTGACCTCGACAAACATCTTCGAGCCGCCCTTCTTCCATGCGTCTTCACTGACATGGAAGGTATCTTCGAGCTTGAGGCTACCATTTTTGATGCGATCAAACAGCATATAGATCGTCATCATCTTGGTCAGCGACGCCGGTTCGGCGAGATCGTCACCATTCTTGTTCAGAAGAACGGCACCGGTGTCATAATCAACAAGATAGGCCTCGCGCGCGATCGTTTCGATCGACTGAGCATGGCCGACGGTCGCAGCCATCGCTGTCCCCAGAAGCGCCGCCCCGGCCAGAAGCCGGTTGAATGTGGCTTTGCACGGAATTGACGGAAGTAAATTCATAACGTCCTTGTCCTGTTGATTTATTTCGTCCCCGAAGGATTGGCCGATGGCCAACAGGGCTGTCCTATGTCGCAAATTGGGCAAAAATGTGCAAACACCGCTTTTGCACCTTTTTCCCGGTCAGATTAGCACCCGGCAGGCGACTTTTCCCCTGCCCCTGCACATTCCACAATCACCCTGGCCCCGGTTTGCCCGGTTGCCAAAACCCGGTCAAGTAAAACATCGGCTTCAGGCACCGTTGCCATCGGGCCAAGGCGGACACGGTAAAATGTCGTTCCCTTGACATCGATGGGTTCTATTTTCGTTGGCGCAAGATTATAGAGCCGGTTGCGCAGGTTCAACGCATTGTCATAAACAGAAAACGCCCCGGCCTGCACATAAATGGCGCTGGGTGGCACCGGCGCAACATTGACTTCCGGGTTTGCCTGCGCGGTTACGGCCACATCATTGGCCGGTGTTGCCGGCTGGTATTTCTGCCGTTTGGGCTGCTGGGCGCTATCGTCAAAATCGTTGGGCGTTTTATTGCTTTGCGGCGCATCAAGCGAAACGGTTTCAACCGAAGCCCGCGGGGCAGCCGTCACGGTGTTTTTTTCTGCTGCGGTCACAGTCGGTGCCGCCGATTTCCCCTGTGAAATCAGGGCGGCCTGCTGGCTTTCAGCCTCCAGCACCTCGACCATCACCTTGGCGGTTCCCTGCTGCTCAAACCCCAGCAACTGGGCAGCCTTGCGCGACATATCGATAATGCGGCTGCGCGCAAACGGCCCGCGATCATTGACGCGTACCTTTAACGAACGGCCATTTTCAAGGTTGGTAACCCGCACGATACTGGGCAACGGCAGGGTCCGGTGGGCGGCCGAAACTTCGTTCTGGTCAAAAATTTCACCATTGGCGGTATATTTGCCGTGAAATTTCGGTCCATACCAGGAAGCAATACCCGTCTCACGATATTCATAATCGACTGCCGGGTAATACCATTGCCCGGCAATCTCATAGGGTTTGCCAATTTTATAGGCGCCGGTCTGTGCCGGTGCGCTTGTCTGGTTTTGCGATCCGATGCGCTTGACACTGTGAACAGCAAGCTGGGTTTCCGCACAGCCCGCCAGCATCACCATTATGGTCGCGATTCCTGTCACCTGACAGCCAAGGCGCCACAACGGGCGAGCCGGTCTAAGAGCTGATTTTGGCATCCAGTTTTTCCTCGTCACTCTGGGATCGTTCAAATGCGGGTCAGCGACCGGCAATTGCATCGGCAAGCGTACCAACAGCAATGGCGAAATAGGTCGAGCGGTTCCAGTGCATGATGGTGTTGAAATTGTTATAGACCATATAGGCCGGTCCGGCACCGTCATTTACCAGAACAATGGCTGCTTGCATGTCGGCACTGGGCAAATCTGCACCATTGGGCATGCGTACACCCATTTTCTGCCATTCGGCAATCGGTTTGCGCACATCACGGCCAGCCTTGCTGGCATCAAATCCGTTGGGCAGGCTTACCTTGCGGCCCCAGCGTTGATCTTCTTTCCAGCCAACCGATGACAGGTAATTGGCTGCGGATGCAAAAACGTCTTCCTTCTGGGTCCAAAGGTTGATTTTGCCATCGCCGTTACCGTCGGTCGCATAGGCCATAAAGGTTGACGGCATAAACTGTGCCTGCCCCATCGCACCGGCCCAGGAGCCTTCCATTGCATCAGCCGAAATATGGCCGGCATCAATAATCTTAAGGGCCTTCATCAGTTCGCCACGGAAATATTCCGCCCGGCGGCCTTCAAAAGCCAGGGTTGCGAGGGAATCGACAACTGAAAAACCACCGGTATGTTTACCATATCCGGTTTCAATACCCCAAAAAGCCGTCAGGTAATGGGCCGGCACACCGTATTTCTTGGCAGCAGCTTCCAGAATGTCACGGTTTTCGGCAAATTTCTTGCGGCCTTCGTCAATACGGGATTGCGGTACAACGCGCTGCAAATACTGCTCGAAGGTCAGCTTGAATTCCGGCTGGCTGCGATCCAGTTCGATCACGCGCGGAATGGGCTGGGTCTTGGCAAAGGCGGCATCCAGCGTCTTTTGCGAAATGCCGTTTTTCAGGGCATCATTTTTAAAATCAGCCAGCCAGGTATCAAACCCTTCGGTCGTGAATGCGGGCAATGGGGCATCTGCGGGGGCAGCCAATACCGGGGTCGCAACCAAAAGCGCTCCAAGAATTGTGGCAGCAGTTCCGAGTGTCCGAATTTTCATGGTGATTGCCCTGTCCTTGTCTCAGAATTGATCCGTTTTCGAATGTGGCAGGCCGTTAAGGCGCCGGAAACCACGCTGTTGTTCGCCCGGTCCAGTTATAGGCTGTCAGCCCGGCAAACTCTTTCAACGCATCTTCCAGCATCTTGATAGAGTGTGAGACGTTAATATCTGTTAAATGGCGCTGCGGTGTTGCGATATAATCCACCGGCCAGGCAATAACTGACCAGTCATATCGGCGAAACACCCCCATGGATCGGGGCATATGCCGCGCCGAGGTCACCACAAGCCAGGTTCCCCTCACCTTTTCTGGCCATTTTTCTGCAATCATCTGGTGGGCATATTCGGCATTTTCCGCCGTATTGCGCGAAGCCCCTTCATAAAAGATGTTGGCCGCGCCAAGCCCGTTTCGCGACAGATCATCTCGCAACGCATCGGCTTCACTGAATTTGCGATCTAAAATGACGTTATCGCCACCCGTAAAAATCACCGGCACATCGGGCAATAGCCGCGCAAGCGACAGCATGCTGACGACCCGGTCCGCTGCTGCGTTATATTCAATTTGCTGGCGCGCAACATACTGGTCCCCGTCAATGGCCCCAGCCAGCACAATAACCCCCGCGATATCTCGCTTTTGAATATCTTCCAGCGTCGGCTTTGGGAAACGGTCTTCAAGTATCTGCACACCTATTTCCCCAACCGGGATGACGGTGATAAGAAGGCAGCAGGCAGCAACCGCCGCCAGCAACCCAAAACCGGCACTGCGCCATTTGCGTACCATCACCAATATCAGACCCAGGGCAAACCCCAGCGTCACCAGGTTTCCCGGCTGGATCAGAAATGTTGCGACCTTTGATAAAATGAAAAACACGTCCCCGAACTCCCCCTATATTCTTCTTATTGCTTACAGGGTTCATCGCGGTACTGTCTAATCAAGCCGGGAAAAAGACGTGAAATTTTATCGGCTGCCAACCCAATAACATATATTGACAGCACGCCTCCCTGCCCTTATTGAATGGCCGCACCAAAGACGACCACATTGCGGAGAGATGGCAGAGTGGTTGAATGCACCGGTCTTGAAAACCGGCGTGCCTTTACGGGTACCCAGGGTTCGAATCCCTGTCTCTCCGCCACTTCCCCAAAAGCAATCCGCAAATAAAAAAATGCAATTTCAATTGCTTAGGTGGTCTTTCTTAACGGAATTTCCTGTTTGAACCGTCTGTATTTCCTAAAATTGGGATACATGCAGGCAAATTTTCGCACATAACACGGCAATTCCTCTTCTCAGAATCATCCTGCGACGAATGCCTTTCTCCATATCTGCGCATTACCTATCAGTCTGGGCCTGATGGCACCACACTTCGCGCTGTCTGACGACTATAATAGTATCCGCAGTTCAAAACCTCATGCCTGGTTCACTTGGGCTTATCCGCACAACTGGCATACGTATATGCCCCTCCCTCCCTAAGCCGGGGCAAGCATATTCAGGCAGCCTGAATGCGAATCTTTCCAAAGGCGATTTTGGTTACGTTTTAACCAGTGATTCGCGCTGCCCTCAATCTAGGCAGACACTTTATTGCGCAAAAACACGTATAGCGGCAGAATCTTTGCCAAAACCGGCAAAGCAGGGCGGCATATCGTGCGGGTTAGAGCATTTTCTTCATAGATATGTAAAAAATCAGTAGAAATACGGGCGCATCACGCGCCATTATTGGCGGGCAAAATGATATTCGGGGGAATCATCAAATGGCAGTCGGGCTGCCGGACTCCCCTTTTTCAAACGTCATATCAAGACGAAAAATACAAACAGGGGGCTCTTTTTATCGTTATGAGCACAGCAACACCCGCCCTTAAAGTTGAGGGGATGCATAAGAGTTTTGGTGATCACGAAGTGCTCAAAGGCATTGATCTGACCGCCAATACCGGGGACGTCATTTCCATTATTGGGTCTTCCGGTTCTGGTAAAAGTACCTTCCTGCGGTGCATTAATCTTCTTGAAACGCCCAATTCCGGCCATGTCTATGTTCATGGCGAGCTGATCAAAATGCGTGCGCTGGCCGATGGCAGCCAGGAAGCCGCAGACAAAAAACAGCTTCAGCGCATCCGCACGAAGCTTGCCATGGTTTTCCAGAGCTTCAATCTCTGGAGCCACCTTACCATCCTTGAGAACGTGATCGAAGCACCGGTCCATGTTCTGGGTGTTCCCCGCAAACAGGCTATCGAACGCGCAGACGCCCTTTTGCAAAAGGTCGGCATGTATGAACGTCGCGATTATTACCCCGGTCATATTTCCGGTGGTCAGCAGCAGCGTGCAGCCATTGCCCGCGCGCTCGCCATCGAGCCAGAGGTGATGCTGTTTGACGAACCGACCTCGGCACTTGACCCGGAACTGGTGGGTGAAGTGCTCAAGGTTATGACCGATCTGGCCGAAGAAGGCCGGACCATGCTGGTGGTGACCCATGAAATGGGTTTTGCCAAGGGTGTGTCTAACAAGGTCATGTTCCTCCATCAGGGGCTTGTCGAAGAATCCGGGGACCCGAAAGAGGTTTTCGAGAATCCAAAATCGGAACGCATGAAACAATTCCTTCAGCGCGATTTCTGATCAGGACGTTCCGGTCAGCGGTGGCGGACCGGACAGGGAAGATGTGGCATAAGCTGCCTTCCCGTTACAACAAGGGAGACTATGAATGAAGAACTGGATCAAGGCTGCTGCGGCTGCAGCTGTCGGTATTGCACTTAGCGCATCTGCAGCAAGTGCCGCCTGGGACAAGGTCGTCGTTGCCACGGAAGGTGCATATCCTCCGTTCAACTTCGTCGACAAAGACGGCAACCTGCAGGGTTTTGATGTCGATTTCACCAAAGAACTCTGCAAAACCGCAGGCGTTGAATGTGAAATCGTCGCCCAGGACTGGGACGGCATCATTCCGGGCCTTCTGGCAAAGAAATTTGACGCGATCATCGCTCAGATGTCGATCACTGAAGAGCGCAAGCGCTCCATCGACTTCACCAACTATTACTGCACCACACCGGCAGTCTTCGTTGGTAAAGACGGCATGAAAATCGAAGCCTACAAAGACGGTAAAGTCATGGAAGACGCACTTGATGGCATGGTCATCGGTGTGCAGCGTTCAACCACGCACGCAAACTTCCTGGAAGACAACTTCCCGAATGCCGAAATCCGCATGTATGACACCCAGGACAATGCCCTGCTCGACCTGACGGCTGGCCGCATTGACGCAACGCTGGCTGATTCCGGCGTGCTGCTGGAATGGGTTAATTCTGATGCAGGCAAAGGCTATAGCTTCGTTTCCGACACTTTCGCACCGGTTGAATGGTTTGGCGAAGGCGCAGGCATTGGTATCCGCAAGGAAGACCAGGACCTGAAAGAACTGTTCAACAAAGCCCTGGCAGAAATGCTGGCTAACGGTTCTTACGAAAAGCTGAACAAGAAATATTTCGAAACCATCAACCTGCATCCGCGGTGATCGGCTAGGAAACAGAGGGCGACACCATGGTGTCGCCCTTCCCTTATTGTCGGACCGTTTTAACCGACATCAAGGCATGCGGGAGAGAACATGTTTGATTTATATGGGCGTAGCGATCAGATGTTGTATGGTGGTCTGGTCACCATTCAACTGTGCCTGACTGTTCTGCCTTTTATGATTGTTATCGGCCTGTTAGGGGCATCGGCAAAACTGTCGCGTTATAAAGCCCTGCGCGTTATCGGCGAAAGCTATACGGTTATTATTCGTGGCATTCCCGAACTTCTGGTGATTTTGCTTATCTATTTTGGCGGCACGATTGCGGTTCAGAAAATCGCTGAAATGATCAGCGGCGAAGCCGCCCGTGTTGATATCCCGGCTTTCTGGTCCGGTGTTGCCGCCCTTGCCCTGGTTCAAGGGGCCTTTGCATCCGAGGTATTTCGTGCTGCCATGCTGGCCATTCCCAAAGGCCAGATCGAAGCTGCCGTTGCCACCGGCATGACACCCGTGCAGATTTTCTATCGTATCAAATTGCCGCAACTCTGGCGGTTTGCCCTGCCCGGCCTCAATAACCTGTTTCAGGTATTGATCAAGGATACCGCGCTGATTTCAGTGGTTGGCGTTGAAGAAATCCTGCGCAAGGCAGCGGTTGGTGCGGGAACGGAAAAAGCCCCGTTCACCTTCTATCTGGTGGCAATGCTGATGTTCCTGGCCTTCACCACGGTTTCGCTTTTTGCGTTCAACCGTCTTGAAAAGCGGGCCAACCGCGGGATTGCGAGGGCATAATCATGTTTGAAGATCTGATATATGTTCTTGGCAAATACCATAGCTGGCTGATTCAGGGCCTTGGCCTGACATTGCAGCTTCTGTTGATTTCGGTAATTTTTGGAAGTGCGCTTGCCATCCCACTGGCAATCTGCCGAACATCCAAAAAGGTCTGGGTTCAGGCCGTGCCCTTCAGTTTTATCTATGTCTTTCGTGGCACGCCGTTAATCGCCCAGCTTTTCATGATGTATTACGGCGTTGGGCAGTTGATCGCCAATATCGATGGCATTCAGGATAGCTGGATGTGGTCCTATCTGCGTGATCCTTACTGGTATTGCCTGTTTACCTTTGTGCTGAATACGGCGGCCTATGTTGCAGAAATCATGCGCGGCGGTATCAACAACGTCCCCAGCGGTGAAATTGAAGCCGCCCGGGCCTGCGGCATGACACCGGCGACCACCTATCGCCGCATCATATTCCCGCGTATGTGGCAAATCATCTGGCCGGCCTATACCAACGACGTCATTTTCACGCTTAAGGCAACATCGCTTGCTTCGACTGTGACCATGATGGAACTGACCGGTGCAGCACGCAAAATTGTTGCCCGCACCGCCCTGCCTTACGAGGCATTCATTTCGGCCGGGATCATATACCTCATCATCGTATATGTGCTGACCTTCGGCTTTAAAGGCGTTGAAAAATATCTGCGCCGCAACGAAGTACGTCAGGCTAACAAAAAGCCATCCGTTAAAATCGGCGCCCAGGCCTGACCCTATCTGTTCCACATCTATTGCGACCGGTGTCCTACCCACCGGTCGCAACTTTAAAGGTTTTCGACGATCATGCCGCGTTCATCCGCCGCTGGCACTGCCGCGCGTTCGCCTAAAAAAAACATGCGTCTGGCCGTCAAGCTGCCTTTGCTTGTTGCCATCAGTTCCCTGATTTCCATTTTGGTTCTTGGTGCCGCCGATTACTGGCTGGCCTCCAACGATATCCGGAATCTTTCGGCCGATAAGCTGACTGCCCTGCTTGATGCCCGCACATCCACGCTAAACCGCCTGTTAAATGTTGAAAACCAGTCGGTAGAGCGCCTTGCCAACAGCCTGCAGATCAAGGAAGCAAATGACAGCTTCGCATCTGGCTGGGCATTGGAGGGCGATGGCGGTGCCAAAAACCTGCGCCGTTTGTTCATTGATGAAAATCCGAACCCGGCCGATCAGCGCGCCGAGCTGACCAAACCCGAAGAACGCACGCCCTATACCCGCTATCACAACCGTTTTCATGTTGATTTGCGCGGTATTGCAACCGAACGCCAGTATCGTTCGTTGATGCTGGTTTCACTGACGGGAGATGTCATCTATTCCGTGAATAAACGTGATGAATTTGCCAAAAACATCAATGATGGGGATTTTCCCTATCCGGCACTTTCAAGCCTGATGAAACAGGTGATGGCCGACCCCGCTGGCACCCCGGTTGCCTTTGGCGATTTTGTTCGTAACGTGCCCAACCTGATTTCGCGTTTTGTTGTTGCGCCAATTGTTGCGGATAAATCAGACATTCGCGGTTATCTGGTGGTCGAAGAACCGGTTACCGAAATTAACGAAGTCACCGCCGACCCGGCGGGTCTGGGCGATACCGGATCGATCTATCTTGTTGGCCCCGATCAGCTTTTGCGCACGGTTGACCGGCAGATGAATGGCGCTGGCGATAATGCACAGGCCGTTCTTACTGTCCTTCACAAAACAGCACCGGTTACCGCCGCCCTGGCAGGCGAAAGTGGCGTTATGACCTATCGTGACGGCGAAAATATTGAAAAGGTTGCCGCCTATCAGCCCATTCAATATGGCAACAATACCTGGGCAATGATCGCCGAAGCCCGCGTCAGCGAAATCATGGCACCTGTCGCGAATTTGCGAAATTCCATGATTATGCGCGCCATCGCCATTCTGGTGGTGATCGGGCTTGTCGGCCAGTTTATTGTCCGTCGTGTTATCCGCCAGCTTGACGATGTGCGTGCGACCATGGTGCGCCTGGCCGATGATGACTTGTCTGCCGAAATCCCCTCGACCGAGCGTACCGACGAAATTGGCGAATTCGCCCGGGCCCTGGCCATCTTCAAACGCAACATCCAGGAACGGCGCAACATGCGCCGCAAGGAAGAGGAAAAGAAAGCCGAGCAGCTAGAGCATAGCCGGCGCCTTCAAAGCCTTACCGAGAAATTTGAAAGTGAAATCACCGATATTCTGGCAAAACTCAATGCCTCGATGGGGCATCTTGACCATGCCGGGCAATCGATGAAAACGGCGGCTGAGAAAACCCGCACCCTAGGTAGTGATGCCCTTGGGCATTCACAAAGTGCATCGGATGATGTGACAACCGTTTCAACGGCCACGACCGAACTTTCATCCTCGATTGATGAAATTGGCCGTAGTTCTGCCACGGCACTTAACAAATCCGAAGAGGCCGTAAACGAGGCCGAAGCCGCCAATAACAAGATTTTGGACCTTGATCAGTCCGTCAGTAAAATTGGTGAAATCGTTGCCATGATCAGCGGTATTGCCGAACAGACCAATTTGCTGGCACTGAATGCCACCATCGAGGCTGCCCGTGCAGGCGATGCGGGCAAAGGTTTTGCCGTTGTGGCAGGTGAAGTGAAAAACCTGTCATCACAAACCGCCAAGGCAACCGAAGAAATCAGCCGCCAGATTGCCGAAGTCCAGGGTGAAACAGCCGAGGCTGTGAAAGCGATTGAAACCATCACCCGCACGATTGGCGAACTCAGTGTGTTGACGGCCAGTATTTCGACTGCGATCGAGCAACAAGGCAGTGCAACGGCCGAAATCTCGCAAAGTGCAAGTTCGGCTGCACGCGGGACACAGTCGGTTATTTCTTCGATTGACGGCGTTGCCAAGGCATCGCAGGAATCAGACCTTGCATCACGCGAAGTTACCCGTGTGTCCGACGAACTCAGCCAGCAGGGAAATTCTCTTAAATCTGCTGTTGATGGCTTCCTCTCGGGTGTGCGGCGCGACTAACGCCCCTTTTAACCATTAGCAAATCCGTCGGCGCCACCGACAGATGCCCTGAAACCCAAAGGTATGAAATGCAGCAAAAGCGCATTGAACTTCTTCGCCCCCAGATGGGCACCCAGCGTGCCCTGACCGTTCGCACCTATGGCACGCCTGGCAAAGGCCCCAAGGCCTATTTCCAGGCTGCCCTGCACGCAGATGAACTGCCCGGTGTTCTGGTTCTTCATCATCTGGAAAAGCTACTGGCCGAGGCCGAAGCGAAAGGTGATATCATTGGTGAAGTGGTTGTTGTGCCCTTCGCCAACCCCATCGGCTTTACTCAATATGTCGACATGAAGCCGCTGGGCCGCTTTGAAATGCGCACCGGACAGAACTTCAATCGCCATTATCCCGATCTGTGTGATGAACTGATCACCGCACTTGATGGCAAGCTGGGCCAGAATGCCGATGAAAACGTCGCACTGATCCGCACCGAACTACGCCGCCTGATCAAGGAACGCCGTGCAGCCTCCGGCCCGATGACGGATTTGCAGGATCTGCGTTTTTCCCTGGCAGAACTTGCCATTGATGCCGATCTGGTCCTGGACCTTCATTGTGACTGGGAAGCGGCGATGCACCTTTATACCAGTGATTCAAGCTGGCCTGATGCTGCCGATCTGAATGCACAGCTGGGTGCCGGCGCCTGCCTGATTGCCGAAGAGTCTGGCGACAACCCGTTTGACGAGGCATTCAGCCGCCCGTGGGTGGTGTTGCGCCGCGAATTTGGCGATAAATTCCCCATTCCAATGGCGACCCTTGCCACCACGGTTGAACTGCGCGGCGAACAGGACGTATACGACCATTATGCCACCGAAGATGCGGCCAATCTGTTTGCCTTTTTGCAGCGCCGGGGTGTCATTGCCGGTGATCCAGGCCCGCTCCCCGAGGCAAAATGTGATGCAACGCCGCTTGCCGGGGTTGACCGTGTCACGGCGACCCATGGCGGCATGATTGTTTTTTCCGCCAAGCCCGGCAGCCACGTAAAGGCTGGTCAGGAGCTGGGTTATGTCCTTGATACCGAAACAGGTGAAAAAACACCGTTTAGCAGCCGTACCGATGGCTTCATGTATGCCCGGGTTGGCGGGCGTCTGGTTGTGCCAGGCGGGCTTTTATGCTCGGTCGCAGGGGCAAATGTTTTGCCGGGCAAAACCGGCAATCTGCTTACCGCACGCTAAGCTGCGCTAACCACGATCTGAATAGTCATTGGCCCGGGCATCATCACTGATCCCGGGCCTTTCTATAGGGTGCCAGAAGCTGTCTTCAGGTCTGTGTGGTGCCATGAAATTACGGTTATGAAACCTTACGCAGTATCCGGTATAAGGTGAAGGGAATCGCACGAAAGCACCGTCTATTAACCCATGCGTTTTCGCGCGATAGCACCAACAAATGATTTGCAGGGCACACAGGCACGCTGCCCTGTCAGGATAAAGCACAATACAGGGCAGCGATAATGTTCGACATCAACACCATTCCGGAAATCATTGAAACGGCAACTAAACTTGCCATCGCGAACGAAGCATCCGCCAAGCGCGCGATCTCTGTTCTCGACCTAACCAGCCTGAATGATGATAATACCATCGAAAAGATCGAAGCCCTGTGCCAGCGGGCGCAAACCCCGGCAGGCAATACGGCAGCGATTTGTGTTTACGCTCCCTTTATTGAAACATCGTGGAAAACACTGGGCAAAAGCGGCATCAAAACCGCGACCGTCGTGAACTTCCCCAAGGGCGATAAAGCCGCCCAGCGTGTTGCCGATGAAACCGCCGATGCTGTTGCCGCCGGCGCCGATGAAGTTGACCTTGTCATGCCCTATCAGGCCTTTCTCGCCGGTGACCATGATGGTAGCGCCGAGGTCATTGCCGCCACCCGGCAGGCGTGCGGCCCGTTCATGACCTTGAAGGTTATTCTTGAAACCGGTGAATATCCTGACGCAAAGGCGATTTATGATGCCGCGCGTCTTGCCATTTCCAATGGTGCCAATTTCGTCAAAACTTCGACCGGAAAAGTTGCGACCGGCGCAACACCCGAGGCAGCCATCGCCATGATTGCTGCCATTCGCGATGCCAAGGCCGAACAAAACCTGGATTGCGGTTTCAAGGCATCGGGCGGGGTTCGCAACACGCAGGATGCCGCCCTTTATCTGGCCATTGCCGATCATATGATGGGGGCTGACTGGGCCACACCGGCCACATTCCGCTTTGGCGCCAGCAGCGTTTTGACCGACCTATTGAAAACATGTGGTTTTGGCGACAGCAACACCCCGTCTGGCGCTGGCAACTACTGAATTTAATGCCTATCTTTGGGCAATGGCAGGCGGCCATAATGTGCTGTTATTCTTCCCTGCCCGTGTGACGACCACGAAAGGATTTTCCATGGCACGCGCCATTTTGATTGTTGCCGACAGCTTTGGGATCGGTGCCGCCCCGGATGCCGCAAAGTTTGGTGATGCCGGTTCCGATACACTGGGCCACATTGCCGAATTATGTGCCAAAGGCCAGGCCGATACCGATTTTCGCAAAGGCCCGCTTAATGTGCCCAATATGACGGCACTTGGCCTTGGCGAGGCAGCACGTGACGTTAGCGGGCATATCCCTCCGGGGCTGGAACACGGTGGCGCAATCATCGGGGCCTATGGCTTTGCCCGCGAAGTTTCCCGTGGCAAGGACACCCCCAGCGGCCATTGGGAAATTGCTGGCGTACCGGTCGATTTTGACTGGGGCTATTTCCCCGCCGAAGTCCCGACCTTTCCGGCGGAACTGACTGACGAGCTTATCAAGCGTACCGGCATTCCCGGTATTCTGGGTAATTGCCATGCATCGGGCACCGAAATCATTGCCCGTCTTGGCGAAGAACATATCCGTAGCGGCAAGCCGATTTGTTATACTTCGGCCGATAGCGTGTTTCAGATTGCCGCCCACGAAGACCATTTTGGTCTGGACCGGTTGATGGAAGTTTGTGAAACCGCTTTCACTCTGGTCGAGCCGTATAATATCGGCCGCGTCATTGCCCGGCCCTTTGTTGGCTCTTCTCCGGCTGATTTCAAACGCACGGCCAATCGCCGTGACCTTGCCGTGCCGCCGCCCCACCCGACCCTGCTTGATATTTTCACCAAGGCCGGCGGCAAGGTAATCTCGGTGGGTAAAATCGCCGATATCTATGCCCAGCGCGGTATCAGCAAAAAGGTCAAGGCCGCAGGCAACATGGCCCTGTTTGATGCCATGATGGGGGAAATAGAACAGGCCCCCGACAACAGCCTGGTTTTCACCAACCTGGTCGATTTTGACATGGAATTTGGCCATCGCCGCGATGTGCAGGGTTATGCCAACGCCCTTGAAGAATTTGACGCCCGCCTGCCTGAATTGCGCGCGGCCCTGAAACCCGGCGATCTGGTGATTATCACCGCCGATCATGGCTGTGACCCGACCTGGCGGGGCAATGACCACACCCGCGAAGTCGTGCCCATTCTGGCATTTGGTCCGGCCATTGCGCCCGGCCCCATTGGCGGGCGCGATACCTTTGCCGATATCGGCCAGACAGTTGCCGATCATTTGGGCATCAGCCTTGATCACGGCACGTCATTCCTGCACGGTTAAGGCTGGACGTTAATCAACATCTGAATAAAGGATCACGGTCATGCAGCTTTCCGCCATGCGCATCGAAGTGATTGTCGATACTGTATGTCCGTGGTGCTATATCGGCAAAAAACGGCTGGAAAAAGCACTGAAAAGCGAGGCGCTTTCTGGCTTTGCCATTCAATGGCGGCCCTTTTTACTGAACCCCGATATTCCCGAAGGCGGGGTTGACCGGCAATGGTATTTGTCGACCAAATTTGGCGGCATGGACAGTGCCAACCGTGTTTACAAATCCATCGCCGCGGCTGGGGCCAGTGTGGGCATCAATTTCAATTTTGATGCCATCCGCGTTACACCGGATTCCACCCAGTCACATCGCCTGATTTACAAAATGTGTGCGGAAAACCCCGATATTGGCAGCGACCTGATCGAAGATATCTTTGCGGCCTATTTTCTGGATGGGCAGGATATTGGCGACCGGGACATTCTGGTAGAAATTGCCGTTTCTCACGGCGCAGATCGCAGCGAAATCATTGATTACCTGCATGGCGACATGGATCATGAATTTGTCATTCAGGAAAGTCGCCTTGCCCATCAACTGGGTGTCAGCGGTGTGCCCTGTTTCCTGTTTAATGGCCGTCACGCCCTTTCGGGCGCACAGGAACCGGGCATTTTACAGCGTATGATCCGCCTTGCCCGGCAGGAAGACAGCCTGATGCCGCAATAGGCACCTTCATTGGCGTTTAGCATGACTGCAAAAACGAAAACGGCGACACCCTGTGGTGCCGCCATTTTTGTATATTCCGAGACAAATTTGGATAACCCCGATATGGAGGATTGCAAAAGCAATAATGCCTTCGCAATCCCCCGGATCATTCAAAAAATCACGTTTTCGATGCGATGTCTGACAGGCGCCGCATCAGGCGTTTGACACCTTCCAACCGGTCGGTTGGTCCATCCCAGCTGGCGGTATAGACAATTTTATGATCCGGGCGCAGGCGGGCCACACCAACCTGCTGCTGGATAAAGCCAATCAAGCCAGCCGGATTGGGGAATTCATTGTTATGCAGCGTGATCAATGCGCCTTTCGGCCCGGCATCCAGTTTTTCAATATTCGATGCCCGGCACCACAGCTTGATCGTGACCACATCAAGAAGGTTTTCAACCTCTTTGGGCAGTTTGCCGAACCGGTCGATCATTTCCGCGCCAAACTGGTCAACTTCCTCGCGCGTGCGCAATTCCGAAAGACGGCGATAAAGACCAAGACGCACACCAAGATCGGGCACGTAGCGATCAGGGATCAGGACCGGCATACCGATATTGATTTGCGGGACAAATCCGCTATCGGCGGCATCCTCGATCTCGCCTTTGGCTTCGGCCACGGCTTCTTCGATCATTTGCTGATAAAGCTCGATCCCGACTTCCTTGATATGGCCGGACTGTTCTTCACCCAGCAGGTTCCCTGCCCCGCGAATATCCAGGTCGTGGGATGCCAGGTTAAAGCCAGCGCCCAGGCTATCAAGGGTTTGCATGACTTCCAGGCGTTTCATTGCCGTGGCCGTCAGCTTTTTACCATTTGGCAGCGTCAGATAGGCATAAGCCCGCTGTTTGGACCGGCCAATACGCCCGCGCAACTGATAAAGCTGCGCCAGACCAAACATATCGGCACGATGCAGGATCATGGTATTGGCGTTGGGCACATCAATGCCCGATTCAATAATGTTGGTTGCCAGCAGCAAATCAAATTTACGTTCGACAAAATCGGTCATGACCTGTTCAAGGTCACGCGCGCCCATTTGCCCGTGCGCCACATCAAACTTGATTTCGGGTACTAACGTTTCAAGTTCCTTGGCAACCCGGCTGATATCGGAAACCCGCGGGCAGACATAGAAAATCTGGCCGCCACGATGACGTTCGCGCAAAATCGCTTCACGGATAACGACCGGGTCATAGGGCGTGATATAGGTGCGAACAGCCAGCCGGTCGACGGGTGGCGTTGCAATGATCGACAGTTCCTTGACCCCGGTCAAGGCCAGTTGCAGCGTACGCGGGATCGGCGTTGCCGTCAGCGTTAACACATGCACATCGGTTTTAAGCTCTTTCAGCCGTTCCTTATGTTTGACGCCAAAATGCTGCTCTTCATCGACAATCAGAAGGCCAAGGTCGTTGAATTTAACGCCCTGCCCCAAAAGCGCATGCGTGCCACACACAATATCGACATGCCCGCTTTCAAGGTTGTCCTTGACCAGTTTTGCATTCTTGCCAGTAACCAAACGTGAAAGCTGTTCAACGCGTACCGGCAGGTCGTTAAAGCGTTCCTTGAAGTTAAGGTAATGCTGGCGGCACAAAAGGGTTGTTGGCGCAACAACGGCAACCTGCTTGCCCGACATGACTGCGGCAAAGGCCGCCCGCAGGGCAACTTCGGTTTTGCCAAAACCCACATCGCCACATACCAGACGATCCATCGGCTTGCCCGCCGTCAGATCGCCAAGGGTATCGTGAATGGCGCGGGCCTGGTCCTCGGTCTCGGTAAAGGGGAACCGGGCACAGAATTCATCATAGGCGCCTTCGGGCACGGTCATTGCCTCGCCCTTGCGCAAATGGCGGGCAGCTGCAACCTTGATCAGCTTATCGGCCATATCGCGAATACGTTCGCGCAGCTTGGCCTTTCTGGCCTGCCAGGCAGCACCACCTAACCGGTCAAGGATCGAAAGCCCCTCGTCCGAACCATAACGAGAAAGTACTTCGATATTTTCGACCGGAACAAAAAGCTTGTCGCCGCCATCATACTCAAGCTGCAAACAGTCATGCGGGGCGCCCCCGGCAGTCACCGTCATCAGGCCAAGGTAGCGGCCAATCCCGTGTTCGATATGAACAACCAGGTCGCCTTCTGCAATTTCCGATGCTTCACGCAGGAAATTTTCGGCCTTGCGGCGGCGTCCGCCGGGGCGGCTCATACGGTCGCCCAGAATATCCTGTTCGGTTAAAAACCACAGGCCTTCGCGGCGAAAGCCATGTTCGATATCCAGGATCACAACAGCGCAATGTTCGCTACCAAGATCATTGGTGATATCTTCCCAACATTCGGCATTAACAACCTTGCCAACGCCATGTTCGCGCAAAAGCGATACCATGCGGTCGCGCGAACCATCGGAATAGGATGCAATGACGACCTTGTGATCCTTTCCGCGCTGGGCCGAAATGAAATCGCGTAATTCGTCATAAAGGTTTACATCGGCCCGGGCGCGAATATCGCCAAAATCCCGGCCTTTGCGCGCTCCCATGTCAAAAATGCCGCGTTCGGCGTTTTCTTCTTCGACATAGGGCGACAAATCCAGCACCAGCCGCCCGGCTAGATTGCGGGCAAGCTCCGCGCGGTCCAGATACAGGCGTTCGGGCGGTACAGGTTTATAAACGCTATCGCCCGAAAGGCCGCCACCCTTGATGTTCTGGCGCGCCTGATAATAATCGTCGATCATTTCAAGGCGATTATCAACGGCTTCGTCCACCTGGTGATCCAGGCTGACAATCGTATCGGGCATATAGGTAAACAGGGTATCAAGCCCGTCATGGAACAACGGTAGCCAGTGTTCCATCCCACCATATTTCAGGCCGGCACTGATGGATTCATACAGCGGATCAGATTGCGATACATTGCCAAACAGTTCGCGATATTTGCTGCGAAACAGGGAAATGGTATCGGCATCAAGATAGATTTCGCCAACAGGCAACAATGACACCGAATTGACCCGCCCCACCGTGCGCTGGCTTTCAACGTCGAAGCGGCGGATGCTTTCAATTTCGTCGCCAAAAAAGTCCAGACGTACCGGTTCTTTCATCCCCGGTGCAAAAATATCAACGATATCGCCGCGTACCGCATAATCACCCGGTTCCATCACCTGTTCGGCGCGGCCATAACCCATACGCTCGAAATAGGCGGTCAGCTCGGTGCGGGGATATTCCTGGTCGGTGGTCAGGGTCAGTTTGCCCTTTTCCATCACATCGACCATAGGCACGCGTTGCATGACAGCGGCAGCCGTTGTCAGCACGATGCGGCCAAACTCGCCAACCTTGTGGGTTTTATCGGCAAGGACAGTCAGCGTTTCAACGCGCTTTGCCGTCACATCGGCAATGGGCGATACGCGGTCATAAGGCAGGCAGTCCCACGCGGGGAATGTCAGAACCTCTACCTCGCCGGCAAAAAACTGCAGCCCTTCGGCCATCTGGGCCATGCGCTTGTCATCGCGTGCGACATGCAAAATGGTGCGGCTGCCTTTGGCCGCATCCAAAATTTCACGCAGCAACAGCGCGTCGTATCCTTCCGGGACGCCACCAAGGCGGACGCGATCAAGGCGCGCGACAATATCGTTGATTTTATTCAATGCTTTATCAGGCGTTGCTAAGGGCGTTGATCATGGCCAGTACCTCGGTATCATAGGCTGGCGGTGCCTTTTCCTTGCCGGTGGCCCATTTGAAAAAATCGGCATCGGGAACTTCGACAATCAGGGCTTCGAATTCGTCAAGCTGACGGGCATTCAGGGTCGCCAGATGGGCATCCATGAAACGGCCAATCAGAATATCGTTTTCCTTGGTTCCGCGATGGGCGCCACGGAACTGCAATTTCTTGCGCCGCAATTCCAGTTCGTTGTCGTGGTCGGTCATGGGCCCTGTTCTCCTGTCACTGTTTGCGCGCCTGCCCACATATGGCACTATGGCGCTGTCCGGCAATGGCAAGCGTTGTACGGCAAAATCAAAATTTGGTCCATGCTGCGCAGCAACGGATTTGCCCACAGATGACAACTCGATGGTTGCGAGCGTGAAAATATGCTGTATACCGAACAGAAACAAGCCTTTGTTCTTATAATGTTCCATTTTTGAGTTGCAAGTCAAAAGCCGATGCGTCCCGAAATCCTGTTTCCGCTTTTTGCCGAAATCAACAGCCTGCCCGGCATTGGCCCGCGGTTAAAACCGCTGGTGGAACGGCTGATTGGTGGCGAACATCTGGTGGATTTGCTGTGGCATTTGCCTTCCGGGCTGATTGACCGGCGGTTTTCCCCGCCGCTGGCGGAAACCATTGATGGAACCATTGTAACCCTGGATGTGTTAGTGGAACGCCACGAACCCGCCCCGGATCGCCGGCGCCCCTATCGGGTTGTGTGCCGCACCGAAGACGGGTTTGTAACCCTGGTGTTTTTCAACGCCAGGGCAAAGTACCTTAATGACATGCTGCCCGAAGGTGAAAAGCGCATCATTTCGGGCAAGATCGACCATTATCGCGGCGAATACCAGATCACCCATCCCGACCGCATCGGCACCGAGGCGGAACGCGAAAGCATCCAAACCGTCGAACCGGTTTACCCGATGGCCGCCGGTGTTACCGGCAAAACCCTGACCAAGGCCATACAGGCGGCATTGGGCCATGTGCCGGACCTGCCGGAATGGCATGATAGCGCCCTTCAGAAACGCCATAACTGGCCGGATTTCAAAACTGCACTTTTTCAGGTTCACAAGCCTGAAAATGAAAGCGACCTGTTGCCGGACCATACTGCACGGGCCAGACTGGCCTATGACGAATTACTGGCAAACCAGCTGGCCTTGACCCTGATCCGGGCGAAGATGAAAAAGCTGGGCGGACGATCCATTCAGGGGGATGGTCGCCTGCGCAATATGCTGGGCCGGCAGTTGCCATTTGCCCTGACCGGGGCGCAAAGGCGCGCCCTTGATGATATTAACGATGATATGGCCAGTACCGGGCGCATGTTACGCCTGCTCCAGGGCGATGTTGGGTCGGGTAAAACGGTTGTCGCCCTGATGGCGATGCTTAATGCCGTTGAAACAGGCCGACAGGCGGCCCTGATGGCCCCAACCGAAATTTTGGCCCGCCAGCATTATGAAACCATCGCCCCGATGCTGGAAAAAATCGGCATCACCTGTACCCTTTTAACCGGGCGAGACAAGGGCAAAGCCAAACAGAAAATTCTTGATGGGTTGGCAAATGGTGAATTTGCCGTTGCCGTTGGCACCCATGCCCTGTTTCAGGAAAGTGTTGCCTTTCATGACCTGGCCTTTGCCGTGGTTGATGAACAGCACCGCTTTGGTGTGCATCAGCGCCTGATGCTGGCTGCCAAGGGCACCGCGGTTGATGTGCTGGTGATGACGGCAACACCCATTCCCCGCACCCTGACCCTGACCGCCTTTGGCGATATGGAAGTTTCACGGCTGGATGAAAAGCCACCGGGGCGCCAGCCAGTTGATACCCGTGTTTTGCCCATCGACAAGGTTGAAGATGTTGCCGCAGGCATTGGTCGGGCAATGCGCCAGGGGGCGAAAATTTACTGGGTTTGCCCATTGGTTGAGGATTCTGAAATCATCGACCTGCAGGCAGCCGAAGAACGCCACCGGATCCTTGTGGACCAGTTTGGCGAAGGGCGTGTTGGCTTGGTTCATGGCAAGATGAAGGGCAAGGAAAAGGACGAGGTCATGGACAGGTTTGCCCATGGCGATTTGTCCATTCTGGTGGCAACCACCGTGATCGAGGTTGGGGTGAATGTGCCCGAAGCCACGGTTATGGTGATTGAACATGCCGAACGTTTTGGCCTGGCACAGTTGCACCAGTTACGCGGGCGCATTGGGCGCGGCAGCGGTGCATCAACCTGCCTGCTGCTTTATGGATCGCCCCTTGGTGAGATTTCCAAGGCACGGCTTAAAATCATGCGCGAAACCGAAGATGGCTTTGTCATCGCCGAGGAAGATTTGCGCCTGCGTGGTGCGGGTGAAGTTTTGGGGACCCGGCAAAGCGGATTGCAGGCCTATCGCCTGGCGAGCCTTGATTTGCATGGTGACCTTTTGGCCATTGCACGCGACGATGCCCGCCTGATTGTAGAGCGCGACCCCGACTTACAAACAGAGCGCGGCCAGTCATTGCGATTGTTATTGTATTTGTTCGAACGTGATGAAGCCGTGCGTTATTTCCGCTCTGGCTGATGCAATTAATGCCATGCAGTAATCATGAAAAAGGGCAGGAATTTCCCCTGCCCTTTGCCTTTTCGAATACGAATTTTGCTGAACGGCCGTTTTGCCGCAATCAGGAATCCTGTTTTTCCGCTTCCTGCGGTGCGGTGCCAGGTTCATGGCGTGATACCAGGACAGGCACGTTTTCCTTTTCGCGCAGGACATCAACATCCTCGTAGGTTTTTGCCGACACAACCGGCTTTTCCTGCACGTCTTTCGGGCGGCGGTCCGCCGGGGTGACGATACCACCCGACATGACCATTTTAATGGCTTCCTCGACCGTCATATCGAGCACAATGACATCGCGTTTGGGCACAAACAGCAAAAAGCCCGATGTCGGATTTGGTGTTGTCGGCAAAAAGACATTGATCACGCGATCTTCGGTAAGGTTTTGCACCTCGCCTTTGGTTTCACCGGTGATAAAGCCAATCGCCCACATGCCACGGCGCGGATATTCCAGCAACACAGCCTGTCGAAAGGCATTTGACTGGTTGGCAAGCACTGTTTCCAGGATTTGCTTGATCGCCCCATAAACGCTGCGTACGGCCGGAATACGGCCAAGAATACGTTCGTAAACCTTGATCAGCGCGCGACCGGCAAAGTTGGTTGTCAGCCAGCCCACCAGGGTGATCACGATCACAACGACCAGCACCCCGAAACCGGGAATGCCATAACTTTGATAGGCGTCGGGCAGGTAAATTTCGGGGTTATATTTGGCCGGGATCAGTGGCATGACCGATCCATCGACAAATTCGATAAACCACCAGGCGAGACCAAAGGTTATTGCCAGCGGCGCACTGACGAGAATGCCCGTTAAAAAATAGGTCCGCAACCGCCCCAAAATGCCTAGCGAGGGCAAAGGCGGCGTTGGCGCACCATTATTGTGGTCGGGAGCATCATCACGCTTGGCGTTCATTTATCACCTTTGATAGGTTGTAGTGCGGTAACACACTGCAAATATGTCTTTAAGTCTGCCCGAAAAAATATGGCATTGCTGCGACAGCCATTCCCCGATTTGATCAACGTCACAGCATCCCTCTTTAGAACAGTGATAGCAGTAAGCGCTTTTGCAGCGCAACCAAACAAAAAGCCGCCGAAGAAAAGGATCCGTTTTGCAGGTCTGGATTGTTGAATATATTTACGATGACAATGGTGCCGTTCGCGTCAGCACGGCCAATGTGCGCGCCGAAGATTACGAAACAGCCCGGTCTTTTGCCGCTGCAAGCGCGCCCGCGCCCGATTTTGTCATGTCGCTGCGCCCGCAGTCCGAAGAACAGTTTTTGGGCCGAACGGTTATTCAGGCCCATGAAATGACGGGCAAAATCGTAAGCGACCTTCCTGATCCCGATAGCGAAGACGAAGATAGCGACCAGTAAATGACAGGTTCAGCAGAACGGGAGAACCCCAAACACCCGATGATCGGTGTTGGGGCGGTTGTGTGGCATGATGGCAGGGTTTTATTGATCCGCCGGGGGAAACCGCCCCGCGCGGGGGAATGGAGCCTGCCAGGCGGCGCGCAGGAACTGGGCGAAACCGTGCAGCAGACAGTGCAGCGCGAGGTGCTGGAGGAAACCGGCATTCGCATTACCAATATTGAATTTCTGGAAATTGTGGACCTGATCATGCCGGGTGGTGCCAATGGCAAGCCGCGCTATCACTATACGTTGCTTGATTTCAGTGCTGATGCAAACAGCGAAACCACGATACCGATACCAGGTGATGATGCCAGTGAAGCGATTTGGGCTGATCCCGATACACTGGGCGATTACAACCTGTGGCCGGTTACACGGCAGGTGATAGAAAAATCCCGCAAGCTGCGTGGACATTAACCACACAGTCCGATCCGCTGCGATAAATGCAGCCCCAAACAGTGGGCAAAAGAAAAAGGGTGGCAAAACTGCCACCCTTGATTCTTGTGCGATAACCGTAAATTTCCGGTTATGCTGCCTGATGTTGTGTCAGAACAGATTCCTGTAACTTCTTGAAAGCACGGGCTTCAAGCTGACGGACACGTTCACGGCTGACACCAAAGCGTTCACCCAGTTTTTCCAGCGTGATCGGATCATCGCTAAGAAAACGGGCCATGATGATTTCACGTTCACGGTCAGGCAATTCGCCCAAGGCATTTTTCAACATGCCGTTATGCAGGGTCCGTTCTTCGGAATCTGCAACCAAAGCTTCGGGCGACGGTGCATCAGATGCCAGAGTATCGAGATACTCCATACCTTCGTCTTTGGGCATCGGCGTATTGAGCGAGAAGTCACGGGCCGCCAGACGACGATTCATATCCAGTGCTTCCTGATCGGTCACACCAAGACGCTGGGCAACCTCGCCGGCCTGTTCCGGGGTCAGCTCGCCATTATCATAAATGTTAAGCTGCTTTTTGGCTTTGCGCAGGCTGAAGAACAGTTTCTTCTGTGCTGCCATCGTGCCCAGTTTCACCATCGACCAGCTATGAAGGATGTATTCCGTCACAGCAGCGCGGATCCACCACATGGCGTAGGTCGAAAGACGGAAACCTTTTTCCGGATCAAATTTCTGGACCGCGCGCATCAGGCCGGTATTGCCTTCGGCAACCAGATCGGGCAGCGGCAAGCCGTAACCACGATAACCAAATGCGATTTTCGCAACTAGGCGCAAATGACTGGTAACCATCTTATGCGCGGCGTCGGTGTCTTCATGTTCGACATAACGACGTGCCAGCATATATTCCTCGTCTGCGGTCAGCATCGGGAATTTCCATACCTGGCGAAGATATCCTGAAAAGCCGTCATCCTGGGGTACGGCAGGCAATTTAAGGGTGCTCATGGCTTTTGTCCTCCTGAGAGGTCAACGCGTACCGGAACCGTCGCATGTCGGACGTCTTACTACCGGAAAAACTACGCAACCTCGGAAATGTGCAAATAAAACACGTCATAGGCAGAAATGGCTGTCATGCGATGGAGCGCGAAAAGTGCCATTTCGTTAAAACGCCTATGCTAGAGGACGCCTAAGGCAAAAAGTCATACTCATGGTGCGTCTCATCCTTACTCTGAAGCAAATCGACATTACGTCCGCCAAACCTGGCCGGACTAAAATCCGGCGGTGCCTAATGGGCCCCCACCCGCTTTAAAGCCAATATATCTAAATCCGACTAAATTCGTCAAGATAAAAACGTAAATCCTGACGTCATATTCGGACCGAATATCAGCCCTTTATCGAACATATCCGACTGATACACTCGGATATAAACGTTTCCCGCAAAGTCACGGTAGAAACGATATAAGGCGAAAAAAAGGCAATTTGCTTTCCTATGCAATCACTCTATGTTCACAACGCTGTGAGGCCCTGCAGGTTCCATGATTTTCCGCCCCCTGCCACCAACACCGGATGCCCTGATATGTCGCTTGTCCCGTTCCCAAAGGCCGATCCATTTGTGCCCTGCCCGTGTGGCAGCAACAAGACCTATGGCACCTGTTGTGGGCCGTTTCATGCAGGGGCCAAACGCCCGGCCACGGCGGAGCAATTGATGCGGTCGCGCTATTGCGCCTTTGTTTTTGGCAATGCCGCCTATCTGGCCGATACGGTGCCAGCGGAAAATGCCGGGAACTATGACGCCAAAAGCATTACCCGGCAAAAAACGCAATGGACCGGCCTTGAGATTGTCAGCACCGAGGCCGGTGGACTTTTTGATCAGACTGGATATGTCGAATTTATTGCCCGGTTTCGTGAAAAAGGCCGCGATGGCGCCCATCACGAAAAATCGCGTTTCATTCGCCAGAATGGCAAATGGCTTTATGTTGACGGTGAATTTCCAGGCTAACGCCCCCAAATAACTGTGCAAGCGTGCTACTTTTTTAGGCCCATTCACGCCGCGCCAGACAGGCACATTATTCCCCTTGCATAGAATAGGGAAAAGCACGCCTTTAACCAACAATCTGCCGTTAAATGGCTGAAACATAGTGACATGTTGTGGCACCACCTAACGTCATAAAAATTTCATGGATTCCGTAAGCGTTATGTGCAATACGGCGCCACGGCGGATTGTTTGTGGAAATGGCCCTGTGCGGCAAATGGTCTGCCTTTTATCGGTTTTGCATCTTCCCATATAAATTTGAAGCATCAGATAACCGGTTTCCCGCAAACCGGACCAGATATAATTCATTATTCAAGGACAATGGCATGAAACGTTTGATCACCCTTTTGCGGCACGGTGAAACAGTCACCTACGATGCCCGGGGCGATTTTCATCGGCCATTGACGGAAGACGGCAAACTGAATGTGCAGCGTATCGGCGCGTTTCTTGAAAAACAGGGCCTTTACCCTGACCTGATCATGGCATCGCCAGCACAGCGCACGCTGCATTCGGCTGAAAAGCTCCATAAAATTCTGTTTCCGGGCATCAAGCCCGCCATCACCCAGGATCGGACCCTTTATAATGCCGATGCACATGCTCTTTTAAGTGCCCTGCAAGGGCTTGATGAGGACATCCAGCATGTCGTGCTAGTGGGGCATAATCCCGGCGTCAGCGCCCTGCCCGCACTGATCGCAGGGGCTGATCTGCGTAAAAAGCGGATGTTTCCGTCGCTAAAGCCGGCATCCATGATCATGATTGAAACGACCGATAGCTGGTCGGATCTGAGCCCTTCATCGGGCCATATCCTGCAGCAGGTTGATGCGGCCAATGTCGCACAGGATTTTCCCTGGCCCGATAAAAACGGCACGGAGCGGCGCAAGCGCCCGGCCTATTTTTACCGGCAATCATCGGTGATCCCGTACCGTAATCGCAAGAACGAGCAAACCGGGGATGACATTGAAATCCTGATGACGCTTTCAAGTGGCGGCAAGCATTTTGTCATTCCCAAAGGCGCCATCGACCCTGGTTTAAGCGCTGTTGAAAGCGCAATAAAAGAAGCCCGCGAAGAAGCAGGTTGCATGGGATCGGCAACAGAACCAGCCATTGGCAGCTACCATTATCAGAAATGGGGGTCGCGCTGCGATGTCGAGGTTTTTGCCATGAAGGTCGAGGATTTGCTGCCCGATGCCGAATGGGAGGAATCCCATCGTGGCCGGGAATGGATTGATCTGTCGCGCGCGATTGAAATGGTCAAGGAAGAAGGCCTTCGCAAAATTTTAAAGACCTTTCGGGAAAACGCCCTTCAGGACCAAGCGTCCTAACGTCTGCCCCAAAAATGGGCAGCCGGGCCTTATGGCTCCGCGGTGACGCGCACATGCTGCTGCACGGCCCATTTGTGAAAAGAACGCACTAACTGCTGTTCAACCTCGATGGCGGGTAACCACATAAATTCGTGGTCAAGGTCGATCGGCTGGGTGGTTTTTTGCAAAATTTCGGCAATGAAGAATACCCCGCGTTTAAGGCGGTATTTGCCCTTGGCGCGGTTATTGACATATTGGGTCGCAAGGCCCAGCTGCGAAACGATGCGAATGGAACGGCCCGTTTCCTCGACGGCTTCGCGGGTCAGGGCATCCTTTGCAGTTTCACTGCGTTCAATCCCACCCCCGATCAGCATGATGCCCTTTGGCGTGCGCACAACACCAAGCCTGCCGTTCCCATCGGGAATAACGGCATAGGCGCAATCCTGAACATCATAAAACTTGCCCGGTTCCGGGCTGCCAAAAATGGGGCCGATCAAACAGGTTTCTCCATCTGAAGTCAGCAGGCATTGAAATCTCGATACAGGATCACGAAGTGAACCGATTGAATTTTCATGTCAACACACATTCACTCTGGAATGATAAAAAATAAAGGCAGCACCATGACGGTTGCTGCCTTTAAAATTGTGCATCGCACCTATCGATACAAGGTCACATTGTGCCCCTGTATTGATGCGAAAAAATCAGAACGGAATATCGTCGTCCAGATCGGGCGCACCGCTGGGGCCGGAATTGCCGCCGCCACTGCGCGGGGAGGAATTACCCCAGCCAGCATCGCCGCCATTGTCGTAACCGCCACCATAGCCGCCGCCATCATTGCCATAGCTGCCACCACCCGACGATGAACCGCCGCCACCACCTTCGCCGCGACCGTCAAGCATGGTCAGCGTGCTGTTGAAACCTTCAAGGACGATTTCGGTGGTGTAGTTGTCCTTGCCGTCCTGGCCCTGCCATTTGCGGGTCCGAAGCGCGCCTTCGATGTAAAGCTTGCTGCCTTTTTTCACAAACCGTTCGACAACATCGGCCAGGCCTTCGTTGAAAACAACGATCCGGTGCCACTCGGTCCGCTCGCGGCGTTCGCCGCTCTGGCGGTCACGCCACTGTTCAGATGTCGCAATGCTGAAATTGGCAATCTTCTTGCCTGCCTGCGTGAAACGGATTTCCGGGTCGCGACCCAGATTACCAACGAGAATGACTTTATTGACACTGCCTGCCATGGGTTATCTTCCAGAGTTCGTTGTTAGCTTGCGATTCCGTGTCAGAACCGGCGAATGACTATTGGCGATCAGCGCGCAAATACCTGCGCCATGATGGTTTCCAGCGCCTTTTGATCCGTTTCGTCAAATGACCCGGTTTGCACACTGTCGACATCAAATACGGCAATCAAGGCCCCCTGCCGGTCAAGAACCGGCACGACGATTTCCGAATTTGAACGGCTGTCGCAGGCAATATGCCCGGGAAAGGCATGCACATCCTCGACAACGCAGCTTTTCAGTGAAGACGCCACCGTGCCACAAACCCCGCGACCAAACGGAATACGCAGACATCCAAGTGTGCCCTGATACGGGCCAACCACCAATTCATTTTCTTTGACCGGATCAACGATATAGAAGCCCGTCCAGAAATAATAGTCGAACTTTTCGGCCAGCACACAGCTTACCGTGGCCATCAATGCGGTGACATTGGTTTCGCCTTCGGTGATGCTTGCCAGTTCTTTCATTGCATCCGCATAAAGCGCATTTTTCTGGTCGCTATTCACGATCGTGCTCCTGTCTTGCTTAGGCATGGAACTAACGTCTCGTTTGCCCGGAAACAAGGACAAAATCGTCGAATACCAAAACCGGCCCCCAATGCACACCTGGCCAAAGAAAAACCACCCGCAAAAATTCACGGGTGGTTTGTCGTCACAATCACTATCCGGGCTGACGTTAAATCCGGTGGCCTGTTTCGCGGTCAAACAGGTGGATTTGCGCCGGGTTGGAATACAGCGCCAGTTCATCGCCAGCAGCAAACTGGTGCGTGCCCTGCATACGCAGGGTGATGCCTTCGTTATTGCTGCCAAATCTCAGGTAAACCAGGGTTTCTGCGCCCAATGCCTCGATCATGCGCACGCGCGCGGTGATTTTGCTGTTGGTTGGCGTGGTAATGGAAAGATGTTCGGGGCGAATGCCCACAACAACCGGGCGGTTGGCGGCAACATCATGGTCAAGATGCAATTGCGTGCCGTCAGCCAGGGTGACATGCCCACGGTCAGACGATACCGTACCATCAAGGAAATTCATGGAAGGCGAACCGATAAAACCGGCAACAAAACGGGTCGCTGGTTTTTCATAAAGGTCGATCGGGGTGCCAACCTGTTCGGCAATACCGCCATTCATCACAATCAGACGATCAGCCAATGTCATGGCTTCAACCTGGTCATGGGTCACATAAACTGATGTGGTTCCAAGGCGTTGCTGCAGGTTCTTGATTTCAAGGCGCATATCCACACGCAGTTTGGCATCAAGGTTTGACAGCGGTTCATCAAACAGGAATGCCTTGGGTTCACGCACGATTGCGCGGCCCATGGCAACGCGCTGGCGCTGCCCGCCTGAAAGCTGGCGGGGTTTGCGTTCCAGAAGTTCGGTCAGTTGCAGGATACCGGCCGCTTCGCGCACGCGACGGTCGATTTCATCCTTGCTGTAACCCCGGTTTTTAAGGCCATAGGCCATATTGGCATAATTCGACATATGCGGATAAAGCGCATAGTTCTGAAAGACCATGGCGATATCACGATCCGCCGGAGCAACATTGTTGACGATCCGGCCATCAATGGAAATGTCACCGCCAGTGATGGTTTCAAGACCGGCGATCATGCGCAGCAGGGTTGATTTGCCACAGCCTGACGGGCCGACCAGCACAGCGAATTCGCCATCGGCAATTTCAATATCAACACCATGGATTGCCTTGTAACCATTGGCGTAGGTTTTTTCGACCTGTTTCAAACTTAACGTAGCCATTCTATTATCCTGTCGTCACGGGGACTGATGTTTTTGTTCAGAAGAAAATATCAGGGTGTTGAAACTGTTTACTTTTCTGTTTCAACAAGCCCCCGGATGAACATGCGCTGGAAGATCACCACCACCAGAACTGGCGGAATGGATGCCATGATGGTCAGGGCAAAGGCCTTGGGGAATTGCGGGATCTGACCGCCTTCATAAAGCGAGTTATAGACCTGCTTGATGCCGATCACGATGGTATAGAGCTTGTCATCGGTGGTCATAAGAAGCGGCCACAGATACTGGTTCCAGCCCACCACAAACATGATGATAAAGATCGCCGCGATCATGGTTACCGACAGCGGCACCAGAATATCGATAAAGAAGCGCCACGGCCCTGCCCCGTCCAGACGGGCGGCTTCCAGTAATTCATCAGGCACCGAACGGAAAAACTGACGGAAGAAAAATGTGCCGGTTGCCGATGCGATCAAAGGCAGGATCAGGCCGGTATAGCTGTTTAACAGGCCAAGCTGGGCAACGACCTCGTAGGAGGGAACGATACGCACTTCAAGCGGCAGCAACAGGGTTGAAAACACCACCCAGAACAGCGGCACAGCAAGACGAAAACGGAAATAGACAATGGCATAGGCCGCCATCATGGAAATGATGACCTTGCCAATGGCAAAACCCAGCCCCAGCACCATGCTGTTAAACAGCATCTGAAGCGCGGTTACCCGACCCTTGGTGGCGCTTTCATCAAACAGGATATTGCCGTAATTTTCAAAGAAATGGCCGCCAGGCAGAAATTGCAGACCATGCTGGAACAGAAATTCACGGGTATGAGTCGAGGATGCAAAAGCAATCCAGACCGGCAGGATCATGAAAAGCGAGCCGAGAATAAGAATGATATGGTTGGTCAGGGACCGCCATTTTGACTGATACATAACGATGCCCTTTCCTAGTAATGGACTTTGCGTTCAATGAAGCGGAACTGGAACACGGTCAAAATGCTGACCATGATCATCAGCAGCACCGACTGCGCCGAACTGCCGCCCATATCAGCCCCCAGGAAGCCATCGACATAGACCTTATAAACCAGCGTTGCCGTGGCACCGCCCGGCGCACCTTTGGTGGACACATCGATGATGCCAAAGGTTTCAAAGAACGCGTAAGTCAGGTTGATGACCATGAGGAAAAAAGTCGTCGGGGCCAAAAGCGGGAATGTAATGGTCCAGAACCGGCGTTCGGCACTTTTGCAGTCCAGCGTTGCCGCCTCGGTAACCGATTTGGGAATGCCCTGCAGGCCGGAAAGAAAGAAAATGAAATTCACACTGACCTGTTTCCAGACCGCGATCAGCACCACAACAAAGGTGGCATCATTGCCATTCTGGATATGGTTGAAATCAAGGCCGATGCGGTTAAGCAGAATGTAAAGGTCGCCCATCAGCGGATTGAACATCATGATGCCCAAAAGGCCCGCCACAGGTGGTGCCACGGCATAACCCCACATCAGCAGGGTTTTATAAACTTTGGCACCGCGAATGATTTCATCGGCACGCACCGCCAAAAACAGCGATATGGCAATTGAAAGAACCGCCACCAGAACCGAAAACACCACCGTAAACCCGGCAGATTTCAGCCAGCTGGGGCTTGAAAGCACATCTTCGAAATTGCGAAACCAGACGAATTGCGAAGACATGCCAAACGCATCTTCAAGCAAAAACGACTGATGGACCGCCTGCGCGGCCGGCCATAGAAAAAAGATGGCAATAATAATGATTTGAGGTGCCACAAAAAGATAAGGCACCGGGCTATGCCCGAACTGAACGCGTTTCATGACGGATATCGGCCTGAAGGAAACTGGAAAACCAAAAAGGCAGGGCGACGATAAGCGCCGCCCTGCCCCGCAAGAATGATTAGTTGCTGTAGGTGTCGTGGAAACGCTTCAGCAGCTTGTTGCCTTCGGTTTCGATTACGTCGAAAGCCTGATCAACGGTTTCTTCGCCGTTCATCATTTTGTCGACTTCGCTGTAGATCACTTCACGGATCTGGACATAGAAACCAAGACGATAGCCTTTGGTCCATTTGCCACCTTCTTCGGAAAGCTGCTGGATGCCAACTTCTGCATCCGGGCTTTCTTTGTAGTAGCCGTCTTTTTTGGCCAGATCATAGGCCGCGGTGGTGATCGGAACGTAACCGGTTTCCTTGTGCCAGTAATACTGGGTTTCCGGTTTGGTCAGGAATTCGAAGAATGCGGCAACGCCTTTGTTTTCTTCGTCAGAATGACCGGAGAATGCAAACAGCGAAGCGCCACCGATAAAGGTGCTTTTCGGTGCATCGCCAACGCCTTTCCAGTAAGGAAGGGTCGAGGTGCCGAAATCAAAGGTCGCACTTTTGCGCAGGCCACCAAACGAACCTGACGAACCCAGCCACATAGCTGCTTTCTGCTGCAGGAAGGCATCCTGGTTAGCACCCCAGGCGCGGCCATAATAACCGAAATAGCCTGCGTCCTTCCATTCCTTCATCTTCTTCCAATGATTTTTCAGGTCTTCATTGTTGTAAAGAAGTTCGACATCGGTGCTGTCATAACCGTTATTGGCGGTTGCCATCTGCAGGTTGTGACGCGACATGAAGTTTTCAAAGAAGATCCAGGGGCTGTGCGATTCAGCCAGACCTTCGTAACCGGCTTCTTTCAGCTTCGGTGCCATTTCTTCAAATTCCTGCCAGGTTTTCGGCGGGTTCTGAATACCGGCTTTTGCCAGGGCATCCTTGTTGAAATACAGAAGCGGGGTCGAGCTGTTGAACGGCATGCCGATCATTTTGCCAGCGGAGTCAGCATAGAAATAACGAACACCCGGGATGTAGTCGTTGATGTCGAATTTCGAGCCGTATTTTTCGAGCAGGTCCTGAACCGGATAAACAGCGCCTTTGGCGTTGATGATGGTTGCTGCACCGGCGTCAAAGATCTGGATGATGTTCGGCTGGTTTTTCGCGCGGAACGCTGCGATGCCGGCAGTCATCGTGTCTTCATAGCCACCCTTGTTGATCGGAACGACCTTGTATTCGGACTGGCTGTTGTTGAAATCATCAGCAATATGATTAACGACATCACCAAGGGCGCCGTCCATGGCATGCCACCAGGTGATTTCAGTTGCTGCACTGGCCGTATTTGCCATTGCAAACAGCGCTGCTGCCGCCATCAGCGTTTTGCGAAACATGATTCTGTGAACTCCCAAATGAAATAAATCGCCTGCTTTGGCCTGCCCTCTGCCAGACCAAGCAACACGCATGTTTTTTCCAATGCAGTGGCCATTCACTCAAGTGACAGTTTTCGGAAACTTATGTTTGAAACAGATTTCACGTTCATTTTAATACATAAAATGAACATTAATTTTCATTTGATCGGAAAGTGAATTTTCGCGAGCGTATTTTTGGTTCAGTCAACATCAAAAACATCACTATTTAAAGATGTCACACTATTGAAACACTGGGGAAATATGGGTCGAAACCGTACTCAAAACCGCAAAATCACTTTATAGTTGAATGACAGGAATGCATTTCATACATTTTCATATCAACATCGAATCACCAAAAGAAAAGGCAGCCAACTGGCCGCCTTTCCTTGCGATGTTCATTTTGAAATGGTTTTAGACTTGTGTGATCAGTCTTTTATCTGCTTGTCGCGCTGGGCAAACACGGACAGAAGTGCCAGCCCCCCTGAAACCACCATCAACAGCAGCGACAGCGCATTTAGCACTGGTGTTGACCCCTGTTTGAGCCGGTCAAACATCGCAATGGTCAGCGGCGCATCCGAACCCACCAGCATCAATGTCGTATTGAAGTTTTCAAACGACATCAGAAACGACACGATGGCCGCCCCGATCAGGGCGGGTTTTAAAAACGGGATCGTGATGGTGCGAATGGCATCAGCCCGTGTTGCCCCCAAATTAAGGGCGGCTTCTTCCAGGGTCAGGTCAAATTTGCGCAACCGTGCCGAAATGATCAGCGTGGTGATGGTGGTGACGAAGGCAAACTGGCCCAAAATCACCAAAAACAAACCGGGACGCAGAAAATCCCAGTCCCAGCCCAATGCCTCTTCGATGCCGTTGGCAATGGCATTTGAAAACACCAGGATCGAGATACCCAGAATAACACCGGGGATCACCAGCGGCGAAATTGCGACCATATAAAGCAGGTTTTTGCCGGGGAACTTGCCGCGTTCAAACAAAAACGCGTTGCAGGTGCCAACCGTTACCGACAGCAACGTTACCCAAAAGGCAACAAAGGCCGATGTGCCCACACTGCGCAAAAGCGTACCATCGTGGAAAATGCCGATATAGGGATCTTTGTCGCCAAAGAACCAGGCAAGCGTGCCCCCTTCCCATGGCATGGAGGGAAACAGGCTGTCGTTAAAGGCAAACACACCAACAACGACCAGTGGGGCGGCAAGATAGATGAAAAACAGCGTCACATAGGCCCCATAAAGGCCCTTGGCGAAACGCGGCTGGGGAATGGATGGTATCATGATGCCCCCTTAACCCACGGTATCTGACAATGTCTGACGGCTAAGCTTCAAGCCCAGCCAGACAATCAACGAGGACAACACCAGCAACAGGAACCCGAAAGCCGAACCTGATTCCCAGTTAAAGCGGGTAATGAACTGGGTATAGATCTGTTCGGTGAACCACAGGCTGCTTTTGCCGCCCAAAAGAGTTGGCGTCAGATAGTTTCCTAGGGTCAGCATGAAAACAACGATACAGCCCGATGCAATGCCCGGCATCGCATGGGGAATGACAATATCGCGTGTGACGGTAAAGGCATTGCCGCCAAGGTCGTATCCGGCCTCGATAAGGCTGTCATCAAGGCTGTCCAGTACGGAAACCAGTGGCACCACCATGAACAGCATGGACGTATAAACCAGCCCGACCATAATGGTGACATCGTTATAAAGCAGTTCGACCGGCCCATCGACCAGCCCCGACCATTGCAGGAAATGGCTGATGACGCCGCTTTCCCGCAGCAGGATCATCCAACCAAAGGTGCGCACCAGCTCGCTGACCCAAAACGGAATAAGACACAGCAAGAACAGCACATTCTTTGCCCTGCCCCGCATCACCTTGGCGATGTAATAGGACACAGGAAAGCCGATCACCAATGTCAGCGCCGTTGCCAAAATCGACATTGTGGCGGTTCGAACATAGGTGTTCCAGTAAAGGGGTTCGGTAAAAAATTCGATGTAATTGGCAAAGCTGAATTCATATTTGCCATAGGAAATGCGTTCGCGCAGCGAGACCATCAACAGGTCAAGATGCGGCAGCAACACAAGAAGGATCAGCCATAGCAGCAAGGGTGTTGCCATCAGCAATACACCAAGCTTCAGGCCATTTCCGGTAAGGGAGCCTGACGGGTTGCTCATGCGGCGGCCTCGCCCGATTTGGCCGGTTGCGCATTGCCTGCAGCCGGGAAACATTTGGTCTGGCTGGCTTTCCAGCCAAGTTCAAGAATGTCACCGGGCCGCAAATCGGCAAAGGCGCCGGTTTGCGGTAGTGCCACATTCATTTCATGACCCGTGGTTACTTCCTTAAGCTGCACGCTGCTGGCGGCACCGTTAAACAGCAGGTTTTCAACCCGGCCCTGCATGGTATTGGTGCCCGGCTCCTGCGTACTTCCCTGCATCTGTCCCTGCCCCTCGCGTTCAATGCTGATGGCTTCGGGACGGACAAATACATCAACCAGCTTGCCGGTTGGCAATGCGGATGCGCCTGCTGCGTCAATGACAGCATAAATAACACCGCCGCTTTGAAGGCGGATCACCGCCTGTCCATCGACAATGGTTTCAATTGAACCCTGCCATCGGTTGCTTTCGCCGACAAAGCCAGCAACAAATGGCGTTTGCGGCTGATAATAAAGTTCCTGTGGCGTGCCAACCTGTTCAAACCGGCCGGCATTCATAACGGCAACCTGATCAGACATTACCAGAGCTTCGGACTGGTCATGGGTGATGTAAACGAAGGTTGTGCCGATTTCATGCTGCAGTTGCTTGAGTTCGACCTTCATATGTTCGCGCAATTTAAGGTCAAGCGCGCCCAAAGGTTCGTCAAGCAGCAGCACTGCTGGTTCAAGCACCAGGCAGCGCGCAATGGCGATACGCTGCTTTTGCCCGCCAGAAAGCTGGCTGACCTGCTTTGGCCCGGCATCAGGCAAGCCAACACGAGCCAGTGTTTCGCTGACTTTGCGGTCGCAGGTTGCACGGTCCACGCCGCGGCGGCGCAAACCATAGGCAACGTTTTCGGCCACATTCATCATTGGGAATAATGCCAGGTGCTGAAACACCATATTCACCGGGCGGCGGTTGGGCGCAACACCCAGAACCGATTTTCCCTTGATCAGGATATCGCCAGCCGTTGGTTCAATGAAGCCGGCAAGCATGCGCAACAGGGTTGTTTTGCCGCAGCCACTTGGCCCCAGAATGGAAAAAAACGATCCTTTCGGGATCGCCAATGATACCTGATCAACAGCCGTGAACTGGCCAAAAGTTTTGATAACGTCGCGGCATTCCAAATCAAACTGGTCGGCCATGATTACCCCGAACTAACCTGAATTATTTTAATTTTTAATGTGAAAAATCGCCCATAAGCGATTGGCATAAATAAATATGGCATCCCCGGCGCGTTGTCCGGGGATGCCATTTCAGGCTTTATTACTGGGCAGCTTTAACGCGGTCCAGAACCTTGCCTTCAAGGGTTTCCAGACCGGCAGGAACCGGCGGATACCATTTGATGTTATCAAGGGCTTCCTGCGGGAAGCTGTTCTGGAACTGGGCTTTCAGCTTGCCTTCGGCAAATTCGTCTGCACCCTTGGATGCGGTGAAGTTGCCAGCACTTGCGGTGATTTTGGCGGCAATTTCAGGCTGCATGACAAAGTTGATCCATTTGTATGCGGCATCTTCGTTGGCCGATTTGCGCGGCAGGGCAAAGGTATCAACCCAGCCAAGGGCACCAGATTTGGGCGCAACAAAGGTAATGTCGGCATTATCGTTATTAAGCTTCCAGCCGCCGGTATCCCATGCCATGGCTGCGACAACTTCGCCCGAACGCACCAGGTTCAACAGCGCATCGCCGCCTTCCCAGTAGGTTTTGACGTTCGGTTTGCATTCGATCAGCTTTTCCTGAACTTTATCAAGGATTTCCTGATATTTGGCTTCGTCGCCATAAGCCGCAAACGGATCCATGCCCATTGCAAAGGCAAAACCGATCAGGGTCGGACGTTTCAGACGGTAGGAAACCTTGCCCGAAACAGAAGCATTGCAAAGATCGGTATAATCTTTGACGTCCGGTGCCGCTTTGGTGTTCACGACAAGGCCGCTGGTGCCCCAAACATGCGGCAGGCCGTAAACTTCGCCATCCACCGTGGTGTTCGATTTGGTGGCTGCAAGCATTGACGGAATGAATTTTGCTGCATCAACCTTGGACAGGTCCATCGGTTTATAGATGCCATATTCCATCTGGGCGCCAGCAATACGGTCCTGCGACGGCTGGGCCAGATCAAAACCGCCGCCGCCCGTGGCGCGCAGTTTCGAAATCATGTCTTCGTTGTTTGACAGGGTAACTTCGACATCAATGCCGGTTTCCTTTTCAAACATCTGAACAACTTCGTCCGGTGCATAACCACCCCAGGTCAGCAAACGCAGTTCTTCGGCCTGGGCACCGCCAGCCAGCATGACAACACCTGCAAGCGCAGAAACACCAAGCATGGTTGCGCGCAGCGAACCGGTATTTTTAGACATTGTGTCGAACCCCTATGTTGACGAATTCAAAATCTGCCACCAGTCATGGCCCCTGCGACCCGCCCGCAAGGCACCGCTGAATGATATTATCAGCAAATTTTATGTTGAAACGAAACCAAAAAGACCAATTTCGTTTTCTATTGAACTTTTCGTTACAAGTTTCGCCACGTTTCAGGTCAAATCGCAAGTTAAAGTTCTGCAACAAAACTCTTGCTCGCGCGAATGGGCCGATTGGGTACGCAAACGAAAAAAGGGTGGCCTGTTAAACCACCCTTTTGCGTTTGCTCTGTGTCGTAAAGTGCCTATTCTTCGGCGCTGTATTCCGCCGGGCAATTCACCTTGTGATAGGCCTTGCCGTTTTCATCAAACAGGTGGGCTGCACCACCATCGGCCGCGGCCGATACAACTTCGCCAATCTTCACACGACTATGGCCCGGTGCGCGTAACGTTACGCGGTCACCGTTTTCAAGGCGCACATAAAGATAGGTGGAGTCGCCCAGTTTCTCGACAACTTCAACCTCGCCATTAACCGGAAGGTCACCCGCGCGGTCCAGTTCCAGATGTTCGGGGCGAATGCCCAGTTCGACTTCCTTGCCAACATCCCCTACTGGCACGGAAAATGGCAGCGTTGCCGTTGCACCGCCAGGCATTGCCACGGTAACGGTTTCGCCGGCTGATGCGGTGATTTTGACACGGGTAAAGTTCATTGATGGCGAACCAATGAACCCGGCAACAAAGCGGGTTTTCGGATGATGATAAAGTGTCATCGGTGAACCCACCTGCTCTACCTGCCCGGCATTCATCACCACGATCTTATCCGCCAGCGTCATGGCTTCGATCTGGTCGTGGGTGACGTAGATGATGGTAGATTTCAGTTTTTGATGCAGCTTGGCAATTTCGATACGTGTTTGAACGCGCAACGCGGCATCAAGGTTTGAAAGCGGTTCGTCAAACAAAAAGACCTTGGGCTGGCGTACAATCGCCCGGCCAATCGCAACACGCTGACGCTGCCCGCCAGAAAGTTCGGACGGGCGACGATCCAGAAGTTTATCAAGCTGCAGGATCGATGCGGCGGCGCGCACCCGTTCATCAAGGGCGGCTTTGTCGGTTTTTGCCAGTTTCAGGCCAAAAGCCATGTTTTTATAAACCGTCATATGCGGATAAAGCGCATAGGACTGAAACACCATGGCGATACCGCGATCCTTGGGGGTTTTGTTGTTTACAACATCACCACCGATCATAAGGTCACCGCCAGAGATATCCTCCAGCCCGGCAATAATTCGCAACAGGGTGGATTTACCGCAGCCCGACGGGCCTACGAAAACCACAAACTCCCCGTCTTTTACATCCAGATCAATGCCATGCAGCACATCAACCGCGCCATAGCTTTTACGGATCTGGTCCAGTTTCAAATCGGCCATTTAAATTGCTCCTGTAACCCGTAAATCACTTCACTGCGCCAGATGTCAGGCCGCGGATCAGTTGGCGGGAGAAAATCAGATAAAGGATCAGGATGGGAATGATTGCGAGGCTGAGTGATGCCAGAACAGCGTTCCAGTCAGTCACGTATTGCCCGATGAATTGCTGCACACCAAGGGTGATGGTCTGCTTGCCATCGCCCGGTGCGAGGATCAGCGGGAACCAGAGATCATTCCAGATCGGGATCATGGTGAAGACGGCAACCGTTGCCACAGCCGGGCGCACCAGCGGCAGGATGATGGCAAAAAAGATCTTGAATTCACCTACCCCGTCACAGCGTGCGGCTTCTTTCAGGTCCTTGGGAATTTGATGCATGAATTCCGTCAGAATGAAAATCGCCAGCGGCAGCCCCTGCGCCACATAAACCAGCACCAGTGCGCTCAGGGTATTGACCAGCCCCAGATCAACAACCAGGCTGAGGATCGACACCGTACCCAGGCGAATTGGCACCATGATGCCAATCGCAAGATAGATGGCAAGCGCGGTATTGCCGGGGAATTTATATTCCGACAGCGCCCATGCAGCCATAGCCGCAAGCAGCAGCACAACAGCGATGGTAACCACCGTTACCGAAATGCTGTTGAAAAAGTAGGTGCCAAAATCGGCCTTGGCCAAAACCTTGCTGAACCCATCAAGGCTGAAGGTTTTGCTGTCAGGCAGTGCCATGGGTTCGCGGAAAATGCCTTTGCGCGATTTGAAGGCGTTTATCAGGATCAGAAACACCGGATAAAGCGCGATCAATGTGTAGCTAAGCAAAACGGCATGCACGATTACGGCGCGGGATGCGTGATCCTTGCGGATATTTAAAGCCATGATGCAGCCCCCTTCAGAGTTGATAGCGCGACAGGCGGCGCTGCACGACAAAGAGATAGAACAGCACACCGGCAAGGATAATCAGGAACATCAGCGATGCGACGGTAGCGCCCAGCGTCGGGCTGCCAAGCTGCAACTGGTAACCAAAGAAGGTTCGGTAAAACAGCGTCCCCATAATATCGGTCGAAAAGTTCGGCCCGGCGAGCGCACCCTTAACAGCGTAAATCAAATCGAACGCATTGAAGTTACCAACGAAGGTCAGGATCGAAACCATTGCAACTGTTGGTAAAACCAGCGGCAGTTTAATGTGCCAGAACACCTCGAAATGGGTGGCGCCATCAACAATGGCGGCATCAACCAGATCTTCGGGGATCGCCAGCAAGGCTGCGTAAATCAGCATCATCGGAATGCCAACCCACTGCCAGACGGAAATAAACGCCATAGTGATCAGCGCACTGCCTTCCTTGCCCAGCCAGGGCCCAAACAGCGATTTCAGCCCGACAATATCAAGAATATCGGCGCCAACACCCCAGACGGGGCTCAGGATCAATTGCCAGATGAAACCGACAATCACGACAGAAAGCATGGTCGGCATAAAGATCAGCGTGCGATAGGTATTGCGCAATTTAAGGCGCGGCAGGCTTAGCACCGCTGCAAGGGCAATACCGATCGGGTTTTGCACCAGCATGTGAACAGCAAAGAACTTCATATTGTTCCAGAAGCTGTTCCAGAATGTGTGCGACCAGTCGGGGTCACTTAACACCGTGCGATAATTATCCAGCCCGACAAAGGCCAGATCGCCGCCATTGGTTGCGCTGAAGAAACTTAACCGGATTGAATCAATCAACGGGTAAATCATAAACAGCGTATAAAGGATTGTTGCGGGTGCCAGAAAGGCAAACACAGGCAGCTTTGCCTTGCGCCAATCGGTCATGGGCCCTGAATGCGCCATACCATGTCCTGTCTGTCTGAAAATTTTGGGTGCGAAATACCAGCGCGGTCAGCCGCATGGTTCGCTTGCGGGTGCCACACACACGCCGCCAGTCTGGAATTCAATATCCCCGAAGGGTGGGCAGGCACATATTTGCGCCTGCCCGAATATTCAACCGATCATTTCTGATGCGGTGCATACCATTTCTGCAGGCCATCTTCGGCTTTCTTCGCCCCTTCTTCCGGGGTCAAAGTACCATTGATAACCTGTGCGGAAATGTTCCACAGTTCGTTTTCCAGGTTCGGCGTACCGCGCGACAGAATCTGGTAGGAGTTACGAATGGTGGATTTGCATTTCTGGCGCCAGCTTACGAATTCCTGGGCAACCGGATCTTCGATATCGACCTTGGCATTCGACAGCGAGAAGAAGCCCGGCAGTGCGTTGGAATACAGCTTTGCGAAGTCCGGGCCGGTCATCCATTCAAGGAAGACTTTTGCTTCTTCGGCATTTTTCGACTTTGCGTTCAGACCCATACCGATATCGGTGTGGTCACTGATATAGCAGGTATCCGAACCAGCCGGTGCGGGCGGCGGGAATGCGCTGAATTTGAAGTCAGCCTGTTTGTTAAACAGGGAAATATCCCACGAACCAGCCGGGTAAATGGCCGCACGACCAAGCGAGAACAGGTTTTGCGCATCCGGGTACGAAATGGCTTCAAAGCCATCAGGCAGGTAATCTTTCCAGCGGGCCAGTTCTGCGAAGGTATCGACATAGGGTTTGTCGGTGAATTTCTGGCTGCCATCGATCAGGGCTTTGCGGCCTTCTTCGCCGTTCCAGTGGTTCGGACCGATATTCTGGAAGCCCATGGTTGCGGCTTCCCACTGGTCAGCCGTGCCCATTGCCATCGGAACGTAGGTGCCGTCTTCCTTGATCTTATCAAGAACCTGGAAGAATTCTTCGGTGGTTTTCGGGACTTCTACGCCAACTTCTTCAAAGGCTTCCTTGTTATAGATGAAGCCATGAATGACCGATGCCATCGGCACGCAGAAGGTGGTTGAACCATCGTCGGTCTGCCAGGCGGATTTGGCGACGTCAGAAAAATTGTCCATGCCAGCAAGGTCGTTAAGCGATGCAAGATTGCCCTGTTTGTAAAGTTCAAGCGATGCATCAAACGGACGGCAGGCGATCAGGTCGCCAGCAGTACCACCCGAAAGCTTTGCGTTCAGGGCAGCGTTATATTCGGTCGGGGTGGTCGGCTTGAACGATACGTGAATATCGGGGTGCTTTTCATTGAAAGCGGGAATGATTTTGTCATTCCAGATATCGATATCGTCGTTACGCCAGCTTTCAATGACAAGGTCACCGGCCTGCGCCATCAAGGGAACCAGGGCGACACTTGCCGCCAAGGCACCTGCAAGCCCTTTTGCCAATAGTTTGTTCGACATTTATGCCTCCTCTGATCAATGTCGGTGGATTGCCCTGCCCTTTGTGGACCGGGTTCAACCCTTATATTCAAGCGCCGCCCGGAGATTGCCGTTCACGGACGCCAGAATTTCTTGTGCCTGTGGCAGGGTTTTGCCGCGCACCATCAAAACGGCGCAGCGAATGTCAAAACCGGAATTTTCAAGTGCAGCTTGCGCAGCATCGGCAGTGCAGGACGCAATTTGTGCGACAATGCGCACCGCCCGGCCCTGCAGTTTCACGTTATCGGCGCGCATGCCCACCATAAGGTTGTCAAACAGACGGCCCAGCCGGTTCATCACCAGCGTTGAAAGCATGTTAAGCGCGGCCTTTTGTGCCGTCCCGGCCCCCATACGGGTGGAACCGGCAATAACTTCGGGCGCGCTATCAAGAAAGATGCCGTGATCGGCATGTGAAAGAAGTGCACCATCGGCATTGTTACAAATACCCACAGTCAAAGCACCCGCCGCGCGGGCTGCACATATGGCATTAACAGTAAACGGGGTTGATCCACTTGCAGCCACGCCGATTACAGCGTCGCCGGGGCCAATATGATGGTCACGAATGGCGGCCTTTGCGGCATCGATATCGTCTTCGGCAGAATTGAACACACCCGGTTCACTATCAACACCGCCTGCCACCAGAACAATGGTCTGGTCTTCGGGCCAGCCAAATGTCCCGCCCAGTTCCTTGGCATCCTGCCAGGCCACTGTGCCAGATGTGCCAGCACCGGCATAAACCAGGCGGCCACCATCAAGAAGGCGGTTTGCAATATCTGCCGCAGCAGCAGCGAGAGGCGCGATCACGGGGCCAACAGATGCAACAGCACGCATCTGACCTTCCCAAAGCGCAGTAAGGAAATCGGCATCGGACCACTGGTCCAATCCGGCAAAGCGCAAATCGAATTCTTCGGTGCTTAATGCCATTTTCCTTATCTCCCTTCCATAATTAAATACCATTATGATACCAGACGTGCAAGGCGTTAAATTCACCCTTCAACAGATTAACCCGACAACATCATATTAATTTATATATTTCATATGTTTAACATAAAAACATGAACCACCTACACATAAGGGTGGCAGGTGACGTGGTTTTTACGCCCAGACCACATGATGCCAAGTGGACCTATATTGGTATTGCCAATATTGATACCACTCTGCTATGGTGAGGGAAGTTAGGGATGGCAAACAATGAATAAACCGGATTCCGAAAGTCTTTTCCTGGGCGTTGATGGCGGCGGCACGCGGTGCCGGGTGCGCCTGTCTAATGGCCATGGCACCATATTGGGCGAAGCCGTTCGCGGCGGGGCCAACACCCGCCTTGGACTTGAAAAAATCTTTGCGGAAATCACGTCGGCTGCGTTTGACGCACTGGATCAGGCCAGCCTCCCCCACAGCAGAATTGCCGATATTCATGCTGGTTTGGGCCTTGCCGGTTTGGCGCTGGAGCGCGAACGCAAACTGGTGCGCGCCTACCCACACCCATTTGCCAGCGCCGTTTTTGAAACCGATGCCTTTACTGCCTGCCTCGGCGCCCATAACGGCGCGGATGGGGCCATATTGATTATTGGCACCGGCACCTGTGGTCAGGCCATTGTTGGCGATACACAGTTGGCAGTTGCCGGTTGGGGTTTTGAAATTTCCGACATTGGCAGCGGCGCACGCATTGGTAAACAGGCACTGGAAAAAACGCTTCTGGCACACGAAAACATTGGTCCGGCAACCGACCTGACACACCAGTTAATGGCACGATTTAATAACAGCCCGGAAGAAATGGTTGCCTTTGCCGAAACCGCCCGCCCGTCAGATTACGGGCAGTTCACCCTGGCAGTATTTGAGGCACTTGATAATGGCGATGCCATTGCACGTGACATAGTGGCACAGGCAAAACAGGCAAATGAACAGGTTTTGCGCCGGCTTTTGGCCTTTGGCGCACCCAAGCTGACATTAATGGGCGGCATTGCCCAGCGCATGGCAGATTTAATGCCAGATGACATTAAAAACAGGCTTGTCCCGGCTGCCGGTGACGCGCTTGATGGTGCCATTCTGATGGCCAAACGCCAACAGGGGGAAAGCCGGTGATTGCAACGGATGACGTTTTAAAAAGCCTGCGCGCCCGCGATTTTGAAAATACCGGCCACGGCCCGCTTTATCGCCGTTTACAAACCGCGATAAAAGCCATCATCGATGACGGTATTTTAAAAGTCGAAGATGCCCTGCCCAGCGAACGCGACCTGGCGACCGAACTGGGCATTTCACGGGTGACGGTGCGCAATGCCGTCAGGGCGCTGGTGGAAGATGGCGTCTTGATCCAGCGGCATGGTGCAGGCACTTTTGTTGCCCCGCGCGTGGAACAGGCCCTGTCACGACTGACATCCTTTACCGAGGATATGACCACACGCGGCATGAGCCCGGGTGCCGTATGGCTGGAAAAATCGGTTGGTTACGCCACCCCGGAAGAAGCCATGGCCCTGAACCTGTCGCCGGGCACGGAAGTCGCACGTTTTCGCCGCCTGCGTACCGCCAATGACAAACCCATGGCGCTGGAATTTGCCGTGGTCCCCAAACAGTTCATCCCGCATCCCGAAGAAGTCGATAAATCGCTTTATGATGCGCTAGCGAAATACGGCAAAAAGCCCGATCGCGCCCTGCAGCGCCTGCGCGCCGAACTGTTTGACAATGAAACCGCCCGCGCATTGGGCGTGCCAGAAGGCAGTGCCGCGCTTTATATCGAACGGCGATCCTTCCTGGCGAATGGCACACCCGTTGAATTTACCCGATCCCATTATCGCGGCGACAGTTACGACTTTATCGCCGAAATGCAGGTGGATGCGCGATAGGCGCCACCATCCCCTGTTTGCAAACAGCATTTTAACGCAAGGAAACCGAACATGACCACACGCTGGAAGCCCCAAACCCAGATGGGTCGCGAAACCGCCCAGGCCCCGGATGTTGTCAAGGCACAGTTGGCCGCCAATCAGGATGCCATTACCGCACTGGTCAGCGAATTGCGCAGCAACCCGCCCGCCTTTGTCATGACCTGCGGGCGCGGCAGTTCGGACCATGCAACGCTTTATGCAAAATACCTGATCGAAAGCCAGCTTGGCATTCCCGTTGTTTCGGCTGCACCGTCGATTACATCGATCTATGGCAAAACCCTGGCGGTTAAGGGCGCACTGTTTATCGCCGTTTCGCAGTCCGGCAAAAGCCCGGATCTGGTGCAAAGTGCGGCCGCAGCAAAAAAGGCCGGCGCACGCACGGTCGCGCTGGTAAACGTTACCAATTCCCCGCTGGCTGAAACGGTGGATCATGTTATCCCGCTTATGGCGGGTGCCGAAACCAGCGTTGCAGCGACCAAATCCTATATCGCGACCCTATCAGCCATTGCCCAGATTGTCGCAAGCTGGGTGGATGACACCAGCCTGAATAATGGCCTTTCTGCCTTGCCCGGCCAACTGGCACAGGCCTTGGATAAAGACTGGCTTGATGCCGCCGACCCGATTGCAAAATCGCAGGGGCTGTATGTTATCGGGCGTGGCCCGGCATTTGCTATTGCGCAGGAAGCTGCCCTTAAATTCAAGGAAACCAGCAGCCTGCATGCCGAAGCCTTTAGTGCCGCCGAAGTCAAACACGGCCCCATGGCCCTGGTAACACGGGAATTTCCCTTGCTGGTCTTTTCACAGGATGACGCCACCCGCGATAGCGTTGAGGGTTTTCTGACTGAAATGCGCGCAAAGACCGACAACCTGTTTGCCGCCGAAACCGGTGATGCCGCGACCAAGGGCCATTTGCCGGTTGTCGAAGACATCCATCCGCTGCTAGCGCCAATTGCGATGATCCAGACATTTTATACCCTGGCTGAACATGTTGCGTTGCTGCGCGGCTGTAACCCCGATGCACCGCCGCATCTTTCCAAGGTAACGGAGACGCATTGATGACTGTTCTTGCCATTAAAAATGCCCGGCTGTTCGATGGCGAGCAGTTTCACGATGATGCCTGCGTGATCGTTGAAAACGGTAAAGTCAGTGCGGTGTCACCGGCCCGCATCCCGGATGGCGCTGACATTTTTGACGCCCGGGGAAATGTGCTGGCACCGGGGTTTATCGACGTGCAGGTTAATGGCGGCGGCGGTGTTTTACTAAATCACACGCCCAGCGTTGATGGCATTCGCCAGATTATGGCGGGGCATCGCCAGTTTGGCACAACGGCCATGCTGCCCACCCTTATCACCGACACACGCGAAAAAATGCTGGCCGCCATCGAGGCGGTTAAAAACGCCATCGACGAAGGCGTGCCGGGCATTGTTGGTATCCACCTTGAAGGTCCGTATCTGAACACGGAACGCAAGGGCGTGCATGACGCCAACATCATCCGCCCGATGGAAGATGACGCGATTGAGGTTCTGTCCAGCCTGCCCAATGGGCGGATTTTGGTAACCATGGCCCCGGAAAAAGCAAAACCGGGCACAATTGAAAAACTGTGCGCCAATGGCGTACTGGTTTGTGCCGGGCATACTGCCGGGACCTATGACGATATCCAAAAGGCAATTGGCGAAGGTTTGCGTGGCTTTACCCACTTGTTTAACGCCATGAGCCCCCTTGCCCACCGGGAACCCGGCGTTGCAGGTGCTGCCATAGCTGACAAAAACACATGGTGCGGCCTGATTGCCGATGGTTACCATGTGCATCCGGCCGCCATGCAGGTTGCCGTTCGCGCAAAACAGACAGGCAAGATCATGCTGGTGACCGACGCCATGCCAACGGTGGGTGCTAAAACCAAACGTTTTGTTCTGGGCGGCGAAGAAATTATTGCCATTGATGGCCGTTGTGCACTTGCCGACGGCACCCTTGCCGGGTCGGACCTTGATATGATTTCGGCAGTGAAAAACAGCGTTGAGATGATTGGCGTTGATCTGGGCGAAGCGCTGCGCATGGCCTCGCTTTATCCGGCGGCATTTTTGAAACTTGATGACAGAAAAGGCAAAATCATGCCGGGTTTTGATGCCGATATGGTCCTGTTTGATCCCCAAACATTTCAGGTAAAACACACCTGGATTTCAGGTATTTAAGATAAACACCTTATCTGAAACCTTACATCAAAGGAGACATCCCAATGACGTCGAAACCCGTACGCATCCTTGTCGTCGGACTGGGCAATATGGGGATGTCCCATGCCAAGGCATACCATGCCCTGGAAGGGTTTGAGATTGTTGGGCTATGTACCCGTTCACCCATCGCACCGGGCACCCTGCCAGAAGGATTTGAATCCTACCCGCAATTTACCGATTACGAAGCCGCCCTTGCCCAAACCGGGCCTGATGCGGTTTCGATCAACACCTATACAGAAACCCATGCAAATTACGCCATTGCCGCCTTTGAAGCAGGTGCGCATGTCTTTATCGAAAAGCCGCTTGCCGCCACCGTGGTCGATGCCGAACGCGTCATTGAAAGTGCGCAGAAGCATGGCCGTAAACTGGTGATCGGCTATATCCTGCGCCATCACCCGTCGTGGGAAAAGTTTGTCGAACTGGCAAAGACACTTGGCAAGCCGCTGGTGATGCGAATGAACTTGAACCAGCAAAGCAGCGGCGAATTTTGGGAAACGCATAAACGGCTGTTAAACAGCGTGTCGCCGATTGTTGATTGTGGTGTGCATTACCTTGATATGATGTGCCTGATGACAGCGGCAAAGCCGATTTCGGTTCATGCAATGGGGGTGCGTCTGTCGCCCGATGTTGCAGAGGACATGTATAATTACGGGCAATTGCAGGTCCGGTTTGATGATGGGTCGATTGGCTGGTACGAAGCGGGCTGGGGGCCCATGATCAGCGAAACGGCATTTTTCGTTAAGGATGTCATCGGACCCAAAGGGTCGGTATCAATCACAGATGTAGAAGAAAAAGGCGCCGGATCGGCCGATATCGACACACATACCAAGACGAATGCCTTAAAATTACATCATGCTGCCACAGATAGGCACGGAAAATTTTCACATTCGGACGAAATCATCAGAACCGATGACGAGCCCGATCATGATGGCCTGTGTCTGCGTGAACAGCAGTTTTTCCTAAAGTCTATTACGGAAAATCTTGACCTTACGCAGCATATGACGGATGCATTGGGCTCCTTACGGATCGCCCTTGCTGCGGATCAATCGGTTCGCACGGGGAATATTATAATGCTCTGACCCCCAGGAGGAGTACCCACATGCCTTCCGTTAAACCCGGTGTTGTAACCGGTGCTGCCTATCGTGAACTCGTTGCTGCCTGCAAGCAGGACGGTTACGCTCTACCCGCAGTTAATATTACCACGTCGAGCACGCTGAACGCTGCCCTTGAAGCTGCTGCCAATGCCGGTTCTGACATCATCATTCAGCTTTCGAATGGTGGTGCACAGTTCTTTGCCGGCAAGGGCATCAAGGATGCCAATGCTGCTCGCGTTATTGGCGCTGTTTCCGCCGCCCGCCATACCCAGCTTCTGGCTGAATATTATGGCGTCGCCGTAGTTCTGCATACCGATCATGCCAACCGGAAATTTGTTCCGTGGGTCGATGGTATGCTGAGCTGGGGTGAAAAAGCTTACAAGGAAACCGGCAAGCCTTTGTTCAGCTCGCATATGCTTGATCTTTCGGAAGAACCGCTCGAAGAAAATCTGGCAACCTGCGAGGAATTTCTGAAACGTCTTTCCGCCGTCGATATGAGCCTGGAAATCGAACTGGGCGTTACCGGTGGCGAAGAAGACGGTATTGGCAAGGAACTCGATACCACTCAGGACGATATCGACCCGCGCCTTTATACCCGTCCGGAAGAAGTCGAAGAAGCCTATCGCCGCCTGAAACCGCTGGGGCATTTCTCGGTTGCGGCGGCATTTGGCAACGTGCACGGCGTTTACAAGCCGGGCAATGTTAAACTGCGCCCGGAAATCCTTCTGGAATCGCAGAAATACGTTGCTGATAAACATGGCCTTGATGGCTTCCCGCTTGATTTCGTTTTCCACGGTGGTTCCGGCTCGGAAAAAGAGAAAATCGAGGAAGCTGTTGGCTACGGCGTTTTCAAAATGAATATCGATACTGACACCCAATTTGCCTATGCGACAGCCGTTGGCAAATATGTCGAAGAAAACGACCGTGCCTTCAAATACCAGGTCGATCCCGAAGACGACAAACCGTACAAAAAGCAGTACGACCCGCGCGTCTGGGTTCGTGAAGCCGAACTTTCCATGGCAGCCCGCCTTGAAGAAGCTTTCAAGGATCTGGGTGCCACCGGCAAGTCGATTGCCAAGGGTTAATCCCCTGCCTGATTTTGCAAAACCCGCCAGGTCATTCTGGCGGGTTTTCTTTTGCGCCAATTCCCCTCCACTACCTTTCCAGGCTTTGTCATTTTTCCTGCTGACAAATCCTGACAGGAACTGTCAGGGGCGCACTTGCGTATAATCACTGGCTCCTCTATACATTGCCCGAACAATTCAGGAACAAAAGGCCGGACATGCTGACAAAAATTTCGGTTCGCGGTGCGAAAGAACACAATCTGCAGAACATTGATGTCGAACTGCCCCGCGATTCCCTTGTGGTGATTACCGGCCTGTCGGGTTCGGGCAAAAGTTCGCTGGCATTTGATACCATCTATGCCGAAGGTCAGCGCCGTTATGTCGAAAGCCTGTCGGCCTATGCGCGCCAGTTCCTTGAAATGATGCAAAAGCCGGATGTCGAATATATCGACGGTCTGTCGCCCGCCATTTCGATTGAACAGAAAACCACATCGCGCAATCCGCGCTCGACCGTTGGTACTGTTACCGAGATTTACGATTATATGCGCCTTCTTTGGGCGCGTGTGGGCATCCCCTATTCCCCGGCAACCGGCCTTCCCATTGTCAGCCAGACTGTATCGCAAATGGTTGACCGCGTGATGGAAATGGAAGAAGGCACACGCCTTTACCTGCTGGCGCCCATCGTACGTGGCCGCAAGGGCGAATATAAAAAGGAATTGAAGGACCTTCGCGCACGTGGTTTTCAGCGTGTGAAAATCGATGGCGAAATGTATGACATCGACGAAGCCCCCGACCTAAACAAAAAGCTGAAACACGATATTTCCGTCGTCGTCGACCGCCTTGTAGTCAAGGACGGCATCCAGACGCGTCTTGCCGACAGCTTTGAAACTGCACTGGAATTGACCGACGGTATCGTATTTGCCGAAGATGCCCGTTCCGGTGACAGCACGCTTTTTTCAGCAAAATTTGCCTGCCCGGTTTCGGGTTTCACCATCGAAGAAATTGAACCGCGCCTGTTTTCGTTCAACAACCCGTTTGGCGCCTGCCCGGTTTGTGATGGCCTTGGCACACAAATGGAATTCGACCCCGAACTGGTGGTGCCCGATACCAGCAAAACGCTGGATGACGGTGCAATTGCCCCATGGGCAAGCAGCACGTCGAAATATTACCTGCAAACGCTGCGCGCCATTGCCAAGCATTTTGGCTTCAAAACCAACGTAGCGTGGGACAAACTGCCGGAAAAAGCCAAGCACATTATTTTGCATGGTTCGGGCGAGGAAGAAGTGACTGTCACCTATGATGACGGTTCGCGCAGCTATAAGGTAACACGCCCCTTTGAAGGGGTTATTCCCAACATGTCGCGTCGCTGGCGCGAAACCGACAGCCAGTGGGCCCGCGATGAACTGGCAAAATATCAGACCGTTTCCGATTGTGACGCCTGCCATGGGCATCGCCTGAAGCCGGAAGCCCTGGCGGTCAAGGTTGATAAATGCACCATATCCGAAATCACCGCCCTTTCAATTGGCAAGGCGGTTGAATGGTTTGCATCCCTTGAGCCGAAACTGGATGAAAAACAGACCGAAATTGCCCGTCGTATTCTGCGCGAGATTAATGATCGCCTGAAATTCCTGAGCGATGTGGGACTGGATTATCTTTCCATGTCGCGTACATCGGGCACGCTTTCGGGTGGGGAAAGCCAGCGTATTCGCCTGGCATCGCAAATTGGCTCGGGCCTGACGGGCGTTTTATATGTGCTTGACGAACCCTCCATCGGCCTGCATCAGCGTGATAATGACCGCCTGCTGGAAACCCTGAAACGTCTGCGCGATTTGGGTAATACGGTGCTGGTTGTCGAACATGATGAAGACGCCATCCGTGCTGCCGATTACGTTGTTGATATGGGACCGGGTGCCGGTATTCACGGGGGCCGTATTGTGGCCCAGGGCACGCCAGATGAAATTCAGCAAAATCCGGAAAGCCTGACGGGCAAATATCTGACCGGGATTGAACAGATTGCGGTTCCGGCCAAACGGCGCGATGGCAATGGCAAGGCCATTACCATCAGCGGTGCGCGGGCCAATAACCTGCAAAACATCACGGTTGATTTTCCGCTGGGCAGGTTTGTTTGCGTAACCGGTGTTTCAGGTGGCGGTAAATCCAGCCTGGTGATTGAAACGCTATATAAGTCGCTGGCCAAACGTATGCATAATGCCCGCACCCAGCCCGGCGCCCATGACAGCATTTCCGGCATCGAACATATCGATAAAATTATCGATATTGACCAAAGCCCGATTGGCCGTACCCCGCGTTCCAATCCTGTTACCTATACCGGGGCCTTTACCCCCATTCGTGAATGGTTCGCCCAGTTGCCAGAGGCCAAAACCCGTGGCTACAAACCGGGGCGGTTTTCATTCAACGTCAAGGGTGGCCGGTGCGAAGCCTGCCAGGGTGATGGCGTTATCAAAATTGAAATGCACTTTTTGCCCGATGTCTATGTTACATGTGATCAGTGCAAAGGTAAACGATACAACCGAGAAACTCTCGAAATATCGTTTAAAGGCAAATCGATATCTGACGTTCTTGACATGACGGTTGAGGAAGGTGCGGACTTTTTCAAAGCCGTTCCCAGCATCCGTGACAAGATGGAAACACTAAAACAGGTGGGTCTGAGCTACGTTCACCTGGGCCAACAGGCGACCACCCTTTCTGGCGGTGAGGCACAGCGTGTCAAACTTGCCAAGGAACTGTCAAAACGCGCGACAGGCAGAACAATTTACATTCTGGATGAGCCGACAACCGGCCTTCATTTCCACGACATTCGTAAATTGCTTGAGGTGCTGCATACCCTGGTGGATCAGGGAAATACGGTTGTTGTGATTGAACATAACCTGGATGTGATCAAAACCGCCGACTGGATTATTGATATCGGCCCTGAAGGTGGTGATGGCGGCGGTGAACTGGTTAGTGCCGGTACACCCGAAGACATCATGAAAAATGACCGCAGCTATACCGGCAAATATCTGAAGCGCCATTTGCGCCTTTCATAAACCCGTGTAAACGGACTTGGTAAGTGGATTTGGGCCGCATCAGGTTGTTTTGGCGCTATCGGAACCGATCGCCAGGGCACGGATGCGGCCTTCGACTGTTTGCAAAATGGCCTTGACCAGCCGTTCGCTAAACCCTGCCAAAAATGCAATCAAAAGCATGATCGCGACTTGCTGGCCGCTTTCATCACTAAGCTTGAGCGTCCCCAGATCATTGAGATCCCGAATGGCCTGAAGTTGGCTCAGACTGTCGGGAACGATCCCGGCACGCACAATCAGCAATGCCAGAATCGCAAAAACAAACCCCAAAAACGGCCGAAATAAAAAGCGGAAGAAAATATCAAGCGGTGTCAGGTTCTGCCAGTTCTGGGTATCGCTGATATACAGCATCACGCTGACCGTTGCGCCCAATGCGCCAAAGACGCCGACAAAAAATACCAGATCATAGCTGAAACCAAACAACCGCCCGCCCCAAGAACTGACCAGCACATCGATGGTAAAGAACGTTGCCAGCACCGCAAGCAGAACCAGCGGCGAAAAGACCAAAGCCAGGCTTGCCGCCGAAAGCTTGGCCACATCACCACCCCCGGTCAAAACCGCGACAAAGCTGTTGAGAGGCGAAACGGGTGTAACCCCTGCTGGCGTTGCGGGATTGGCAGATGCGTCGGTGCCATTTTGCGGGCGCGTCGCACTGCTATCGCCGGATATGCCAGATGTTTGGGGGTGATCTGCCGCCCGCCCTGAGACGGCGGCGACGGGCGTCGAAATACTGTTTGACGGCCCGGCGGATGATGTTGCCGGGCTGATACCTGTTGCATTGGGGGTACCGGGGGTATTGGGGGAACTGGTGTTTGCCGGATCGGTCATTTGTTTTTACCTGGTTAAAGCCATTGAAGCCGGTTAAGTGCAGCAAACAAGCCATTTGAGAACACAGGCACCGGACCACTTTTCAATACCCGTTTGACGGATGGTGCTGCCAAATGTGACGAAGAAGCCCAAACCCAACCGAAATCGCACGGCGATACCGGCAAATTGCTGCAATTGACTTGATATTTGGGTGCCGGGGCCGCTATGTGTGGGGCCAAACTTGGCCTGATGCCAAAACCTGTTCTGACGGAGGTTCAGCTTGGAAACGGTAACACCTGTTCATATCATCGGTGCTGGCTTGGCTGGCAGTGAAGCCGCCTGGCAGCTGGCCGAAGCCGGCATTCCCGTGATCATTCATGAAATGCGCCCGGAACGCCCGACCGATGCCCACCAGACCGACAAATGCGCCGAACTGGTCTGTTCCAATTCGTTCCGTTCCGATGACAAGGAATATAACGCTGTTGGCCTGATCCATGATGAAATGCGCCGGGCAAATTCGCTTATTCTGCGCTGTGCTGATGAACACAAGGTGCCGGCTGGTGCCGCCTTGGCCGTTGACCGTGAAGGCTTTTCGCAGGCCGTTACAGATGCGCTGATGAACCACCCGCTGATTTCCATGGAGCGCGGCGAGATTAGCGGCCTTCCGCCCGCGGAATGGGGCAATACCATTATCGCCACCGGCCCGCTGACATCGGGTTCGCTTGCGGCAGCTATTCTGGAACAAACCGGAGAACAGTCGCTGGCATTTTTCGATGCCATTGCGCCGATCCTGTATAAAGAAAGCATCGATTTTGATAAGGCGTGGTTCCAGTCACGCTATGACAAGGGCGATGGCAAGGATTACATCAACTGCCCGATGAACAAAGAGCAGTACAACAATTTCATTGATGCGCTGCTGGCCGGTGACAAAACCGAATTCAAGGATTGGGAAAAAAACACCCCGTATTTTGACGGCTGCCTGCCCATTGAAGTAATGGCTGAACGCGGGCGTGAAACCCTGCGCCATGGCCCGATGAAACCGGTTGGCCTGACCAACCCGCATGATCCGCTGGTGAAATCCTATGCCATTGTGCAGTTGCGCCAGGACAATGCACTGGGCACCCTTTACAATATGGTCGGTTTTCAGACGAAACTGAAATACGGCGCCCAGGTCGAGGTTTTCAAAACCATCCCGGGCCTTGAAAATGCCGATTTCGCCCGCCTGGGTGGTATTCACCGCAACACCTTCCTCAATTCCCCGCGCTTGCTGGACCCGACGCTGCGGCTTAAATCACGCCGCGACATCCGTTTTGCCGGGCAGATCACCGGGTGTGAAGGCTATGTCGAAAGTGCTGCTGTCGGCCTGATGACCGGTCGTTTTACCGCAGCGGAAAAACAGGGCCGCGAATTACCCCTGCCCCCGGCAGTAACGGCAATGGGTGCGCTTCTGGGCCATATTACCGGCGGTGCCAACGAAGACAGCTTCCAGCCGATGAATGTCAATTTCGGCCTGTTCCCGGAACTTGATCTGAAAAAACGGGTCAAGGGCCGTGATCGCAAAAAGCTGTATACCGACCGTGCCATTCCCGCCTTTGATGAGTGGCTGGCCGAGATTGGCAATTAAGGCATCAAGGCATCGTCTTTGCCCAAGCCAGTGCTGAATATGCAACAAGACAAAACGCCCGTGCAGCTTGCGCGGGCGTTTTTCGTGAGGGCAATTTGGCGATGGAATTGCGTTATTTAACCCGGGTCAGCTCGCCGGTGATTTCACGAATGCTTTTGCCGTTGCGAAATCGTTTGAACACCAGATCAAGATTGCCGTGCGGGTCCAGCGTACGTTCATAGACCTGCATTTCATAGCCGCCATCATCAAGAATATACATGGCGTGAACCGTCAGCGTTGGCCCAACAATGCGCGCCCAGACAAAGGGCTGCCCCTTTAGCGGGTCATTGGGAACGCGTTTACCAAACAGGCCGGTACGCATGGCGCTACCAAAAATGTCGGCCCGGTCGGTGCTGAAAAAATCAATGCTGATCGCCGATGCCTTTTCCCGGCCATCGGATTTGTAAATCACGGTGGACCAGTCAATCGAAAAGGCATTGCCGGTTTTCTTGATGGTTACATCAAGGTCACGGGCCTTTAGCTCGTGGGTTTCTTCGGATATGGCCGTGCCGTGATAAACACCAAGGAACGGATCAATAGAGGTTGCCGCTGCGGGCTTTGCAAAGGTCCATAGCGTGATCAGAACACCCACCGGGATGATGACCAAGAGTGCGATATTTCTGATGCTTTTCATTTTTTGGACCCCGCGGGCTTCTAACACCGGACAACCAGCCAAATCAGGTCAGGAACCGGTTGATGTATATAGATTTATAACCTTTTTGCCCGTTGTAAAGACACTGCATCACCAATATCCCGAAACTGCCCGTATCGTCAGGCGAAAACTGGCAGGTCGCGCCAGGCCGAACTCCGCAGAAAACGGGTCATATTCGGCCTTTTTTAATTTTTTCAAATAGTTATCGGCAAGAACGATCGGCAATGCCGCAGGAGACGCCAATTTGGGCAATGCCTGGCGCATTTTGCGTGCTTCGCGTATTTTTTCCTTTGCCCGGCTGGCAAGGTCATGTGTCATGGCTTTTACAGCATCGGTTTTGCGAAATTCAAAAATATCTCCTGTCGCCACACCATGCTTTTCCATGACATTTTCGGGGATATATTGCCGCTTTGCCCGGCCATGAAACACCATGGCGCGCAATATCCCCACCAGACCATAGGCATTACCCGCAAGTCGGGCAGCGCGGGCGGCATCGTCGCTTTTTGCACCAAGAACGCCAGCTGCAACCTCGCTTAACTGACCGGATGTTGCATCAATATAGTTTTCAAGTGCAGCCATATCCTTGGGCGCATTATCAAACAGGTCGAATTCGCGGGCATCTATCATGGCTTCCAGGGTTGCCGGGCTGACACGCCCCTGCCCAATCAAGCCTGCCAGCGGTTCGACGACCTCATGTTTGCGAACCTCGCCCTTGGCAATATCAGCCAGCGCATCACGCCACCATTGCAGGCGGATCTGGCCCAGCATGGCTTCGCTGACCATTTCGCGGGTTTTCGATATTTCCTGATTAAAGGCGTAAAGCGTGAAAAGGTCTTCGCGCTTTTCGGCCGGCGCAAACAGCGCGCACAAAAAACGGTCCTTGTCATTTCGCCGTACATAATCGGCACAGTAGGAAAGGCTTGGTGTATCACTCATCGAAATTAAGTTATCCGCCGGTCACGCCCAGCGCCCGATGGGAAACTATCCCATTTTTTCAGGCGTCTGTTGTCGCTGGTTTTGGTGTTTATTCTGATCGTCCTGGTTTGCCGATGCACGGGACATTTTCATGTCCGGCATGCTTTCCACATACAAAGACTGGGACGGGAATGCAAATGATGCCCCTTCTTCCTCGATTATCCGTTTAAATGCAATGATATGTCGATTGCGAATGTCGCGCCATTCCTGCCAATCGGTGGTGTTGGTGAAATAATACAGATCGATATTGATCGAACTGCTACCAAAATCAGCCAAATGTACCATTTGCGGCACATCTTCCTGGGCCACGTCTTCATCCTGCTGCAGAAAATTACGCAATCGCTCGATGATCTTTTCAATCTGATCGGCGCTGGTACGATATTCAACGCCGATTACCATCTTGATGCGCCTGTGCGTCATGCGGCTCCAGTTGATAACTGGTGAATCAACAATTTCGGCATTGGGCATCACGACCATTGCCTTGGAAAAGGTACGTACCTTGGTTGCCCGCAGGCCAACAAATTCGACAACACCTTCAAAATGCGGTGTTTCGATCCAGTCACCGCGTTTAAACAGCTTGTCGGCAAAAATCGTCAATCCGCCAAAAACATTGGCAACTGAATCCTTCGCAGCCAGCGCAACCGCCATACCGGCCAGGCCCAAGCCACCCAAAAACGCACTGACATCAATGCCCCAATCTTCGAGCAGGGCAACACCAGCCAACACAACAACAAGGGTGCGCACACAGCGGATAAAAAACTGGCGTAAATCATCGGCCAGGCCTGCGCCAAAACGCCCGGCAAAGGTATTAAAGCCAAGGGCGAGTGGTTCGACCACCCGGTAAAATGCCCAGAAAATGGTGGCGATAACAAAAACCCGCAAAACATTGAAAATCGCGGCATCCGTCTTGTCCGAAAACTCCATGACTTCGACAGAAAAATAGATCCCCAACAATACAACAAACACTTCAATCGGTGTTTGTAATGCATCGAGGATCATGGCCATTGTCTGATGTTTATGCTGATCGGCCAGGCGGCGAATACCACCGACCACACCATGCGCCAGAAATTTACGAATGGTGATGAAAAACAGCAAAATAACGATGGCAACAATGGCGCGGCCAATATCTCCGCCGCCAACCATATCGGCCCAATCGGTGAATTTTGCGACAACCTTGTCGTTTAAGTCTTCAAAGCCCGAAGTAACTTCTTCCATATGCCAGATTTACGGCCTGAAATCCCTTTATCGTGGTCAATGGACCGACCACACGAACAGACACAACCTGCTAGCGATTGCATCAAAACACGCGCGTCTGCACGGGTTAAAGGATTGGGCCGCAGGTATCCCCTGCCTGTTTGCGTTAATCCCTTAGGATACAACACGCAAGGCGAGGCAAATTGTTCCGAAACAGATCGGAACAGCCGCTATACCGGCAGGTATGAAAATAGAAAAAGGGGCCGTCAGACCGCAATCAGGGCAGCAGCAACCCGGCGTTCTTCGGACAGAAGCACATTGAAGGTACGGCAAGCGGCACCGGTATCCATGGGCTCGATCACGATACCATGCGGCCGCAGGGCGTTACGCCATGCGGTTTTAACCGGCTGCATCCGGGTTCCCATGCCGAGTAACAAAATATCGATCTGCCCTGCCCGTTCGATGACATCGGCAAATGAGTCTTCGGTCACGGTCGTCATGTCGATATGGGGCCAGCGCATGAATTCGTTGGGAAACAGCAAAACCGAGCCTTCGGCCTTTTCCGCCCCGAACCGAAACAGGCCATCCCCATAGCTGGAAACAATTTTGCGGCCCGATGCTACCATCGGTGTGATGTCCATCGACATGGGAAACCTCGTTGGTGGTGACTGGATGCCAGAAACGTTCTATCGCCTGCTTCGGGCATAAAAAAAGGCCGGGTCGTTTTCGCACGAACCCGGCCTTCTTGTAAATGTCTAGTACCGGCAGAAATTACTGCCTGCCGCTATTACAGGGCATTGGCCTCTTCGGGGTTGGCTTCTTCGCCTTCCGGGATCTTGCGGCGCAGCTTCAGCACGACCAGCAGCGGCGACGCCACACAGATCGAGGAATATGTACCAATCACGATGCCGAAAATAAGGGCGAAGGTGAAACCACGAATGGCTTCGCCGCCAAACAGGAACAGGGCGATCAGCGCAAGAAGCGTCGTCAACGACGTCATCACGGTACGTGACAGCGTGGTGTTGATCGACAGATCCAAAAGCTCGATCAGGTCCATTTTACGATATTTGCGCATGAATTCGCGAATACGGTCAAACACGACCACAGTATCGTTAATGGAATAACCTGCCACTGTCAGGATCGCAGCCAGCGTTGCCAGGTCGAACTGGATGCCGGAAATGACAAACAGGCCAACCGTAATGATCACGTCATGCAACAGTGCCACGACCGAGGCGACAGCGAACTGCCATTCAAAGCGGAACCAGATATAGATCATGATCAGCGCAAGCGAGATCACAACCGAATAAAGGCCTGCTTCCTTAAGTTCGTCACCAACCTTCGGGCCGACAAGCTCGGAGCGGCGGATACTAACACCATCACCAAGGGCCTTGGTCACGGTTTCAAGTGCCGCCATCTGGGCCTGTTCATCGCCGTCCTGGCGCTGCAACTGGATCAGCACGTCATCGGGTTCACCGAACTGCTGAATGGCAACGTCACCCAGGCCAAGGCTGCCAAGATTGTCACGCAATCCCGGAATATCGGCCGGACCATCGGTTTTGATTTCGAGCAGAATACCGCCGCGGAAATCGATACCGAAATTAAGGCCCTTGGTGAAGAACAGCACGCCCGACAGAACCACGAGCGAGAGCGAGAAGATGTAAAACAGCTTCCGGATTTTGAGGAACGGGATGTTCACGTCATCCGGAACAAGATGCAACGGTTTCATGTGCGAATTGCTCCCTTCCTCACAAGACAAGTTCAGTCGGACGACGATGCTTGACCCAGAATGCCACGATCAGACGTGTCACCCAGATGGCTGCGAACATCGACGTGATGATCCCGATTGCCAGCGTCACGGCAAAGCCCTTGATCGGGCCGGAGCCAAAGCTGAACAGCACCAGCGCTGCAATCAGGGTCGTGATGTTGGCATCAAGAATGGTCGACATGGCGCTGCGGTAACCGGCATCAATCGAACTGATGATCGATCGGCCGATTTTTCGTTCTTCGCGGATACGTTCAAAAATAAGAACGTTGGCGTCAACCGCCATACCGACTGTCAGAACGATACCGGCAATACCCGGCAATGTCAGGGTTGCCTGTAGAACCGACATGATCGCCAGGATCAGCACCAGGTTGATGATCAGGGCAAGGTTGGCAAAAATGCCAAACAGGCCATAGCTGACGGCCATGAAGGCCACAACAAAGACCATACCAAGAACAGCAGCGATTTCGCCCGAATCAATGGAATCCTGACCAAGGCCCGGACCAACCGAACGTTCTTCAAGAATTTTCATCGGCGCGGGCAACGCACCGGCACGCAGCAGCAGCGACAGGTCATTTGCTTCCTGAACGCCAAACTGGCCGGTAATGATGCCGCTGCCACCCATGATCGGTTCATTGATGCGCGGTGCCGAAATCACCTTGCCATCAAGAACGATGGCAAGACGGCGGCCGGTATTTTTGCTGGTGACATCGCCAAAACGTGCCCCGCCTGCCGCATCAAAGCGGAAGGAAACCACCGGGCGGCCATCATTGAAGGTTGGCTGGCTGTCGATCAGGTTGTCACCGGAAACCACGACACGGCGATCAACCAGATATTCTTCCGGTTCGCCGGGTGATGCGTTATCAGCACCGGGCATGATCACGGCACCGGGCGGAATGCCGGTGGCCTTGGCCTGCTGCGGGGTTTTGGTTTCGTTGATCAGATGAAAGTTCATCTTTGCCGTACGGCCAAGAATGTCACGCAGGCGCGACGGATCATCAAGACCAGGAACCTGAACAACGATGCGGTCTTCCCCCTGACGCTGGATCGACGGCTCTGTCGTACCCAGTTCGTCCACACGGCGACGGACAACTTCCAGCGACTGGCTGATGGCCCGATCGACCATTTCGCGGCGCGTCTGTTCGTTGTAAGTCAGCATGATGTGGTTGCCTTCACCACCGACAACCGTCAGCGGGTCCAGCTTTGCCATCAGGGAACGGGCTTTCTCGACATCATCATCGCTAACGATGGTTACAGATGCACCATCGGCCGAACCGCGCAGGCCGCGATAGCGAATACGCTGCTCGCGAAGGGCGTCTCGCATGTTTTCGGTCAGTGAGTCGTAACGTTCTCGAATAACGCTATCGACCCCCACTTCCAAAAGCATGTGCGAGCCACCACGCAGGTCAAGACCAAGGCTGATCTGCTTACCGGGCATCCAGCTTGATTCTGTCGGGAACGTACCCTTGGGAAGGAAGTTTGGCGCGGCATATATCACGCCCAAAGCACACACCAGCAAAACCAGTGTTGCTTTCCATTTGGTAAAATAAAGCATGTGTCCTTTAACCAGAGATGTCTGGGGAACATTGCGACATCGGGCTCAGGGCTCAATCAGGATAATAAGGAAGGACTTGCCCGGCCGACCGCCAGTAATATGCAGAAAGGCGGAACCGGGAGGTTCCGCCTGTAGCTTTGACAGAAATCAGTCTTTTTTGACTTCTTCAGTTTTCTTCTCGTCTGCCTTGTCTTCGGCATCCGAACCACCCTTGGCCGGTTCGGTGCGCGACAGGACATTCGAGATCATGCCCCGTGCGACTTTGACTTTCACGCCATCAGCAATCTCGACGGAAACTTCATCGTCATTGACGACCTTGGCAACGGTTCCGATGATCCCACCAGCCGTAACGATTTTGTCGCCGCGGCGAACCGCAGCCAGCATTGCTTTGTGTTCTTTCTGTTTCTTCTGCTGCGGACGAATGAGCAAAAAGTAGAAAACCACAAAAATCAGGATCAGCGGCAGAAAGCTAGTCAGCATATCTGCTCCGCCAGCAGCGCCACCAGCACCCTGAGCAAAAGCCGGTGAAATCAACATTAGGAACTCCTAACCTAAAACAGAAAAACCAATCAACTGCCGGAATATAACGGTGTCGTTCACCGTTGCAAGAAAGATCGCTTAAATTTGCCTCAAACAGGCCATTGCGTGCCTTATAAATCACACATCCATGCGCATTGGCGGTTGAATTACCTTGTGTTGCGCGACTTTGTGACCAGATTCACAGTCCCAATGCCGGTTTATACGGACTATTCCGTGCGAAGCATGCTGTGCTAGGGTTCGCCCATAAAATGCAGTGAATTCTGCTGCCACCAAAAATGAAAACATCCAAGAGGCCCCCATGACCGATACCCTTGCCGATTTGCTGCCAACATTGTCCCGCATTGCCGATGCCCTTGAACGCATGGCACCGCCTGCCCGCCAGCAGAACGACCTTTCTGTGGCTGATGCCTTTGTCTGGCATGCCGAAACCGGGTATTTGCAGCCCGTCAAACAGGTTAACCGGGTGGATATTGGCCTTTTGCAAGGGATCGAACAGCAAAAGCGTATTCTTTATAACAACACCAAACGCTTTGCCGATGGCCTGCCAGCCAATAATGCGCTGCTGTGGGGCGCGCGCGGTACGGGCAAAAGCTCGATCGTCAAGGCGATGCATGCGCTAATCAATATGGAAACCCCGTCTTCCCTGGCGCTGGTGGAAATTCACCGCGAGGATATTCCCACCCTGCCCGTTTTGCTGAAAATCCTGCAAGATAGCGGGCGCAAGACGGTTCTGTTCTGTGATGACCTGTCTTTTGACCTGCAGGACGAATCCTATAAATCATTGAAAGCAGTGCTGGATGGCGGGATTGAAGGCCGCCCGGCCAACGTGATTTTCTATGCCACATCCAACCGTCGCCACCTGATGGCGCGCGACATGATCGAAAACGAACGCTCAACTGCAATCAACCCGTCAGAAGCAGTTGAAGAAAAAGTATCGCTTTCCGACCGGTTCGGGCTGTGGCTGGGCTTCCACAATATTTCGCAGGATGTTTATTTCGAGATCATCGCCGGATATGCCAAGGAATATGACCTGGATATTGCCGAGGACGAACTATTTGCGCGCGCCAAGGAATGGACCGTAACGCGTGGCAGCCGGTCCGGACGAGTCGCCTGGCAGTTCATTCAGGAAATTGCAGGGGAACAGGGCAAACATATCGCTTGAACAGGCATACAAGCCCATCGAATGCTCATAGACAGCCCAAACAGAAACGGCCTGATTGCGCAATCAGGCCGTTTTTTAATGGGTCAGCGGGATGCAACTGCCTGAGGCAAGTATTTTACCGGATCGCGTGATTTGCGACCCTGACGGATTTCAAAATGAAGCTGTGGTCGGTTGACCGCACCCGTCGCGCCGACCGAAGAAATGCGCTGCCCTCGGCTAACCACATCGCCGCGCGCCACCAGCGGGTTTTCAGTGTGCGCATAGGCCGACACATAACCATCGGCATGTTTGATCAGGATCAGGTTGCCAAAACCACGCAGTTCATTGCCGACATAGGTAACAACCCCATTGTCGGTCGCCAGAATGGCAGTGCCGCGTTCAGCCGCAATATTGATGCCATCATTAAACAGGCCACCGGGCCCGGCACCATATCCCAGAACAACCTTGCCCTGTACCGGCCAGATAAAGCCCTGCCGGCCCGCAGGAACGATATCATCAACCTTGACCCGCGATGGGTGCGATGCCGCACTGGAAGGAACAACAGCAGCGCTACCACCCGTGCTGGTCGGGCTGCTGCTGGCAACCTTGGTGCCGGTGGTATTGCGCCAGCTATTTCCCGACGCAAACTGGCGTTCGGCCTGTGCGGCAATATCCTGTGGCTTTATCCCCGGAACAGGTAAATTGGCGCCGGCAATAACCGTGCTTTTGGAACTGGTGATGTCAGTAACCGGGCTAAGATCGGATGCCGGTGCAGCCGATGCAGGCTGTGATGCTGCCGATGAAGGCGCATCAAGCGGTGCCGAGGTTATTTCAACCGGTTGCGCGCGGCCAGCAATGACAACGTTTTTGGTTGCTCGCGAATTGCCTGATGATTGCGCCACAGCCGTTTCTGGCGGGCGGCTGTCATATTCGGCCTGCCAGGGCGGTAAAACCAGCCGTTGTCCGGGATAGATGACATACGGCGAGCTAAGGCTGTTTCTGGCGGCGAATTTGCGGAAATCGGCGTGATAGCGTTCGGCCAGCAGCGAAACACTGTCACCACGTTTAACGGTGATCACGCGTTCGCCATTGCGCAGCTCTGGCATGGCCGAAAGCGAATAATTTGTGCCTTCGTCATAAACGACCGGAACCGGCTTTGAATTAAGCAAACACCCACTTAGCGCCGCTGTTGTCCCGCAGACAAACAGCAACGTCCGGACATTATGAACGACGTGTTTGACATAATTTTTCATCATGTCGAAGATTTTCCCGCATCACCGGTTAATAATCGGTAACGAGGCGAAAATTTTCACAGATGGCAAGATTTCAGAATTCTTCGGTGCCAGCCAGCATGGGCACAAACCGCACCGGCATCAGTTCGGTAACGTCTATGCCGGTCGGGGTGCGCATCACACGCAGCAAAATCTGGGTATGGGAAACTTCGCCTACCGGCACCACCATGATCCCGCCAATGGCAAGCTGATCAACCAGTACCGGTGGCACATCCTGTGCCGATGCCGTCACAATGATACGGTCAAACGGTGCCTGTGCCTTCCACCCCAGCCCGCCATCGGCATGAAGGGTTGAAATGGTGTGCAGGCCCAGTTTGCGAAAACGGTCTTCTGCCTCGCGCAGCAGGGGTTTATGCCGCTCAAGTGTGTAAACACGGCGCGCCAGACGGGCAAGGATTGCAGCCTGATAGCCAGATCCCGTACCGACCTCAAGCACCTTCATGCGATCATTAAGCTGCAGGGCCTGTGTCATCAGCGCGACGATATAGGGCTGGGAAATGGTTTGCCCCTTGCTGATTGGCAATGCGACATTTTCCCAGGCGCGGCTGGCAAATGGCTCGGCAACAAACAATTCACGCGGAATATCAGCCAGCGCTTTCAGAACGGCTTCGTCGTGAATGCCGTCCTGACGCAGTGTTTCCAGCAGGGCATCGATTTCCGGTGCACGGGCAATGGCAGGCGTACTCACTGAAATGCCTTTGTCAGTTTTTCGAGGGTCACATTATCGGTAAAATCAAGGCCGATTGGCGTAACAGAAATATCGCCCTTTTCGATCACATGTAAATCGGCGTTTTCATCTTCGGGCAATTCCGACCGAATGGCACCGATCCAGTAATAGGGTTCGCCGTGCGGGTCCTGACGTTCGGCAACGTGATCACCAATTTTACGCTGCCCCTGCCGTGTAATGCGAATTTTCGCCCCACCTTCGCGTTCCTTTTCAGGAAAATTAACGTTAATCAAAACGTTACGCGGCCATTCTTCCTTCACAAGTGAAGTAACCACATTGGTCAAATGCGCCCTGGCAATATCCCAACTGATCATTTTCTGGGAAAAATACTGCGAAAATGCAATGGCCGGCACATTCAGCAGAGCAGATTCCATGGCGGCCGCCACCGTGCCGGAATAGGTTACATCCTCGCCCAGATTGCCGCCGCGATTGATGCCTGAAAACACAATATCAGGTGGTGTTTCACGCATGATAACCTGCAAGGCCAGCAGGATGCAGTCCGTCGGCGTGCCATCAACAGCAAAATGGCGTTCGTCACGCTGATGGATACGTAACGGGCGGCGCAGGGTAAGCGAATGCCCTGCGCCACTTTGTTCTATCGACGGTGCAACCACCCACACATCATCTGAAAACTGCCGCGCAAGACTTTCAAGCAATTTGATGCCAGGGGCATCTATACCGTCATCATTGCAGATCAGAATGCGGGCATTATGCAGATCGATCATGGATAAACCTTACTTCGTCACGGAAATTTCAGTCATACCGCCCATATAAGGCACCAATGCTTCCGGAACCTTAATGGAACCATCTGCCTGCTGATAATTTTCCATGACCGCAATCAGGCAGCGCCCGACCGCAAGGCCCGATCCATTCAGGGTATGGACGAAACGGGTTTTCTTGTCGCCCTGGGCACGGCAACGGGCATTCATGCGGCGTGCCTGAAATTCACCCGTGTTCGAGCAGGACGAAATTTCGCGGTAACGGCCCTGCCCCGGCAACCAGACTTCGATGTCATAGGTTTTCATGGCCGAAAAACCGGTATCGCCCGAACACAGCAAAATGGTGCGGTAAGGCAGGCCCAAACGCTGCAGCACTTCTTCAGCGCACTGTGTTTTGCGTTCCAGTTCGGCATCCGACTGTTCCGGATCGACGATGGAAACCATTTCGACCTTCGAGAACTGGTGCTGGCGGATCATACCGCGCGTATCACGCCCGGCCGATCCCGCCTCGGAACGGAAACACTGGGTCAGTGCGGTATAGCGCAACGGCAGGCTGGCAGTATCGACGATTTCGCCGGCAACCTGGTTGGTCAGTGTGACTTCCGATGTCGGGATCAACCACATGTCATTGGTTGTTTTAAACGAATCTTCGGCAAATTTCGGCAACTGGCCAGTGCCAAACATAGCATCGTCCTTCACCAGCATCGGCGTGGTGGTTTCCTCATAGCCATGTTCGTTGACATGCATGTCAATCATGAACTGTGCCAGGGCACGTTCCAGACGCGCAAGCTGACCGCGCAGAATAACAAAGCGCGAACCCGACAGCTTTGCCGCCGTGGCAAAATCCATCATGCCGAGCTTTTCGCCCAGGTCAAAATGTTCGCCCGGGGTAAAGTCAAATTCGCCCGGGGTGCCCCAGCGACGAATTTCGACATTGTCATCTTCGTCCGCGCCCTTGGGCACCGATGCATCAAGGATGTTCGGAAAGGATGTCAGCAGCAGGTCAAGCTGATCATTCAGGGCTGCCTGCCCGTCTTCGGCAGCTTTGATACGGTCCTTGAGGCCACCCATTTCAGCCATCAGTTCATCGGCATTACCGCCAGACTGTTTGGCTTTGCCGATATCGCCGGAAATGGTTTTGCGGCGTGCCAGCAATTCCTGATGTTCGGTCATCAGCCGGCGCCGTTCGGCATCAATATCAATTAAACGGGCAGCAGTAATTTCGGCATTACGCATGCTCATGGCTGCGTCGAATGCTTCGGGATTTTCACGAATCCATTTTATGTCGTGCATGAAACCGCACCTTGTCTGTCTGAATTTTTTTCGGGCTGCTTATACGACGGGGTGAACCATTGGTCCACCCCGCCCAGAATATCTTGTTTATTTGCGAGGTCTAGTTACCGGGCATTGTTGAAATCATCTTCATCATCGTCACCCGATGCCCCGGACGCAGACGGTTTGGACTGCTTTTTGGGTTCGGACGAAGTGTCAGATGATGATGTTTCATCACTTGATGCTTTAGCCGTGGAATTATCCATATTGCCAGCCGAAGCCGCCGCCGCAGATTGCGCATTTACATCGTCATCCGCATTACCCTGACCATTCTGATCCTCCAGATCATCATCTTCGTCTGCCATGCTGGCAGCGCGTTTACGCTCGCTGATGCGGGCCATGATGATGGAGATTTCGTAAAGCAGCATAATTGGCACAGCCAGACCGATTTGCGAAATCAGGTCAGGCGGTGTCATGACTGCGGCCACGATAAAGGTAATAACGACGGCATATTTGCGTTTTTTAGCCAGGCCCTGCGATGTGACGAGACCCGCGCGCGCCATCAAAGTCAGCAATACCGGCAACTGGAAGCTAAGCCCGAAGGCAAAGATCAGCTTCATCACCAGCGAAAGATATTCGCCGACTTTTGCTTCAAGCTGAATGGCAAGGCCGGTCTGGCTTCCTGCCGTTTCAAAGCTGAGGAAGAATTTCCAGGCCAGCGGCATGATGAAATAGTAAACCATCGCCCCGCCCATAAGAAACAGGATGGGGGTGGCAAACAGAAACGGATAAAATGCCTTGCGTTCGTTCTTGTAAAGGCCCGGTGCGACAAACGCCCAGATCTGGCCCAGAACAACCGGCGTGGAAACGAAACAGGCCGCAAAAAACGAAACCTTGACGTAAGTAAAAAATACTTCGGTCAAGGCGGTGTAAATCATGCGGCGGTCACTGCCCGGCCCCATGGCTTCGGCCAGGGGGCGCACCAGAAAACCGTAAATATCTTCAACGAAATAATAGCAGACGCCAAAGGTCACAAAAAGCGCAAGCACCGACCAAGTCAGGCGATTCCGCAACTCGATCAGATGCTCCATGATCGGCATCTGCTGGTCTTGAAGCTGCATGTTCACGCCTATTTCTCCGGCTGGGTCCGGGCGGTAGCCGGTTCAGGTTGATCCTTGGTTTGTTCCGCAACGGAACCTGCCGGTTCCGCGGATGGCTGTGTCACGTTCCCGAAGGTCGGTGCAGCAGGTTTTGGCTGTTCATCGGCAGCAGGCGCTGCTGATTTGCTGGCATCGGCAGGGACTGACGGGGTGTCAGCCTTTTTCTCGGCAGGTTTGGCTGGCTTGCTGTCGCTACCGCCAATCTGCTTTTCAAGAAATTCCGTTGCGCTGGTATTGGCACTGCTGGCCTGCTTGCGCAGTTCATCAAGCTCGGCCTCGCGGATCAAGCTATCGATACCACCCTGGAATTCGCGCGCCATACCGCGCACTTTTTTCCAGTAATGTGCCATTTTATAGAGAACATGGGGCAGATCCTTGGGGCCGACGACAAAAAGCGCGACGACGGCCACAAGTGCCATTTCGGTCCAACCGATATCAAACATGAATAACGCCTATCAGAGCGAGGCCAGTCAGACAGACGGGGTCAGGACTTAACCGAATCCTGGTCTTTGCTTTCGGCAGAAACCGAAGCGGAGCTGTTATTGCTGATCTTGCCGGACTCATCATCGTCTTTTTCGTTGATGCCAGCTTTGAAGCTACGAATACCTTTGCCCATGTCCCCCATGACGCGCGGCAGTTTGCCAGCACCAAAAATAATCAGAACGATGGCCAGGATCAGTACAATTTGCCAGACGCCGATACTCATAACCTTATTACTCCCAATACGGTACTCACCCTTTAGACAGGGCAAGGGATAATGGCAGAAAGCCTTTTGCTGTGCAACGCGGTGTTTGCCGTTTTGCGCCCTTCTGCCGCCTTTCTAGTCTCTAGGAAACACGAAGGTCATCTCGGGATCAAGCGTAATAGACACCACGCCGCCTTTATCAACGGCCTGGGGGCGCGGTACACGGGCATGAACATGCGGGCCATTCTGGATGGAAAGATGCATCAAACTTACCCCACCCAGCGACCGTACAGCATCGATATTGGCAAGGATTTGCCCTTCGCGGCCGTTTGAACCAATGCGCAATCCTTCCGGGCGGATCAGCACATCAACCGCCGTACCACTTGCGATATCACCAACTGTCACATCTCCCAGGGGCGTTGTCGCAATATTGCCTTCCACGCGCGATGGAAAGACATTCACATCACCAAAAAACGACGCGACAAAATGATTTTCAGGATGAAAATAAAGGTCTTCGGGTGTGCCATCCTGCATCACCTGCCCTTCATTCATCACAATGATGCGATCGCCCATATACATCGCCTCTTCCGGGTCATGGGTGACCATCACCGTCGCGATGCCCGCATTTTTCAGCACATGCAACGTAGTGTCACGCAGTTCCGCACGACGGGCAACATCAAGGCCGGAAAACGGTTCATCAAGCAGCATGACACGCGGCACAGGTGCGAGGGCGCGTGCAAGAGCAATGCGCTGCTGCTGCCCGCCGGAAAGCTGATGGGGAAAGGCCTTGATATAATCGGCCATCCCTACCCGTTCCAGCGCATTGATCACCGCCTGCTGACGCTGCGAAGCATCAAGATGGCGCAACCCAAAACCGATATTACCCGCGACATCAAGATGGGGAAACAGTGCATAATCCTGAAAAACCAGCCCAACGCCGCGTTTTTCCGGTTCCAGATACTGCCCGGCAGAGGCAACAACCTCGTCATGGATTAAAACACTGCCGGTTTGCAACCGTTCAAGCCCGGCAGCAATGCGCAGCGCCGTTGTTTTACCACAGCCCGACGGGCCAAGCAGACACACCAGTTCACCCGGGGCAACGTCGAAATTGATATCGCGCAGAACCCGGCTGCTGCCAAATTCATGACTGACATTTCTAAGGCTGAGGCCAACCGGCATGGCATACCCTTTTGTAATTCGGACCGATCACGAATTGGAATTTCGCGCATCGGTGCGAATGAAATTCAATAACCGGTTATGGTTTAATGTGCTGTTCGCTGTGATGCAACAATTTGCCCACGGGCTGATATGATCGTGATCAATCAGCGATCAAGATCGTCACCGGGAAGGGATTCGGCATAAATTTCCGCATCAAGTTCAGCAAGGTTGCGGCTGGTAAGGGCTTCTTCCACAGCCGATTCCGTGCTTGACGGGTCATCTTCCGGTTCGGGTAGCAAACTGTCATCACCGGAACTGGCACCATAACGCCCCATCCCCGGGCGACTATCAAGCAACCCTGCTGCCTTCAAATCCGACAGCCCCGGCAAATCATCGCGGTTTTGCAGGCCGAAATGATCGAGGAATTCATCCGTTGTTGCCCACAAAACCGGTCGACCGGGCACACGTTTACGACCACGCGGACGGATCCATTTTGCCTCAAGCAAAATATCAAGTGTGCCTTTGGAGAGCGCAACACCACGAATTTCTTCAATTTCAGAACGGGTTACAGGCTCGTGATAGGCAATAATCGCCAGTGTTTCCAACGTGGCGCGCGTCATCTTTTTGGATTTTTCGACCTCGACATGCAGGTCACCGGCCAAATCAATTGCAGTGCGAAACGCCCATTTTTCACCAACATGCACAAGGTTGATACCCCGTTCGGCATAGGTTTCCTGCAATTCCGCCAGAATATGAATAATATTGGCATCCTCGGGCAGGCGCGCGGCCAGCAGCTTTTCGCTTAGCGGTTCGCTGGACGCAAACAGCACAGCCTCGATAATGCGCAGATGCTGCAAATCAATGGCTGGCTTCTGGTTCATGCCATCCATTTCAAGCTGTTGAATGTTATCGGCGCTCATCGTCGTCCCCGCCTTCGTCCCCGTCGCGTTCAAATTCTTCTTCGTCGTCCCAATCGCCAAATGGATCATCATCCATCAGGTTCGCAATGCCTTCCGATTCTGCATCTTCAGTCACATCTGAACCGAATGCCTCGTTCCCCTCATCGTCCGGCAGGCCAAAACCTTCCAGGCCCCCAACCAAGGGCGGTTCATCACGCCGTTTTTGCGGTGAACGCAGCATGATGGGGCCAAAGACCTTTTCCTGCGAAATTTCAAGTTCACCATCGCGGCACATTTCAAGGCTGGCGACAAAATGCGCTGCCAATGCCGACCTTGCCTTTAATGGCGTGCCCAGACCGCGTGGCATGAACTGCAATAACAGCGTCCATTGCGGCACAATCCGCCTTCCAAACAGATCACGCAGGCGGCGAATGGCGTCGTCCATGGCGTACAGGTCAAACGCCTCGATCTCCAGCGTCTTGGCCTCGGCTGTCAGCATGATCTGGGCATAGGCCTTCAGAAGGTCATAAAGCGAGGCATCATAGACAGATGATGTCGTGATCTTCATTTCTTCGGGCGCACCACGGCCGAAAAAATCCCGTCCCAGATTTGGTCCTTCGAGCAGCTTTGCCCCGGCTGTTTTCATTGCTTCAAGTCGACGGAGCTGAAAGGCCAGCAGTTCGGCCATTTCTTCGGCGCTGAGTTCTTCTTCGTCGTCATCCTGTTTGGGCAATAACAGGCGCGATTTCAGATAGGCCAGCCAGGCCGCCATAACCAGATAGTCCGCCGCCAGTTCCAGCCGCATTTCCTGTGCGCGGCTGATGAACTGCAAAAACTGTTCGGCCAGATCAAGGATCGATATGCGAATGATATCAACCTTCTGATCACGCGCCAGTTCCAGCAGAACATCGATTGGCCCTTCAAAACCATCCAGATCCAGAACAAGGCGATCTGCCAGACTGCCGCCGTCAACGGGGGCAACATCAAAGGCTTCATCGCTGATGTTTGAATCTGTGGAAACGGTTTCAGCCATTCAGGTCTCGTGCTTGGGCGACTAACGGGTTTGGGCTGTCAGGTAAAAATACCGGCCAGGAAATTGATCAGCGCGGAGGCCGGTTTAATGACGATCCACTGGAAAATCGGCAGATCAATTCCCAACTGCGCGGTTATGTAAGGCAGCAGAAAAACAACACCGATCAACAGAATCATGCCGGTTTTTTCCATGCGCATCAAGACACGCGCCATTGGTGCCGGTGAAATGGCCGTTAACACACGCCCGCCATCAAGCGGCGGTATCGGCAGCATATTAAACACGGCCAAAACGCAGTTCAGCGCGACAGAGTTTTGCAGCGTTTCACCCAGCCAGCTATCAACAGCCGGAGAAAAAGACGGCAGCCAGACCAGCAGCATGATGGACAGGATAGCCAGCACGATATTGATTGCCGGACCGGCAACCGCAACACCGATAATGCCCAGACGTTGCGGGTTCAGACGATAGAATGCGACAGGCACCGGTTTGGCATAACCAAACAGAAATGGCGCACCGGTCAGCAACAGCAAACCGGGAATAACGATTGTCCCGACCGGGTCAATATGGCGAATGGGATTAAGACTGAGGCGCCCTGCCCGCTGCGCGGTGTCATCCCCAAATGCACGGGCCGCGTAGCCATGTGCCGCTTCGTGAAATGTCACAGCAAAAAGCACCGGCAAAACCCAGGTGGTTGCCGAAACAATCATTTCAAACAGATGGTTCAAGCACCTTCTCCTTGTGCCGGGGGCCAAACGGGTGCCAGCAACTGGCTTAAGCGCGCATTCCAGTCAGCAAGCATCTGACGCGGCGGCACAGAACCCTTGAGCGATGATATCCGGTTGGTCACAGCCAATGCACGTTCCAGTGCCGCCCCGTCAAGCGCAGGCGACATTGAAACAACCTGTTCAATTTCAGTACGTTTGCCATTGCAATGAAGGGCAATATCGCACCCTGCTGCCAGGCATTCATGGGTGCGGCTGGCAATGGAACCTCCCAGGGCCTCCATCGACAGGTCATCACTGATCAGCAGGTTTTGAAACCCGATATCATCGCGAATGACATCGCGAATAACCGTTGGCGAAACCGTACCGGGACGCTGGTCATCAATCGCGGTAAAAAGGATATGCGCCGACATGGCGGCAAGCACGTCCTTCATCTGGCGGAACGGTTCAAAATCATTCACCGACAGGCTGCTTTTTGATGCCGTCACCACCGGTAAATCCTTGTGGCTATCAACAGCGGCTCGGCCGTGTCCGGGAATATGCTTGATCACCGGGATAACCCCGCCATCCAGAAAACCGGCTGAAACGGCACTGGCAAGCGCCACCACATTGATAACTTCACTGCCATAGGACCGGTCGCCGACAACGTCGCTCATGCCCGGAAAGTAAAGATCAAGAACCGGGGCACAAACAACGGAAATACCGGCATCAACCAGATCAGCCGCCAGCAGACGTGCATTCAGATAGGCTGCTTCACGGGCATCGTCGGGCTGCTGTTCATAAAGCTGGCCAAACACACCGGCAGCAGGCATTTTGCGCCAATGCGGCGGTTTTAATCGCGCAACGCGCCCACCTTCCTGATCAACCAGAATGGGCAGATTGCTTCTCCCGCTGACTTCGCGCAATTCTGCGGTCAGGTTCTTTAACTGGTCAGGATCAGCAACATTTCGCGCAAACAGGATGAACCCGAACGGGTCTGCTTCGCGAAAAAATCCTTTCTCCCAATTACTTAACGACGTTCCTTCAAGCCCAAGGATACAGGCTTTGGGTCGCTTTAACTCAAGGCCGGACACTGAGGCACCCCACATTGCGTTGTTTCAGTTCGGAACAAATTTTATCAGCGGCAGCCCGTCCATCGAGCGGCCCGGCCTGCAATCGATAGAAAATTCCTTTATCGCCCAGATCAACTTTCTGAACAAACATCTTAAGGTTTCCGACCACATCCTTGTTTTCAGATGATATTTTATTCCAGGCAACGCTGGCCTGCCCTTGTTCGCGGAAGGATGCCATCTGGATGCGGAATTCACCTTCGGATGCCGGGTCTGTCGATGCATCAGGCTTGGGAGCCGCCGTTGCTGGTGTTTGTTCTGGCGCTGTGGCCGTTTGCGAAGGTGCTGGCGCGGCTGGTTTTGCCGCAGCTGCAGGTGCCTGTTTTAACGATGCGGCTGCTGGCTCACCGATTTCAGGGGCATCGATATCGGTTCCGCTATCGATTTCCATTTCATCGCCGACAAGTTTGCGCGCATCGGGCGGCGGCCCCAGTTCAAAGGCTTCGGGCGCACGTGGCATATCGGGAATGGGATCAATCACCACGACAACATCGGCACCGCTATCATCGAGTTCCTGATAAATCGTGGTGTCACGGTGGGGCACTTCCATGCCACCGGGATTATCCGGGCGAACTTTTACCGGCCCGCCTTCGGGCATCAACACCGGAAGGTCGCCTTCCTGCACGATATGCTGCCCATGGCCATAAAACCACCAGGCACCAAGGCCGATACCGCCCCCGATAACAGCAATACCAAGGATCACAGTCGCAGCACCCCGTTTCCAGTCACCGCCGCCCGGTGAACCCTGCGGCGTGCGACGAATTTCGGCGTGTAATCCGCGGCTGTGATCCCCGGACATGCTTACATCTCCTCGAGCGGGCTAACACCAACCACGGCAAGGCCCGATGCGATAACCAGGGCAACCGCACGGATCATCGCCAGACGGGCCTGCGTTGCAGCAAGGTCATCGGCCTTAATAAAGCGCAGTTCGGTATTGTCGCGACCACGGTTCCACAATGAATGGAAATCGGCAGCAACATCGCCCAGGAAGAAGGCAATACGGTGCGGTTCATGTGCGGTTGCTGCCTGCTCGACAATGCGCGGCCATTCGGCAATGCGGCGAACCAGGCGCATTTCTTCTTCCGAATCCAGCACCGACAGGTCACAACCAGCCAGTGCCGCATCGGAAAAATTAACATTGGCAAAGGCTTCGGCAGCCTGACGGAACACCGAACTAATCCGGGCATGTGCGTATTGCACATAAAAAACCGGGTTGTCCTTGGACTGTTCGGTGACCTTGGCAAAATCGAAATCCAGCGTGGCGTCGTTTTTGCGCGTCAGCATGATGAAACGGACAACATCCTTGCCCACCGTTTCAACAACTTCCTTCAGCGTCACAAACGTACCGGAACGCTTGGACATTTTAACCGGTTCGCCATTATCAAACAGGTTCACAAGCTGGCACAGCTTGATATCCAGATCGCCCTCGCCATTGGTGATGGCTTTGGTCGCTGCCTTCATACGCTTAACATAACCGCCGTGATCGGCACCGAAAATGTCAATCATGGTCGCAAAGCCACGTTCGTATTTATCGAAATGGCAGGCAATGTCAGACGCAAAATAGGTCCAGCTGCCGTCCGACTTTTTCAAAGGACGGTCAACATCGTCGCCAAAATCAGTAGAACGGAACAGGGTCTGCGGGCGCGGTTCCCAGTCTTCCGGGGTTTTACCCTTCGGCGGTTCCAGCACACCAACATAAATGTCGCCCTTGCCTTCAAGATAATCAAAGGCGGACTGCACCTTGCCCGCGGCAACCAGTGCGGCCTCGGATGTGAAAACATCGTGTTCCACGCCAAGCTGTGCAAGATCTTCGCGGATCAGGCCCATCATTTCGGCAATGGCAAAGCTTCTGAATTCCTGCAGCCAGGCCTCTTCGGGCTGATCAAGCCATTTATCGCCATCACGCGCGGCAAGTTTTTTGCCCGGTGCGACCAGATAATCGCCGGGATAAAGGCCCGCGGGAATTTCGCCAATATCCTGCCCCAGTGCCTCGCGGTAACGCAAATGCAGGGAACGTGCAAGCACGTCAACCTGTGCGCCGGCATCATTCACGTAATATTCCTTGGTCACATCATAACCGGCCTTGGCCAGCAGGTTTGCCAGAACATCACCCACAACCGCGCCACGGCAATGACCAACATGCATGGGTCCGGTGGGGTTGGCCGAAACATATTCAACGTTAACCCGTTCGCCCTGCCCCATGGCACTGGTGCCATAAGCGGTGCCGACATTAAGAACTTCGGTTACCTGGGAAAGCCAGAAATCATTGGCCATGCGCAGGTTGATAAAACCCGGTCCGGCAATTTCAACGGCGGCAATACCGGAAACGGTGCGCAATTTTTCGGCCAGCTTTTCGGCCAGATCGCGCGGCTTCATTCCCGCAGGTTTTGCCAGCAGCATGGCGGCATTGGTTGCGGCATCGCCGTGTGACGGGTCGCGCGGCGGTTCGACCGTGATACGCGAGGTATCGATTTCCCCGGTCAGGACGCCCTCGGTTTGAAGGACGGCAATCTGCCCTTCGATATCGCTTTTCAACTGGCTGAAAACATTCATGACATTAAAGACTTTTGCAGTTGTGAGTTTTGACCAGAGGCCAACAGTCTGCCGGTGTTTTGAGCCATTTCACAGCAAAACGCAAGCAGGGCCTGCCAACAACATGGCAGCCTTGCCGATCCGGTGTTTTGACATTTACCGCAGACGCGCTAAATACAGGTTAAACAGCTATGTCTGAATGTGATAGAATTTCATTCAGATTGAAAAATTCCCCATCCGTTGGGTTGAGCGTCAAGGAGTATGTAAATGGCGGAAGCATCCCGGCAAGTACAGATGACAGAAAGTGCGGCGACGCGGATTCAGGAACTGATCAACAGCGAAGGCAATAACGAGCTGATGCTGCGTCTTCAGGTTTCTGGCGGCGGCTGCAGTGGTTTTCAGTACGAATTCTCGCTGGATGATAAAAGCAGCAGCGAAGATCACGTTTTTGAAAATTACGGTGCCAAAATGGTTGTCGACGATGTGTCGCTTGACCTGCTTGGCGGCGCGGAAATTGACTTTGTCCGTGAATTGGTGGGCGCTGCATTTCGGGTCAATAACCCCAATGCATCCTCGTCATGCGGCTGTGGTTCAAGTTTCTCGATTTGATCGCCCGCTTCTAAAGCGTTAAATATTTTCGGGACCTGTGATATCGCAGGTCCCGTTTTCTTTTTCGGCACTGTTTAGGCAAATTCGAGGATTCAATGAAAATCGCCACCTGGAACGTCAACTCGATCAAGGCACGCCTGCCCAATATCCTCGAATGGCTCGAATCTGCGGCACCTGATGTGGTGTTGCTGCAGGAAACCAAAACCGTCGACGAAGGTTTCCCGGCGATGGAAATCGAGGATTTGGGCTATAACATCGCCATTCACGGGCAGAAAACCTATAACGGTGTGGCAATCCTGTCGAAATTCCCGATCGAGGATGTGCAGCGTGGCCTGCCCGGCAATGACGCCGATGACCAGGCACGATATATCGAAGCCGTTATTTCCGGGGAAAACCCGGTGCGTGTTGCCTCGATTTATGTACCGATGGGAACCGAGGTCGGGTCCGAGAAATTTGCCTACAAGCTGAACTTCCTTGATCGCCTGATCACGCGTTTTGAAAATATTTTCGCCAGCGGTGAAGCTGCGGTTATGGGCGGCGATTACAATATCGCGCCTGATGATTCCGACGTTTATGACCCGGAAAAACTTCATGAAAAGGTTTTGTGTTCCACCCAGGAACGCAAACGCCTGCGGACCATGATGAACATTGGCTATACCGATGCCTTCCGCACCTTTAATGCCAGTGGCCATCAATATAGCTGGTGGGATTATCGCGCTGGTGCCTGGAACAAGGATAACGGCCTACGCATCGACCATTTGTTGCTGACACCTGCAGCAGCCGACCGGTTAAGTGCGGCCGATATCGACCGCGAACCGCGCGGCAAGGAAAAGGCATCGGACCACACGCCCGTCTGGTGCATGATCGACGCCTGAGCCCGCAATAAAGCAGGCTGACCACAGCACAAAAGAGCTTTGACATGGAAAAAGGGACAGCATCACATGCCGTCCCTTTTTAAATTCTGATATATGGCCGCTTAGCGAAAAGCTTATTCAGCAGCTTCCTGCAGGGACTGGCGATATGCAACGATGTCTTCGATGCTGATCACGACCATGTCGTGCTTTTGCGCATAATCGACCAGTTCAGGCAGACGCGCCATCGTTCCATCGGGATTGGTGATTTCGCACAGAACACCCGCCGGTTTCAGGCCCGAAACACGCATCAGATCAACCGTGGCTTCGGTATGGCCGCGGCGTTCCAAAACGCCACCTGCACGTGCACGCAGCGGGAAAATATGGCCCGGGCGGGCCAGATCAGAAGGTTTTGCACCTTCCGCCGTCGCCGCCTTGACCGTGGTCACACGGTCAGCTGCAGAAACACCGGTGGTCACACCAACCTTGGCTTCGATTGAAACGGTAAAACCCGTTCCCATGCTTGATGTGTTATTTGCCACCATCGGCGGCAAATCCAGTGCGGTTGCATGGGCATCCGTCAGACACAGGCAAACAATACCCGAACAGTCGCGAATCATCATCGCCATCTGTTCGTTTGTAAGATGCTGTGCAGAGAAAATCAGATCGCCTTCATTTTCGCGATCTTCGTCATCGACAACCAGAACCCCTTTACCTGCCTGCAAATCGGCAATGGCACGTTCCATACGGGCCATTGGATCGCCAAACAGCGACAATGTGGGTTCCTGATGAACACTCTGATTCATAACCGTCCTCCTTGATGGCGGCTTACGAATCAGGGCACGCAAGAAAGGCCAAAGAAACGGTGCGAAACACCGTCCTTTGTCGATACCCGACAAAACAGGTTAACAGGGCAAATAAATTCGCCCTTTCTGCCTTGCCACGCTTTATCCTCTCCCATCCGGACTATTACCGTCGGCCCTGGAATTACACCAGATCTGCTGACCCTGACAGATAAACCGCCAAGCGCTCGCGGGCTTCCCTTTTGGGGTTACCGCCGGTCAGGAATTACACCCTGCCCTGAGAATAAGCGCCGTTTAATAACGACATACCGGCCAACAACTGGCCGATGGCGTGACAGTAGGGAATTAAGACAATCTTGGCAAGTTCAAACCTTGCCAACAAATTGTTGCGTAAACGGCACTAACCGACTTTTACCAATCGTCATTGTTGCGCAAGTGCGGTTAAAGCGGCGGCAATACCTTGCCTGCCCGAAAATGAAAACTGCAGCCATTGCTTTCGGTTTCGCGTGGGGCCCATTGGCAAACTGCACAACGCCGTTCGTTCCCTGCTGCATGCGGAGAATCGCAATCTTCGGCCAGATGTTTGCCTAACAGGGCATCAACGTAACTTCCCTGAAACGCATCCACCCCCAGGCTGCGGCCCATGCGCACCGCTGTACGGCTATCGCAGCGGGTCAGGATCAGGTTACGGTTGCCCAGCACGGTCGCAAATTCTCGCAGGCGTTCCGCCACGGTCGAGCGTTTCGACCCGATGATATTCTGATCCCAGATCACCTTGACGAAATCGACCTTGATTTTACGCGGCGAAAGAAATTCCAGCGCGGGCAGTGTGATCCGATCCAGCCCCACACGAACACCGGCAGATTGCAGCAATTTGCAGGCATCCTCGAATTCCCACCAATCGGCAATCGCGTTTTCCAGCGATACTTCAATGGCAAGATTGCGGGCAAAACGGCTGTCACCGCTATCAAGGAAACTGGTGAAAGCATCGGAAAAGATGGTTTGAACCTGCATATTCAGATGCAGCACATCGGGCAAAATGCGCGGGGCAAGCTGCTCGGTCAGGGCCATGACCTTTTCATCAAGAACACGCGACAGAATTTCGATTTCACCGGCCCCTTCAAGCTGGAAGCTGGCAAGATGGTTATGCCGCAAAAAATCGAGCGAGCAATAAAGCTCATGCCCGATAATTTCGCGCTGGCTGTCTCGAATTTCCAGAATGGCCTGGCGACGGCAGGAATCATAAACCGCTTCGCTTGAAATCGCGGCCTTTAACATATTGGCGAAATCGATTTTCTTTTTGCCTGTCGGCAGCAGCGAATCTTTTTCGCTGATCCGCAGCGCGGTTTGCAGCCTGGCGTCATCATCGGGCCAGCGAAATTCGTTCCACAAATCATCTGGCAAGGCACCCAGGCCCTGCCGGGTAATGACCTGCTGCAACATTGCAGAAATGCTATCAACAAACGGGTCGGCATTGCCAAAACCACGCCCCAGGCGGACAAAGGCGACCATGCCGTTTTCAAGTTTGTATTGCTGGGTTTTTTCCGGCAGCAGGCGAAACCCTTCGCGCATCAGAACGGCATAATCCTCGGATAACAACCGCAGGGATGCTGGCACATCCAGCAGACCGACAAACAGCTTTTTGCCAGACTGATCATTCTTCTTCAAAAGCTCCAGCAGGCGGGCTGCCGGAATTTCTTTTAGTTTGCCGTTTTCGGTCATCGTCTCCCTACTCTCACCCTTTTTGAAAACAGACAGGGCAGTCTTGTGGTTCTTTAGCTGCCACCTCTGATGCTGTTTTCAAGATGCTTTGCAATCTTATTGTATATTTCCAAACCGTTTTGGGACGGTGCCAAAACCTGTCCGTCAATTTCACGAACCAGGCGCGCACCGCGCAGCGCATTACAGACAAAAACCACATCCGCCTGCGAAAGTTCCGCAATCGACAGCGGATCATAACAGATCGCAAGATCAATGCTTTGCGCCCAATCAATGATCTCGCCCCGTGCCAGTCCGGCGAAAATGCCACTTTTATCGCCCACAGTTTGTAAAACACGCCCCCGCAAGGTAAAAATATTGGCAATTGTCGTTTCACCAACAAACCCGTCCTGCGTCAGGATCAGGGCGTCTTCGGCACCATGAAGGGCGGCTTCCTGACGTGCTGCAATATTATCAAGATAGTTCAGGCTTTTTATACGACTTGCAACCGACCACGGATTGCGACGGATACGGGCCGATACACTTAATGATAACGGTCCGGCACCCTTTGCCATATCAAACGGCTTGGCAGTGATTAGAACCACCCCATCCATTACGCCGCCGGGCATCAACCCCAAACCACCCTGCCCGCGTGAAACCGTTAACCGGATCACCGCATGTGGCGTCACGATATCCTGACACAAATGCGCGATGATATCAGCAAGCTCTGCCTGACCTGGCACAGATCCCGAAAATTCACCCAATTTTTCAATTGATTGCGATAGTCTGTTAATGTGTCGCGATAGCCATTTAACTTTGCCATTCGTCGCACACATGGTTTCAAAAAGCCCATCACCCAGCAGAAACCCGCGATCCTGCACCGAAATTGCGGCATCATTTTCAGCAACGAACTGTCCGTTCAACCACATCATCAAACACCTGCCTGGGTAATGGCAAACCGGCCCGCATCATCATCGGGTTTTGCGGCATTAAACGCATCTGCAATGCCCAGAAAATTCGCCAACAGATCATGCCCGTATTCGGTTAAAACCGCTTCGGGGTGAAACTGCACAGCATGAACTGGCAAGTTTTGATGGGCCAGCGCCATTACCTCGCCATCAGGGCTTTGGGCCGTTATTTCCAGTGAGATGCTGCCAGCGGGAAAATCGGCAATCAAGGAATGATAGCGGGTGACCGTCAATGGGCTTGGCAGGCCCTTGAAAAGGCCTGTGGCATTATGCGTGATCGGTGTGGTTTTGCCATGAAGCGGCCGTTTGGCACGGGCAATTCGCCCGCCAAAAACCTGCGCAATCACCTGATGTCCCAGACATACACCAAGTATGGGAAAATCAGCACTACAATCACGCACGATATTAAGGCATTGACCGGCCTGATCTGGCGCACAAGGCCCTGGCGATAAAATAACGGCCTCCGGCGCCAGTGTACGAATGGCTGCCGCGTCGATGGCATCATTACGAATGACCATTACCTCGCGCCCCAATTCCCGCACATAACGGGCCAGGTTAAAAACGAACGAATCGTAATTATCGATCAATAAAATCACGAACGATTTCCATTACTTTGCAGCATGATCTTCAATATGCGTGAATTTTTACCGGCATTCGGAACGCCACATGCGGCCCTATTGGCCATCAAATGATATTCCAAGGGCTGCCATTAGTTTTGCTGCTTTGGCCAGGGTTTCATCATATTCTGCTGCCGGGTCACTATCGGCAACGATACCACCACCAGCATTAAAGGCCACCCTGCCGCGGTGAATTGCCAGCGTTCTGATGGCGATGTTGGTATCCATCACCCCATCAAAGCCGATAAACCCGATTGCCCCGCAATAGGCCCCGCGCCGGGTTTGCTCCAGTTCGGTGATAATCGCCATCGCCCGAATTTTCGGTGCGCCGGTAATAGAACCACCGGGAAAACAGGCCATCAAAAGGTCTATCGCGGTTTGGCCATCTTCAAGCTGCCCTTTCACCGTTGAAACCAGATGATGGACATTGGCAAAGCTTTCGAGATCGCAAATCGGATCGGCGATAACGGAATGCGGCTTGCAAACGCGTGATAAATCATTGCGCAGCAAATCCACGATCATCACATTTTCTGCCCTGTCCTTTTCAGACACCAGCAAATCCTGGGCAAAGGAGGCGTCTTCAACCGGGGTTTTACCACGCGGGCGCGTGCCCTTGATCGGCTTGGTTTCAACAGCCCCGGTTTCGTCGACCTGTAAAAACCGCTCGGGCGAGTTAGACAGAATTGCAACATCACCAAAATTCAAAAAGGCCCCGAATGGCGCCGGGCTTAGGTGCCGTAACCGCCGATAAAGCCCAAAACGGTCCGCAAGCTGCCCAGTCTCATATTCCGCCGAAAAGCGCTGTGACAGGTTTGCCTGAAAAATATCGCCCGCGAAAATATAGTCCTTTACCTGACCAACAGCGGTTTCATATCCCGCACGATCAAAATTAGACTGCCAGGCGGTTATTGTCGGTGCTTCCGGCGCAGTGGGTAGCGGCCGATCATCATTGCAATCGCCCTGGCCCTGCACATCGGCCAGCTTACACTCGATATCAAATATTTGCGTCTGCGCACGCACATCAGATGCAGTATCGGTCTGATCATCCAGGCCATGCGCGATGATCCACATACGACGTGCGGCAAGGTTGAATGATATCACCACATCATAAATGCCCGCCAACATGTCCGGGATGTTCAGGAAATCAGCATTGGGGACTGGCAGCTTTTCAAGCTGCTGGCACAGGTCATAGCCAAAATAGCCAACCAGCCCGCCCTGAAATGGCGGCAAGGTCGGATCATGGGGGATCTGGTATCTGGCAAGCATTTCGCGGATAGCCGCAAAGGGCGCAGTATCGATAGGCTGATCATCAACGCATACCACACCATCACGCGCCGAGATGACATGTACGGGATGAACGGCAATATAGGAAAAGCCGCTATCACCGCCAGAATCAAGGAAATGGCAGCCCGGCAAACCTGCGAAAGCGAAAAAGGCTTCTTCCGGCTCGATAAAGGGATGTTCAACCGCGCGCATCAGGCCTGTTCCGGCCGGTCAAAATCATAGGCGCGTTCAACGCGGGCGACACGCAGCGTATAGCTTTTATACCATTTCTCGCGGCCCATATTGCGCGCAGCGGTGTGATCAAGCTGCTTTTTCCAGGCATGGATCGATGCCTCATCACGCCAGTAGGAAACGGTAATGCCCATGCCTTCACCATCGCGTGCCGTGGAATCCTGGCCTAAATACCCTTCCTGCTCTGCTGCAAGATGGCTCATTTCCGTGGCCGTAATGCCATAACCTTCATCATCTTCATCGGTGCGGACCGATGCAAAAATAACGGCGTAATACGGGGGCGATGGCAAACGGGAAAGCGGCATGTCATGTCTCCTGCGCGATATTCAGGGCGCCAATTTATGCGATTCCCGCCATATTGCCAGAAACAAAAAAGGGGCACGGCATAATCCCGCACCCCTTTTTCAAATCAAATCTGACCTGTCACAACCTTACATGGCAGCAATACGGTCGTAACCTTCCTGAAGCTTGCCAAGCGTATTGCGGGCTTCTTCCAGTTTGGCTTTTTCAGCAGCGACAATCTCTTCGGGCGCGCGGCTGACAAAGCGTTCATTGGAAAGCTTGCCTTCCTGTGCCTTGATATATTTGCCGATCTTGTCGATTTCCTTTTCAAGACGGGACTTTTCAGCCGCAACGTCAATGAAATCAGCAACCGAAACGAAAACCGGTACACCATCAACAACGGTCTGGATCGCTCCCTTGGCAACGGTTTCGACCTGGTCCTGACCAACCAGATTGATGCTGGCAACACGCGCCAGACGTTTAACCTGGGCTTCCTGCGCAGTGATTGCCGCCTTCATGGCATCCGATGCTTCCACCAGATAAATCGGCACTTCGGCAGATGGCGGAACATTCATTTCCGAACGAACACCACGGATATTGCCGATCAAACGCAGTGCGAGATCCATTTCCGATTCAACGCTGGTGTCGATCAGATCATCACCCAGAACCGGCCATGCCTGCGACATCAGAAGGCCTGTGTGTTTATCACTGGTCTGCGCCCAAAGTTCTTCGGTGATGAACGGCATGACAGGATGCAGGATCAGCAAAATCTGATCCAGAACCCAGGCCGCAGTCGCACGGGTTTCAGCCTTGGCATCGGCGTCATCTCCCATGAAAACAGGCTTTGCCAGTTCCAGATACCAATCACAGAAGGTGCCCCAGACAAACTGATATGCCCCGCCTGCCGCATCATTGAAACGATAGTTTTCAATGGCGGTTGAAACGGTTTTGGCTGCTTCAGCGACTTTGCCAACGATCCAGCGGTTCAACGTGGTTTTGACCGATTTGGGGTCAAAACCATCAACCACCTGGCATTCATTCATTTCGCAGAAACGCGCCGCATTCCAGATTTTGGTCGCGAAATTGCGGTAACCTTCAACGCGCGAGGTCGCCAGCTTAATATCACGGCCCTGGGCTGCAAGTGCGGTCAGGGTCATGCGCAGCGCGTCGCAGCCATATTCCGAAATCAGATCCAGCGGATCGATGACGTTACCCTTGGATTTTGACATTTTCTGCCCGTGTTCGTCACGGACCAGGGCATGAATGTAAATGTCACGGAATGGCACCTGCCCGTCCATGAAATGCATGCCCATCATGATCATCCGGGCAACCCAGAAGAAAATAATGTCAAAACCGGTAACCAGCACATCACCCGGATAGTATTTGCCCAGTTCCGGGGTGTTTTCCGGCCAGCCAAGGGTCGAGAACGGCCACAATGCCGATGAAAACCAGGTATCAAGAACATCCGTTTCCTGATCAAGCGCGACATCCTTGCCATAATGGGCTTTGGCCGCAGCGAAGGCTTCTTCTTCGGTTTCTTCAACAAAGATGGTGCCATCCGGACCAAACCACGCCGGAATACGATGCCCCCACCAAAGCTGGCGTGAAATACACCAGGGCTGGATGTTGCGCATCCATTCATAATAGGTGTTTTCCCAGTTTTTCGGGACAAAACGGATACGGCCATCTTCAACTGCTTCGGTCGCCGGTTTCGCCAGCACCGCTGCATTCACAAACCACTGATCGGTCAGATAGGGTTCGATGACAACGTTGGAACGATCACCATAGGGAACCATGTGAACGGTTTCCTCGATCTTTTCGACAAGACCGAGTTCTTCCATTTTCGCGATGATCAGTTCACGCGCCTTGAAGCGGTCAAGACCACGATATTCTTCTGGTGCATTATCGTTAATGCAGGCGTTATCATCGAGGATGTTGATCTTTTCAAGGTCATTGCGCTGTCCCACTTCAAAGTCATTGAAGTCATGCGCCGGGGTGATTTTAACAGCACCCGAACCTTTTTCCGGATCAGCATATTCATCGGCCACAATGCGGATACGACGCCCAACGATCGGAAGAATGCAATATTTTCCAACCAGATCGGTATAACGTTCATCATCGGGGTGAACAGCAACCGCCGTATCGCCCAGCATGGTTTCCGGGCGGGTAGTTGCCACGGTGATGAATTCACCCTCGCGGCCTTCAATCGGATATTTGAAATGCCAGAAATGGCCTTTGACCTCTTTCTGTACAACTTCAAGGTCAGAAATTGCGGTCAGAAGCTTGGGGTCCCAGTTTACCAGACGCTTGTCACGATAGATCAGGCCCTGTTTATGCAGGGTGACAAACACCTTGCGAACAGCCGATGAAAGGCCTTCATCCATCGTAAAACGTTCACGCGGCCAATCGGGCGACGCGCCAAGATGGCGCAACTGGTTGGTAATGGTCCCGCCGGACTGTTCTTTCCATTCCCAAACCTTTTCGACGAATTTTTCACGTCCAAGGTCATGACGGGTGACGTTCTGGGCACCCAGCTGGCGCTCAACCACCATCTGGGTTGCGATACCGGCATGGTCGGTGCCGGGCTGCCACAGGGTGTCCTTGCCGCTCATGCGGTTATAACGCACCAGAATGTCCTGCAGGGTAAATGTCAGGGCATGGCCCATATGCAGGCTACCGGTCACGTTGGGCGGCGGCATCATAATGACATAGGGATTTTCTTTGCTTTCCGGATGGGCGGCAAAGGCCCCGGATTTTTCCCATTTTTCGTAGAGTTTGCTTTCCACGTCGGCCGGGCTGTAGGTCTTATCCAACATTGTCTTTCTGATCCGCTGCGGGTTTTATTGATAAAAGAAAAAAAAGCGGCGCACCAAAGGCGCGCCGCTGTCTGTTGTTCATCGGCTCGCCTAAAGGTCTTCGGCGCGGCTCACAATCCGCTCGATTTCCTTTTTCACAAGGCGCTCGATCATATAGGGCAAATTCTCGTCCAGCCACTCTTTCAAAATCGGGCGCAACATATCGCGCACCAGATCTTCCAGTGTGGCGTGGCCGGCATTGATCCCGAGCCCGATGGCGCGTTTGCGCGCAACCGCCTGAGCAAGTTCGGTCATGCTGCCAGCAGCCGAGGATTCCGTCATGCCCGAAATCAGGGCAGGTTCGTCATCATCTTCCTGCTCGTAAAAAGCGGGCATCGGACGACGCGGTTCTTCGGCAATGGGTTCGGGCTCGGGTTCCGGCTCATCTTCGACCTGCTCTTCAAAATCAAGCATGTCGTCAAGGTCCATACCTTCCGGCTCAAGTTCCATTTCCTCTTCATCATCGTCAAGATCAAGAGGTTCCGGTTCGTCGTCGTCAAGCACCAGCTCTTCTGGTTCATCTTCCAGAACCAGTTCGTCGAAGTCATCTTCCGGCTCGTCAAAAACCTCTGGCTCAGGTTCAGGCTCCGGGGCCGGTGCCGGCTTTGGTTTTGCCGGTTCCTTTTTCTCATCCTCACCCTCATCCGCAAGAATTTTGCGGATAGACTGAAGGATGTCCTCCATTGAAGGTTCCTGTTGCCCATCACTCATTGGTTTTCTTCCGCGCTAAAAAATAATCACCGAACTGGTCCGGTCGATTATCCGGCCCCCTTCCCGTCCAGGGCCGGTGTTGGCACTTCCAGATCAATCAGATCCCCACAATTGATCCTTAACTTTATTATAGTTCTGTTCGACATCGTAAATTTCAACCGGCAAACCAAGAACTTGTGCGTTCAGGGCGCCAATTGCGGCTTTAACCTGGAATTCGGCAACTGCGGCATCACGGCGTGACTGCACCAGCGACACACGTGCCTGCAGCAGTTCCTGTTCCTGGTCAAGAACGTCAAGAACGGTACGCGAACCAACAGACGCTTCGCGCTGAACACCATCAAGAGCAACTTCAGCAGCCGAAACTTCAGCCTGCTGGCTTTCGATGCTGGCACGTGCCGTTACAAGATTTTCCCAAGCGCTGGTTGCGCTTTCGATAACTTCACGACGGGTCTGATCCACAACCAGACGGGCCTGACCGGCTGTCTGCTTGGCTGCGCGGATGCTGGAATATTCCGCACCCTGCTGATAGATCGGAACCGTTACTTCGGCCAGAACTTCGGCCGTATCGGTCGTGGTGTCTTCCGAAGACGCCTCGCTGCTGCGCGAAACGCCCGCGCTCAGGCTGACGACCGGATAAAGGGCACCTTCGCTCAGTCGGATATCGTCATGTGCAGCATCTTCCGAGAACTGCGCCTGCAGAACATCGGGGTGCTGGGCACTGGCGGTTTCAATCACCTGCTTGACGCTGGTCGGCAGACCACCGAGCGGATCCGGAATTTTCAGATCGGTCGGGGCATTGCCAACAAGGCGTTCATATACCGCACGGGTATTTGCAAGCGTACCCTGGGCTGCGATCAAGTCGGCCTTGGCGCCGGCAAGGCGGGCTTCACCCTGCGAAACGTCGGTACGGGTAACTTCACCCACCGAGAAACGGTCACGGGTTGCTTCAAGCTGGCGCTCAAGAACGCGAATGTTGTTCTGGTTGAGTTCAACAACGGCGGTATCCCGCAGAACGTTGAAATAAGCCGTGGCAACATTCAAAAATACTGTCTGTTCCGTCGAACGAAGACCTGCACGCTGCGATTTGATGCGCGCATCGGCCCGTTCGGTTTCAGCTTCGGTCCGGCCGCCACGATAAAGCGGCTGGCTGACATTCAGACCGACCTCATAGGGGTTCAGCGTCGAATCGCGGGTCGTCGCGGCCTGGTCGGTATCGACGTCAAGCTTGCGAATACCGGCACTGCCGTTCAACTGAACAGTAGGACGCCAATTGGAAAGAGCCTGGGAGATTTCTTCATCGGTCGCACGCAATTGTGCCCGTCCGGCTTCCAGGGTCGGATTGCTCTGATATGCTTTGGCAAGCGCATCATCGAGGGTTTCAGCAGACGCCCCCGTAGAGATCACACCGGCAGTCGCCAGAATGCTACAGGTGAGCAAGAACCGTTTTATCATTTATACACCCTTGTCAAAGTCCTACACCAAGTCCCGACCCCAGCGCAGTTCCGATATGGTAACGTTGCCAATAAAAATGTCTAAAAAAAGAGGCAGTTGGAAGTAAAATTTCCAATTTTCCCTTCATTTAACCGAATTCGTACATTTCCGTCATTCGTATCGTGACATTTCCGGCGCGATATCCAAAGCCCACTTTTCGATACCACCGGCAATATTGAAAATGTCGGTCATCCCCCTTGATACCAGAAACATCGCAGCATGTCGGCTGCGCACACCATGATGGCACAAAAGTGCGACTGGCTTGCTGGTATCAATCTCGTCAAACCGGCGGGCAATATCGCCAAGCGGAATATGCAGGGCCCCTTCAATCGAACAGATTTCCAGTTCCCATGCCTCACGTACATCAACAAGCGTGAACGGAACCGAAGTTTCGATCATACTTGCGACTTCCTGACAGGAAATATCCCGGACCATGTCCAATTGCGACAGACCTTGCAATAACAAATAACACAACGATGCGTTCCGATATCGGCACACCGATACCGGACCCGCATTCAGCGCTGTAAATTAGAATACAAAACTTTCGACCGGTTCAAAACCAGGCAGGTAAGGAACATAGGCATCAAACAGGTCACGATGGCCAATAACGCCATGTTCACGTTCGTAAAGGCGGGCAACGCCAACCTTGTCGGCTTCGCGCACCACAGCCAGAAGACGGCCACCTTCGGCAAGCTGTGCAAGAATTGCTTCGGGAACCTCGGCAACTGCACCGTCAAACATGATGACATTGTAAGGTGACTGTTTCGGATAACCGGCAACGGCATCCCCTTCTACAACGATGACATTGTCATAGTTGTTCTGCTGCATGATCTTTTCCGCGGCCTGCGCCATGGCACCGTCCTGCTCGATCGCGACAACGGTTTCCGCAACACGCGAAAGCAATGCGCTGGAATAACCATAACCGGCACCGATCACCAGGGCGACATCGGTCGTGGCGATTTCGGCCAACTGCATCAGACGGGCAATAACCATCGGCTCGACGGCATAACGGCCATTGCCAATGGCAATGTCTTCGTCAACATAGGCAACGCCGCGTTTGCTTTCCGGCAAGAACAGCTCGCGCGGGACCTCTTCCATCGCTGCGATGACCATAGGATCGGTAACCTTGTTGGCACGAACCTGATTTTCCACCATGTTGTGGCGCGCGACTTGATAATCCATCATATCTGACCTGAAATTCCCGCAAGAAATGCACTATGGCCCCGGCGGCATAACAGCCGAAGGGCCTGACGAGGTGAGACGTTTATAATCAGCCCGCGGGCGCCTGACAACATTGGAAATTGCTGCGGCGCGGCGTAACAGCCCCGATTTTACGTTTTTCAACCCTATCCCGCCTGCGAATCCCGCCTGCTGACACCATCATAGCCCCCTATCCGCCTCATCCAGCCATATAAGACCGCCAGGATACCCGATAAGCACAGGCAATATTAGAAACACCGCATTAAAGGTTCATGGTGCAATCGCGCATATCAGATATGGATTTTCGCGCAAAATCACGTATTCTCTTGGACTTAGACTTGTTTAAACGTAGCCGTCCTATCCCGGTTTTCACTGCAATCAAAAGAAGTACTCACCTTATAAGGCTCCGTAAAATTCGCTATTGATAATACCATTGGATAGGGTAATTATCGATCATCTTTTGTGCATCGATACAAAGATATATCAAATCTTTCCGCGCGGTATCTGTGTATTTACCAGCAGACTAAGTTGAATTAACGCCAGCAACGCCAGAGGGGATTATGCGGGATACGGGACCGGTAACAAACCGCGAAATCGAAATGGAAGACGGCAGCATTCTTGTTTCCCGGACAGATACCGGTGGCAAGATTGTATTTGCTAACAAGGATTTCGTCGAAATCAGTGGTTTTTCCGAAAGCGAGCTGATCGGGTCGGCACATAATATTGTCCGCCATCGCGACATGCCCAAGGAAGCCTTTGCAAATTTGTGGTCGACCATCAAGGCAGGTCGCCCCTGGCAGGGTATTGTTAAAAACCGCTGTAAAAATGGTGACCATTACTGGGTACGCGCCAATGTGACGCCCGTGGTCAATGACGGCAAGGTTGTTGGTTATATTTCCATTCGCACCAAGCCGACGGTCGAACAAAAACGTGAAGCCGAGCAAACCTATGCCGATTTGCGCAACAATGCCGGCAATAATGTCGCGCTTGATGATGGCCAGATCGTGCCCGACGGGTTTGGCGCACGGGTTAAAAATTACATCTCCAGCATTCGTGGCAGCCTGACCCTTGCTTTTGGCTCCATGGTTATTTTGATGGCGGCAATTGGCGGCTTTGGTATCTGGGCTGAACAGAATACCGAAAGCCATCTGGTTGATGTTTACGAAAAACGCGTCAAACCGCTGAACCTTCTGAAAGAAGTGTCAGACGATTACGCCGTTTTCATCGTTGATGCCGCGCATAAAGTGAATAATGGCAATTTTGACTGGGATACAGGCCTGAAAGGCATTGAAGCCGCGCAGGACCGGATTCACAGCAACATTGCCACCTATTCCAGCCAGGAACTGGGCCCGCGCGAACAGACCATTGTCAGCAAAATTACCGGCATGATGACATCGGCCGATGCGCTGGCAAAAAAACTTGAAGACAGCTTCCGCGCCAAGGACAAACCCGCCCTTAAGGCCCTGGTCGAACAGCAGCTTTATCAGACGATTGACCCGTTGACGGCCGCTATTGGCGAACTTGCCAACCTGCAAACAGAACTGACCGAAGAACGCGTTGCCCGCGCTGAAAGCAATTTCTATAGCGCGATTACCGTCAATATCGTGTTGCTGGGCATCGCGATTGCGCTAACGCTCCTGTACGGCACCCTGATGATTCGCAAACTGCGCAAGCCCCTTTTGCGTATGGAGGATCATTTTGAAGCCATTGCCCATAATAATCTGTCACACGATATCGAATTACCATCGGTTCCCGATTTCAAACCCGTGATTCAGCAATTGCGTGCCCTGCATGCCAAGCTGGCCTATGGCATCCTTGAACGGCGTGAAAACGAGGAAAAAGCCCAGACCCAGCGTGTTTCGTCCCTGCAGAATCTTGCAGAAACCGTTGAACGTGAATTGCAGATCGTGGTTGAAGCTATCATCGACCAGACATCACGGTTGAATTCGTCTGCCGCCGACATGGCCGCATCGTCGCAGCGTGTTTCAACCAATTCCGAAAGCGTTGCTGCCGCGGCACACGAAGCCCTTGCCAACGCCGAAACAGTATCGGGTGCATCCGAAGAACTGGCAGCTTCCATTCGCGAAATTTCGCGCCAGATCGAAGAAGCCACCTCGATCACCACTGAAGCCAATACTTCAGGTATTGAGGCAGAACGCACTGTTTTGTCACTAAAAGATAGTGTTGATCGCATCGGCGAAGTTGCCGAACTGATTGCCGATATCGCAGCACAAACCAACCTTCTCGCACTTAATGCAACGATTGAAGCAGCCCGAGCAGGCGATGCTGGCAAAGGCTTTGCCGTGGTGGCACAGGAAGTTAAAAACCTTGCCAACCAGACCGCCCGCTCGACCGAGGAAATCACCCGTCAGATTGGTGAGATCCAGCAGGTTACCGGATCGGTCGTTTCGACTGTTCAGCATATGAGTGAAAATATCCGCCGGATCGACCAGGTGGCATCGAATGTTGCCACATCGGTTCACCAGCAGGATAGCGCCACCCAGGAAATTGCCCGAAACGTTATTGAAACGGCAACCGCATCCAACGAGGTGACCGAAAAAATCAGCGACGTTGCCCAGGAAGCCGACAGCAACCTGGAACGTGCCGAAAGCATGAACCAGATCGCATCCGAAGTGGATAAAAGCATTGCCGAACTGCGTGCGACCCTGGTTCGTATCGTTCGTACGGCAACGCCGGAAGTCAACCGTCGCCGCGATCCGCGCTTTAATATCGAAACCCGTGTGCAGGTCAGCGTGAATGGTGAAACCATCAATGGCCACACCATCGATATTTCCAAGGGCGGGTGTAAGGTGAAACTGCAAAAACCGGTAAAACCGGGAACACGCGGTACCATTCGCATTGATGGCCCGAATATCACGCTGTCATTCGAGGTTGAAAACAGCCGTGAAGATGTCGCCAACCTTGATTTCAGCGCATCGCCCGATCGCGAAAAAGTTCTGCGCCCATGGCTGGAACGCCAGCCGCAAAGCCGGAAATAAATTAGCAAACATCGTAATTTAGCCCACAGCCGCCAGCCAAAAACTGGCGGCTGTGCTGCTTTTTGACATTAATTCCTGTCATTGTACAAAAAATGTAAAATTGGGTGCTTGACGGGCTGCATTCTATAGGGCTATACACCGCCCTGCCGACGCGATGGCGCGATGGCGGAGTGGTCACGCAGAGGACTGCAAATCCTTGTACGCCGGTTCGATTCCGGCTCGCGCCTCCACTAATCCGGCATAGCTCAGTTGGTAGAGCAAATGACTGTTAATCATTGGGTCGCAGGTTCGAGTCCTGCTGCCGGAGCCAATGTGAAAAGGGATCGAACCTTGTGTTCGGTCCCTTTTTCTTTGCCCTATCATGATCATGCCCGTCATACCCCGCCTGCCCGATTCACCCTTATTGCCCGCGATACGGACGATCGGGCAAAAATTAACGATAATCGGCAAAGCCCGATTTTTCGCGCAGCCCTATAACGATTGCCATCTGATGTTGGCATGCAAAGGAAGGCGCGATGCAGATTGTGGTTTTAAGAATCGCATATGGCTGGCTGGTTCTGATCGGCCTGCTTCATTTCACCATTGATGTGATTTCACAATATCTGCGCGGCGTTCGCCCCAGCAGCCCCGAAACGACACTCTATTATGGCCTGAACAGCACCTTTTCACTGGGACAGGTCAGCTTTGGCCTGCTGGCCCTTTCCATGTGCTGGCGCCGCCCTGCCCTTGCCCAGCAGCCCGTTATAAAGGCGATAACGATTCTAGCCGGTATCGGCTGGATTTTAGTTGCCGTTGGCTTCATGGAATATTGGGAACCGCTTGCCATGACAGGCATCTTTCTGGCAGCCATCCTGGTCGCCTACGCCCTTTCTGACTAAATACCATCTGCTATCCCCTGACAGTACGGCTAGCCCAATGGGAGGGCCGCCCGACATGGATGGATAGTTTACCGCGCTCCGCTGGCTTGCTAGGACAATGCCATAAACCAACCAACAACACCTGCGCCTGCCGCAAAACCACTCCGTTTTGTGTGACTATGGGCGCAGCGGGGACCGGATATGTCGCTATCACGCCGAACACTTGCCGACGACCTTAGCTTTTCAACACTGGCCTGGGGTGCATGGCGCCTTAAAAACAGCCCGGACATCAATAATGGCGACGATATCCTGCGCCTTGTTGAAACAGCCCTTGATCTTGGCATCACCACCATTGATCACGCTGATATTTACGGCAATTACGGTTGCGAGGAATTATTTGGCAGCGCACTGTCGCAGACGCCGCATTTGCGCCAGCAAATGGAAATCGTCACCAAATGCGATATCGCGCTGGTTTGTGATGCACGGCCGGAAAACCGCATCAATCATTACAACACCACCAAAGAACATATCATCGCATCTGTCGAATCCTCGCTGCGCAATCTGCGCACCGACCATATCGATACCCTGCTTTTGCATCGGCCTGATCCGCTAATGATCGCCGATGAGGTCGCCGATGCCTTTGGCACTCTCAATCGTGCCGGCAAAGTTCGGTATTTCGGCGTTTCAAATTTCACGCCGTCACAATTCAATCTGCTGCAAAGCCGGCTTGATACGCCCCTTGTAACGAATCAGGTTGAATGCTCGGTACTGGAGCTTAAGCCCCTATTTGATGGCACCTTTGATTTGATGCAGCAAAATCGCATCAGCCCCATGATCTGGTCGCCATTGGGCGGATCACGCCTGTTTCGTGACAAGGATGATGCCGTTGCCGCACATCTGCGCCCGGTTCTGGAAGAAATGCGTGCCAAATACAATACCCCCGGCATCGCAGAAATCGCCATAGCGTGGCTTTTAAGCCTGCCCTGCAAACCCATCCCGGTATTGGGCACCATGAAGCCTGAACGCCTGAAAGACGCAACCACGGCCTGCGATATCAAGCTGGAACGCCAGGACTGGTTTGCCATCCTGGTAGCAGCCCAGGGGCACCCGGTTCCGTAACCGACAAACAGCCGTCAGGCCAATATCAAGCGGCGGGGTGAATCTGACGCCCCGCTTTTTTTCATCGCTACAGAAAGCCCAACGGTATCGGCCAGCGGGACCAATGGCTTAACAGCCCCGTCCAATTTCGCTTTGCGCGTTTGGTAACGCATTGAAACTGGATAAATTTTGGCAAATTTGAATTTTTCGTCCTTTTTTGTCAAAAAAGGTCTTGCGCCGGTTTCCGGCATTTATTATACCCCTGCCACGCGCTTCAGACGGAGTGCCAAACACTGATCCGGCATAGCTCAGTTGGTAGAGCAAATGACTGTTAATCATTGGGTCGCAGGTTCGAGTCCTGCTGCCGGAGCCAATTAAAAAGGGGCCGAACATTTTGTTCGGTCCCTTTTTCTTTTGATCTGCGTTACCTGTTTTTCACCATAGGTCCGAAGGATTTAACCGATGAAAATTGCAAATATCGAATTGCGCAAGGTTCAGTTGGGCACGCTTGCCGGTTCAACCGATGGCTGGCTGATTATTGGTGAAAAAGACGTCATTCACGGCACGGTTCATCCGATTGACGGTGATCTGTTTACCATCGCCTCGACAACCGATGAACGCATCCAGGCCTTTGGCTGGTGCCCGATGTTTGACAGCCTTGAACATGTTCATAACGATGTTGCCATCGCCCTTGCCATGGGCAGTGCAACAGAAGTTGAAGAATGGCTTGAAGAATCCGAACGCCATGACCTTGATCACGGTCACGGCGAACATCTTCATTAAAGCTGTTTGCATTCCAGGCTTCGTTACTTCACCCTGCCCCGGCACATTTTTGTTCCAGAAATATGAAGCCTGTACCGTTTTTGATTCAGAACAAGGCAAATAATCGCCAGACGAAATAATTTCCGCACCTGCGAAAAACAGTTATTCTGATCGGATCATACTGAACCGAAAACGGGTTACATTGCGCAAGCTTTCACATTTGCACAACGTCCATTCAGACAGCAAAGCGGGAATTCGGTTATGAGCACAGTCAATCTAGAACATCTCTTCAAACCGTCCTCGGTCGCCGTTATTGGCGCCTCCAATCGCCCGCATTCGGTTGGGCAGGTGATTATGCGCAACCTGCTGGCGGGCGGCTTTGACGGGCCGATCATGCCGGTAAACCCGCGCAACCAGTCCATTGGTGGCGTTCTGGCCTATCCCGATGTCGAAAGCCTGCCGGTTGTGCCGGAAATGGCCGTTATCTGCGTTCCGCCACAGGCCGTTGTCCCGGTGATGGAATGCCTTGATCAGAAAGGCTGCAAAGCCGCCATCGTGTTAACGGCGGGCCTTGGATCCACGCCCTATGACGAAACCCGCAGCGTTAAACAGGCGATGCTGGAAACGGCGGCACGCAACAAAATGCGCCTGCTTGGCCCCAACTGCCTTGGCTTGATGGTTCCGGGCATCGGCCTTAATGCCAGCTTCAGCCATCAAAGCATTGAAAAAGGTAAAATCGCCTTCGTTTCGCAGTCAGGCGCACTATGCACGGCGGTACTGGACTGGGCTGCTGCCCGCGGTGTTGGTTTTTCACACTTCATTTCGCTGGGCGAATGCGATGACGTCGATTTTGGCGATGTCATCGATTATCTGGGTTCGGATCCGGAAACCCGCGCGATCATGCTTTATATCGAATCCATTCATGAACGCCGCAGCTTTATCTCGGCGGCGCGCGCGGCATCGCGCAACAAACCGATTCTATGCATCAAATCGGGCCGTTTTGCCGAAGGTGCCGCTGCTGCTGCCTCGCATACGGGCGCACTTGCCGGTGCGGATGATGTTTTTGATGCCGCCATCAAACGGGCCGGCGTTTTGCGCGTTTATACGGTTTCTGAAATGTTTTCGGCGGCAGAAACGCTGTCGCGCATGCGGCCATTCAAGGGCGATAAACTTGGTATTATCACCAATGGCGGCGGCATCGGTGTTCTGGCCGTCGATTCCCTGATCGAACAGCATGGGCAACTGGCGCATCTTGAAGAAGGCACCATCGATTCCCTGAACAAGGTTCTGCCCGATACCTGGTCACACGCAAACCCGATTGATATTATCGGTGATGCCCCGGGCGAGCGTTATGCAGGTGCCATTGAACAGGTCCTGAAAGACCCGAATATCGACAGCCTTCTAGTGATGCATGCCCCAACCGCCATTACCGACCCGGTAGAAGTGGCGCGCGGTGTGATTGATGCCATTAAAAACACCCGCAAAAACATTCTGACCAACTGGGTCGGTGAAGCCACCGTAACTGAAGCCCGCAAGCTGTTTTATGCCGCAGGCATCCCGACCTATCGCACGCCGGAAAATGCCGTTACCGCCTTTCAGCACATGGTGAATTACCGCAAGCTGCAAGATCTTTTGATGGAAACGCCGCCTTCCGTTCCCCAGGATTTCACCCCTGAAACCGACAAGGCCCGCCAGATCATTCATTCGGCCATCCATTCCGGCCGGACCATGCTGACCGAACCCGAAGCCAAGCAGGTTCTGGAATGCTATGGCATCAATACGGTCAAAACCATTTCGGTTGAAAATGTCGCTGGTGCTGTCAGCACGGCAAAGGAAATCGGCTTTCCGGTCGCCCTCAAAATTCTGTCCGATGATATCAGCCACAAATCCGATGTGGGTGGCGTTGTCCTGAATTTGGAAAGTGCCGAAGAAGTCGAACATGCCGCCGAAAAGATGCTGAAAAACATCGGCGATCAGTTCCCTGATGCCCGCTTGCGCGGCTTTACCGTGCAGCAGATGGTAACACGGCGCAATGCCCGTGAACTGATTGTCGGCATGACAACAGACCCGATTTTCGGCCCGGTTATCCTGTTTGGGCATGGTGGTGTCGAGGTCGAAGTAGTGCGCGACCGCGCCATGGCCCTCCCCCCGCTGAACATGAAACTTGCCCGCGAACTGGTTGAAGGCACCCGCATCTATAATCTGCTGAAAGGGTATCGTGATGTGCCGCCGGTCAATCTTGAAGAACTGTTCATGACACTGGTGCGCCTGTCGCAGTTGGTGGTGCATCTGGGTGAAGTGGTCGAACTCGATATGAACCCGCTTCTGATCGATCAGAAAGGCGTCATTGCCCTTGATGCCCGCATCAAGGTGACGCCAAAGGTTGAAAGCGATGACAAACGCCTCGCCATTCACCCCTATCCGCGCCACCTGAAGCAGGAAATTGTGCTGGAAGATGGCACACAATATATGCTGCGCCCGATCAAGCCCGAAGATGAACCGGCGCACTATGCCTTCATGTCAAAGCTGACACCGGAAGATATCCATTTCCGGTTCTTTGGATCGGTTCGGGAATTACCGCATTCGGAAATGGCCCGCCAGACCCAGCTTGACTATGACCGCGCCATGGCCTTTGTCGCAACCGTGCCTGATGGCACGACCGGAGGGGATATTCACGGTATTGTCCAGGTCGCCATCGACCCGAATAATGAATATGCCGAATATGCGATTATGGTGCGTTCGGACATCAAGGGACGTGGTCTTGGCCGTATCCTGATGGAAAAAATGATCGAATTCTGCCGTGCCAAAGGCGTTGAAACCTTTATCGGCCAGGTCCTGCCAACCAACCGGCGTATGCTGACCCTGTGTGAAAAACTGGGCTTTACCCGCAAATATCTGGAAGACGAGGAAGTCTTCGAGGTCAAATTACCGCTAACCCATCCATAAACGCGACATGCACACAAAAACACCCCGCCAGCCTGGTTGCTGACGGGGTGTTTTGCATTCTGCAAATCAAAAAGATGAAGCCTTACGCCCCGGCTTTTGCCGGCAATTTGCGAACGATGTCGCGTACGGCTTCTTCCGGGTCAAGGCCACGGGCCTGAAGGGCATCATGGGCCTCTGCCTCGATCTTGCGAAGCTCCACCAGGGTCGTTTGCACATCTTCAAGCTGCTGCTCAAGCTCGGAAATACGTTTCCGCCCCACCAGCATCAAATGCGCCAATTGTTCGGAATGGCTGCGATCGGCATCGTAAAGGTCGATATATTCTTTGATATCCTCAAGCGTAAAGCCCAGGCGCTTGCCCCGCAAAACCAGCACCAGACGCGCCCGGTCGCGGTAATTGTAAACCCGCGTTGCCCCGGCCCGCTGTGGCGATAACAGCCCTTTGGTTTCGTAAAAGCGGATGGCGCGCGGCGTAATGTCGAATTCTTCGGCAAGTTCAGTAATGCTGTAAAGCTTGTCGTTCATCTGTTCTTCTTATGCTTGGGACACCCGAAATACACCTTCGCCCCATACCAACGTCAAAGTCAATGAATTTACGCTTACGTAAGAATTATGCCTTTGTGAATCCGCTTTACGCAGCGGCCGTCCTTTCACGCCCGATCAGCACATATCAATCATCGGTTTGCTGGCATTGCTGCAAATAATCCATATCCACCGGGCGATAACGCGGCCCCGTAAACATGCCGTTGCCATCCAGCGCCCCGGGCATAAGGCCATTTTCCGAATGCCAAACCGTGCCATCGGGCATTTGCACCGCCAGCGGCTGATCATAAGGCACAGCCTTGCCCGGTAATAACGCCAGATCCCCGCATATCCCGGCGCGGAAAATGGGCCCATTAACCGGCAACCCACCCAAATAAACACCGGGGTAATTATCAAACACTGACGGAAAAGTCGGATGGTTACACAGATCACCGTCAAACGAGACATTCTCCTGAGACGAAAGCTCCAGGTCTTCACCCAAAAACGGTTGACCGGGCGTCATAAGCCCCGGGGGCAAATGCGCACTATCGGCGTAACCAATGGCATTACGGCGGTGGCGCCACTGGCTGGTTGTACCATTTTTCACATATTGCTGGCGCAGATAGAAACTGTTGTGAAAGGTTTCGAAAGGCAGGCTTGGCAATGCATCCGGGTCTTTGCCAAATTTGAAAACCGCGCCACCATTATTTTCATCCCCTTCGGGGCCTGGGCGGGAATCAAACCAGCCAAGATTACCAAAATAATACCAGAAGCCGCCTTTGACCCCGTCCTGTGAAAACCATTTATGGCAGTTATAAAGCTGGTTATAGGTCACCCACCAATTCACCGCGACGGTTTCAGGCTCCACCGGGTTATCACGCACAAAAGAAAACCGGTTTTGCGTGATCACAACATTGCAGTTGAAGTCACCTAACGGCGCATCAGCATATTCATCTGACATATCCAGGCGAATGGCATTGTAACAGTGGCGAATATTATTGGCGCGAATAACAATATCGCCCTTGATATTGTTGCTGCCGAAAAAAGCCCCGTTCAAATAACGGTATGGTGCCTTCTCACCGGGTACCAGTTCGCCATCATGGACCATCGCCCAGTTGATGTACCGCCACAGGCTGTCATCCTGTACCCAATCGCATCGCACCACCGATATATGATGGCAACTTGGTCCATCGGCGTAAAAGGCATAGGTTCCACCTTCAATTTCCATATCCTTGAAAATCAGATGGTGGCTGTTTTCCATATAAACCGCACTGGGCCAGCTTCGCTCGATCCGGATATTGTCCAGCCGGATATGACAGCGATTGATCATGCGAAAGGCAGCATAGCGTAACGGCCCCGGACTGGTGGCCGATACTTCGGGATCAGGCGGGCGACGGCCATCAATAATCGCCCCATGTTCACCACGAATGATAATGGGCTCGGCCGGGGTGCCATCGCGTGGCAGGTCAATTGCCTCGGGCAGAAAATAGTTTCCCGGCAACAGGCGGATCAAATCACCGGGCCTGCTATCGGCGATGGCATCGCGCAAGGTCATCGTATTGCGCCATTCACTGTCAACCCAATGCCGCCCACCATCGGGCGTCACATAAACCATTCGCAGCATCGCATCCCCCGTTTTGCGTTTCATCGATGAAAAAGCCAGATCGAATCATAGCATTACCGGCACACGGATAAACCGTGAAACATGCAATACATACACTTTTTTAGCGAAGATGGTAAACGGACCAAACACTGCCAGCGTGCCATCAATCACACAGATCACTTTAAATTCATACATATTATTATTTTTTATGAAAAATGTGATTTCAATGGCTTGACGATTATTCCTAATAAAACTAGCGTTCGACCTGACCAGTTTGGGATCATCAGAAAAGGATTGAAGATGCGTAACTTCAAGACAGGAAATGTCGTGGCCATGTGTGCCGGTCTGGCATTTTCACCCCTGTTTGCAGCTACAGCACAGGCGCACTTTCAGCAATTGATCCCGTCGACAAATGTTGTCGATCAGACGACCGGGAAAGATGTGCATTTCGATATGGTTTTCACCCATCCCACCGATATGGGGCCAACCATGGAAATGGCCAAACCGGTTCAATTCGGCATGCAGGTAGATGGTAAAAAGACCGATTTCACCGATCATTTGGTTCGCCATGATATCGATGGCAAACAGGCCTATCAGGCCGATGTCACCCTGCCCCGACCGGCAGGATATACCTTTTACCTTGAACCGCAGCCTTATTATGAACCTGCCGAAGGTAAATATATCGTCCAATATACCAAAACCGTAATCGACGCCTTTGGCGATGGCAGCAACTGGGACCAGATGGTGGGCTTCCCAGTCGAGATCGAACCACTATCCCGCCCCTATGGGCTTTGGGCCGGCAACAGCTTTTCCGGGGTGGTAAAACACAATGGTAAACCGGTGCCCTTTGCCGAAATAGAAGTCGAATTCAAAAATGATGGCAGTGTCACCCTGCCCAATGGCAGCTTTTCAACCCAGGTCATCAAGGCCGATGCAAATGGCACATTTTCCTACACCACACCCTGGGCTGGCTGGTGGGTTTTTGCAGCCCTGATCGAAGATGGCACGCTGCCCACCCCTGATGGCAAAGAAAATGTCCCTGTCGAACGCGGTGGTGTTTTGTGGATCAAAACGGAAAACCCGGCAAAATCGTCAAATTAAGCTGATCCACCAGCAATCACAGCCGTATAAATTTCGCACTGCGAAAGCAGCGGATAATTCGTTCGAAAACAGATGGTTACGGCGCCATATTGCGTCATAACTTTTCCTGAAAAATATGAAAATCAGTGTTGTGATGCTTGACTTTTCGGGGCTTCAATCGCTACGCTGATTTTCATTCCGGGAAATTCAAATCTGGCATTTCGTGTGGCTTGCGCCATATGCGTGCATTTTTAATCGCCCGGCGACACGCTTGCTGCCTGCCCTAACGGCCAACCCCAAAAGGACAATAAAATGCATATTGTTGATGGTGTCTTATCGACAGAGGTGGTTGTGAGCGGGGCTGTTATTGCGGTGGGCGGCATTGCCTATGGCCTGCGCAGCATCACCATTGAAAACATGCCGCGAACAGCATTGTTAAGCGCTGTTTTCTTTGTCGCATCCCTTATTCACGTGCCCATCGGCCCAACCAGCATCCATCTGATCATGAATGGATTGCTTGGCCTTATATTGGGCTGGGCCGCCTTCCCGGCCGTGTTTATCGCCTTATTGTTACAGGCAGTGTTTTTCGGGTTTGGCGGAATTACGGTTTTGGGCGTCAATACCGTCAATATGGCGCTGCCGGCTGTTTTGGTCGGCTTGGCATTCAGCCCACTTCTGGCGCGGATGGACGGGCGGTTTATGGCGATTGCGGCCTTTCTCGCGGGGGCAAGCTCCATCATGCTGAGTGCGGTGATGGTTGGTGCCTCCCTGGCGTTAAGCGGGCAGGAATTTATCGCAACGGCCAAACTGGTTTTCATCAACAACATGCCAATCATGGTTGTTGAAGGCTTCCTGACAGCTGCCGCCTTCTCGCTCATCAAAAAAGTTCGCCCGGCTATGCTGCTTTCAGGCGGTAATGCCCGTGCCACCGCATAATTGCAAATCCATGGTCCCTGTTTCGTCCCCCGTATTTCCTACCGCGGCATCACGGTCCAACCGCTGGTGCCACACCAGCCGCCAGTTTTGTGTACCTTTAATTGCCATGCTGCTGCTGGCATTGGCACCGTTGCCGGTATGGGCGCACAGCTTCCATGTGTTTGCACTGGGCGATGGCGATGTGATCGAGGGTTATGCCTATTTTGGCGGGGGCGCACGCCCGCATGAAGCGGCCCTTTCCGTGGAAGACAGCACAGGCAAAACCCTGTTTACCGGCAAAACCAATAATGAGGGCGAATTTCGCCTGAAAATCGACCATCTGGATGATTACACCATCCGCACCAACACTGGCGATGGCCATGCTGCGTCCTACGTCGTGAAGGCAAGCGAGCTATCGGATAACCTGCCAAAAGCATCCGCCAAAAGCCCCGCGACCGTATCGGCCTTGCCCGCCGGGGAAGATAGCGACATTGACAGCACAGCCTTCATGTCTTCATTCAATCAGCCTGCCACGACACAGGGCACAGCAACATCAGGTGACACCCAGCGCATCACCATCACACCCAAGCAACTGTCAGACCTTGTCAGCCATGCAGTGGCAAAACAGGTAAATCCGCTGCGCGAACAGATTGTCGCCTATGAGAACAAGGTGCGCTTTTCCGATATTATTGGGGGCCTTGGCATAATCATTGGCATATTTGGCACCATCGCATGGTGGCAGGCCAGAAGCCGCGTATCGACCAAGTCAGAATGAACAAACATTCGGTTCTGACACCTGCCAGCACATCGCATTCCATCGGCTTTATCGGCACCATTGACCCACGCGTTAAAATCGCCGTAACGATCCTTCTGGCGATTACATTGGTATCCTTTGCCAGTTGGCAGCCCATGGTGGCATCCATTGCCATCACGGCGTTAATCATTGCCAGTTCCTCGCCAGACTGGCGCAAAACCCTGCGGCGCATCCTGGCGATGGACGGGTTTATTCTGGTAACGCTTGTCCTGCTGCCATTTACATTTCCTGGTGATGTTATGTTCACGCTGTGGGGATTTGATGCATCCTGGCAGGGGCTTTATCGCGCCACCATGATTGCGTTAAAGGCCAATGCGGTGATGTGTGGCATCATCGCCTTTCTCGGCAATCTTAGCAGTACGGAACTTGGGCGCGGTATGACCGGGCTTTATCTGCCAACAAAGCTGACGACGCTGATGATGTTTACAGTGCGCTATATCGACGTGCTTCATCATGAATATTTGCGTCTGCGCCAATCCATGCGCGCTCGTGCCTTTCGCCTGAAAACCAACCGGCATAGCTGGAAAATGACAGGGTATCTGGTGGGGATGTTGCTGGTGCGGGCCCATGAGCGATCCGAACGGATTTTATGGGCAATGAAATGTCGGGGCTTTCACGGCCATTATCATTTTGCTCACCTGCCCCACCCAACGCGCCGCGATGCTGCCTTTGTACTGGCGATCCTGTTCTTTCTGGCCGCCCTTATCACGCTGGAGGTTTTATGCCCGCCCCTGATTTAATTGCCTTGCGTGATATCTGCTTTTCGTTTGATGGCAGCAAACGCGTACTTGATAACGCAAATTTCACGTTGCAGCCGGGCGAGCGTGTGGCACTGACCGGGCCTAATGGTGCGGGCAAAACAACCCTGTTTCATATCATGATGGGGTTGCGCAAAGTCGATAGTGGCACCGTAAACATCCTGGACAATACCTGCAAAAGCGAACAGGACTTTGCCGCCATTCGCGGCCGTGTGGGTTTGCTGTTTCAGGATTCCGATGACCAGCTTTTTTGCCCCACCGTGATCGAAGACGTCGCCTTTGGCCCGCTTAACCTGGGCGCAACAGATGCCGATGCCCTTGCCATTTCGCATAAAACCCTGGCGGACCTTGGCCTTGACGGGTTTGAAAACCGGATCACGCATCATCTGTCGGGTGGGGAAAAACGCCTGGTGGCGCTTGCCACCGTTCTGGCAATGAAACCCGAAATCCTGTTGCTTGATGAACCGACAACCGGGCTGGACAATGCGGTTGAAACCCGCCTCACCGCCATTTTGCAAAGCCTGCCCCAAGCCATGGTGATTATTTCACATAACCATGCCTTCCTTAAGCAGGTTGCAACCCGCACTGTCAGCCAGCAAAATGGCAAACTTGTTTCTGATACGCCCCGATAACCATAAATCCCGACAGGACGCATCACAATGAACCCGGACGAAATTTTACATTTCTGGTTTAAGGAACTGACCCGCAAGCAGTGGTTTGAAAAAGATACGGCCCTTGATCGCCATATCGGCGAACGGTTTGCCGATTATCATGCTGCGGCTGGCAAGGGTGAACTGTTTGGCTGGCGGAAAACGCCCAAGGGCCGTTTGGCCGAAATCATCATTCTTGACCAGTTTTCCCGCAATATCTATCGCGACCAGCCGGGATCATTTGCCAGCGACCCGATGGCGCTGGTCCTTGCGCAGGAAGCCGTCAGCATCAAAGCGGACCAGGCACTGGGCGATGCGACCGAACGGCTGTTTTTATACATGCCCTATATGCATTCGGAATCCGAACTTGTTCACGAAGTCGCGCTGACCCTGTTTGACCAGCCCGGCCTTGAAGAAAATCTTGATTTTGAAAAACGCCACAAACAAATCATCGACCGTTTTGGTCGCTATCCGCACCGCAATGCCATTCTTGGCCGCACTTCAAGCGACGATGAACTGGCATTCCTGAAACAGCCCGGTTCATCCTTCTGATAAAAAAGGCAGGGATTTCATCGCCCCTGCCTTTTGCATATCGATATGGTATTTGCCAAACCCTAGCGTAAACGCTTGATCTTGCGGTTGGTCCACCAGCCTTCAACAAGGCTTTCGGCCTCGTCGATATAATCAGCCCGCCCGGCAAGATAGGCCGCCATGGCAGCACTTCCCTTGATTTTGGCAATGGCATCGGCATCGTCAATTTCGCCACGCCAAACGCCCAGGAAATGTTCGATCTTGGCCGGGGGCACATCGTCCTCGGGTTTTTCGGTGCGCGCCAGGCTGGCAGGCCAGCGAAGGTCGCTTAGAACCCCGTTATCAAGCAACCGCAGATCAACATGCTTATAGGGTGTGCGCTCCGCCTCGCCGCCACCGCCCTTGATCACGCCGATGCGGGGCAAATGCAGCAATTTGCCGGTTTCACGATGCACATCCAGAAACGCCGGATGAAACACCCCAAGAAAGGCCGCCTTGGCCTGCAGGGGGTTTAACAGCCGCAAGAGCGTGTTAACCGGGCTACGCAGGCCCAGAAGCGGCCGAAGACCGATCAGTTCCTGCAATTTCGGATGAATGTGGCGCAACGGCAGATAGGCGATACCATGAATGGAGATATCGGCCCGTGCTTCTTCGGCGGACATCGCAATCGGAAGCTTCAGCGCCTTGAAGGCTGCCTCGGTGCCAATCCCCTTTACCAGATGCGAATTATAGCCATGCATCAGAACCGGGATCTTGTTTTGCGCCAGCAACAATGCCGACAGAACAAACCACGGCAAACCACGCGTACGCCCCGCCGCATAGGACGGCCAGTCCAGCATCGGATGGCTTGCCTCGGGGATGTCGCTTTCATCGGGTTCAAGCCGGGCAATTTCGCGCACGGCTTCAATCATGCCAGCAAGTTCTTCCGGCGTTTCACCGCGATAACGCAGCATCAGCAAAAAGGCGCCAAGCTGAATGGGATCGACCTCGTCACGCAGAACCATGGAAAAGGCCGTAAAGGCCTCGTCCCGGGTTAAACTGCGCGAACGGCCCGGCCCGCGAAAGAACTGCCGCAAATACCCCGAAAACGGATGTGATTCTGGCAGGTGATTTTCATCGTCGGGCTGCTCTAGATGATCATCGCTCATCTGGTCGCTCACTTTAATGGTGAAAAAATCGAGAACACGGGCACTACATTATTCGTGCGTGCGCGTAAAGACCCAGTCATTCCCATCGGTCAGGTCATCGCGGTAAATGTAACCGTCCATATCAAACGATTTAAGGTCTTCCGGCTTTTCCAACCGGTTCTGAATCATGTATCGCGCCATCATGCCACGGGCACGCTTGGCTGAAAAGCCAATCACCTTGGCCGTGTTGCCTTTTACTTCCTTAAAGACCGGGGTAATCACCGGGCCTTCGATCAATTTGGTTTTCACCGCCTTGAAATATTCATGCGAGGCCAGGTTAACCAGGGTTCTGTCGGCATGATCACGGGTAATATCGTTCAAATGACGGGCAATTTTTTCGCCCCAGAACTCATACAGGTTTTTACCGCGCGGGTTTTCCAGCCGGGTTCCCATTTCCAGGCGATAGGCCTGCATCAGGTCACGCGGGCGCAGCGCACCATAAAGCCCCGAAAGCATACGGAAATGGTTTTCCGCCCACTCCAGATCGTCCTGGGTCAGGTTATCGGCATCGAGTCCGACATAGGTATCGCCCCGGAAAGCATAAACCGCCGGTTTGGCATTATCGGCGGTAAAGGGGGTTTTGAAATGGGCGAAACGCTGTACGTTCAGTTCAGCCAGATCTTCACTAATGCCCATCAAATTCATCAGGTCGCGGCGGGTCTTTTTTCGCGCAACACCAATCAGTTCGACAGCATCATCAAGAAATGCCGGCTGGCTGACTGGCATATTCGGTGCCGGTGTTTCAAAGTCCAGTTTCTTTGCCGGGGAAACAACAGCAAGCATTTGTGAGCCTCTTCTCTTTCATCGCAGGTCATTTTGTCGTAACAAGCCACAAGGCTTATGGGAAAGTGCCACGCATGGCAATTCCCATAATTTTGAAATTTTGCAGATTTCCGGCCTTTTGCAACTGCATAGGGCCGGGTCGAAAGGAAATATCATGAGTGAACAAGTTCGCGCTTCGCACATCCTGCTGATGTATGCCGGTTCCGCACGCTCCACCGCATCGCGCAGCAAAGACGAAGCCCTGACCCAGATCCAGGACCTGAAAACCCAGATCGACAATGGCGCTGATTTCGCAGAAATCGCCCAGGCCAATTCTGATTGTCCGTCGGGCCGTCAGGGCGGCGACCTTGGCTTCTTTGGTCGTGGCATGATGGTTCCGGAATTCGACCAGGCTGCATTTAACATGGAAGTCGGCACTGTGTCCGACGTTGTTGAAACCGATTTCGGTTATCACATCCTGCAGCGTACCGCCTGATTTGGCATTACGCTAAAAATTAAAGGCCTGCAATAATTTGCGGGCCTTTTTTTATGTCAAAACTCAACAATTGGGGCATCAAGTTCGTATTGCGCCTTATGATCTTCGACCTCAAGCACCCAGACATCACGGTCAAAGGAAACCTGCCTTCGGCAGTAATCATCGCACTGCATTTCGGTTTCCCGGTCGCCCAAGGCCGCACCGGCAACCTGCATCCAGCCCAATTCACCTTCCATCGTTGTGACACGGGAATAAACAAAACAGCCCCCCGCAAACCGGTTTAATTTCAGCAAAACGGCACCGGCATCCTCATTGCCCTTATGCACCACCATGGCGGTGATGCCATTGGCCTGACAAATGCCGATTTGCCCGCGCACCCATAAACCGGCCTTCAAACGTGGCTGTGTCATCCCGTCCCCCTTGCCTTACTGCCCTGCCCGGCTGGCCGTGACATTTTCGGGCATTTGCAAAATCAGGTTGGCATTGGGGCAAATCGCTGCCCATACATCCCATTGCGAGGGCTTCGCTGCCCCATAATAATCACCCTGTTTCCCCAGCAGATCACAAATAAGCTGGAAATGCAGATGCGGTATCCAGTCGCCATTTACCGGGTAATCGCCAAACCGGCAAAGCTCCTCGCCCTTTGCGAAGGCCTTGCCAACATGAATCCCCTCAAGCGATTCACGGCTAAGGTGGCCGTATAATGTCCAAAACCGGATGCCGGGTTCAGGGTTATGTTCCATGATGATGGTGGGGCCGTAATCCAGCGGCAGGTTGTTATCGGCAAAACTGTGCACAACGCCATCAAGCGGCATATAAACCGGTGTTCCCGCCGCAAGAAACAGGTCGATCCCCAAATGCTGGCTGCGGGCTTCGCCGCCGGTTTTAAATTGCGGCGACTGATAACAGATGCGGTCTTCGCGGTAACGGCCTACGCCTACCGGTGCGTCCTCTTGTGCCATTTGCGCAAACATGATGTCGGTCTGGCGGGCCGGGTCGCTTGTGCCGCCCAAAACAACGTCGCCATCGCGGCTAAAATCATAAACGATTTTGCGGCATGTTTTTAAATCATGCGACAGAACCGATGCAAAACCACCTGCATGTGCGTCAATCCACTGCAATAGTGGTGCGGCTTCCGGCATGGGGTCTTCGCCACGCGCATGGCGGCCAAGGTAAGTTTCAAGGCGTTTTTCACCCTGTGCCAAATCATCTGTCGTCTCAGTCATAACCGGGCTTTCCTGGCTCACCGTGATGCTCCGCAAAAAACAAAAGGCAGCATTCAAACAATGCTGCCTTTGTGCCTAGCCAATTTATGACGCAGTGGCAAGCAACAGCGTTGCTTTGCCATTTAACGTCAGGCTGTTACCAGTTGGTAACTTCATATTCGCACGACACGTCATCATCATCCGTATCGGTCAGAGCCACGGTCAGGCGGCGCATCTGCGGGTTAAAGCGTTTGATAAAGTTCAACAGCAGCAGGGATTCTTCGCTCAGTTCGCCGGCATCTTCATCATCGTCATCAAGCTCGCAAAGTTCGACCAGCTCCAGAAACAGGGCTGCCAAGGCACGTTTGACATCTTCGCCGCCTTTAAGGCCACCGGTCAATTCACCCAGCGGCTTCAGGTCAACATCAAGCTGGCGCAGGGTTTTGCTCATCTGGTCGATATCATCTTCGTCCAGAACCATTTCAGCGGCGATCATGTGGGTGCCGACTTCGTTGATATTCATATAACCAACAAATTCAAACACATCATCCCGGCTGCGACCTTCTTCGATCAGCGTTTCGGTATGTGCTTCAAATTCGGCCAGTTCGAGGTCTTCTTCGCCAAGGTCGTTATCAAGGTCGCTCATGGGGTATTAGCTCCGTTAAATTTGCGCCGCTGATACTCTTTCTCGGGCCAGAAAACAACCCGTCGGCGATGATTTTCAGCAATTCTTCATCTGCCATCACGCGGGCCAATATAAACCGCATACCCACAATCTGCGAGGATAAACACCAAAGCCAACCGCCCCATTCAATGATATGATCCCCCACCATAAGAAGGGGAAGAAAAACATAAATGGTAACAACAACATTGCATGATGCGCTCGCACTTGCCTGGGCGCTGTGCTGGTGGGCAGGCTATACATTTTACGCCGATAGCAGCGCGCGCCGTCGCAAAAGCATTTCCGCCCTTATGGCACGCAATCGCCATCGCTGGATGGAACAGATGCTCAAGCGCAATCTGCGGATGATTGACACATCCATCGCTGGCAACCTGATCACGGCTATCAGCTTCTTTTCATCAACAACCATCCTGGTGCTGGTCGGCCTTGGTGCGCTGCTGGGCTACAGCAAGGAAGGATTGGAACTGATTTCCGCCCTGCCCTATGCGGCAGCATCCACACCTTTGCTTTGGAATTGCAAGGTCGTGTTTTTGATGCTGATCTTTGTTTATGCCTTTTTCAAATTCACCTGGGCATTCCGGCTGTCAAATTACTGTTCAATCCTGATTGGCGCCGCCCCGGAAGCCAACCACGAAAAAGGCGCGAACATTGCGGCCCAGGCTGCCCGCATGAGCATGATGTCCGCCCATAATTTCAATCGCGGCATTCGCGCCTATTTCTTTGCCCTGTCCGCCCTGGCCTGGTTTTATCACCCCTATGCCTTCATGCTCGGTGCAAGCTGGGTGATTGTGGTGCTCTATAACCGTGAATTTCGCTCCCATGCGCTCGAAATTCTGTCGGGCAAGCATTAAGCGTTTTAAAACGCATCAAAACGGTACAAGAATGATCAGATGGTTTTGCGTGCAAGGTTCCGTTTATAAACCGCATAAATCGCTACAATCAGCATCACCAGCCCGACCGGCAACCCAGCCGACATCAGCAGAACCGACCATCCTGCCCCGGCATAAATCGACCCGGCAGAAAGGGATGCAACAGCAACGGTGCCAAACACGGCAAATTCGTTAATCGCCTGGATACGTGCCTGTTCTGCCGGGCGATAATTTTCCGTCAAAAGCGTGGTCGCGCCCACAAACATGAAATTCCAGCCAATGCCCAGCAACACCAGGGCGGGCCAGAAATTCGCCAGCAGGTCAACGCCGGCCAGCCCGAACAACAGACAGCCCAGCGTAATCACCGCCCCGATCTGGATAATGGCAAGCGAACCAAACCGGCGGATCAAACTGCCGGTAAAAAAGCCCGGCGCATACATCCCGACCACATGCCACTGAATAATAAAAGCAGCATCACCAAAGGCATAATTGCAATCAAGAATGGCAAGCGGCGTTGCTGTCATTACAAAGCTCATGACGGCGTAACCAAGGGCGGCCCCCACAATGGCAACCAGCACGCCTGGCACCCGGAATATCTCGCCTAACGGACGGGCGGGTTCGTCATGGACCTTTTTGTGGGTTTCGGGCAAGCGCAATTGCGAAATCGCCAGCAAAAGCAACAATTGCAGGCCAAACAGCGCACAAAATGTGCCAAGAAACGGCACTGTATCAAACCAGTTGCGCGCAAAGCTTGCCAGGTTCGGCCCGATAAACGCCGCCAGCACCCCGCCCAGCATGGTAAATGAAATGGCGCGGGATCGAAATTCGGCCGGGGCTGCCTCGGCTGCGGCAAAGCGGTATTGCATGGCAATGGCATTGGCCGAGCCGATAAAGGCGCCAGCCGCGCACATCAGCCAGAAATTACCCCAGTAAACGGCACCCATGCCCGAAATGGCACCACACATGCCAATGAAACAGCCAACAGCAAAGCCAATGCGCCGCCCGTAACGTTTCATCATGAAGGCTGCGGGTGCGGTTGTAACCAGCATTGCAATCATGGTTGCCGATACCGGCAGTGTCGACAGGGATTTATCGGGGGCCAGTGAATAGCCAATAACAGCGGCCACAGTAAAAAGAAGTGACATCGCACTTGCCGAAAGGGCAACACACAGACTGAGAACAATAACGTTACGTCTGACTTCGGGGCTGGGCATGGTGACGATTTCCTGATGGGCGTGGTGGCGCCTGATGATTATTATTCAGATAATTGGGCCGATATCAGCCAGTTCCGGCTTGCCCGCCGGCAATAGCCTGTTATATTTGAGCAGCAACAAACGGGAAAGCATCAATGAACGGCGCAGCCGACAAAAAATTGATGAAGACAGAATTTACTGCACGCCAGAATGGCAGTGCAGCGTTTTTTGCTGCCTTTGAAGTCGCTTTTTTAAAAGAGCGAACTTGACCCCATCCCAAAATTCGTTTTCTTGTGCAGACTTCCCGTTATAACAACGGGTATAAGGTGTGCGCCTTGATTATTTCGCCCGCATGAAAAAGCAGAGTTGAGCAGAACATGATTGCCCTTACGCTTCCGGACGGCGCCGTACGTGAATTTGACGGTCCTGTTTCGGGTTTCGATGTTGCCAAAAGCATCAGCAGTTCACTGGCAAAGAAATCCTTTGCCATTATCGTTAACGGTGAAGTCCGCGATCTTGGCCGCGAGATCGATACTGATGCAACCATCGAGATCGTAACCAAAGGGCATGAAGAAGTATTGCCGCTGATCCGCCACGATTGCGCGCATGTCATGGCCGAAGCCGTGCAGGAACTGTATCCTGACACGCAGGTCACGATCGGCCCGTCCATCGAAAACGGCTTTTATTACGATTTTGCCCGTAAAACGCCTTTCACGCCCGACGATCTGGTCAAGATCGAAAAGCGGATGAAAGAAATCGTTGATCGTAATGAAAAGATCGAACGTGAAGTCTGGGATCGTAACGAAGCGATCAAGTTCTTCCTTGATAAGGGCGAAGACTACAAAGCCGAGATCATTCGTGACCTTCCGGAAACGGAAACGATCACCTGCTATCGCCAGGGCAACTTTATCGACCTTTGCCGCGGGCCGCATGCGCCCTCCACGGGTAAAATTGGCAAGGCCTTCAAACTTATGAAGGTTGCCGGTGCCTATTGGCGCGGTAATTCCGATAACGAAATGCTGCAGCGTATTTACGGCACCTGCTGGGAAACGCAGGAACAGCTTGATGCCTATCTTCATATGCTTGAAGAAGCCGAAAAACGCGACCATCGCCGCCTTGGCCGCGAAATGGACCTGTTCCACATGCAGGAAGAAGCCCAGGGGTCGGTTTTCTGGCATGACAAAGGCTGGAAGCTGTATCGCAAGGTTGAAAACTATATCCGTGATCGCCTTGGCAATGCCGGCTATCAGGAAGTTCGCACGCCGCAGCTGGTGGACCGCGTTCTTTGGGAAAAATCCGGTCACTGGGAAAAGTTCCGTGAAAACATGTTCACGACTGCCCCGGATACGGATGAAAAGGTTCTTGCCCTTAAGCCGATGAACTGCCCGTGCCACGTGCAGATTTTCCGTATGGGCAGCAAGTCCTATCGTGACCTGCCGCTGCGTATGGCCGAATTTGGCTGCTGCCACCGTAATGAACCGTCTGGCGGTTTGCACGGTATCATGCGTGTGCGCCAGTTCATTCAGGATGACGCGCATATTTTCTGTACCGAAGACCAGATCGTTTCCGAAACCAAGATTTTCTGTGACCTTCTGAAATCGGTTTACAAGGATTTCGGCTTTACCGATATCGTCGTCAAATTCTCTGACCGCCCGGAAGTCCGTGCCGGTTCTGACGAAATCTGGGACAAAGCCGAAAGCGCACTGCGTGAAGCATCCGAAGCTGCTGGCCTGAAACTGGAAATCAATCCGGGTGAAGGGGCGTTTTACGGTCCGAAGCTTGAATTCGTTCTGCGTGATGCCATCGGCCGTGACTGGCAGTGTGGCACGCTTCAGGCGGACTTTGTGCTGCCCGAACGTCTTGATGCGACCTATATGGGTGAAGACGGCGAAAAATACCGCCCTGTCATGCTTCACCGCGCCATTTTGGGTTCACTCGAACGCTTTATCGGCATTCTGATCGAAAACTATGCGGGCCGCCTGCCGCTTTGGCTGTCGCCGGTTCACGCCGTCATTTGCACCATCACCAACGAGGCAGACGATTACGCCCGTGAAGTGAAAGAAGCACTGGCGGCCAAGGGCCTGAATGTCGAGCTTGATCTGCGCAATGAAAAGATCAGCTACAAGGTGCGTGAACACAGCCATGCCAAGATCCCGCTGATCCTGGCGCTGGGTAAACGCGAAGCGGAAGAAAAAACCGCTTCGGTTCGTCGCCTTGGCTTCAAACATCAGAAAACCGTGGCGATCGCCGATCTGGCAGAAGATATGGTTCGTGAAATTCAGGACCGCGTGATCGAAGCCGATTTCTAAGGTTTCTGACCGTTCGAACAAACGATACCAGGGCCCGCAGGCACATGCTTGCGGGCCTTTTTCATGCCTTTTCACAGGCTGGTCACACATTAGTTACAAGAACCGGCTGACCTGTGAGATACTGGTTTGCGTAGTATGGATATAATAGGCGCGTAATGCACAAACACGGCATTGCCCCCGCCCTAACGCCCTACCCCATGGAAAGCACGAGCTTCAGATGAACAAACAAACATTTGTCCAGTTTGCCCGCATCGCAACCGTCGCCGGTGCGGTTTGCCTTTATAGCTCTAGCGGCTTTGCTGCTGGCTTTTTCAGCAGCTCCAGTGACGACACCCCGACGGACCTGCCAAAAGTCGTTAAAATGATTGATGCTGGCAAATATTCAGATGCGATCGACAGCCTGAAAAAAATGAACAAAGCCGATCCGGAAAATGCCGACGTGCTGAATTATCTTGCCTATAGCCAGCGTAAATCGGGCGATATGAAATCAGCAGAAGCCAACTATGAAAAAGCCCTTGAAATCAACCCGGACCATCGCGGGGCGCTTGAATACCAGGGCGAACTTTATATCCAGACTGGCCGCGTTGACATGGCAAAGGAAAACCTTGCCCGTCTGAAAGAAGTTTGCGGTACGGACTGCGAACAATATAAAGACCTTAGCAACGCGCTGGATGGCAAATCTTCAAGCTGGTAACACCGGCCCCCGACAACACCCATCATCCAAAAGCCCTTCCCGGTCTGATCGGTGAAGGGTTTTTGCTGCCTGGGGAATCGTGCTCGTTACGGCCCGGCGCCAGGATCGCTAACACATAAAATTCACAGTTCGATTTTCTCGCCCGTCTCATCTTGTTTCGAGGCATCGCCTAACAATATAGAGAGCAAATCCGAACCAAACTTTAAGGAAAACAGCGCCAATCCGGCAACGTGCCCAGGCTTTTGCAATGCATCGATACAGCAGTTATTTTCTTGCCGCAACGCAACAAAATAGCCGTACGTATAGATATACATTCTCGGAAGACTAGGGCATCCTGAAACCCGTACCCATTGCTTTTAGTGAGTCTCAATGTCAGGCAATCTGCTACGCAAAACATATACCGTGATGGTAACCCGCACAACCGGCGCCCAGATGGAACTGGAAACAGCATCCGAATATGCGGCCGCAATGGAAAGTGCGAAGAAGGCACTCGACAATACCAACAATGTCGAAGCCCGCGTAGTGGAAAACAAATATGACGATGCCACCCGTAAAGAAAAAAAGCAGGTCGTCAAAATTCTGAACCGGGACAATCTGGCAAGCGCGACAAGCGGCCCTGCCCGCCACGGAAATGGCCCGATGGTCATTCCACCGGAAATTGTCTCGCGCGCGACAAAATCGGTCATCAATATCGCGCTGGCGCTTACCGTTTTGATTTTGCTGGGCGGTATCGCTTTTCAGCTTATCAACCGCTAGTCACCCTGCGTACGAAAATAGCAAAACTGCGCCTTGACAGTTCCCCGTCCTAAGACATGATAAGTGCAATAAAACGATTGCATACACAGCCGGGGAATGTGGGGAACGATGGCGAAAATCAGCTTTCCAATCAGGAATCTCAAATTTCGCCAGGCACAGCGCCTGCTTATGGCCACGGTGCCGGCAAGCCTTCTGCTTGCGGGTTGCGCGACAGACAACCAGAAAACCATGAACGAACGGCCAGATGTGATGGCCGGTATCGAAACCCAGCCGACCACCTTTGATGATTTCAGCATTGCCCAGCAAATGGCCGCATGCTCGCTGTTTCTGGAAAATTCGGCTGCGCGCGGGATTTACCTGTCTTCTGCGCGCGCAGCACCGACTGCAACAAGCACCAAAGACGTCGCAATCAGCTCCAGCCCTGAAGATGACCTGAAACAGGCCATTGAACTTGAACTGGGCGGCTATCATGCCGAAGCCCGCAAGCTTTATCTTTGGCTGACAGCAGCCAACCCCAACAGCACCTTTACCATGCCATGTGGCAATGGCGTGAACCTCTCAAGCAAGATTGTCCGCCTTGCCCAACAACGTCTGGCCGCAATGGATGTATCCAACCCGGAACTGGCGAAATCTGACGAGATTGATGAAAAGGTCGAAATGGCAAAGGTCGCCCCCGGGCCAACCATGCCAAACCCGCCCAAGGTCAAACGCAATACCGACTTTTACCTGACGGCCGGGCCGGTGGATGTGATGCCCGAGGATGACAATCCTCCGGCCCCGCCCTTTGCGATCGAGGTAAGCCCGAATACCGAAACGCTTGCCCGCGTAACGCCGCCAAAGGAACCTGTCAGCATTACCAGCGAAAAGGCAGTTGGCATTAGCGACATCACCACCAGCCAGCCGCCGAAAAAATCACCGGCAGCTGAAATACTGGAACTGACCGGTGGTGTTGGGGCGGCCAGTGTGCGAAATGCAGGCCTGCAACCCAACAGCACACCCACTGAAGATGGCAATTTGCAATCAATGCCCGCAGCCCCGACCGTGGCAGAGACGGAGCCAATGCCAGCCCCTGCCCCGGTCCCCGATGACATGGTGCCAGGTGCGGACGAAGCCAAACCCGCAGCAATGAAACCGGCCAAGGCTGAAACGGCAACGGCAACGGCAACGGCACAGGATATGGCCCCCGCCAAACCTGCAACAGACGATAAACCGCTAAAACCGGCCCAGCCGGAAATGACCACAACAGCCGAACGCCAGGGCCCACCAGCGCCCGAAGCCGTCGCCCCCGTCAAAACCACGGGTAACGCCATAGCAAAAGCAGGCCAACCCTATTATGCCCTGCAGCTTGCGGCGTATCGCAGCCGGGAAATGGCCGAAGCAAGCTGGGTGAAGCTTCAAAAGAAATCAGGCGGGTTGCTTGACGGAATCGATCATGAAGTGCGCACCTTGGCCATCAAGGGCAAGGGTCTGTATTTCCGCCTGATGACCGGTCATTTCGCCGATAAGGCCGTTGCCGCACAGGTCTGCCAGGGCTTTAAAGAAAACAGCCTGGATTGCATTGTGCGCTATATCGAACCCTGATCACGGCACAACTGCCGGGTCTGATGTTTCAAATAACGCCTCCGTCGCTAACCGTGGCGGGGGCGTTATTTATTTTGATGAATGAACAACGACCTGCTGAAAAAAGCAGCTTAACTGATCGAGCGTGGCTGTACTGACTTTTGACGCAGGCGCCTTGTGACCGGGCCGGGATCGGTTTTACGCAGGTAAACACCAATCCAGCGCGGTGCCTGATACAGCGCCTTTTCCAGAAATCCGTTTCGCTGATAAATTTTCCAGCGGATATGCTGAATGATGCGACGCGCACGTTTGGAACCACTTGCCAGCATGGGTATGGCAATCGCAATTAGAACCATACCGAAAAATGGTGGGGGTAAAGGCAAAAAGGACAGGCCCACAAGCAGCAGCACCAAACCACCACCCACCAGCCCGAAAGACCGAACGAACCGCATTCAACCGACTTTCCGCTTGGAAACACGCCGCAATACCGTACCCTGTTTTGATAGAATACAGGGCCTGCAAATGGTATTATGCGGCCCGTGGCCGATTGATAAAAACGAAACAATCAAGACAATTTGAAGCATCGGTGATTGCACCGCATCAAATCCCGGCTACATTGCGGGAAACACGTTTCATTCATCTGGCAGGTTGACCATGTTTAATTCCGTTCCACCCGAAAAATCACGCATGCCGTCCCGCAGCGAGGCATTGCCGGGTCGCCCCGATGCCATGCCGGTGCCCGAATTCCACGCAGTAAACGGCAATCCCCTGACCGGCCCCTTCCCCGACCACCTTGAAACGGCTGTTTTCGGTATGGGCTGTTTCTGGGGGGCTGAACGCCTGTTCTGGCAACAGGATGGCGTTTACAGCACGGCCGTTGGCTATGCCGGTGGTTACACCCAAAACCCGACCTATCGCGAAGTATGCTCCGGCCAGACCGGACACGCCGAAGTCGTTCTGGTGGTTTTTGATCCATCTGTCATTTCCTATGACCAGCTTCTGAAAATCTTTTGGGAAAATCACAACCCGACCCAGGGCATGCGTCAGGGCAATGACATTGGCACGCAATACCGCTCTGTCATTTATCCCGTCAATGGCACGCAAAAGGATGCCGCACTGGCGTCACGCGCAAACTATCTTGGTGCGCTGAAAGGTGCCGGTCTAAGCGACATCACCACCGAAATCGAAGACGCACCGACCTTCTATTACGCCGAGGATTTCCATCAGCAATATCTGTTCAAAAATCCGGATGGATATTGCGGCCTTGGCGGTACGGGCGTTTCCTGCCCTGGCAAATGATTTTCGGATAACCTGACAGCTCAGCAAAACGGCCCATCATGATCAGACGGGCCGTTTTGCTTGTTCGGCAACATGCATCACACCGGGATGCCACCATATTCCCGGCTAAGATCGCCGCAAACACGGCGAATCAAATTGCCAAAAACGGCAATGCGTTCTTCGGGGATGCGTGCCGCAGGGCCGGAAAGCGACAATGCCGCAATCGGATCGCCCGTTTCATCGCGGACAACACCGGCAACACAGCGCAGGCCAACAGCATGTTCTTCATCATCCAGGACCCATCCCTGCTTGCGTGCAATGGCAAGGTCATTTTTTAGGCTGTCGGCGGTGGTGCGCGTGCGTTCCGTCATCTGTGGCAAACCATGCTGGGCAATCACAACATCCACGTCCTTGGCCGGTAAAAAGGCCAGCAGGGCCTTGCCCACCCCCGAACAATGCATCAACGCCCGGCGACCCGGTGTTACAAGGGCCCGCATCATCTTGCGGCATTCCACCTGAGACAGGAAAATCACTTCACCACCATCGGCCACGGCAAGGTTTACGGTCTCGCCGCTTTCTTCCATCAATGCCCGCATGTAGGGCCGCGCGATCTGGCTTAGATTGCGGTTTTTGGTAAAGGCATTACCAACGCTAAAGGCTTGCACGCCAATTGACCACAGGGTGCGTTCACCATCAAAGGTGACATAGCGTTCGTGCTGCATGGTGGTAAGCAGACGATGCACCGTCGATGGCGGCAATTTCACACGCTGCGAAATTTCCGTCAGCGTCATGCCATCATCACTGTCAGCAAGGGTATTTAAAATGCCCAAGGCACGCACCAGCGACTGAACCTGCTGCATATGGCGATTTCCTCCCGCATGAAAACGCGTTCTTTTGGCTGGCGTTATCAGCGGGATGCACGCAAGCGGAAATCAGCCTCCTGTCTGTGCAATTCCACGGTTACGCCACCATACGACGCTGGAATATCCAACAAGATAAATCGTTGCTGCCGCAAAAGCGAGAAGCGTTCCAACCCCGATGCCAAATTGCGGATAGGTAAAGCTGACCATGACGATATAAATCAGCAAGGCGCCCATTCCCCGGGGAAAATTGCGGATCACGGTATGAACCGGCGCAATGCCGTATGACACGTGTAAAATCAGGATCATGGGATAAAGCGTTACCGGAAAGCCGGCAAACAGGCCCGACCATCGCGGACCAATAATGGCAGCTGCACCACTGATCGCCACAACAATAAGTGCCGCCGTCGCCGCCCGGATGGCAACAATGCCGTGCGTAATGCGGATACGCTGGGCAATGCTGACATTTTCGATAGACCGAAACAGAAATATCGAAACCACCATCGCAACCAATAGCGCCCCTGCCGCTTCAAACAGGGTGAAGGTAAAAAGCTGGCCCAGCCAGGACACAAACACAAACGCCGCAAAAGATGCCAGCGAGGATATAGGGACCTGCCACAACAACGACATATGGGTGACCGCGCGCGATACCAGGTAGTAGGCATATAAAAATGCCAGTGTCGCAATCAGCCCTGGCAACGCATAAACCGCACTTTCCTGGGCAAAATGCACGCCCTGTTCGATCGCGATGAAAAACAGCAAAATCGCCGTTCCCAGCGGGTAACCTGATAGCACCCCGGCCACCCGCGGCCCGGCGCGTTCGGCCAGCATTGACAGCCCCAAAACCACAATGATGGAAACGGCAAGTTTGGCAATAAACAGCGACATGGGGGACCTGCAAAACAGCAAGAAAGAACAAAACGTTGTCGAATTGTTGCAATTTTATCAAAATTACGCCAGTGAAATATTTCGACCGTTTTGATCTGGCTTACAGAAAGCGGCCCAGCCTGCCCCATATGAAACCGGGCTAATACGCGGACTTATCAACGGGCTATCATCGATTTACGTTTACCATATCACCAGGCCAGCCAACTTTGCGATACGGTTGCCCCCATTTCAGGGAATGCGCAAATCAAATGGCGCACTTGCCACTTTTTGCCCGTTTACCAGCACATCAATAATATGTTGGCCGGGGTAATATTTGCGGGTGGTGATTTCATAAATCCGATGGGTTCGGGCAAGAGAAATGCTTGCACCGGGCTTAAGCACCAGCTTCTTCCATTTGAAAACCTTGGCTGCCAGACTGCCATTCGCCTTGCGGTGATGAATGGCATAATCAATCACGATATCGCGTATTGCCGGTTCTTCGTTTTTTATCGCAATCGAAAAACCAATCTCGCTGCCCAGTTCAATCGCATCAGTGCTTAAATCCAATGCCGATACCGCCACTTTAACCGGGCCAAAGCCAAGTGCCGCCAGGGTGGGTTCATGCCCCTGTTTGATCAGGCTGCGGCAGGCATGGTTGATCATACGCTGGCGGGGTTTTGGGGCATCACGCAACCAGTCCGCCGCGATCCCGGCGACCAGATCAGGGTGATCTTTTGAAATATCATTCAGGTTATTGGCAACCGACCGGCGCACATATTCCGCCCTGTCATCACGCAAACGGGTTAAAAGTGCGATGACAGGTTTGGGGTCCTCAATGAAAACCGGCAGGCGCATCCCCCATGGCAATCGCGAGCGCGTCCCTTCGGATACCAGTCTGCGAACGTGGGTATTCGCATCCTCGACCCAGCCCGCCAAAATCGCCAATGTTTGTGCAGTATGGTTCGCCAGAAACGGGCGAATGGCAAATTCCGCACTAAAGCGTTGGGTTAACTGATAAAGACTACCCATTGATAATTCGACATTATCCTGCCCATGCCGGGCGATGTAATCCGCCATTGGCATAATTGCCCAGCCGCGTATGCCTGGACCGGAAATTGCCGGTTGCGGGTCGGTAATGTCGTTAAAATCACCGCTTGGTGCTGGCGCCAGGCTCTGGTTGATAATGCTAACGGCACGGGCAAAATCATCGGGCAGATGGGTAGAAAGCGCATCGAGGATCTGATTGCTGCGCTGTTTTAATTCCAGGGCAGCAAGATTGTCGCTGGCATCCCGGATAAATGCATCATGGTCAAACGACGTATCATGCCGCAAAATATTGGCCGCCATATCGGCAATCAATGCCGGTGAAAACAGGTCTTTCAAAAGCTCGGCCATGATGTCGTCCCCAAATCAATGTTCTTTATCCGTTCCTATCGTTATCCCTACCCAATAGCCATCCTGTTTTGCCGCCACTACTGACATTTCCTGACAGCAGACCGCCTGGCGGCTTACAAACACCATACGCAAAAACGACAGCAGGCAGGTACTTCCTGTACCCGCCTGGCTGACGAACTATAGTATCAAAAACTCAATCTTTGCGCTGATCAGCTTTCCACGGCTTCCAACTCCCGTGTCCGCTCAACAGGTTTTGTCAGCGCAACATGCCTGCGCGCCGTTCGCAAATCATTGCGCGGCTTTTGCACAATGACCCCGCGCCAGCCCAGCCCTTCATAGGTCTCGTAGCCCGGTGTCAAGGCGAAGCCAACAATGCTGCCATCTTCCAACAGGTAAGAATCCTTGTCATTCTCGCTAACCTGCAGGGCGAAACGTTCGCCGCGGCTGGACATGCCATCGGACGCAGCAATGACATTATAATTTCGATCCACAATCATCACACGGGTTCTGGGTGCCTCTTCCTCGGCAAAGCTGATGGAATTAACAACCGAATCTGCCTGGGTTTCCCAATCAAAAAATATCCCCATCGCACCGATGATTTCACCGTCCGCTTCACCCTCGGCCCGAACAGCCGTGGCATAGGTTGCTGTTGAACGCCCGCCCAGATGCTGGTTTCGTTCAATATCGGCGACCGAATATTCGGTGCCATCCCGGGTGGCCATTGCCTGGCGGAACCAGGGTTCATTACTGACATCGAGCCCCTTGACGCGGTAACGGTCCGGTCGGCCATTGGCAATAACCCGGCCATTACAATCCGCGACCCACAAATCAAGATAAACCGTATAGGAATCCAGAATAACCCCAAGGCGTTTTGATGCCCAGTTTGTCGCCTTGTCATTTTCCGGGTCTGCACAGCCATCGACAACCGCGCTATCGGTTGCCCACCAGCGAACGTCACACGAACGTTCATACAGGTTACGGTCAATCAGTTCGATCACATACAGCGCCAGATCGGACAATCGCGCCCCGCGCACCATTTGTGCCGTCGCACGCAAATCGCGGGCTTCGGTCGCAAACAGGTTTTGCAGTTCATTGGCGATGGATGTGACCTGCTGGGAAATGCTGTTAACCTCGTTGGCAACAACAGCAAAGCCCCGTCCCGCCTCTCCCGCACGGGATGCTTCAATAAGCGCGTTCAGTGCCAGGATTTTGGCAGCCTTGGTGACATTCTGAATTTCATTGACCTTGGCTGTCGTTAGTTCCGACATTTTTGTTGCAGCATTCAGGATTCTCTCAGGCATGTTATCCCCCATGTTTTTTAAAGTTCCTGATAAGAAAAGGCTGCGCCGCTGGCCGAGGATGCACACGCAATATTTTTGTAACACACAACCAATGTGTTAAATTAATTCCAAATTATTTCAATTACTTGCGCTATTGTTTCAGTTTTCGCAAACACCTATGCCAAATATTCACAAATAAAAGACAGAAGTTACGTAATACCAATTTACCGGAATATATAATCTTACATCTTAATTTATATATACTTACGCATTAATATACAGCCCCAAAGCAGGACAAAGTTACCCTGCTTCAAGCCAGGGAAATCATCGCAGAATCAGAGTCGCGTTGGATTTTTATCGGTAAAAAACAGTTGAAAATGCCATTTTTTTAAAAATTTTAGCATCAAATGCGAAAACACCCTATACAACCGCTATAAGTATGCTTTTGCGCAATTTTCACCTGCACAAAAAGCTGCAATCCGGCTGTCACCAAGAGGTATCCTCCAGCCTAGAAGGCCCGCCCGACAGATTATTGAATTTTGATCACATAAAGCCGCAAAACAAAAAAACAGGGCACACCCAAAGATGCGCCCTGCCCTGTATTTCATACCTGTATCATGCGGCAATCACTGCTCGGCCTATTGACCTGGATCGCTACAGCATTCCGAAATGCGATAGTCCATCCCACAACAGTTTCAGTCCCGTCACCAGCAACAGCACATAACAAACGCGGTAAAACAGAACCTCGTTGATTTTGTCATGCGCCCAAAGCCCCAGCCAGGTGCCAGCAATTGCAACCGGCGCCAAAACAGCAGCTGTTTCAAGGTTCGCCCCGTTAAACTGGCCAAGCAGCCAGTATGGAATAAGCTTTACGTAATTCACAACGATGAAGAACATAACGGTTGTGCCAACAAACACCGTTTTATCCAACCGCTGCGGCAGCAAAAACACGGATATCGGCGGCCCACCCGAATGGGCAACGAAACTGGTAAAGCCCGAAATAGCCCCCCAAAACGTACCAGGCAGCCATTTGGCTTTTTTGGGTTGGTCCCCCGCCGATTTACGTCGCAACCAGCGATCAAGCGTAAAGCCGATCGCAATAAGCGCGATCAGGATTTTAACGGCTTCCTCGCTTAGATAGTTAAACGATAATGAACCGACGAGAATGCCAATCAGGGCAGCCGGGATCAGGATCATCATGTTGCGACGATCCCAATTTTTGCGATACGCCCAGACATTGGCCAAATCCATCAGACACAGGATCGGCAACATAATGGCGGCCGCAACTTGCGGCGACACTGCAAGCGCAATTAACGGCACGGAAACAACGCCAAGCCCGCCGCCAAAACCGCTTTTTGACACCCCGGCAATCAATACGGCCGGGATCGCCACGACATAAAAAAACGGATCGCTGATTATATCCATCAATCTTCCATAACACCGTTACCCTGTTTGCCTGCAACAGCATGTTTACCGCCATTTCAGGCCATAAAGCGCAGATCAAACAGGGGCGTCCGGTTTACTTTTCCAACAGGCGCGGCATCAGCTCGACGAAATTGCACGGGCGATGCCGGAAATCGAGCTGATAGACAAGGATATCGTCCCACGCATCCTTGCATGCCCCGTTTGAGCCTGGCAGCGCAAACATATATGTGCCGTTCGCAACCCCTGCCACAGCGCGCGACTGGATCGTCGATGTGCCAATTTTGGCGTAGGACAACCAGCGAAACAGCTCACCAAAACCGGGAATTTCCTTTTCATAAACGGCCTGGTGCGCCTCGGTCGTGACATCGCGCCCCGTAACCCCCGTTCCACCGGTTGAAATGATCGCATCAACACTGGGGTCTTCCGACCAGGCTTTTAACTGGGCAACCAGCTGGTCAAACTCGTCAGGCAATATTTTACGGTCAATAACCGTATGCCCCGCCTTTTCGGCGCGCTGCACCAGAATATCGCCCGACGTATCGGTCGCAAAGCTGCGCGTGTCGCTCACGGTCAACACGGCGATATTGACTGGCTTGAAAGGCAAGGAAGGATCAATCTTTCCCGGCATGTCCGAAACTCCGAAATAAAAATATTGCCAGCAGCTTACTGCCCCTGCTTTGGTGTGCAAGCTATTCGTCGCAAAAGTTTTTATGCGAATTTCGCGCACGCTGGCAGCACCCCGCATGACCACGCGTCGCATCGACCCTGGATAAAGTTGCGAAACCCGAATGGCTGCCTAGATTCTGCTGGCAGATATGCAAGCATGATTCATTTCACAGTGAACCAATAAAATTCAATGCGTTATCTCTTAAACCCAATAAAACACATCAGGATAAACCACTTCCCGATTAACGATCTTCGGCAATGCAACACCAGTTTTCTTGCCGCGCAGCATATTTCGACGTAAAAAGCGGTAGGGTGATACCGAATTACCGATAACAGTTACAAACCGTGGCATCCCCTTAATTCATAACAACATTGACGCAGGAAACAGAGGTATCGACGATGACGGACATTCTTTGGCAACCAAGCCCGGAACGCATAAAAAACGCCAACGTTACGCGCTTTCGTGAATGGCTTAACAACCGCAACGACCTGCAGTTGGAAAATTTCGTCGATCTGTATGACTGGTCCGTCAGCGATATGGAAACCTTCTGGCCAGCATTCATCGAATATGCCGGGTTGAAGGCCGAAAAATGGGGCGACACGGTGCTGGAAAACCCGCACCAGATGCCTGGCGCCAAATTTTTCCCCGAAGCACGGCTGAACTTTGCCGAAAACCTGCTGCGCCGCGATGACCACAGTGATGCGCTGGTTTTCTGGGGCGAAGACAAGGTTAAAACCCGCCTTTCCTGGTGCGATTTGAATATTGCCGTATCAAAATTTTCACAGGCCCTGCGCGCCCAGGGCGTGGGCAAAGGCGACCGCGTGTGCGGCTATATGCCCAACATGCCTGAAACCGTAATTGCGATGCTCGGTACGGCCGCCATTGGTGCCACATGGTCATCCGCCTCGCCCGATTTTGGCGTACAGGGCGTTGAAGACCGCTTTGGGCAGATCGAACCCAAAGTCATGATCACGGTTGATGGCTACTATTATAATGGCAAAAGCCACGATATTCGCGAAAAGGTAAAGGATGTCGTTGACCGCATCCCCAGCATTGAAACCGTTGTGATCGTCAAATATGCCTTTGACGGTGAAAACACCACCGGCATTCGCGGCGCCGTTTCGTATGGCGACTATACCGGTCGCTATGACGCCGAAAAAATCGAATTCGAACAGGTGGAATTTAACCACCCCCTTTATGTGATGTTTTCATCGGGCACCACGGGCAAACCGAAATGCATTGTGCATGGCACCGGCGGCACGCTGTTAAAGCAGGTTTCCGAACATTTGATGCATTGCGACGTCGCGCCGGGTGACCGGGTATTTTATTTCACCACCTGCGGCTGGATGATGTGGAACTGGCTGATGGGCGGCCTGGCGGCTGAAGCAACCCTGCTGCTTTATGACGGATCCCCCTTCTATCCCAGTGGCAATATCCTGTTTGATTATGCCGATGCCGAAGGCATGACCCTGTTTGGCACATCGGCAAAATATATCGACGCCCTTGCCAAGGCCGAATTGAAACCGCGCGAAACCCACGATTTGTCAACGGTGCGCGCCATGACATCGACCGGCTCGCCCCTGGCGCCCGAAAGCTTTGATTATGTCTATCGTGATATCAAAGAAGACATCCATCTGGCGTCGATATCCGGTGGCACCGATATTCTCGGCTGTTTTGTACTGGCAAGCCCGGTCCTGCCGGTACGCCGCGGCGTCATCCAGACCCGCGCCCTTGGCGTTGCAGTCAATGTGTATGACGATGAAGCAAAACCGGTGCGCAATCAGAAGGGTGAGCTGGTTTGTACTGCCCCCTTCCCCTCCATGCCGGTTGGCTTCTGGAATGACCCGGATGGGCAGCGCTACCACGATGCCTATTTTGATCGCTTCCCCAACACATGGTGCCATGGCGATTATGTAGAGCTTGATGATGATGGCGGCATGGTGATTTATGGCCGTTCCGACGCCACACTGAACCCAGGTGGCGTGCGCATCGGTACAGCGGAAATTTACCGCCAGGTCGAGATGCTGCCTGAAATCCAGGAATCCATCGTTATCGGCCAGGAATGGGACAACGACGTTCGTGTGGTGCTGTTTGTGGTGCTGACACCGGGCACCACACTTGATGACGCGCTGGCAGACCGTATCCGCAAGCAGATCCGCAATAACTGCACGCCACGCCACGTCCCGGCCAAGATTGTTGCGGTCGATGATATCCCGCGTACCAAATCGGGCAAAATCACGGAATTGGCTGTGCGTGATGTGGTGCATGGACGGGCGGTAAAGAATCAGGAAGCACTGGCCAATCCCGAAGCGCTGGACCTGTATGCCGACCTGGAAATTCTGCAGAGCTGATTTCGCGTCGCAGCAAAACGCATATCATGCCCCGGCATCCAGATACGATGCCGGGGCATTCTTTTTCTCAAATCCTTGAGAACAGCGCCGGTCACCAGAGCAATTATTCACCCCTGCGATAATTGCTCCGATTCCGCATCGCAGCGACGATCAAAATTTAATCAGGACACATTTTTGCCAATTTTTTACACACAAACACCGCGTCATAAAAAAAAATGGCGCTAAAATGGCAAACGAACCTGTCCAAAAAGACAGGAACACAAGCCATTGATATAAAAGATATAAATTCGATATCCTCATTTCAGTACCGATTTTTTGGCTAATTTGATTACCCAAAAAGACAATTTTTGTTGCGAAAATTTCTACACCGGCAACCTACCCGCTGTTTTTCGCACTTGACACATACGGCCCTAAAATTCCTTAATTTGGCTGTCCGAACAAAAGGACAGAACAGATATGTCCATTTGGCATGTCTGGGGTGGCATAGAAGTTACCAAAGCCATTAAGAATGCTTTGCTAATGAGGGAGCTAATAAATGAAAATGAAAACGATCCTGGCCGCTGGCGCAATGTCTGTTGCCGCCATTGCCGCAAACAACGCCCACGCTGGCGCTGTGCTTGATGGCATCAAGGCCAAAGGTTTCGTTCAGTGCGGCGTGAATACCGGTCTGCCGGGTTTCTCTGCTGCAAATGCGGAAGGCAAATGGGAAGGCCTTGACGTTGATGTTTGCCGCGCAGCGGCAGCAGCACTTCTGGGTGATGCCGAAAAAGTTCAGTACACCCCGATGACCGCTGCACAGCGCTTCACCGCTCTGCAGTCTGGTGAAATTGACATTCTGTCGCGTAACACCACCTGGACCCTGACCCGCGATGCGAAACTGGGTCTGACCTTCGGTGGCGTTAACTACTATGACGGCCAGGGCTTCCTGGTCCCGAAATCTCTTGGTGTGACCCACGCAACCGAACTGGACGGTGCAACCGTCTGCGTCGAGCCGGGCACCACCACCGAACTCAACCTGGCTGACTATTTCCGCGCCAAGGGCATGAGCTTCGAGCCGGTCGTTATCGAAAACATCAACGAAACCACGGCAGCATTCTTTGCTGGTCGTTGTGACGTTTACACCACCGATGCTTCCGGTCTTGCATCTGTCCGTCAGACCATGGCTCCGAACCCGGATGACTATGTGATCCTGCCGGAAATCATCTCCAAAGAACCGCTTGGACCGGCTGTCGCACAGGGTGACGATCAGTGGGCCGACCTGGTTCGCTGGTCGCTGATGGCGATGATTGAAGCCGAAGAACTCGGCGTCAACAGCGGAAACGTTGACGATATGAAGAAGAGCGAAAACCCCGGCATCCAGCGTCTTCTGGGCGTTTCCCCGGGCATGGGTGAAGCTCTTGGTGTTGACGAAGAATGGGCTTACCGCATCATCAAACAGGTTGGCAACTATGGCGAAAGCTACAAAGCCAACGTAACCGCAAAGCTGGGCCTGGAACGTGGTCTGAACGCTTTGTGGACTGACGGTGGTCTGCAGTACGCTATTCCGGTCCGTTAATCGTACCGGTCTTCGTAGACGAAATGAGCTCCGCCCACTGGCCTTTTTTGCCGGGGCGGAGCTTTTCGTTAGAGCATCTGCATATTGGATACAATCTACACCTGAGGGACAGATGAGTAAGACTCAACAGGCCCCGGGGGGTGTCCGTTCCAAAGGCCTCGCCGATTACCTGAATGACGAAAACGTTCGCGCTGTAATTTATCAGATCATTGCGATCGGTCTTGTCATATTGGCTGGCTGGTATCTGGTGTCCAACACCCTGGACAACCTGGAACGGCAAAACATCTCAACCGGTTATGGCTTCCTTAATCTGGAAGCATCGTTCGGGATCAGCGAAAGCATGATCGACTATACGCCGCGCAGCAGCTATGCAACGGCACTCATGGTCGGCCTGCTTAACACCGTCAAGGTCGCATTTCTCGGCATCGTTCTGTGTACCATCATTGGCACGATCTTTGGTGTTGCACGTCTTTCGTCGAACTGGATTGTGCGCAAGCTCGCCACGGTTTATGTCGAGACATTCCGGAATATTCCGGTTCTGCTTCAGCTTTTCTTCTGGTATGCGATCATTCCGGGCGCATTTCCTGCAGCGCGTAATGCCCTGCAGCCCCTGCCCGATGTTCTGCTGACCAATCGCGGGATGTATATCCCGGTTCCGGTTGCCGACAATGCCTATGATTTCATGGGGATTGCTGCAATTCTTGCGTTTGTGGTTATCTATTTCGTCAAGAAATGGGCAGCCAAACGTCTGGATGCCACCGGCCAGCCCTTCCCGATTTTCTGGGCCAGCGTTGGTATTCTGGTTGGTTTTGTCCTGATCGCCTATATTGCCGGCGGCGCACCGACCGAAATGGACATCCCGGAACTCAAGGGCTTCAACATTCGCGGCGGTTATAACATTTCGCCGGAATTCATGTCGGTTCTCATCGGTCTGACGATCTATACGTCAACCTATGTCGCCGAAGTTGTCCGTTCCGGTATCCAGGCCGTTCCGAACGGCCAGTGGGAAGCTGCCGACAGCCTTGGTTTGAAGCGCTCTGTTTCGCTGCGGAAAATCATTCTGCCGCAATCCATGCGCGTCGCCATTCCGCCGCTGACCAACCAGTATCTGAACCTGACCAAAAACAGCTCGCTTGCTGTTGCTGTCGGGTACCCGGACCTGGTTTCGGTGTCGAACACAACCATGAACCAGACCGGTCAGGCGATCGAGGCAATCTCGATCTACATGGCTGTTTATCTTGGCCTCAGCCTGATCACGTCGCTGTTCATGAACTGGTTCAACAAGAAAATGGCATTGGTGGAGAGGTAAGATGGCAACAAGTACCCAACTACCACCGGGCCCGAATGGTTCTGTCGGTCAACGTGCTGTTATCTGGGTTCGCAGAAACCTTTTTAACAGCTGGTTCAACTCGATCCTGACAATTCTCGCCATTGCTTTTGTGGTCTGGATTGTTCCGCCGATCTTTGAATGGGCCGTGCTTAATGCAACGCTGACCCCGACCATCGAAGCCTGCCGCGAAACCACCGGCGCCTGCTGGGGCTTCGTCAATGCCAATCTTCGACTGATCCTGTTTGGGGTTTATCCCTTTGATCAGCAGTGGCGTCCGTTGCTGGCCATGATCATCCTGATCGGCATCATCGTGGCAAGCCTTGCCGGCGTACGTTATCCGCGCCTGCAAAAGCTGATCCTGCCGATGTGGATTGTTGGCATTCCGGCGATTGCCATTCTGATGTGGGGCGGCATGCTTGGCCTTACCTACGTTCAGAACAGCTCGTGGGGCGGCCTGCCGCTGACGCTGATCCTGTCGACGATCGGTATCGTTTTCGCCTTCCCGCTTGGTCTGCTGCTGGCCCTTGGCCGTCAGTCGAACATGCCGGCGATCAAGACCCTGTCAGTGGTCTATATCGAAGTCATTCGTGGCGTCCCGCTGATTACGGTGTTGTTCATGGCATCTGTCATGTTCCCGCTGTTCCTGCCGGATGGCGTTTCCATCGACAAACTTCTGCGTGCCCAGATCGGTATCATCCTGTTTACAGCGGCCTATCTGGCCGAAGTATTCCGTGGTGGTCTGCAGGCTGTTCCGCGTGGCCAGTTTGAAGCAGGTGATTCCCTTGGTCTGTCCTACTGGCAGTCCATGCGCCTGATCATTCTGCCGCAGGCCCTGCGTCTGGTCATTCCGCCAACGGTCAACAGCTTCATCTCGATGTTCAAAGATACGACCCTGGTCGTGATCATCGGTCTGTTCGACCTTCTGGGTGCGGTCAAGCTGGCACTGCGCAGCGACCCTGCCTGGACCCGCTATTATGTCGAAGGTTACGTTTTCGCTGCGGCGATCTTCTTCCTGATCTGTTACTCGATGGGCCGCTATTCCGCATATCTTGAAAAAGAATTGCGCAAGGGCGAGCGCCGGTGAGGAGAGAGGAAAAACAAAATGACTGCTACTGAAACCACCAATAATGTTGCTCCGCCGCCGTCGAACGAAGACGTGATCACCATTCGCAAGGCGAACAAGTGGTATGGCAACTTTCACGTTCTCAAAGACGTGGATCTTACCGTTCGCAAGGGTGAACGTATCGTCATCTGTGGGCCGTCGGGTTCGGGTAAATCCACCCTTATCCGCTGCCTGAACCGTCTTGAAGCCTATCAGGCTGGCGAGATTACGGTTGATGGCATTCTGCTGGGCGACGATGTGAAAAACATCGAAGCTGTGCGCCGCGAAGTTTGCATGGTGTTCCAGCATTTCAACCTTTTCCCGCACATGACCGTGCTGGAAAACCTCACCCTGGCGCCGATCTGGGTTCGCAAAACCCCGAAGAAAGAAGCCATCGAACTTGCCATGCACTACCTGAAGCGTGTTCGCATTGCAGAACAGGCCCACAAATATCCGGGTCAGCTTTCCGGTGGTCAGCAGCAGCGTGTGGCCATTGCACGTTCACTGTGCATGCAGCCGAAAATCATGCTGTTCGATGAGCCGACCTCGGCCCTTGACCCGGAAATGGTCAAGGAAGTTCTCGACGTGATGGTTGAACTGGCAAAAGAAGGCATGACCATGCTGTGCGTGACGCACGAAATGGGCTTTGCCAAAGAAGTTGCCGACCGCGTTGTGTTCATGGATGCCGGTGAAATTGTAGAAATGGGTGAACCCCATGACTTCTTCGCCAATCCGAAAAGCGAACGTACCAAACTGTTCCTTAGCCAGATCCTTTCGCACTAAGCGAAAATCAGGTTTAAAACGGTTAAGCGGCCCCGAATTTTTCGGGGCCGTTTTTCTTTTTGCGCATTTCATCCTTGCGCCCTGCCCGCCAAGCAGCGACTATCGGCCCAATAGATTTTCGCATAACACTGATTGCATCATGACATTGCCCAACGATACCGCCCAAAACCCGGCAAACGCGACCTCGCCTTTTTTGGCTATTCATAATCTGGTCAAAAAATTTGGCGAAAACACCGTGCTGGATGATGTCAGCCTGTCGCTTGATCGCGGGCAGACAATGGCGATTATCGGCCCGTCGGCAGCGGGCAAAAGCGTGCTGCTGAAATGTATGGCCGGTGTTTATGGTGCCAATCAGGGCTCGGTCCTGATCGAGGGCAAAAACATCGCCGAAAACGATGCCAGCAATGACGCAAGCTGGACCGATCGTGTCGGCATGCTGTTTCAGCAAAACGCCCTGTTTGACAGCCTGCCGATCTGGCAAAATGTCTGCTTTCAGCTGATCGAGAACGGCAGCCTGTCACGAAAACAGGCAAAGGAACGCGCCGTCGAACTTTTGGGGCTGGTTGGCCTGGATGCCGATAGTGCAACTTTACGTCCGGCCGACCTTTCGGGCGGTATGCAAAAGCGTGTGGGTATTGCGCGTGCCATTGCCAACAACCCGGAAATCCTGTTGCTGGATAACCCAACAGCCGGCCTTGACCCTGTGCTTTCCAATCATATTGAAAACATGATTGAAACCATCGCCAAAAAGCACAAAACGACCGTCATCACCGTGACCAATGACATGGAAATCGCGCGTAACCGTTATGATTTCCTGACCATGATGCATGAAGGCCGGGTCTATTGGAGTGGCAAGCGCGACGATATTTCCGATGCCCACAACGAGCACCTGACACAGATGCTTAAGGGTTCATCCCAGGGGCCGATTTCGATGCGCACACGAAATCGCGGGCAACATCTCGTCGCCTGACAGCCCTTTCACCTGCAATATTCAATGCACCAATATGCAGTTAGGCTCCCCAAAGGACCCTAACCGTTATTGGCACTGTATTGGCTGATTTATTTGCGCCTTTTCGGTCAATCCGCGCAATAAACGGACAGATCCGCCTGTTCAAGGATGTTTTCCCATGCCTTGCCTGGCGCAACATCGGTAAACAGGGCGTCGACCTCGGATAAATGGCCAAGCCGCACCATTGCGCGACGGCCGAATTTGGAAAGGTCAGTGCACAAAAATGTCTGGCGGGAATTGGAAATGATCGCGCGGGCAACACGCACTTCGCGATAGTCAAAATCCATCAGGCTGCCATCTTCATCAACACCGGAAATACCGATAATCGCGTAATCAACCTTGAACTGGCTGATAAAGTCGATAGTGGCTTCACCGATAATGCCAAAGTCACGCTGACGCACGACACCACCAGCAATAATCACCTCAAATCCCGGGTTAGCAGCGCAAATCTCGGCGACATGCAGGTTATTGGTAATGATCTTAAGGTTCTTGTGATCAGACAGGGCACGGGCGACTTCTTCGGTCGTCGTTCCGATATTGATAAAAAGCGACGCCCCTTCGGGAATGTGACGTGCCACCAGACGGGCGATTTTGCGTTTCGCCTCAAGATTAAGAACCTGGCGGTCCGTGTAAGCCGTATTTTCAGTGGTCGAAAGGCTTGCCGCACCGCCATGATAACGGGCAATCAGCCCTTCTTCGGCCATTTCATTGATATCGCGACGGATGGTCTGCGGGGTAACATCAAAATGCGTCGCCAGTGCATCGATGGTCATAAAGCCGCTAACGGCTACCTTCTCCAGAATTTCCCGGCGGCGCCTGTCCAATTTACCCATGTTCTCTCCGATACGGCGATGTGATTTTATATAAGTTTGTTCTCATTTCGCAGTCATGCTCCCTAACATGCGGGGATCGCACAAAAGATGCAAGACCATGCTGCCCCGAAATCGCTGCCTTACCCTTTACCGGACAGTCAAAAAGCACGTGAAGGGCTTTTCAGGTGCCAATCACCGCCCCACCCACATTCTACGATCCCAATTAATCGCCCGAACGAAACATTCAGGCATCACGTACGGCGGGCATGGATGCTGCGGTCAACAGATCGGTTGCGGCGTGGGTTTCTTCGCGGATGAAATCCGCCAGCAGGCGAATCCGCGCCACATTGATCATATCGCTATGGCATACCATCCAGTAATCGCGCATGATTTTTACGGTTTCGGGTAAAACCGGCACCAGGTCATCAAAGGCAACCGCCATAAAATACGGCAATATGCACAGCCCGAACCCCGCCCGGGTTGCTTTAAGCTGCGCAAATACACTCGAACTTTGATAGCCCGCGCGAAAGCCCGGCATCAGTTCGGCCAGATAGTTCAGTTCCTGGGTAAAAATCATATCCTCGATATAGCCAATGAATGAATGCGAGGATAATTGCGCACGATCGGTGATTGGTCCGTGTTCCGCCAGATATTGCCGCGATGCGTAAACATACAGTGCATAGCTTGATATTTTCTCGCGATGGTAAGACCCGGTTTTGGGGGTATTCAGCGCGACCGAAATATCGGCTTCGCGGCGTGAAAGCGAAACGATCTGCTGAATATTGACCATTTCAATCGACAGGCTGGGATGGCGTTTGGCAAAAAACGGCAGCTTTTCACCAATGAAAAAATTGCCAAACCCTTCGGGCACACTAAAACGTACAACCCCGCTTAGGGCAAATGACCCGGTGCCCACCTCTCCCAATAATTTATCGGCTTCCTGCGCCATTGTTTCAGTTGGCGACATCAGGCGCGCGCCCAATGGCGTAAGCACATAACCACGGGGATTCCGCTCAAATAATTTGGCGCCCAAACGCTGTTCAAGGCGGTCGATACGCCTTGCTACCGTAACGTGACTTGTGCGCAGGCGGCGTGCGGCAGCGGACAATTGCCCGTCTCGCGCGACAGCCAGAAAATACTGCAAATCATCCCAGGAAAAATTGTTCATCGGACCGTTCTGTTCATTTTTGTACAGATATTGTCCAAAATTATATATTTGTTGACCTTTTGGTCAATGTTAGCGTTCACATCGAACAACAAAACAATAACCCGCTTGCCTGAAAACAGCCGCAGGCGGAGAATATCAGGGCATCGAAACAACCTTCCGGTGCGTTACAAAAATAAACAAGTACACGGCACAGTGTACGCCTATCCGTCGCCTGTCCTCCGCCGCAGTCAACTGACTTGCGGTCAAAGCAGAGTTCGGAAAACAGGAACGTCACCCGCCATTTCTGTGAATGGCGGTAACAACATGGTTCAGTTAGGGAGGAACCTCAGATGAAGAAACTCGCGATGGCATCACTTGCCGTCATGGCGGCCGCTGCTGCACTTCCGGCACATGCGGCTGGTGTTTCCGACGATATCGTTAAAATCGGCATTCTCAATGACCAGTCCGGCGTTTACGCCGATTTCGGTGGTAAATGGTCTTATGAAGCCGCCAAAATGGCCGTCGAAGATTTCGGCGGAACCGTTCTGGACAAGAAAATCGAAGTCATCACCGCCGACCACCAGAACAAGCCTGATGTTGCGGCCAACATTGCCCGTCAGTGGTATGACGAAGACAAGGTTGATGCGATCATGGAACTGACGACCTCGTCAGTCGCACTGGCTGTTCAGGGTATTTCCAAAGAAAAGAAAAAGATCGACATCGTAACCGGTGCGGCAACGACCGCGCTAACCGGTGACCAGTGCTCGCCCTATGGCTTCCATTGGGCCTATGACACCCACGCCCTTGCAGTTGGTACGGGTGGCGCACTCGTGAAAAACGGTGGCGATACCTGGTACTTCCTGACGGCCGATTACGCTTTTGGCTATTCGCTCGAAGAACAGACCTCGAAATTTGTTACCGACAATGGTGGTAAGGTTCTGGGTTCGGTGCGCCATCCACTTTCCAGCACCGATTTCTCGTCCTTCCTGCTCCAGGCACAGGCATCGGGTGCCAAGGTCATCGGTCTTGCCGATGCCGGCCTTGATACCGCCAATGCCATCAAACAGGCATCGGAATTCGGTATCGTTCAGGGCGGTCAGCGCCTTGCCGCCCTTCTGTTTACCCTGGCCGAAGTGCATGGCCTGGGTGCCGAAGCCGCACAGGGCCTGTCCCTGACCGAAGGTTTCTATTGGGACCGCAATGATGAATCGCGCGAATTTGGTAAACGCTTCCATGATCGTACCGGCCGCATGCCGAACATGATCCAGGCAGGCACCTATTCGGCTGTTCTTCAGTATCTCAAGGCGATCAAGGAAGTTGGCACGGATGAAACCGAAGCCGTCGCCAAAGCCCTGCATGAAATGCCGGTCAATGACGTGTTTGCCCATAACGGCAAAGTCGGCGCCAACGGCCGCATGATCTATGACATGTATCTGATGGAAGTCAAAAAGCCGTCCGAAATGAAGGGCGACTGGGACTACTACAATGTTCTTGATACCGTCCCCGGTGACAAGGCATTCATCGCCCCGTCCGAAAGCGGCTGCGCACTGGCGCAATAAAACATGATGGCAACCGGAGAACTTCAAAATCCCGGTATGTCGCAAAACGCGAACGAGGCACGAGTGGTTCTTTCCGCTCGTGACCTCCGCCGCGATTTTGGTGGCTTTACCGCGGTCAACAATGTCAACCTGGATGTCCATCATGCCCGGGTGCATGCGCTGATCGGCCCGAATGGCGCAGGCAAAACCACTGTTTTCAATCTGCTAACAAAGTTTCTTCAACCCACAAGTGGTACAATCACCCTTCTGGGTCATGACATTACCAAAACCCCGCCCGCCAATGTCGCGCGTATGGGACTGGTGCGCTCATTCCAGATTTCGGCGGTATTTCCGCATCTGACGGTTCTGGAAAATGTGCGTGTCGCCCTGCAACGTCCTGGTGGCCTTGCCATCCAGTTCTGGCGGTCGATGAACACGCTAGACAGCCTCAATGACCGCGCGATGGAGCTTTTGAAATCCGTCGGGCTGGAAAAGGATGGCGATAGCTACGCTGCCGACCTTTCCTATGGTCGCAAGCGTGTGCTTGAAATTGCAACCACCCTGTCGCTGGACCCGAAAGTCCTGCTGCTTGATGAACCAATGGCGGGCATGGGCCAGGAAGATGTGGGCCGGGTTGCCGAAATTATCCGTGAAGTGGCGCGTAGCCGTGCCGTTCTGATGGTGGAACATAACCTGAAGGTCGTGGCGGATCTGTGTGACCATATCACCGTGCTTCAGCGCGGCGAAATTCTGGCCGAAGGCAATTATGACACCGTCAGCAACGACGAACGCGTAAGAGTTGCCTATATGGGGACAGATGATGAGTGACAAGGATATCCTTCTGTCCGTCAGGGATTTGAATGCCTGGTACGACGAAAGCCACGTCCTGCACGGGGTGAATTTGAATGTCCGCCGGGGCGAAACCGTTACCATTCTAGGCCGTAACGGCGTGGGTAAAACCACCACATTGCGGTCCATCGTTGGTATTTTGCGCAAACGCACCGGGGCCATTGAATTTAACGGCCACGACCTGATGCGCCTGCCCCTGCACAAAACTGCCAAAACCGGCCTTGGTTTTGTGCCCGAGGAACGCGGCATTTTTGCCAGCCTCAGCGTCGAGGAAAACCTGATGCTGCCGCCGAAAATTTCCGATAGCGGCATGAGCATCGAGGAAATATACGACCTGTTTCCGAACCTTTATGAACGTAAAACCAGTTCCGGCACCAAACTTTCGGGTGGCGAACAGCAGATGCTGGCCATGGCGCGTATGCTGCGCATCGGCGTTGACATGCTTTTGCTTGATGAACCGACCGAGGGCCTGGCCCCGGTCATTGTTCAGCGCATTGGCGAGGTTTTACAGACCCTGAAACAGCGTGGCATGACCATTTTGCTGATCGAGCAGAATTTCCGCTTCGCCAGCAAAATCGCCGACCGTTTTTACCTGATGGAACATGGCCTTGTTTCCGCAGGATTTGACGCCAGCGAACTGCCTGCGCGCATGGATATGCTGCACGAGGTTCTAGGAGTTTAAACGCCGTGATCATGATTTTTGGAATTCCCATTCAGGCGTTTCTGGGACAGTTGCTGATCGGCCTTATCAACGGGTCGTTCTATGCAATGCTCAGCCTTGGCCTGGCGATTATTTTCGGCATGCTGCGCGTGATCAATTTCGCCCATGGCGCCCAATATATGATGGGTGCCTTTGCCGGTATGCTGCTGCTGACCTGGCTTGGTGTGAATTACTGGTTCGCTCTGATTCTTGCCCCCGTCATTGTCGGTCTTACCGGCATTGTCGTCGAACGCTTTGCACTGCGCCGCCTTTATAACCTCGACCATCTTTATGGCCTGCTGTTTACCTTTGGTCTGGCATTGGTGGTTGAAGGCGCGTTTCGTTATTTTTATGGCTCCTCGGGCCAGCCCTATGCCACGCCCAAACTGCTAAGTGGCGGTGTCAATCTGGGCTTCATGTATCTGCCGATCTATCGTGGCTGGGTGGTTGTTGCTTCACTGATCGTGTGTATCGGCACCTGGGTTCTGATCGAAAAAACACGTTTGGGTGCCTATCTGCGCGCAGCAACGGAGAACCCCATCCTTGTTCAGTCATTTGGCATCAATGTGCCCCTGCTTCTGACCTTGACCTATGGTCTTGGCGCCGGTCTGGCGGCATTGGCAGGCATCATGGCGGCACCGATCTATCAGGTCAGCCCGCTTATGGGCTCCAATCTGATTATTGTGGTTTTCGCCATTGTCGTGGTTGGTGGCATGGGATCGATCATGGGGGCCATTATTACCGGCTATGCGCTGGGTATTCTTGAAGGCCTGACCAAGGTTTTCTACCCCGAAGCCTCAAACATCGTGATCTTTGTCATCATGGCACTGGTTCTTCTGGTCCGGCCTGCCGGTCTGTTTGGTCGGGATGCGTGATATGAAAACATCTTCCATGACATCTTCTGCCACCACCAGTACCGGCACCCGTATCCAGCTTGCGCTGCTTGCTGTTGCGTTCATTGCCCTGGTGATTGCGCCCTTCGCCTTTTATCCGATCTTTCTGATGAAGGTGCTCTGTTTCGCCCTGTTTGCATGTGCTTTCAACCTGTTGCTGGGCTATACCGGGCTTCTGTCATTTGGCCATGCCGCATTTTTTGGCGGGGCATCCTATTTCACCGCCTATGCGGTCAAAGAATGGGGCTTCCCACCTGAACTGGGCATTCTTGTTGGTGTGGTTGGTGCTGCCCTTTTGGGGCTGGTGATGGGCTTTTTTGCCATTCGTCGCCAGGGCATCTATTTCGCCATGGTCACGCTCGCGCTGGCACAGATGTTTTACTTTTTCTGTCTGCAGGCTGAATTTACCCATGGTGAAGATGGCCTTCAGGGCGTGCCGCGCGGCCATTTCCTGGGTTTTATCGACCTTAACCAACCGCTTAACATGTATTTCTTCGTGCTGGGCATTTTCGTGATTGGTATTTTCGCCATCTGGCGCATTGTCCATTCGCCGTTTGGCATGATCCTGAAATCCATCCGCGAAAACGAAGACCGCGCCATTTCGCTGGGCTATTCGGTTAACCGTTACAAGCTTGGTGCCTTTGTGATGTCGGCGGCCCTGGCCGGGCTGGCAGGGGGCACCAAAACGCTGGTGTTCCAGTTCGCCACCCTGACCGACGTTGCCTGGCAAATGTCGGGCGAGGTTATCCTGATGACGCTTCTGGGTGGTATCGGCACCATTTTTGGTCCCATCTTTGGTGCGGGTTTTGTCGTGACCCTGCAAAACTACCTTGCAGCATCGGCATTCCCCGTTACCGTCCTGACCGGGCTGATCTTTATGGTCTGCGTTCTGGTGTTCCGTCGCGGGATCATTGGTGAATTCAATGCATCGCGCCTTGGTGCCCGTTTGGGTCTGCGGACCAAGCAATAAGGCCCCTTTTCATGACAGAAGAAACCTTTGACTACGTCATTGTCGGTGCCGGGTCGGCGGGCTCTACGCTCGCCAACCGCCTTTCGGAAATCGACAATGCCACAACCATCCTGCTTGAAGCCGGTGGTAAGGATCGCCATCCCTGGATCCATATCCCGGTGGGCTATCTTTATTGCATCGGCAATCCTCGTGTGGACTGGTGCTTTAAAACCGTGAACGAAACCGGCCTCAATGGCCGGTCCCTCTCCTATCCGCGCGGGAAGGTTTTAGGCGGCTGTTCATCGATCAATGGTATGATCTATATGCGCGGCCAATCCACCGATTATGACCAGTGGCGTCAGTCAGGTTGCACCGGCTGGGGCTGGGATGATGTGCTGCCGCTTTTTAAAAAATCCGAGGATTATTATAAAGGCGCGGATGCCCTTCATGGTGCCGGTGGTGAATGGCGGGTTGAAGAAGCCCGTCTGCACTGGGACATCCTCGATGCCTTTCAGGATGCAGCCGAACAGGCAGGTTTCCCGCGTGTTGATGACTTCAACCGAGGCAATAACGAAGGCTCCAGCTATTTCAAGGTTAACCAGCGTCGCGGTATTCGCTGGAATACCTCCAAGGCTTTTTTGCGCCCAGCACGGGACCGCGCCAATCTGAAAATCCAGACACATGCCCAGGTCCGCCGCCTGATCATTGAAAATGGTCGGGCTGTTGGCGTCGAATTTGACCATCACGGCACCATCCGCACCGTCCGGGCCCGCCGCGAGGTTATTCTTTCAGCCGGATCGGTCGGCTCGCCGCATATTCTGGAACTTTCGGGCATTGGCCGTGGCGATGTATTGCAAAAGGCTGGCATCAATGTTGTTCATGAAAACAGTTCGGTTGGCGAAAACCTGCAGGACCATTTGCAACTGCGCTGTGCCTTCAAGGTGTCAAATATCAAAACCCTGAACGAACAGGCCAATTCCCTGTTTGGCAAGGCGGCAATCGCGCTGGAATATCTGTTTAACCAGTCCGGCCCCATGTCGATGGCCCCCAGCCAACTTGGTATGTTTACGCGGTCGTCATCAACCTATGATATGCCCAATCTGCAATATCATGTGCAGCCCCTGTCGCTGGAAAAATTTGGCGATTCCGTTCACCCCTTCCCGGCCTTTACCGCCAGTGTCTGTAACCTGCGGCCCGAAAGCCGTGGTTCCATTCACCTGACCAGCCCGGATTATAAAACCCAGCCCGCCATTGCACCCAATTACCTGAGCGCACAGGCCGACAGGCAGGTTGCCATTGATGCCATCCGCCAAACCCGGCGGATCGTGGCCCAAAAGGCATTGCAGCCCTATAACCCGCAAGAATTCAAACCAGGCCCGTCTTACGAGACTGACGATGACCTGTCAAAAGCCGCGGGTGACATTGGCACCACCATTTTCCACCCGGTGGGCACCTGCCGGATGGGAACGGATCCCGACGCCGTTGTCAGCCCGGCCCTGAAATTTAACGGGATTGCCGGCCTGCGTATCGCCGATGCCTCGATCATGCCAACCATTGTTTCCGGCAACACAAATTCGCCGACAATCATGATTGCCGAAAAGGCCGCCGAACTGATCAAGGCGGATGCGGCATAAAAGCAGCATTGCTTTTCACGCAAATCAAAAAGGCCCGGAGCAGTCAACGCCCCGGGCCTTTTTGTTTAACTGAAGCAGCCGTTATTCGCCGCTGCGCTTGGCGACAATGCGTTCGCGCACGGCGGCGGCACTGCCCGTTTCGGCAATGTCGCCATCACCAATGACGATGGCGTCGCGCAACATTTTCTCGGCCAGTTGCAATTGCGCGTCATCACGCACATGGGCAACGCAAAGCGGCGATGCCGCCGATACCGTCTGCCCTACACGGACAAAATCGGTAAAGCCAACGGCATGATCAATCGCCTGATCGGCGCGCGTACGCCCGCCCTTAAGCGCAACCAGGGCCAAACCAACCTTGCGCGCATCCATCGACAGAACCCGCCCGGTTTTCCCCGTGGTAATTTCTGAAACCATCGGTGCGGCTTCCTGATGTTTGTCGATATTCTCGACAAAATCGGTCGGACCACCCAAGGCAGTTACCATGCGCGAAAATACCTCGGCTGCGCGCCCGGATGACAATGCCGCCGATGCCTTCTGCAAACCATCAGCCACGTCATCGGCAATACCGGTCAGGGCCAGCATTTCGGCAGCCAGCGCCATCGTCACATCATAAACCCGCTGTTCCTGGTTTTTACCGGTCAGGAAATCAACGGCTTCTTTCATTTCAAGGGCATTGCCAACCGTTTCACCCAGCACCTGGTCCATATCGGTCAGAAGGGCGGTTGTTGGCACACCATTGCGCGTTGCAACCTCGGCAATGCTTTGGGCCAGTTCGCGGGCACGGTCATATTCATTCATGAATGCGCCAGAGCCGAATTTCACATCCATCACCAGCGCATCAAGGCCCGCTGCCAGCTTTTTCGACAGGATCGATGCTGTAATCAGCGGAATGGATTCAACCGTCGCCGTCACATCACGAATGCCATAAAACCGCTTGTCCGCCGGTGCGAGGTCGGCCGTCTGGCCAATAATTGCACAGCCAACTTCACGCGTGACCTTGGCAAATTCGGCCAAGTCCGGTGCGGTGCGATAGCCGGGAATGGAATCAAATTTATCAAGCGTCCCGCCCGTATGCCCCAGGCCACGGCCCGAAATCATTGGCACGAATGCCCCACAGGCCCCAACAATGGGACCCAGCATCAGGCTGACTTTGTCGCCAACACCACCGGTGGAATGTTTGTCCACCACCGGGCCATTTTCCAGACCCAGCTTTTTCCAGTCCAGCACCGTGCCGGAATCACGCATATTACGGGTCAGGGCTGCGCGTTCATCCATGGTCATTCCCTGGAAAAACACCGCCATGGCAAAGGCACCAACCTGACCTTCACTAATAGAAAGATCGGCGATACCTTTGACAAAAAAGGCAATTTCTTCTTCGCTTAGAACTTCGCCTTCACGTTTGCGGCGAATAATTTCCTGCGGCAGCATGTGGGTCCCCTGCTCTGCAGATGGTTAAGAAAATCAAGGCGGACATCATACATTGCCCGCCTTCAAACAGTGTTATGGCGTCCCGGCCCTATTTCGTCTGGGCGAAATAACGCAACAAAATACGAATAAGGTTTGCCGAACCTTCCTTTGCCATTTCAAGGGTCTGTTCATGGCTAAGGGCTGTCATGCTCATGCCGGCAGCAAGGTTGGTTATATTGGAAACCGCAGCAACCCGGAAACCAAGGCGACGGGCCAGGATATTTTCGGGCACGGTCGACATGCCAACCGCATCCGCGCCCATCACCCGCAAGGCACGAATTTCGGCCGGGGTTTCAAAGCTGGGGCCGGTGCACCAGGCATAAGTCCCCTCAAACAGGGGAATACCCAGTTCTGCGGCAGTATGATGCAGGCCTGCCCCAATTTCGGGGTCATAGGGCACATTCATATCCACAAAACGATCCGCACCGTGATAGCCAATCAGCGGGTTGGGACCAAACAGGCTGATATGGTCGGTAATCAGCATCAGGTTACCCGGCGTTGCTTCCGCCAGAAGCGAGCCTGCCGCGTTGGTTAAAATCAACTGATCAGCGCCAAGTTTGCGCAAAACTTCCAGCGGTTCTGCCATCAAATCCGAACGGCCATGTTCGTAATAATGGGCGCGTCCCTGCATAACAGCAACCGACACGGCACCAATGCGGCCCAGCACCAGTTGCCCGCCATGGCCAACCACCGTCGGCTTGGGAAAACCGGGAAGATCACTGTAATCAATCCTGATGGCTTCACTAACGGCATCAACAACACCGCCAAGGCCACTTCCCAGAACCAGGGCAACATCGGCCTTAAAACCGGGTGCCTTCTGTTCAATAATCGCAAGTGCCACGTCAATATTGCTCATGACAGGTTCTCCGGTCCGAAAGAATGCGGGATCAGTTCTTCACGGCTTAGGGTCAAAAGCGTTTTGCCAGCTTCGTTAATGACGAAAATGGTCGCATCAGGGCCGGAAAATTCACGAATTTTCTGGCGGCAACCGCCACATGGCGTGCAGGCAACATCACCGCTGCCCACCACAACAATTTCCGTAATTTTGCGTTCACCCGCCAGCACCATTGCCGAAATGGCCCCGCCTTCGGCGCAAACACCTTCGGGATAGGCCGCATTTTCAACATTACAGCCCGCAATAATGGCACCATTTTCCGTGCGCAACGCCGCCCCTACCAGAAAATTGGAATAGGGAGCATAGGCATTTTTGCGCGCAACCTGCGCCGCGGCCACCAGATCAGCCGGGGCGTTGCGCTTTTCGGTTTCATTTTTTTGCACGGCAGAATTGTTTTCAGTCATCAAACATCCAGACGGGGTAAAACCCCACAAAAGCAAAAATCAGCGTTCCTTGACATACGGACGGCCCAGCGATTTGGGGGCAACGGCGCGGCCAATAAAGCCTGCCAGCAAAATAACCGTGAGGATATAGGGCAGTGCCTGCACCAGCTGTACCGGCACCTCGCCAATACCGGGCAATGAAACGCCCTGCAGGCGCGTTGCCGCCGCATCAAGAAAGCCAAACAGAATGCAGGCAAACATGGCAGGAAACGGGCGCCACTTGCCAAAGACCATCGCTGCCAGCGCGATATACCCTTTACCCGCCGTCATATCCTGCAGGAAGGATGCCCCCTGCGCGGTTGACAAATAGGCACCTGAAATACCCACCAGAAAACCACTGCACAGAACCGAACGATAACGCATGGCAACCACGCTGATGCCGGCCGTATCAACGGCCCCCGGGTTTTCGCCCACAGCACGCAATCGCAGGCCAAACCGCGTACGATAAAGGACCCACCAGGATGCCGGTACTGCCAGAAACGCAACATAAACCAAAATGTTGTGCCCGCTGATCAGTTCGGAATAAAGCGAACCCAACACCGGCACATTGGCCACCGCATCCGCACCCGGCAGGGTGATCGGCTGGAAACGTGCATCATGGTCAAGCGCCGGGGTTTTGCCACCCTGGGCAAACAGGGCAATACCCACAAGTGCTGTCAGGCCGGACATCAGAATGTTGATCGCCATGCCCGATACAACCTGATTGCCCTTATGCGTGATGCAGGCAAAACCATGCAGCAGTGACAGGGCCATTGTTGTCAGCACAGCAGCACCAAGCCCAAGCCAGTGGCTGTCGGTATAATAGGCAACACAGGCCGCCGAAAACGCCCCACCCAGCATCATGCCTTCAAGGGCCAGGTTGATGGTCCCTGCCCGTTCGGAAAACATGCCAGCAAGGGCAGCAAGGATCAGGGGAGTCGATGTCCGCATTGTTGCGTCAAGCAACAGGACGACCATTTGGAAATTATCCATTATGCAGCCTCCTGCGCACGCTGGCGCAACCGCCAGGCCGTATAGATCCGGGTGACACGCGGGCGGAACATATGTTCAAGCGCACCGGTGCACAAAATGACCAGACCCTGAATAACCACAACCATGTCATTGGTAATGGTCGGAATTTCAAACGAAAGCTCCGCCCCGCCCTGATAAAGCATGCCAAACAACAGGGCTGAAAGGAAAATACCAAACGGATGATTCCGGCCCATCAGGGCGACAGCAATACCGACAAAGCCATACCCGGCGGTAAAATCGATCAGCAGGCGATGCTGAACACCCATGACTTCATTAAGTGCCATAAAGCCGCCAAGCCCACCCGAAATCATCATGGCAAGAATGATATAACGGCCCGGTTCGATCCCGGCAAAGGTTGCAGCTGCGGCATTGGCACCCACGGTACGAATGGCATAACCCCAGCGCGTATGCCAGATAAACAGCCAAACCAGCACGCAGCACGCAATCGCATAGACAAAGGAAAAGTTCAGCGGGCTGCTGGCCATATCAAACCCGAACCACCCCGCCATATCGTGGATATAGGGTAGCGTCAGGTTTTCATCGATTGCGGCACTTTCCGGCGTCATCGAGCCTTGCGGGCGCAACACATTTACCAGCAGATAAACCATCAGCGATGAGGCAATGAAGTTAAACATGATGGTGGTAATCACCACATGCGACCCGCGCCGCGCCTGCAAATAAGCCGGGATATAGGCCCAGGCCGCCCCAAAAAGCGCCGCAGCAAGGATGCTGACAACCGGCATAAGGGGGGCCGGAATCCAATTAAGGTAAAGGGCCGCCAGTGTTACCCCCAGACCACCAATATAGGCCTGGCCTTCAACACCGATATTGAACAGCCCGGCATGAAATGCCACCGCAAAAGCCAGACCGGTAAAGACGAAATTGGTGGTGTAATAAAGGGTGTAACCCACCGCTTCTTCATAGCCGAATGCACCATACAGCATGATGCGCACAACTTCGGTCGGGTCTTCGCCAATGGCCATCACGACCAGACCGGAAATCAGAAAAGCCAGAACCAGGTTCATCAGCGGCAGGACGCCAACATCGATCCAGCGCGGAAGTTGGATGGTATCACTCATTTCCCGGCCTCCGCTTCGGCCTGTTTCGGATCAACACCAGCCATCATCAGGCCCAATACCCGTTCATTTGCGTCTGCGGCATCAACCTCGCCTACAATGTACCCGTCGCACATCACCAAAATACGGTCTGACAGCGACATGATTTCATCAAGTTCAACCGAAACCAGCAAAACGGCCTTGCCCGCATCACGCATGGCGACAATGCGTTTGTGAATAAATTCAATGGCGCCAATATCCACACCACGGGTTGGCTGCCCAACCAGCAGCAGGTCCGGGTCACGCATCATTTCACGCGCCAGCACCAGTTTCTGCTGGTTCCCGCCCGAAAAATTCGCGGCCTTCAAATGCGGATCTGCCGGGCGAACATCGAATTCTTCCATCATATGGCGGGTTGCACCGGCAATTTTGCCCCAGTCAAGCAACGGCCCCTTTTGATAGGCCTTGTCATCCTGATAGCCCAGAATCGCGGCTTCTTCGGCGGAAAAGGCTGTTACCATCGCCATACGATGGCGATCTTCGGGGACATGGGCCACACCACGCTGGCGCAGCTCTGCCGGGCCAACACCGCGCCCTGGCGTTACATCCTGGCCATTCAGTGTCACCTGCCCCTCACTGACGGAACGGATACCGCCAAGGGCTTCTAACAATTCGCTTTGTCCATTGCCCGAAACACCGGCAATGCCAACAATTTCACCCGCACGCACATGAAAGCTGGCATTTTTCACCTTGCGGACACCAGTGCTGGTATCAACGCACAGGTTTTCCACCTGCAAAATGGTATCGCGCGGTTTGGCTTCGCCTTTTTCAAGGCGCAACAATACCTTGCGCCCCACCATTAATTCAGAAAGTTCTTCCGGGCTGGTGTCGGCGGTGTGACGATGGGCCACCATTTCACCCTGGCGCATGACCGAAACATTGTCGGTTGCCGCCATGATCTCGCGCAGTTTATGCGTGATCAAAACCACCGTTTTTCCCTGCTGTTTCAGGGTTTCAAGAATACGAAACAGGTGGTCGGCTTCCTGCGGGGTTAAAACGCCCGTTGGTTCGTCCAGAATAAGAATTTCAGCCCCGCGATACAGGGCCTTTAAAATTTCAACGCGTTGCTGCAACCCGACCGACAATTCGCCAACAATGGCGTCAGGGTCGATATCAAGGGAGTATTCGCGTTCAAGCCGGCGCAGTTCTTCGCGGGCCTTGTCCACGCCTTCACGCAGAACAGCACCGCCTTCCACGCCCAAAATCACATTTTCCAGAACACTAAACGGTTCAACCAGCATGAAATGCTGATGCACCATGCCGATGCCCACAGCAATGGCGTCTTCCGAACCTTTAATGTCGCAAAGCTTCCCGTCAACATGAATGGTTCCTTCATCGGCCTGGTAGAAGCCGTAAAGGATGCTCATCAATGTTGATTTGCCAGCACCATTTTCGCCGACGATGCCGTGAATGGTGCCTTTTTCAACTTTCAGATCAATTGAATTATTGGCGTGAACCGCACCGAACCGCTTATCAATGCCGCGCAGTTCAATGGCGGGCGGCACGGTACCGGTTGCCCCGGTACCGTGCGCTGCGTGTATCGTATCTGACACGTCTGATCCCCGAATGTCAGATGCTTACATCGGGCAGGCGCTGTCAGTCATGTAATCATGAACCTTCAGCGAGCCATCGATGATTTCTGCTTTAGCCTTGGCAACGGCTGCTTTCATGTCGTCGGTGATCAGCTTCTCGTTATTATCATCGAGAGCCCAGTCAACACCGCCTTCTTTAAGGCCAAGAACCGTCGTACCGGAATGCCAGTTACCATCGGCTGCATCTTTGAATGCCTGGTAAACAGCTGTATCAACACGCTTGAGCATCGAGGTCAGAACCGAACCCGGATGCAGGGCGTTCTGGTTGGAATCCACACCAATGCCAAGCTTGCCCGCATCTGCTGCTGCCTGCAGAACACCAACGCCGGTGCCGCCTGCGGCATGGTAAACAACATCCGCGCCACGGTCGAACTGTGATTTCGCCAGTTCGCCACCCTTAACCGGGTCATTCCAGGCAGCGCCGGTGGTGCCGGTCATGTTTTCAAAAACTTCGGTGCTGTCATTGGCGTATTTAACGCCTTGGGCATAGCCACAGGAAAACTTGTGAATCAGCGGAATATCCATGCCGCCGATGAAGCCGACCTTGTGGGATTTCGATGCCATCGAGGCAAGAACACCCACCAGGAACGAACCTTCCTGTTCTTTGAACAGAATGGACTGAACGTTCGGCAGATCAACAACCGAGTCAACAATCGCAAAATTGGTGTCAGGGAATTCGGCAGCAACTTTTTCAAGGGCGCTGGCCTGCGAGAAGCCGATCACGACAATCGGGTTCATACCGCGGCGCGCAAAGTTACGCATGGCCTGTTCGCGCTGGGAATCGTTCTGGATTTCAAAGTCGCGATAGGCTGTGCCGGTATCTGCTTTGTATTTCTCGGCACCCTCGTGGGCACTCTGGTTAAAGGAACGGTCAAATTTGCCGCCCAGATCGTAAACAACCGCCGGCTTGATTTCGGCAGCCGACGCTACCGTAGCATAGCACGCGACAGCCGCGACCATTGTGGTCAGAAGCTTTTTCATTCCGATGCCCTTCTGTTGCTTGATTCTCTTATTTTGTATCCCGCCAGTGCCCTTGACGGCGGAACTCCCTCATCGAAAAACGGTGCCCGTTCCTTATTGATTTATCCGGGACTGTTTGCGCCTTTCCCCATTTAAACCGGATACGGACGACATATGGTAACTACAAAATATGGGCCTGTGTAAATAGGCGAGGAACATTATCAGGTATAAAAGCTGTCCAAATGGTCAGTAATGGACCCGATTGATGATCGCTTTGCCCTGCCCTATCAGTGATTTCCCTTACGTTGGCCCGTTTAACCACGGCACGAACAAATTTCAAGAAATTTAGCCGGAGTGAAAGCGCTTTCACTGTCACATTCCGGTAAAATACCTTTTTGGAATCCGTCCACACTGATCATGCAATCGTCCCGATTCTCTCTTGCTCAGGACAACATGGCCGGCAATTGGAAAATCAACCCGGCTTGCCAAATCGCCAGCAGCGAATGACCCCGCAGTTTCACCACGCCGGGTTTTAAGGCCCCGTAATTTCAATTGGGCCGTCATGATAGTTTCAGTCGACATCAGGGCTGCCTTGTTTACCATAAGCGGTTTGAACAACATGGCTTTTGGGGTGCAAACCCAAAAACACACTTTCGCACTTTGACCGGAGCAAACACGATGAAACGGATGACGTTGGGCCTGCTGACTGCCTGTTCGATGCTGGCCCTTGGGGGCGCACCCGCTCTTGCTGATTATCAACTGCGAATTTTACACACCAACGACGTTCATGACCGGGTCGAATCGGTCACCAAATATAACAATAGCTGCGATGCCAAAGGCGAAACCGAAGGCAAATGTTTTGGCGGCTATGCCCGCCTGGCAACCGCCATTCGCGATGCCCGCGCCCAAGGTGGTAACACGGTGGTTCTTGATGCGGGCGACCAGTTTCAGGGATCGCTTTTCTATACCACCTATAAAGGTGACCTGACTGCCGAACTGATGGGCATGGTTGGCTATGACGCCATGACGATCGGCAACCATGAATTTGATGACGGACCGGAAAATCTGGTCCGTTTCATTGAAAATAACAAAACCCCTATCGTATCAAGCAATCTGGTCGCAGGTCCTGCATCCCCCCTACATGACAAGGTAAAACCCTATACCATTCTGGAAGCCGGCGGGCAGAAAATCGGCGTGATTGGCCTCACGACCGAGGAGACACCGGAAGTCAGCTCTATCGGCCCGGATCTGACCTTCATGAAATCGGAAGAGGCATTGCGCATCGCTGTTGCCAAGCTGAAGCTTGAAGGCATCGACAAGATCATTGTTCTGGGACATGACGGGTCCTATCGCGATTTTGAAATTGCCAAGCGCGTAGATGGCATCGACGTTATTGTTGGCGGGCATGACCACCTGCTGTTTTCCAATACCGACAAAAACGCCCAATACCCCTACCCGGTTGTAGAACACACCCCCAACGGCGACCCTGTGCTGATCGTACAGGCCTATGCCTATAGCCGTTATCTTGGCGATCTGAACGTCACCTTTAATGACGATGGTGTGCCGGTCAAATGGCAGGGTGATCCTATTGCACTTGATAGCAGCGTCAAACAGGCACCCGATGTTCTGGCCGCTATTGATGCCAAACGCGCCCCGGTGGATGCCGTGCGCAACCAGCTTGTTGGCGAATTTTCAGGACCAGCCGACGGATCGCGTGAAACCTGCCGTGCGCAGGAATGTGCGATGGGCGACCTTGTTGCCGATGCGATGCTGGCAAAGGCCGGCGAAGGCTTCCAGATCGCCATTCAAAATGGTGGCGGCCTGCGTGCCAGCATTGATCAGGGCCAGGTCAATATGGGTGAGGTCATGACCGTTCTGCCGTTCCAGAACACGATTGCGACCTTCAAACTTTCGGGCAAGAACGTGGTTGCATCGCTTGAACATGGGGTTTCTGGCGTGGCCGAAGGCAAAGGCCAGTTCCCGCAGGTTGCCGGACTGAAATTTGACCTTGATCTGGCTGCGGCTGAAGGTGCGCGTGTTTCAAACGTCATGGTTATGGAAGATGGCGCTTACAGCCCGATCCAGGACGACAAATTATACGGTGTTGTCTCGAACGATTTCATGCGTCGTGGTGGCGATGGCTACGTTTTGTTCCGCGACAATGGTGTTGATGCCTATGATTATGGCCCCAATCTTGAAGATGCGGTTGCCGAATATATCGCGGCAAATTCGCCGATGACCCCGGCCACACAGGGCCGCATCATCCTGAAATAGGCACAACACACTTTATAACCCGGCAGGGCTTACCTTATCCCTGCCAGACATCGAAACGGGGTGGCCCTACAAAGGCTGCCCCGTTTTTTATATATCTGGCAATCCCCTGATATGCGTTTTCCTTGCCTGCCCGTGATGGGGGGATTATCAAACAGATGACGCGGAATACCCGTTTCATCGCCCCACATTTGAAACCCGGTTTAAAAGATTTCCTTCATGTCCTTGCCCGCCAATATCCTGTGCCTGGGTGCCGCCCATTTTGACCGCACCATGCAATGTCTGAACCCGTTTGTACCTGCGGCATCCAACCCGGTTAAAACCCTGCATCGCAAACCGGGTGGTGTTGGCCGCAATATTGCCGTTCATTTGCGCCTGCTGGGCTGCAATGTTGGCATGGCCGGGGCCGTCGGCCGTGATGGTGATGGCGGGCAGATTGTGCAGTCCCTGTCAGAAATTGGCATTGATACCCGCCTGCTCGACCGCCTGCCCGGCCAGCATACACCGGGTTATACCGCCATCCTGAATACCGAGGGCGACCTTGCCCTGGGCCTGATGGATGCCGAAACCTATGACAGCCTGACGATCGAACATTTCCAGTCCCGTCTGGGGCAGCTTAAAAAATGGGACTGGTGGGTGGCCGATGCCAACCTGCCGGTCGAGACCCTGGCGTGGCTAAGCCGCAATAAGGGGGCCATCCCGTTTTGTGCCGCAACGGTCTCGCCGTTCAAGGCGGATCGCTGGAAAGAAATTATTGGCGATGTTGACCTGCTGATTGCCAATCGCATCGAAAGCGAAATTCTGACCGGCCAGAATGTGGGCTCGCAGGAAGATGCCGTTAAGGCCGCTGGCATCCTGCATCATAAAGGCACCCCGCAGGTTATTATCACGCTGGGTGCGCAAGGTGTTGTAACGCTTAACCGTGGCGACGTGGCATTCTGGGCACCGTTGCCAACCCGCCTTGTTGATGCCAATGGGGCTGGCGACGCCTTTTTTGCCGGCTTCACCGCCGCAGCCGCCAGCAAACCCGGTGATTTTGATTATGCCGTTTCCCGCGGCCTTGCCATGGCCAGCCTGACGGCAGAAACCCACGGCACCACGGTTTGGGATTTGAATGTCCAAACTGTCGAAGAACGCGCAAAGCAGGCTGTCAAACAGGCCTTATAAACCCGCAAAGCATCAATGGCACGGATGCTGCTAAGCCCGGCCAGCAGCTTTAGCCCCTGCTGGCGACATAGGGTCGCACCAGATAGGTCAGCCAGTTTGAAAGTTCGGTTAGTCGCGAGGATGCATATAACGTATCCTCGCCAATACCGTATTTCCAGGCAAGGTCTCGCCGCCCGGTATCGTTATGCAGGGTGAACCAGTCATCGGCCATGGCATCAAGGGCGGCCTGATCGGCAAACAGGCCCGCATCAATCAATCTTTGCCCGTACCGGCGGAAAATGGCAGCAAGTTCGGCCAGCGAATATTCCGGGTGATATTGCACCCCCCAAAACCGGTATTTCGATGTTTCCAGTGCAAAGGCCTGAACGGCAGAATGCCGGTTGCCCGCCAAAATAACCGCCCCTTCAGGCACGGCCCACACTTCGTCCATATGCACGGTCATTGCGCTAAAGCATGTTGATCGACCTGCAAATAACGGGTGGGTTTCGCCCGCTTCATTGACCAGAATTTCACGACCAATGCCAATTTCACGGCCCTTTTCACAGGGCCGGACTTCCCCGCCCAGGGCCTGGGCCACTATTTGCATGCCCCAGCAACTGCCAAATACCGGCACGCCGGATTCAACACAGGCCCGGGCAAGCGGTAACTGGTTGGCAACGGCGGGTTCATCGGCATAGGCATTCAATGCCGACCCTGTCCAGGCGATCCCGTCAAAATCAGTTAGTGCAATGCCAAATGGCAGGCAATCCGGCCCGTCATCGGCCGGATGAACAATTGTCGCATCAATATCGGGATCAAGAAGATGCAGGGCAGCAACATATCCCTCGCCAGATGGTGACCCACCCAGCGACTGGTTAAGCTGGTTGACCCTGGCAAGATTGCCATCCACGACCAGTATTTTCAAACCCATTGCCTGTCCCCGATCCCGATTTGATGTGATCGCCTGTATCAGCCCAGTTCGCCCGCGCAGGCACGGCGATAAATGGCGGCGTAATCCGCAACCGAAAGATCAACCGGGTTGCCCCCGTCTGACGGATCGGCCTTTGCCTTGGTCGCGACTTCGTCGGCGCGATCAACATCAACACCGATTTCAGCAAGCGTATTGACGATGCCAAGGCGGGTACGGAAACCCAGCACCCAGTCAAACATGGTCTCAAAACCCGGCGCGGCGATATTGAGCATACGGCCCAGAATCACCATTTTATCTTCGATCACCTTGCGATTGGCGCGCATGACATAGGGCAGCAAAATGGCGTTGGTCAGGCCGTGGTGGGTATCAAAAATTGCACCAATCGGATGGGCCAGCGCGTGAACACCGCCAAGCCCCTTTTGGAAGGCCGTCGCCCCCATCGAAGCCGCCGCCAGCATATCGGCGCGGGCAACAATATCCTTGCCATCGTCATAGGCACGCGGCAATGCATCGGCAATCAGGCGCATGCCTTCAAGGGCGATGCCATCGGCCATCGGGTGATAGCCCGGCGCACAAAAGGCTTCAAAACAATGTACAAAGGCATCCACCCCGGTTGCCGCCGTAACATGGGCTGGCAGGCCGACTGTCAGTTCAGGGTCTGATATAACAATCCCCGGTAACATTTTGGGATGAAAGATAATTTTCTTTTCGTGCGTGTCTTCGTTGGTAATGACGCTAGCGCGCCCAACTTCGGACCCGGTGCCCGATGTTGTCGGCACGGCAACAATCGGTGCAACGCCCTTGGGGTCCACACGGGTCCAGTTATCGCCAACATCTTCAAAGTCCCACATCGGGCGTGACTGCCCCGCCATCAGGGCCACGGCCTTTGCCGCGTCAAGGCCCGAACCGCCACCAAAGGCAATAACGCCGTCATGGCCGCCTTCACGGTAAACAGCAAGACCATCATCAACATTTTTGCCAACCGGGTTGCCTTTTACCCCGGCAAAAAGCCCGGTAGGCAAACCTGCCTGTTCATTGGCGCTAATGGCATCACGCACCATTGGCAGGTCCTTAAGGCCCTCGTCGGTAATCAGTAACGGGCGTGTCATACCCAGTGCCTTGCAGGCATCGGCAAGTTCCGCAATCCGGCCCGGACCAAAACGAACAGGCGTCGGATAATTCCAGTTTCCGGTGATATGTTTGCTCATGGCAATGTTTCCCCTGGCACGGCGCAACGGCGCCTGCCCTTAAATTTTGGTACGCAGATGGAAGCTTTTCGGCCGGGTCAGGCTTTCATAGCCAATCTTTGACAGCGTGCAGCCCCGACCGGAATTTTTAACCCCGACCCATGCCAGCGCCGGATCAAGATAATCCGCACGGTTCATAAAGACCGTCCCGGTTTCAAGCTGATCACCAATGGCAAGGGCGGCTTCTTCATCGGCGGTCCAGATGGATGCTGTCAGGCCAAATTCGCTGTCATTCATCAGGCGGATGGCTTCTTCATCCGATGAAACCTTCATGATGCCCACAACCGGGCCAAAGCTTTCCTCGCTCATCACCCGCATGGAATGATCAACATTCACCATCACCTGTGGTGCCAGATACGGCGTGCCTTCGGCATTGGCGGCGAATGTGGCCGGGTCAATCAGGGCCTTGGCCCCGCTTGCAATCGCATCGGCGATTTGCCCCCGCACAAAATCGGCCGAACTGGCGCGTACCATCGGCCCCAAATTTGTGTTGGGGTCTATCGGGCTGCCAAGGCGATACTGGCTGACCAACGCGGCTGCCTGATCAACGAAGGCATCATACTGGCTTTCATGAACGTAAATGCGTTCAATGCCACAGCAGGATTGGCCGGTATTGAAAAACGCCCCGTCAATAACGTTTTCGACCGCATGGGCCAGGTTAACATCCGCCCGGATATAGGCCGGGTCCTTACCACCCAGTTCCAGACCCGTGGCAATGAATTTACCCGCCACCGCACGCTGTACCGCATGCCCGCCAGGAACCGAACCGGTGAAATTGACAAAATCCACCCGGCGGTCACCCATCAGCTTTTCGGCATCAGCATGGCTTAGATGCAAATGCTGAAATACGCCATCAGGCAAGCCTGCCGCAGCAAAGGCTTCGGCAAAGCGCTCGGCGCAAAGCGGTGTTTGATGCGAATGTTTCAACACCACACTGTTCCCGGCCATCAATGCCGGTACTACGCCATTAACTGCCGTCAGATACGGGAAATTCCAGGGTGCGATAATGGCAACAACACCCAGGGCCTCGCGCCGGATGAAGCGGTTAAAACCGGCTTTTTCGCCGGGGTTATAATCCCCCAGTGCTTCGGGCGCGACATCGATCATATAGGTTGCGCGTTCTTCAAAACCGCCAACCTCGCCGCCTGCCTGTGAAATCGGGCGGCCCATCTGCCAGCTGATTTCAGCGGCAATCTCGTCCTTCTTGGCAACAAAGGCTGCAACCGCCTTGCGCAAAATTTCCTGTCGCTGGGCAATGGGAACGCCGCGCCATGCCTTTTGCGCGTCGCGGGCCTTATCAAGGGCGGCATCAATATCTGCCGCATTTGCCAATGGCCGTTCAACATAAACAGATCCATCAACAGGCGAGATGGTTCTTAAAGTCTCAGACATTCTTCCTCACAGGATGAAAATGGTGGTGCTTTTCGGGCCAATCAAATGTGATTTTTCACATTCAAATTTTCCCGTATTTCATTGATACAGTGATATTTTGATCAAATAATCTCGAAATAACGCTGCATTTCCCAGTCGGTAATTGCCTTGCGGAATTCCCGTTCTTCCCATTCACGGGACTGGGCGTAATGTTCGATAAACTTTTCACCAAACAGGGCATTTGCCGCCGTTGATTTACGCAACCTGCCTGCTGCCTCATAAAGAGTCGCCGGGATTGTCAGTTCGGCCGGGAATTCCTGTTCATAGGCATTCCCGGTAACTGCATCGGTTGGTTCAACCCGGTTCTCAATCCCCCACAGGCCCGACCCAATACAGGCCGCCAGCGCGATATAGGGGTTAATGTCGGCTGCTGCGATGCGATATTCGACACGCTGGCTTTTGCTGCTGCCGGGAATAACGCGCAATGCTGTGGTGCGGTTTTCAACACCCCAGGTGGCATTGGTTGGTGCCCAGAAACCGGGGATCAAACGGGAATAACTGTTCACCGTGCAGGCCACCATCGATAGTAATTCAGGCATCAGTTTTTGTTGCCCGCCGACAAACCAGCGCATTTCATCGGACATGTTATGGGGTTTGCTATCATCAAAAAATACCGACTTTCCGGTTTCGATATCAAACAGCGACGTATGCATATGCCCGGACTGCCCCGGCCAGTCTGACGACCATTTCGCCATAAAGGTCGCCATCCAGTCAGAACGTTGCGCCAACACCTTGGTAAAGGTCTTAAACAGGGCTGCTTTGTCAGCAGCGCGCAAGGCATCGTCATGGGCAATGGCGGCCTCTAATACGCCGGGGCCGGTTTCGGTATGCAGGCCCTCAATCGGAAAATCCATCGCCTCGCCCAGATCCAGAAGATCGCGGTAAAATTCGGCATGGACGGAACTGCGCAACATCGAATAACCGTAAAAACCCGGCGTGATGTTTTTTAAATCGCGATAGCATTTTTCGCGCACCGAATGGGGCGTTTCTTCAAACAGGAAAAACTCGAACTCGCAGGCTGCGGTGGCGCGAAAACCCATATTCGCGGCTTTATCCAGCACCCGGCGTAACACGGCGCGCGGGCACACATTTTCCGCTTCGCCTTCAAATTCCCCCAAAAACAGGATGGTGTCGTCTTCCATCGGCAGTTCACGGCAGGTATCAGGCAACAGGCGCACCGGCGCATCGGGATATGCCGTATGCCAGCCGGTGAATTTGGCGCTGTCATAAAGCTGGTCATTGGAATCCCAGCCCAGCACGACGTCACAAAAACCAAAACCACCGTCAAGGGCGGACAGGAATTTGTCCTTGTGCATGTATTTGCCCCGCATGATGCCATCAACATCAAAAACGCCAACTTTGACATAGCGGATCTGGCGCTCTTCGATCAGTTTTCGGGCATCTTCTGCCGTCTTAACCTGTTTCGCCTCCATGGGCGGCCTCCTGTTTGATCGTCTTTTTTCAAGATCGCTTTTTTCGTTTTTTATCCGTTCGGTCTTTTTTGATCGCCTAACGGTAGCGCCGATATTGTAATAAATTTTACAATTCGCCAATAGTTTTTACGCACCCGCGCCGAACTGTAAAATTCATTACAATCACTCAAAACGGCATCGTTCTGCGTGATCCTGCGTCATACCGGCAAGAAACAGGCAGGCATCGATAAACAATGCCTGCCCTGCCTGCAAAAGCGTGATCAGCTGTAACGATAAGGCGCGCCTGCCTTTTCCATCGTGTCCGCATATTGCTTGAGGATTTCGACAACCTTTTTGCAACGCGGGCTGGTTTCAGCAATCTCATCCCAGAATTTATGGGCTTCTGCTTCAACCTGTTTCCATTCCGCATCAGGGATGGAGGTCAGTTCCATTTTCGTGCCCTGGGTGCGCAATTTGGCCTCGCCCGCCCAATACCAATACAGGCGATGATAATGCGAGCTATCCATGCAGGCCTTGAAAAGCTCTTTCAAATGGTCTGGCAGCTCGTTCCAGCGTTCTTCATTGGCAAAATAGGACCCGCACCAGGCACCGGAAATATTGTTGGTCAGGAAGTATTTGGTCACATCGGCCCAGCCCACCGTGTAATCCTCGGTGATGCCCGACCAGGCAATACCATCAAGCTCGCCTGTCTGAACGGCAACTTCCACATCTTCCCATGGCAGGGTGACCGGCACGACGCCAAAACGCGACAGGAATTTACCCGCCGTCGGGAAGGTAAAGATGCGCTTGCCTTTCAAATCTGCCAGGCTGCGGATCGGCGCAACGGTGGCAAAGTTGCACGGGTCCCACGAACCAGCCGAAAGCCATTTGACGCCTTCAACCTCGTCATAGGCTTCTTCCCAGATTTTATCGAGGCCGTATTCATAAAACAGCGTCGGCACATCGAGGCTGTAGCGCGATGCGAACGGGAAATAACCGCCAAAGACCGAAACATCGACCGGTGCTGCAATCGAATCATCGTCGGACTGGACCGCATCAATGGTGCCACGCTGCATGGCACGGAAAAGCTCGCCCGTCGGCACCAGCTGGTCCGCATGGTACAGTTCGATTTCCATTTCGCCATTGGCGATTTTGTTGAACCGGTCAATCGACGGTTTGATTACATGTTCCGCCAGCGCCGGCCCGGCATAGGTTTGCAGACGCCAGGTAATTTTGGCATTTGCCGCCTTGACATACGGGGCCGCAAAGGCCGTTGTCCCGGCGGCTGCCGTTGCCAGGCCCGCCTTGCGGAAAAATTCGCGTCTTGAAGTCATATTATTATCTCCCTGATCAATAAACTGGCGGGATTTTTCCCGCAATTCTGGTTCGCCAGCACGGCGAAACCGCCCCTCTCCGTTTCTCGAGTATCGAATCCTCGGATGGTTTCTGTTTATTGGACCTGCCCCGGAAAATACGCCCAGGGGCAGGTCATATGCACATCACCCGCCCCTAATGGCCGTACTGGACACCGGGCAGCCAAAGGGCAATTTGCGGAAACGCCATCACCAGGACCAGGGCCAGAACCATGATCAGTACAAACGGCGTAATGGATTGATAAATGTCTTTCAACGTGACTTCCGGCGGGGCCATCGCCCGCATCAGAAACAGGTTGTAGCCAAAGGGCGGCGTCATATAGGCGATCTGACAGGTGATGGTATAAAGAACGCCATACCAAACCAGATCAAACCCGAGATGCCCGACCAGCGGCACATAAAGCGGCGCAACAATCACCAGCATCGCCGTATCATCGAGGAACATGCCCATAATGATAAACGATACCTGCATCAGGATCAGGATCTGCCACGGGCCCCACCCCATTTGATCGACAAAGAAATTCTCGATCGCGCGCACAGCGCCCAGCCCGTCAAACACCGCACCAAAACACAATGCCGCCAGAATGATCCACATGAACATGCAGGTGATGGAAAGCGTTTTGCGCAGGGTTTCTTCCATGACATGCGCGGTCAAGCGCCGTTTGAAAATCGCGGCAAGCGTTGCGGCCAGTGCGCCAACAGCCGAACTTTCCACCAGCGAGGTGTAGCCCAGCAAAAACAGCCCGGTCATGGAAAAGAAAATGAAAAGCGGGATCAAACCGGCCTTAAGCAACACGATTTTCTCGCTCCAGCTTACGGCAGCACGTTCTTCGCGGCTTAGGGATGGTCCCATTTCAGGCTTCAACCAGCAGCGCACGGCAATATAAAGCACGAACAAACCAGCCATCATCAGCCCGGGAAACACCCCGGCCAGCCAAAGCTGACCGACGGGCTGGCGCGCAATCATGCCATAAAGCACCAGAACAACACTGGGCGGCACCAGAATACCCAGCGAACTGCCCGCCTGGATCACGCCTGTCACCATGATTTTATCGTAACCACGGCGCAAAAGCTCTGGCATGGCAATGCTGGCACCAATCGCCATCCCCGCGACGCTAAGCCCATTCATGGCCGAAATTGCCACCATCAAAACAATGGTGCCAATGGCAAGCCCGCCGCGCACCGGCCCCATCCAGACATGGAACATGCGATACAGGTCATCAGCAATGCCGGATTCCGAAAGCATATAACCCATATAAATGAACAATGGCAGAGTCAGCAGCGGATACCATTTCATCAGCTTCATGGCCGCACTAAAGGCCATTTCAGACCCGCCATCGCCCCACAGGGCCAGCGAAAACACAACCGCAACCACGCCGATGGCACCAAATACACGCTTGCCTGTCAGCAACAGCAGCATCATTGATGCGAACATCAACAATGCGATCATTTCATAACTCATTACAGGATCTCCCCGCGAATACGGGCAATATCCCGAAAGAAGGTCGCAATCGCCTGCAACAGCATCAGAAACACGCCAAATGTCATGACGATTTTGATCGGCGCCATTGGCGGCGACCAGCTTGAATAGCTGGTTTCATTGTACTGGATGGCGTAGCTGGTCGATGAAATGCCGCCATATAGCAGAAAGGCGAGATAAAAGATCAGCAGCACGACCGTAAAGGCATCGACAATGGCCTGGGTCTTGGGCTTCCACGAGCCGTAAAACAGGTCCATGCGCACATGGCTGTCAAGCTGCATGGAATAGCCACCACCCAGCAGAAAATAGGCAACCATCAGGAATTGTGCCGTTTCCAGCGTCCAAAGTGCCGGATACATAAAGGTCTTGGTAAAAGACGAATATAAAAGAACAGCCAGTATCGCGAAAATCATGTACATGGCAAACCGCCCGATAATGCGGTTTATCCGGTCAATCCACCGGATATAGGCTTTAATCACGTCAGGCATTTTTCACTATCCCATCCCCCGATATCCTGGTCTTTCAAGCATCGGGCCATAAACCCGCCTTGCCCGAATTCGGGGTAAAACCAGTCAATTGGCATAAGTGGCCAACAACGCCATCAAACAGCCACAGGGCAACCACCCCGCGTTGCAGAAATGCCTGATCAGATGTAAAACAGCCGCAAAAATCCCGCCAGCGAAACCATCATGTCCGCTGCTTGGCAAAACCCCTGATGGGCACACCATACCCATCACTTTGCTGGCAAATTTCCATATGACGTCAACCCCTGCATTGCCGAAACAATGGACGTTACGTTTGTGTCGCCTCCCAGGCGATCAACTGCCGGTTCCGGCAGTCATTTTTCAGTCACGCCACCTTTGGTGGCAAAGGGCATTTTTGCCTCTATGTAATAGACGTTACATGATGCCTGTTTAAATGACAAGATTGTTAGTTGATGTAAAATTCATTACAATTCCATCCAAGGTGATGTGACAAATCCGACAAGATCGACTATAGGAAGCATCCCACCACCTGCCGGCTTTATCAGAAAGCCCCCTCTTTCCAGCTTTACCGCACGGGAAAAACCGATTTGGACGCCACGGACAAAACCACACCGCCCACTGTTGCGGAACTGATCACGCAAAAGGCCGATGATTTAACCGCGTCCGAACGCAAACTTGCCCAGGCCCTGCTGGGGCACTACCCGATGGCGGGCCTGGAAACGGTGGCAACCTTTGCCGAACGCTGCGGGGTTTCGGCCCCTACAGTGTTGCGCTTTGCCGGGAAACTGGGATTTGAAAGCTACCCCGAAATGCAGTCGCGCCTGCGCGGCGAGCTGGAGGCACGCCTGCAATCCCCATTAACCCGAAGCGCATTGCCCCGCGCTGCCGTTGCGGCAAGCGGCCATCCGATGGGTGAATTGCTCCATCACATGATTGATGCCATCACCTCAAATATTAGGCTGTCGCTTTCCAATATCGCACCAACCGAACTTGAAGGCGCAATTTCACTCCTGGCAGATCAAAAACGTGCGGTTTATGTGCTGGGCGGCCGGTTTTCATCGGCCCTTGCGGTGTATGCCTATGAACATTTGCGCTCCATGCGGGCCAATGTCCGCCGGGTATCAGGCCAAAACACCAAATGGACCGAAGATCTGCTGGATATAGGCAAGCGCGATGTGTTGCTGGTATTTGATGTACGCCGTTATCAGAACGACGTTATTACCTTTGCCGAAACCGCATCCAACCAGGGGGCAAAGGTTATTCTGTTTACCGACCAGTGGCTCAGCCCGATTGCGCGTTTCGCCCGCCATGTTTTCCCGGTCAGAATCGAAACTGCCACCACATGGGACAGCGCGGCTGCCAGCATGGCCCTTCTGGAAACGCTGCTAGAAGGTGTCGGCAGGCTTAACCCCGACCATGTACGTGACCGCATCGAACATCTTGAAAGACTGCGCCGCCGCCCGCCTGCCGCCGAATAGGCGCTAATCCGCGCCCCACCCGCCATACCGCAAAGCAACCAGGGTTCGCCCGACCCCAAATTACCTATTTCAAATTGGTAACCGACAATTTATTGAAACCACACGCCAGCCAAGCTAGCTTGGCGTCCTGTTTAATCCTTTCTGGAGACGCCACCATGCATCCCTTCTTCATTTTCGTGAAATGCGAACTTGGCAAAGCCTATGATGTTGCCGCAGCACTGGTGGAAGAAGTCGAAGGTGTTTCCGAAGTCTATTCGATCTCGGGCCCGTTTGAACTGCTGGTGAAGGTCTATATTGAAGACGGCCAGGATATTGGCCGCTATGTGAACGAAAAAATTCACGCCCTGCCGCACATCAAAGACACCCAGACCATCATCACCTTCAATGCGTTTAGCTGATCGCTAACCACATAACCGTGATCCAGGGCAGCATTTCGATGCTGCCTTTATTTTTGCGGAAATGAAGTAAAAAAGCTCAGCCCGCTACAACTAATCGAACTAAAGCAGCCATCATTTTCCCCACTTATAGGCAGCTTGACCGCAGATACTAACAGGAGAAAAATACTACCAAACAAAATTAATTGGGGGCATAAGGTGATTCAAAAATACAGCAGTTGGCTAAGTGCTATTGTTATTAGCGGGGTCGCTATCATTGCGTTTACTGCTGGCACATTGTACGGTAAAGGATTTTCCAACCTTTCATGGGAAACGATCTTTGCAGGTGTTTTAGGTCTAGTCGGCGGTTCTTTTGCATATGCTGCAACAAAGGTTCAAATTACCGCACAACGAAAAATGCGAGACGAAGACCTTCGGCGCATCGAAAAACAAACAAATAGTTTATTTTACTCCGAAGCAGCCGCAGTTGGCACTGTATGTCAAATTTTAGCCGAAACCGCAGCTAAAGTGCTGAAAAACGTGCCAGTATCCTGTTCACAAATTGCAGCAACTAATGTTGCTATATCATCTATTGATATCCCAACGCCTCCGATAACCATCACGGATGATGTTGCAAGCACAATCATTGCTATGAAGGTCACAAAAAGCCGGATCGCGGCCTACCTTACAAGCCTTGAATATGACTTAGAGCGCGAAATAATCGACAAAGACAAACCATTGAAAAACAAAAGTACGTTAGCGCTGCTCGACGACATCCACGCTTACGGTAGTTTTCTCCGGGAACAGACCCAGATCGAGAGGGAAAATCTCTGGGAAAAAGACGATACTGCTTCAACTTGAAAACAATAAAACTCTAAACCAGCGCGCACCTCATACCCCTATCGATACAACGATCCGCTGTTGCGAACAAACCTGTGCATCACATCAAGTTGGGAATACAGGAAAATATCGTCAAAATTGAACCAGCAAGCAGCATACATCCCTAAGCCCCCAGCTGGTCATCTAGCAACCGAAATGCAAAAAGGCTCCCTTTAAGGGAGCCTTTTTCACTGGCGGACAAGGAGGGATTCGAACCCTCGATGGGGCTTTTGACCCCATACTCCCTTAGCAGGGGAGCGCCTTCAGCCACTCGGCCACTTGCCCGTTTTTCGTGGTGTTCCGTGTGGAACGCCGCCTTTCTTAAACATCCGATCCGGGACTGTCAATGCCTCAAAACCGGGTATGGGCGGATTTCTTTTTACTATTGTGCATTTAGCCCCAATTTTCAGCAAAAATCCGCCCTGCCCTGTCATTTCTCGGGCCTTGTTCAACCCTGAAATGATGCCTTAACGATCATTGGGCACAACCATGCCCCGCGCAACGGCCGGACGTTTTGCAATTTCATCCTTCCAGCGGCTGACATGGGGGTAATTCGCAAGGTCCACCTGGTGCCACTCATGGCGGCAGGCCCAGGGATAACAGGCCATGTCGGCAATTGAATATTCATCGCCAGCCAGAAAGTGCGATTGGGCCAAATGCCCGTCAAGCACGCCATAAAGGCGTTTGGCCTCGGTAACGTAACGTTCCTTGCCATAGGGCACGTCTTCCTTGGCTGCGCGCAGGAAATGATGTGCCTGGCCCAGCATCGGCCCAAAGCCCCCCATTTGCCACATCAGCCATTTCAGGCATTCAATCCGGGCATGCGGGTCCGCCGGGATGAATTTGCCAAATTTTTCGGCCAGATAGATGAGAATTGCACCGCTTTCAAAAATTTCGATTTTTTTGCCACCCGGCCCGTCCGAATCCACAATGGCGGGAATCCGGTTATTGGGTGAAATTGCCAAAAATTCCGGCGCGAACTGTTCGCCCTTGCTGATATCGACAACATGAAGGGTGTAATCGGCCTCCAGCTCCTCAAGCAGGATGGAGACCTTACGGCCATTGGGCGTGCCAAATGTGTATAGATCGATCATGGATCAAACGTCCCGGTTACAGTTGATGGGGTGAACCCCTTTGATCTGACCATGGCATATTGCCGTGGAAATTAAGAGCGAAAGCCAATGCGCATTGAGGCAACTTTTCGTGACTGTCTTTAAACAATCACAGAGCTGTCACGGGCCGGAAAAGAATTTCTGCCATAAAGTCGGCCTGCGGGATGAAGCATTCCCCGCACTGATGTGAAGAAGAGACACGCAGGAGCACCCGATGCGGACCGTCTATCAAAGCACTGATGACTACGGCCATGTTTTGCGCACCCTGAAACTTCAGCATGAAGATCGCACCGATCCGGTTTATCTGGGTTTGGTGATCCGGGAACGCGAAGTTCTGTTTCAAACCCGCGAAAGCGCTTCGCGCGATTTTGTCCTTCAGAAAATCAAGGACTTTGTCGCTTCAAACAGCCCGGAAATGTCCCTGCAGCCAGCATGATTGCTGGCTTTTTTATTATCCGGTTCCTGGCACTTACGATCTGCAGGCTGTCACCACGCCGTTTGTGGTGATCGCCCACTGCATTCATCGAGATTTATCTGCAATCGCGCCGGGGTATTTTCACACCTGTCGAAAATACCCCACAAAACTAACCCGCCGGACTATCCCCCGGCGGGCTTTTTGTATGCAGATTACAGGTTGGCACGGATCAACCCGGAACATTTCAAGCCAAACAGATCATCAGGATGTCACCCGAGCCGGGCGACCACACAGAACCAAAATCACCAGCCCCACCAAAACAGCAGGCATCAGGCCGATATTAACCGCATCCCAGCCGGCATTGACGATCAGCATCCCGGCGGCAAAGGATGCCGCAGCCCCCAAAAAGCCATTTGCAAGTTCCATCACGGCCTGGGCGTGGCCACGTTCGCTGGCATCATGCCCCTCGCCCAAAAGCGTTGTGCCTGCCAGCAGCATAAGATTCCAGCCCAGCCCCAGCAAAAGCGAGCTGATCAGGAAATGGGACTGATCAATACCGCCAAGGGCGACAATGCCACTTATCAACAAAATGACAGAACCAAATGTTGCGACCTTTTTCGCACCCAGCCGGTCAATCAATGGCCCGGCGACAAAGGCTGGCAGAAACATGCCAATAAAATGCCAGCGAATGACTTCGGATGACTGGATGATATCAAAGCCGCAAAATTTCATGGCAAGGGGCGTTGCCGTCATGATCAGCACCATAACACCCTGGCCTATGGCGCTGATGGCAACGGCAGCAAAAATTTTGGGCCGCAACAGCAATTCACGCATGATGGCACCGCCATTGGGCAATCGCGGCGGGATATCGCCCGGCTTCACCCTGGCCAACAACACAATTGCCAGAACCGACATCGTCACCATCACCAGATAGGCCCCAAGAAACGGGATCACCAGCGCATCACGCGCCCACACGGCCAATTCCGGGGCAACAAGCGCGGCAAGCACACCCCCGCCGGTTACATAGGCCGCAGCACGCCCTTTATGATGGCTTTCAACAGCCTCCAGCGCGACATAGCGATAATACCGCGCCGATGCCTGATAAATGCCAATCGGCACAGCACCAATGCAAAACACGGTGAAACTGCCCATCCACACCCCGGCAGATGCCACCAGCGCGCCGATTACCCCGCAAAGGGCCCCGGCCATTAACCCTGCGCGCCGCCCATGGCGTTGCATATAAATTGAAATGGGTTGAACCCCACCCAGATTACCCAGCACCAGCAACCCCAAAGGCAGCGTTGCCAGCCCCGCATAAGGGGCCAGTTGAACCCCGACCAGTGATGTCAGGGTAATGCCGACCATCGAGCATACCCAATAAAGCGCCTGGGCGATAAACAGCAGGCGCACCTGTCCATTTGTCAGTAACAGCATGTTGCCAACTTTCGTGTCAGATGAATTGATTTACGTAAAAAATGAAATCAGCCGGTTGGGACAGATGCACCGGCAAACAGGGTTGCGCCAAACCTTTCCGCATAATCCTGCGGGCTGATGGATAAATGCCGGTGAAAGGCGCGGCGCATGGTTTCGGGATGACCAAAACCACACAGGCGCGCCACCCGGTTAATGGTGATATCGCCGCCCTGCAACAGGCCACGCGCCGCCTCGACACGCATACGTTCCACATAGCGCGCGGGTGACAGCCCCAGATCACGGGTGAAAACACGCGAAAAAGTCCGGGGGGACATACCGGCGCGTTCGGCCATGGCTTCTAGCGACAGATCAGCCTGCAAATTGGCCGGCAGCCATTCCAGCAATTCCGCCAGTTTGGCGGATGCTCCGATGGCTGGCGTCAGATAGGCGCTAAACTGTGCCTGCCCGCCCGGGCGTTTTAAAAACATCACCAGCCGACGCGCCACAGCTAGCGCCAGGGCACGGCCAAAATCATCCTCCAGCAAGGCAAGGGCAAGGTCGATGCCCGCCGTCACACCGGCTGATGTGAAAATATGCCCATCCCCATCCAGGCCGGTCGGGTCATAGGTATGCAGGCGGTTTTCAACCAGCCCGATCATGGGGTAGCTCGTCCGCATTTCATCGCAGCGCGACCAGTGCGTGGTTGCCAGCCGACCATCCAAAAGCCCCGCTGCCGCCAGCAATAATGCGCCGGAACAAACAGAACCCAACCGGCCACATGCGCCAGCAGCGGCTTCAAACCATGCCAGAATGCCCGCATCACGGCATACAACGTCAATCCCCTCGCCGCCCGGAACAAGGATGGTATCGATGCCGGCAGGGTTAATATCTGCCCTTGCCATATCGGCATGCAGCCTGATCCCCGCCGATGTCTGAACCGGGCCTGCCTTTTCGGCAAACACAACAATGTCATAGGCAGGCTGGTTACCCTGGCGCACCAATTCGGTATTGGCCGAGGCAAAAACCTGAAGCGGGCCGGTGATATCCAGGCTCATCACGCCGTCAAAGGCATAACAGGCGATGGTGCGTTTTTGTGAATGCGGGTTCTGGCGTGCGGGTGCTGACTTACGGGTCATTGCGGCCTCCTGGCGACTGGATAGCAGTTTGCCCAAAAGGCATGCTGGCAACAATGACAAAGACCCCACCGATCTTGCCAAACAGGTGGCAAAATATTCGGGCAAAGAAAAACGCCCGCGGAAGGTTCCGGGGCGTTTTTCCTGAAAGCTCAATTTAAATCGCGCGCGATTAAAATCCGCTTCGCTGCAACAGGGCGTAAAAATCGCGCAGCGTTCCTTCTTTTTCGCTGTTTTCCTGCAAATCATCGACCAGGCGTTCGGTGAAATTGGGCTGGCGCAAATAACCAACCACCCTTTTTCGCGCCATGGTCGCCGATTTCCCCTCGATCAACACACCGCTGGAACAGAATTTGACCAGCATATAGGCGCGCTGGCGCAAGTGAAGGTCGGGGTTATCGATCCGTTCAATCACCTTTTCGCGGGTCAGATAGTCGGCAAGGCCGCTATCAAGCTTTTCGCTGAGGTGATGTTTCAGCTCTTCGACAAAATTGGACTGAACAACCTTTTCATGCATGCGCGTGACCATGGCCATTTTTTCGCGCGGTTTGGCTTCGGGGCCACAAAACGCCCGAAGACCCCGCATATCGGCAACGGTTTTGCGCGTCAGTTCCATCAATTCACTGCCAATATCGGCAGAACGTTCGTTTTTCGTTACCTCGGACAAAAACGCCAACCGGCGCCAGCCCGGTGCCAGGCAACCAACGATTTCTTCGACCCCCTCGCCAAAGGCACGGCTGCCGCCCACATTGCGCACGCGCGCACCGCGTTCGACCAGTGCTTCGACCATGGGCTGACCAAATACAACACCATCCGCATTCAATAGACGGTCCAGAACTTGCACAAGCTGGTCGGCATCATCTTCATGGCGGGAAAACGAATTCGGACTTTTAAGTTCGCGCGCGACATAATCAAACAGCACAAATTGCGATTTCGGCAAAAGGCCCGCGGCAAATAACGGGTTTAACAGGTCCAGCACATCCTGTGCGGCCCCACGATTACCCTTTGCCTTGCCCAGCGCCAGATCGATATGAAGCAATACCGCATCGCCAAAGCTGCGCGATGGCCCCAAAAGGTCTTTAAGGGCGACGGGTGAACCCAGAATATCGGCCACCACATCATCGACCATGGCACGCGCGCCATCGTCTTTGGGGTCGCCTTTTACCTTCAGGGCAAAGTCCAGCTTGCCAATCCAGCTGCGGGATGATGAAAGCTCGCGCGTCAGCGCAACCATCGTCAGAAAATCGGTATCTTCGGCCAGACGAAGGCTTTGAATTTCGCGGCGCACCTCGGCGATGGTGGCGTCTTCAAACTGCGGTAAATCGTATTTTTCCACCTGGCGCGCACGGGCAGCCAGCGTGTCAATCGCACGGTGCAGCTTGTTGGAGGCCTCGATATGGTTGCCTTCGGTCGTGCGCGAATGAATCGTCGCAACCCGGTCAACCGCACTGGGCAGCAATGTATCGTGATACATCAGCTTGCGCATATTTTTGAAGTTATACATGACCTCGGTCGGGGTCAGTACTTCCTGTTCAAAATATTTGCGCAACAGCCGATTGATGGTCGAACGGCTTTCAACACCAAGCAAATCGTCGTCGGTTTCACATAACGCCGCATCCTCGATCGGGGTTACCCGGACCGGATCATTGTCGGCTTCGCCAAGCCCTTCTTTTTCCAGAAGAACTTTTTCGATGTGGCGCCCATCCTCGCGTTCCCAATCCCGAACAACGCGAACGGCAGCAACCTTGCCCCGCAAAACATTTTCTGCTTCGCTGGTGGCTTCTTTCTCAGTGTTATAAGTGGCGTGAATGATCCATCGATCCCCACGCCTGACACGTACTTCGTACGTATAGGCTGTCGTCACCGGCATTATGCAAACTGGCTCCCCAAAACTACCTGTATCGGCGGATAACCGCGGAAAGCTGCAGCTGCATGTCCCAAAATGAGGATATTTTTCCTCTTACTTTCAGGATAAAGGATAGTATGCCCAAAAACAATAGACTGACTGGAACGGTTCAATACAAAAATGCCGCCATATATTGCGCTGGCGGCATTGAATTATTCTAAGCTGTTCTGAATGCACGGATTTTTGACATCTCGCCAAACCATACAATCCGGCCAAATTCACACCCGGAATTTCAACCATTGCGCCAACCCACCCCAATCTTGAGCATAGGTTGGCACAGACTCTTGTTTTTCAGGTCTTCACTGGGTGAAGGCGGTTGAAATATCGTCGGCGAACTGCCCCCAAAGCTGGCTCATCGCGGCAACAATGGCCGCACTGTCACCCGATGCCGGTTTGATGCGCTGATCGAAATGATTGGACAGCACGATTTCGCCACTGGACACATCAACAATTTTCCATTGCGCATTCAGGCGCACGGTCCGGTCTGGCTGGGCTTCAAAATTGCTGACATCAACGGCGATCTGCCAGTTTACCCCGTCACGGCTGTTCCAGGGAAAGGCCTCCATGCGTTTGGGGGATAAACGGTCCTGCAAATCCTGCATCAGGACACGGCGTGCCGTTTCCTCCAGCGGTTCGGCCCATTTATCGTTTTCACGCAGGTAAAGTTCGTTCTGGCCGGTGCGCAAAACCAGTTGCGCGCGATCCAGATGGGACGGAAATTCAACTGGCCCTACCCCCAGCACGGCCTTGACCACACCGGATTGAATGGTGTGTTTAGGTGCCACAGGCGAAAGTACGAAATACCGCCCGCTTTGCGGCACCGTGCAGGCTGCCAGCAGCACCGCCATCCCGGCCAGAACCCCCATTTGAAAATGGCGTTTCAGCTTGCCACAACCCTGTTTTTGCCGGTCAGATGCAAAAGTCATTTTATTCCTCCTGATTTCCGGATTTGCCCAGGATCAGGGCGTTGGGGTTCTGTTCGAGATAATCGGTCAATGTACGGACAGAACGCGCAGCAGACGAAATTTCCTTAAGCGATTCCTCAAGGTTATATCGAACCGGCGAATTGGGTGCTGTCATGTCGCGAAGATCGGTCATGGTCTTGCGCGCTTCATCCAGGGCTTCTTCCGTTGCCGGCAGAACGCTGCTATCGAGATGCGAAACAAGCTGGTTGATGCCATTGCTGGCTTCCTGAATGCTTTGCATGCTTTTCTTAAGCTCTGGCGAGGTCACAAGGTCTTCCATTCCCTCAACCGTGCCCAAAACCCGGATGCCGATTTGTTCAATCGGAATGGTTTCCACCTTCGCCAGCAGCGATTGCAGGGAATCCGTGATTTCATCGATCTGGTTGGGCAATGTCGGCAGTTCCTGGACATTGCCTTTGCCATCGCCAAGATAGCGCGCGGGTGCCAGCGGATACATATCCATATCCACATAAAGCTGGCCAGTCAGGAAGCTGCTGGTTTTAAGGCGTGCGCGCAGGCCATGTTCGATCAACTGATCAATGACTTCCTTGTATTCGGCCGCACTTTGGGGTTTATCGCCCACCGTCTGAATACGTTCCGGTTCCACCGTGATTTGAACTGGCGCGCGGAACATGCCCTTGTCACGCAGATATTCCAGATTGACGCTATCGACCGTACCAATGCGAATACCGCGAAATTCAACCGGCGCATCGGCCGACAGGCCACGAATGGAGCCATCAAAATACAGCATGAATTTCTGGGTAAAGCCCTGCACCAGGCTTTCGGCCTGTTTGCGGTTTTTATAAAGCGTGAACACCGTGTTGGATTTGGCTGGTGATGCACCTTCATTGCCCGGTGGCGTCATGAAATTGATGCCGCCCTGAATGACCGAACGGATCGATTGCGCCCGCACCGAAACACCCTGTGCACTCAGATCAACGCTAACCCCACTGGAATCCCAGAAGCGGCTGTCATTGGTTACCAGCTTGTCATAGGGGGCCTTGATATAAATCGGGATTGATACCTTTTTTGCCGCCGCATCAAGCGAAGTATCAAGCACCTCGCCCACTGAAACGCCATGCAACAAAATGGGTGCACCTGAATTGATTGATCCCAGTTCATCGGCGGTTAAAACAAAACGCGTACCTTCGCTGCCATCGGCCACAAATTGCGGTTCTTCCGAACCGACAAACTCAGTAGTGGCTTCGCCATCCTCGTTGGGAACGATTTCGATATAGGCGCCCGTCACAATGGTTTCGAGGCCGGAAATCCCGCGTGAGGAAACACGCGGCCGCACCACCCAGAATTTGGTTTTATCCGTCAGGTATTTTTCAACATCCGAATTCATCTGCAGGGTCAGCACGACCTTGCTGAAATCATCCGATAGCGCGATTTTCTTGACCGTTCCGACATCAACATCGCGATAACGCACAGCCGTTTTACCCTGGGTCAGCCCCTCGGCCGACTGAAAGGTGACGGTAATTTCAGGGCCCTTGGACGAAACCTCGCGCCACAGCAGCCAGCCACCAATAATGACGGCAACCAGCGGCACCAGCCAGATCAGCGACAGGTTTTGCAGGCCGCGCCGGACCTCCGGCTTTTGCGGCTCTGGCGGCACACTGTTCTGGTTGTCATCGCTCATGATGGCGTCCCCTGCTGCATTTTCATAATCGCGCGATCCCAGATAAGGCGCGGATCAAACGCCATTGCCGAAAGCATCGTCAAAATAACCACGGCGCAAAATGCCACCGCCCCAAACCCCGGCACAACGGTAGCAATATTCCCGAGTTTTACCAAGGCTGCCAAAATCGACACCATAAACACATCAATCATCGACCAGCGCCCGATCAGTTCGGTGATGCGGTAAATCCGGGTGCGCTGGCGCAACGGCCCGGCAAAACCCATGCCCGCGGCAATATAAACCCAGGCCAGCACCACCAGCTTGAAAACCGGCACAACAATGCTGGCGCAAAAAACAACCATGGCAATCGGCCATTCCCCGGCGTCTATCAGGGCGCTGACACCTGACAGGATGGTATCGGCCTCGGTATTGCCAAGCATGGTGACGCTCATGATCGGAAAGACATTGGCGGGAATGTAAAACACCGCCGCACTGATCAAAAATGCCCAGGCCCGCGACAGGCTGCGCGGTTTGCGATGATGCACCGCCGCCCCGCAACACGGGCATTTGGCATGCGGGTCATGGGCGGCATCCCCTGTAAGGACATAGGCGCAAACCTCGCAGGTTGCCCAGCGGCCACCGGCTTGCCCGGTGGCGATATCATCTGTCGTCGGGTATTTCAGGCCAGCGGGTGCCAGTTTGCGCCATACTTCGCGCGGGTCAAGCTGCGCGCTCATCAGCAATGAAGTCGGGATCAGGATGCAAACGGCATAAAAGGCCGGACCGGCAATCACGTCGGCAAAATCATTCAGCTTGGTCAATGCCACCAGCAGGCCGATCAAAAACACGTCGAGCATCGACCAGGGCCGCGCCACCGCCAGAATGCGCCAGACCTTGCGAATAGCAGGAAAATTGAACCCGAAACGCAATGGCAGCAGCACATAGATATAGGCCATGATCAGCAATAACGGGGCAATGATCGATGTCAGCCCGACCATGAAGGCCAGGAACATGAAACCTTCGTTCCAAAAGGTTAAAACACCCGATGCCAGCGTGTTGCTTTCGCTGCGGCCTTCCATGCTAAAGCGCAAAATGGGAAATGCATTGGCCAGGACAAACAGCATAAGTGCGGTAAAGGCAAAGGCCAGCGACCGTTCGATGCTGTTATTCTGGCTTTGATATAATGGCGAGCCACAGCGCGCACACCGTGCCACATGTCCCGGCGGGATTTCCTCTTCGGTATGGAGGTAATCACAATGATCACAGGCAATCAGCCGGTGCGACATGTATGAAATTCTCGCTGCTGTAATAAAAACGGATGATCGTCTTTCACGACGACCCAAAGTAAGAAGCAATTTTGCCCTTCTGTCAAACGGTGTCCGTGGCGGTTGGTTCCCGTCAAGGTGATCAGTTTATTGGTGTTTTTCAGGATGATGGGCCTGTTTTACCAACGGACGCAAAAAACGGCGTGCTTCCTCGCAAACAATATCGTTCACCCGCGACAGCAGCCGGCTTTCCATATTCCAGTGATGCCAGAATAACGGCCTTTCAATGACATGGGGACATGGTTGCACCAACCGCCCTGCCACAAGCCCGGCTTCTGCCTGGTGTTCTTCAACCACGGCATAGGCAACACCCTGTTCGGCCATAGTCACAAAACCTTGTGAACTGGGCATGGTATGGGCGGGGAATTCGCCGGGATTAAGGCCGAAAAACCGGTAGAAAAACTGGTTTTGCAATTCGTCATGTTCGGAAAAATTCACCGCGGGGCACGCCCGCAGGGCATCAGCCGTTACCCCGTCGGGGAAAAACCGCGCGGCAAATTCGGGCGATACCACCATGATATAACGCATGGTGCCAAGCGTACGAACCTTACAGCCCTGCACCGGAATATCGCGTGTGCCAACCGCCCCCAAAACCCGCCCGCTTTGCAAAAGATTGTGCGTTAAAACTTCATCCTCTACCTTAAGGTCAGACAGCAGGTTTAATTCGTTAAACAGTTTTTTGGGGACATCCTGAAACCAGGTTGCCAGGCTGTCGGCGTTCACCGCCAGCGCGATATGCCCATAGCCGCCGCCTTCAACCACGTCGGGCACATCGTCGCGCAATTCCTGTTCAAGCAAATGCACACGTTGATAATGCTGCAACAAACGTTCACCCGGCTGGGTTGGCGCAATCGGTTTGGTCCGCATGATCAGCGGCTGTCCAATGCGGTCTTCCAGCAGTTTGACCCGCTGCGATACGGCCGACTGTGTCAGGCCGAGGGCGCGTGCCGCCTTTTCAAAGCTGCCATGGCGGATGACCTCGGCGCAGGCTTCGAGCAATTTGTAATCGATCATTTTGTGCATCATTTTTGCTAATGAAGCATCAGTATAATTCGATTTTCTTATTTTAGAAACTTGATATCACTGCGCCAGACAAACCCATTCAAGACAGCGGATGACACACATGCTTCTAACCTACGCAACCGGACTGGGCCTTGGCGCAGGGACCATCATTGCCATTGGCGCACAAAATGCGTTTGTCCTGACGCAGGGGCTGCGCCGTAATTACCCAGCACTGGTTGCCCTGGTCTGTGCCATTTGTGATGCATTGCTGATTACCGCCGGGGTTGCCGGACTTGGCACCATCGTTTCCACCTACCCGTTGCTGACCAAAATTGCCGCATGGGGTGGCGGCGGCTTTTTGATCTGGTATGGCTGGTCGGCTTTCATGCGTGTATTCCAGGATGAAAAACTGTCGCAAAGCAGCGATACCAGCAAAGGCTGGCGCGCGATCCTGTCAACGACACTTGCGGTAACCCTTTTGAACCCGCATGTCTATCTTGATACCGTTGTGGTGTTGGGTGGCATTGGCGGGCAGTATCCCGCCGATGAAAGGCTTGCCTTTGCCCTGGGTGCCATGAGCGCAAGTTTCATCTGGTTTTTTGGCATCGCCCTGGGTGCTGCCTGGCTGGCCCCCTATATTGCGCGGCCCATCACCTGGAAAATCATTGATGCCATCACCGCAGGCGTGATGTGGCTGGTCGCCTGGCACCTGCTGGCACCGGAAATTACCGCACTGATCGGATAAGGGTGCCGTTTGCATGTTATGGGGCGAGATTATCGCCCCATAATTAGCATCATGGACTTATCTTCCCATGGCATCCTTGAAATGCTTGCGGCACACCGAAACGTAGCGGTCATTGCCGCCAATTTCGACCTGCGCACCTTCGCGAACCGGCACTCCGTTTTCATCAATACGGATCACCATGCCCGCCTTGCTGCCGCAATGGCAGATGGTTTTAAGTTCGTTCAGCTTGTCCGCCCAGGCCAGCAGCCATTTTGATCCTTCAAAAAGCTCGCCCTGAAAATCGGTACGAATGCCATAACACAGCACCGGAACCGATAATTTATCGGCCACGTCAGAAAGCTGCCAAACCTGGTCTTTGGTCAGAAACTGGGCTTCATCAACCAAAAGACAATCGATATTGCGTGTGCCCAGTTCCTGTTTCACGAGCGCGAACAGGTCGGTTTCATTTTCAAACAGGGTGGCCGGTGCCTCAAGCCCGATGCGCGAGGCGATTTTGCCAGCACCAAAACGGTCATCAAGGGCAGCGGTTAACAGCATGGTTTGCATACCGCGTTCAATATAGTTGAAGCTGGACTGCAACAAGGTCGTCGATTTACCGGCATTCATCGACGAATAATAAAAAAACAGCTTGGCCATGCATTCCCCCTGCCCGTATCTGCATGCGACATAGCCGATAACAATGGCACGATCAAGCATCGCCTGCCGCAATCATCGCCGCCCCCTGCCCTGTTGCGCACATCGACAAACATGCCACCTATGGTGCAGCGGAATGGGTGTTACAAAGTTCTCGACACCTTAGGGTATAGAATAAAAACGGCTTGACCTTCCATCCACTGGAAGGTGCAAGATACCCCCAATCACATGAATGGAGAATTGCCATGCTGAAACTGAAAGTCGAAGAAATGAGCTGCGGCCACTGCGTCAAGGCTGTTACCGAAGCCGCCAGCAGCGTCAATGATGTTGAAAAGGTCGAAATTGACCTTGCTGGCGGGCTGGTAACCGTTTCGGGCAACGCCGATAGTGCCGCCGTTATTGCCGCCATTAGCGAAGCCGGTTACCCGGCACAGCAGGTTGGCTGATTAAGCCACACTTGCCCGCCTGAAACACCAAAGGCCGCCCGGTGCATTCGGGCGGCCTTTGTTCTATGCGGTGATTTGTCTGCGCAGCAGGAACTACGCGTGCTCGCGTTCAATGTCGGGCAGGAACGCTGCCAAAAATCCGATCGCCGGGAAAAAGGCACATAATTGATAGACAAAATAGATGCTTGTCCAATCGGCAAGAACGCCAAGCAATGCTGCCGCAATGCCACCCATGCCAAATGCCAGCCCGAAAAACAGCCCGGAAATCATGCCAACACGCCCTGGCACCAGTTCCTGCGCATAAACGACAATGGCCGAAAATGCCGATGAAATCACAAAGCCGATAATGACACTCAGAACAATGGTTGCGGTCAAACCGACATAGGGCAAAAACAGTGCGAATGGCAAAGTACCGGCAATTGAGCCCCAAATCACTTTCTTGCGGCCAAAACGGTCCCCAATTGGTCCACCAATAAGGGTGCCTCCGGCAACGGCTGCCAGAAACACAAACAGATAAATCTGTGATTGCGCCTCAGGCAGGGTAAAACGGTCCATCAGGTAAAACACATAATAACTGGTGAAACTTGCCAGATAGAACCATTTTGACAGCATCAGGCAAAACAGTACCGTTAATGCGCGTGAAACCTGCGCCCGATTTAGGTGTGCATGCACTACGGGTGCCTTGCGTGCAGGCGGTTTGGCATGGCCCTGCGCCTTATACCAGTTTCCAAGCCCGGCCAAAATCACCATACCGGCAAGTGCGATACCGGCAAACCAGGCCAGGCTTTTTTGCCCGTTTGGCAAAATGATAAAGGCAACCAGCAGCGGCCCGATGGCCGAACCAACATTGCCACCAACCTGAAAAATCGACTGCGCCAAACCATGTGCCCCGCCCGATGCCAGGCGTGCCAGACGCGACGATTCCGGATGAAAAATCGATGACCCCATCCCCAAAAGAGCACTTCCGCACAGCAACATGACAAAGTTGCTGGCATAGGCCAGAACCAGAAGGCCCAACAGCGAAACACCCATGCCAAATGACAGCGAATAGGGTTTCGGGTTGCGGTCGGTATAGCTGCCAACAAGGGGCTGCAACACAGATGCCGTTACCTGATAGGTCAGGGTTAGAAAACCAAGCTGCGCATATCCAAGGTCAAATCCGCCCTTGAAAATGGGGTAAGCCGCGGTAAATAGCGACTGAATCATGTCATTTAGCAAATGACAGAAGCTTGCTGCCCCCAATACCGGAAATACCGTTTTATATGTTCGTCTTTGCGCAATCGTGGCGTTACTCATTTCTTGGCCCTGTTACGTCGTTATGGCGGAATTGCCGTTGCGTCTGGTTCTCATTCTAAAATGCTCGACAGCGGCCCACCACCACGATAGGGTCATTCACTTACGCTACTGGGCCAAAATTCCGATCAATGCAAAAACGGCCCATACAAACCCCGCCGAAACCACCAGAAACCAGCCAAAACCGAACCCAGGGAACTGCCAATATGCACGCGGCACACAATCAAAATTTTTGGCGGCATCCCGACACACGGATTTGTGACGCGGATAAACGCCGACTTGCTGCATCCCGGTACCGCAACCATTTCAGCAAAGGCTTGATCTGAAATGTCGTCATTTCCCGATGTTGATCGCCCGGTCATCGGGCTGGGGATGGTTTATGAAGATGGCGAAGTCATTCCGCCGCATGACCATGACCGCGACCAGCTTTTATATGGCATGACGGGCGTGGTCATTGCCTCAAGCGAACAGGGCGTATGGTTGATGCCACCCCAGCGTGGCATGTGGATACCCGCCGGGATCGTTCACGAGGTTCGCATGATTGGCAAAGTCATCATGCGCAGCCTTTACCTTAGCCCGGATGAAAGCCGCGGCATGCCAGACCAGTGCCAGGTTGTGGGTATTTCGCCCCTGATGCGAAGCCTGCTTTCCGAGGCAGTCAGCATCGCCCCGGAATATGATGTCAATGGCCGCGATGGCGCGCTAATGGCGCTGATCGAACATGAAATTCGCAATATGCCCGCCATTCCGCTTTCGTTGCCCCTTCCCCTGCACAAGGCATTATCGCGCCGGTGCCATGCCTTTATCCGCACGCCCAGCGCGCATGATACCATTGAGAACTGGTGCAATGACCTGGGTATGAGCAGACGCAGCTTCACCCGCCTGTTTCGCATGGAAACCGGGCTTAGCTTTGTTGAATGGCGCCAGCAGGCCTGCACCATGGCCGCCCTGCCCCGCCTTGCCGCTGGTGAAGCCGTCACCACCATCGCGCTTGATCTTGGCTATGATAACCCTGCGGCCTTTACCAGTATGTTCAAACGCATATTGGGTGCCTCGCCACGTGATTACCGTCAATAATATTGATCATTCCCGTCATTGGCGGGGCTTATGATCGCGTGCTAGTTTATGGCTGACACCAACAAAAGCGGCTATGCGGCTTTCACGTTCCTGTTTCGGTCGTACATCACAAAGTGGGGAAAAATGCCTGCATCACATGCCCATGTGCTGGCCATTTGCGGTAGCCTGCGTGCCGCCTCGATCAACCGGACACTCTTGCTGGCAGCGCAAAAAATCGCCCCGGAAGCAGGCCTTGAAATCACACTTTGTGAAGGCTTGGGCACCCTGCCCATCTTCAACCCCGATGATGAAGGCAACGAACCACAAAGTGTTCTGGATTTCAAAAACCAGCTTCGCCAGGCCGATGGTGTTCTGATCGCCAGCCCCGAATATGCCCACGGCGTAACCGGGGCGATTAAAAATGCATTGGACTGGACGGTTGCCAGCGGTGAATTCATGTCGGTGCCGGTTGTCGCCTTGAACGCATCGGGGCGTGCCACCATCGCCCAGGCCGCATTGATTGAAACCATCGGTACCATGGATGCGACCATCCTGCATGATGCCTGCCTGACAATTGCCCTTAATGGCAAAAACTATGCCCCGGACGATATCCTGGCCGATGAAAGCACCCGTGCGCCGTTACTGCGGGCCTTAACCATGCTGGCTGCTGCCATCGCCCAAAAACAGGACGAAAACGCCGCCTGAAAACACAAAAGCCGCCCTTCAAAATTGAAGAGCGGCTTTTGCAGCAAATATCAAACTAATCGGGCGATCAGCCCATGATCTTGTCGCGCAGCATCTGGTTGACCATGCCCGGGTTGGCTTTACCACCCGTTGATTTCATCACCTGACCAACAAACCAGCCCAGCATGCGGTCCTTACCAGCGCGGATTTCCTCAACCTTGTCCGGGTTGGCTGCAATGACTTCGTCAATGGCAGCTTCAATCGCACCGGTATCGGTGATCTGCTTAAGACCTTTTTCCTCGACGATCTTTTCAGGGTCGCCGCCAGTCTCGATCATGATCTCGAAAACGTCTTTGGCGATACGGCCAGAAATGGTGTCATCACCAATCAGGCCAATCAGTTTACCAAGGTTTTCGGCCGAAACCGGGCTTTCTGAAACATCAACGCCCAGCTTGTTCAGCGCGCCAAACAGGTTGGTGATCACCCAGTTTGCCGCCATTTTGCCATCACGGCCCTTGGCGACATTTTCGTAATATTCCGCCTTTTCCTGTTCTGCGACGAGAACACCCGCGTCATAGGCCGACAGGCCATATTCACGCATGAAACGGGCTTTCTTTTCGTCAGGCAGTTCCGGCAGGGTTTTTTCGATTTCGGCCACAAAGGCATCATCAAAAACCAGCGGCAATAGGTCCGGGTCCGGGAAATAGCGATAGTCATGTGCCATTTCCTTGGAACGCATGGAACGCGTTTCACCCAGCTTCGGGTCAAACAGGCGGGTTTCCTGCAAAATTTCGCCACCACCTTCGATCACTTCGATCTGGCGCATGGCTTCAATTTCGATCGCCTGCATCACGAAGCGGATGGAGTTGACGTTCTTGATTTCGCAACGTGTGCCAAATTCCGCACCGGCCTTACGAACCGAAACGTTGGCATCGCAACGCATCGAACCTTCGTTCATGTTGCCATCACAGGTGCCAAGATAACGCACAATCGCACGCAGCTTGGTCAGATAGGCACCAGCTTCTTCCGGCGAACGGATATCGGGCTTGGAAACAATTTCCATCAGCGCCACACCCGAACGGTTCAGGTCGATATGCGAATATTTCGGGTCCTGGTCATGCATCGACTTGCCGGCATCCTGTTCAAGATGCAGACGTTCGATGCCAACGGCCTTGGTCGAACCATCGGGCATATCAAGAATGATCGTGCCTTCGCCAACAATCGGCTTATCAAACTGCGAAATCTGATAGCCCTGCGGCAGGTCAGCGTAAAAATAGTTCTTACGCGAAAAGACGCTTTCATTGTTGATCTTTGCCTTCAGGCCCAAACCGGTTTTAACCGCCTGGCGCACGCATTCGGCATTGATCACCGGCAGCATGCCGGGCATGGCCGCATCAACAAGGCTGACATTGGTGTTCGGATCACTGCCGAACGAGGCAGAAGCCCCCGAAAACAGCTTGGACTTCGAGATGACCTGGCAGTGAACTTCCAGACCAACAACAATTTCCCAAGGACCTGTTGAACCTTCAAGAATATAGGTCATGGATCAGCCCTCCTGCCCGAACGGTTTTGCGTTGAAGGCAGCGGCACTTTCCAGAACGCCCCCCACACGCAGGACAGTTTCTTCGTCAAACGGCTTGCCAATCAGCTGCAGGCCAAGCGGCAGCCCTTCGGATGACAGACCGGTCGGCAGCGACAGGCCCGGAAGGCCAGCAAGGCTTGCCGGAACGGTGAACACGTCATTAAGGTACATCTTGACGGGATCATCTTCGTTTTCGCCAATCGCAAAGGCGGCCGACGGCGCCGTCGGGGCCAGAATGGCATCAACCGTGCCAAACGCGTTTGCGAAATCTTCGTAAATGCGGCGGCGTACCTTCAATGCCTTGTTATAATAGGCATCATAGTAACCAGCCGACAGCACATAGGTCCCGATCATGATACGGCGCTGGACTTCCTTGCCAAAGCCCGCAGCGCGCGACTTCATATACATGTCGTCCAGGCTGTCGCCATCATCCATCACGCGCTGGCCATAACGCAGGCCATCATAACGTGCCAGGTTCGACGATGCTTCTGCCGGGGCCACAATGTAATAGGTGCCCAGTGCATATTTCGTATGCGGCAGCGAAACATCAACAACTTCGGCACCGGCATCGCGCAGCATGGCAATACCGTTGTCCCACAGCTTGTTGATTTCTTCGGGCATGCCATCAACACGGTATTCTTTCGGAATACCGATTTTCATACCGCGAATGTCACCCGTCAGGGCTGCTTCAAAATCGGGCACGGCGATCGGGGCCGAGGTGCTGTCCTTGGCATCATGACCGGCCATTGCGCCAAGCATGATGGCAGCATCGCGCACGGTTTTGGTCATCGGGCCAGCCTGGTCAAGCGAGCTTGCAAAGGCCACAATCCCCCAGCGCGAGCAACGGCCATAGGTCGGCTTCAGGCCAACAATACCGCAATAGGATGCCGGCTGACGGATTGAACCACCGGTATCGGTGCCGGTTGCCGCAAGCGCCATGCCCGCAGCCACAGCCGCAGCCGAACCACCTGACGACCCACCCGGCACCAGATCCTTGCCGCTGGCGGTTTTCCAAGGGTTGATCACGTTACCGTAATAGGACGAGGTGTTGGACGAGCCCATCGCGAATTCGTCAAGGTTCGCCTTGCCGAGCATGACCGCACCGTTGTTAAACAGGTTCGTCGTAACGGTGGATTCATATTCCGGCTTGAAGCCTTCAAGAATATGCGACGCAGCCGTGGTCTGCACACCTTCGGTGCAGAACAGGTCCTTGATCGCAATCGGCAGGCCTTCCATCTTGCCTGCTTCACCTTTGGCGCGCTTGGCATCGGATGCCTTCGCCATTTCAACGGCCTTTTCAGGCGTTTCGGTGATATAGGCATTCAGGTTGCGATGTGCGTCCATCGACTTGATGTGGGCTTCGGTCAGTTCAACCGACGTGAAGTCGCCCTTTGCCAGACCATCACGGGCCCCGGCAAGCGTCAATTTTGTCAGATCAGTCATTATTCAACCACCTTCGGCACAACAAAACAGCCAGCATCGGTCATGGGTGCATTTGCAAGCACCTTTTGCTGGATATTGCCATCGGTGACTTCGTCCTTGCGCAGCGGCAGGGTCAGATCGGCAACCGACGTCAGCGGGTCACAGCCCTCGACATCAACTTCTTGCAGTTCCTCAACAAAATCGAGGATACGGGTCAGATCTCCCGCCAGTTCGCTCAGGCCTTCCTCGGACACGTTGATACGTGACAGAAATGCGATTTTGCGAACTGTTTCCTTATCCAAAGACGACATGGATGAAAGTCTCTCTTAAGGAATGACAAAACACCCGGCGAACGGTCGTCCGCCAGAAACTGAAAATACAGCGCGGAACCTAGCACCCGGAACGGCTGGCGGCAAGGGCCGTGCGCCCTACTTTCACGCGCGTTTTTCCACGAAAATGAATTTTATTGAAAATCCCGGCCCGATCCTGCCAAAACGGCATGACTGAATTGCCATTTTCATCATGCTTTGCGCTGGCAATTTTCCCTGACCAGCCCTATAAGGTCGCCATGATATGTAATGATACTCAGGAATTGCTGCGGTACCTTTCACCAGCAGCGCGGATTTTGGGCCTGGACCTGGGCACCAAAACCATTGGTGTTGCGCTTTCGGATGTCGGGCTGCAAATCGCAACGCCCTACAGCCTGATCAAGCGTAAAAAGTTCACCCGCGACATCGTCGAGCTTGCCTCGATCGTTGACAAACAGAATGTCGGCGCCATTGTCATCGGCTTCCCGCGTGAGCTGGATGGGACGATTGGCACGGCCTGCCACCGCGTTTATGCCTTTGTCGATGAAATGGACAAGCATATCGACCTGCCGGTTCTGCTGTGGGACGAACGCCTGTCAACGTCGGCTGTTGAACGTATCCTGATCGGCGAAGCCGACATGACCCGTAAACGCCGCGCTGACGTGGTTGACAAGGCAGCAGCAGGTTACATCCTGCAAGGTGCACTTGATAATCTTAACCTTCACACCGATCGCGGCCTTGTGCACGACGATGATGAAGACATGGATTATGACGGCGAAGAGGAATAATCCCCGCCTGTCGCACTGCTGATAGAGCACTGATCTGATATATCAAGCCGCCGAACGCCCGTTCAGGCGGCTTTTTGCTGGGCGATAACCAACATCACGCCAAACATGTGTGCCGGTGGCAAAACCAGCACCTCGCCGCATTCCACGGCCCCCAGCGACAATGCCGCCGCGCGGATAGCCTCGATATCCTTTACTAGCAGGCGAAAACCGGCAAAGCCATCATCGGGCAAAACACAATCCCCGACCGGGTAACGGGCCAAAAGCTCGTCCTGATGGCCGACATCAACAAGGCCATCCAATTCCATGGAAGAAAAGAATTCCTCCACCGCCTCGGCCGCCCAGTGGGTTAAAAACACCTGGTCGATGGCAACGGCACTATTGGGGTGGTTCTGATATTCCGGGAAATAAAAATTTTCCGCCGGGTGATGATGCTGGCAGGAAAAACAAACGCCGTGCCGCAGCAAAGGATGGCTGGCAAAAGACAGCGAAAAACCCAAATCCACCTGTCGACCATCGGGTGTTTCGCCCTTGCGTTCGAAATCAAACACTTCCGGGGCGGCAGCACCCGCCTCGCTATAGGCCGCACGGTCGGCATGGGCATCTTTTGACTGTAACGCCAGCATCGACATGCCTTCACGCAGGCGCAGGAAATTGCGGTTATAAACGGCAAATGAAAATGGCAGATCAACATTATCCGGGCCGATAATTTCTGGGTCGAGAACGGCCAGAAGCTCCAGATACATGCCATCCAGCTGAACCAGAGCATTGCCCGTGCCAAAGGGATGCACGGCACGCGGTGTAACGGCAAACCCCAACTGGCGATACCGCGCGCAGGCCGCATCAAGGTCGTGCACACATAAAACCAGATGATCGATCTGCTTGCCCATTATCACATCCACTTGCCAGAGTCCCCGCAGGCATCAATACCTACCAGATGTTCCACAACTGGGAATGTGCCGCGTATTGCCTGCTGCGGCAATGGAATTCTGCCTCTAAAAACACTGACAAGGTGAACAATGCCCGCAAATTCCCCGTCAGATTGCCCCGTGTGCGACCAAACGCATGGAAATGCCCTGCCCTTGCATGATCACGGGCAAATCGCTGCGCCAAATCGTGCCCCACTTCATGCCCCTACTTGCAGTCGTGCCGGAACTGCCTTATTCGATAGGTTTCCATCCGCCCCGCGACAGGACATTCCATGCTGGCTATTCTTTCGGCCCTGATCCCGACTTTTGGCCTGATTTTGGCCGGGTTTGCCTTGCGCCAGTCGCGTTTTCTACCTGATGCCTTTTGGCCGGGCGCGGAAAAACTGACCTATTTCATCACCTTTCCCGCATTGCTGTTTGCCAATACCGCCAAGGCCGACCTGGGCAGCCTTCCCATTACCGGTATTGCCATTGTCATATTGGGAACGGCGTTTATCAAAGCGGCCCTGACCATTCTCGCAAAACCCGCCCTTCGGGTTTCCGATGCTGCGTTTTCGTCGATCTTTCAGGGTGCCATTCGCCCCAACACTTATATCGGCCTTGCGGTTGCCGCCGCACTTTTGGGGGAACGCGGCTTAACGGTTACGGCCCTGTGCGTGGCGCTGATTGTACCAACGGTTAATGTTCTTTCGGTTCTTGCCTGTTCCTATTGGGGCGATAATAACCGCAAGACCGGCATTGTTTCGGTATTGGGCGATGTGTGCCGTAACCCGTTATTGATGGCCTGTGTCATTGGTCTGGTTGCCAATGCATTCGGGTTGGGCCTGCCGCCTATCCTAGGGCCGTTTCTTGAGGTTCTCGGCCGTGCTGCCCTGCCGATCGGCCTGCTTGCCGTTGGCGCGGGGATTGACCTTCAGGCAGCAAAAACCGCAGGCGGCCCGGTTGCGGCATCAACCATTGGCAAACTTGTTATCAGCCCGGCCATTGCGGTTGGCCTTTCCATTTTGCTGGAAATGCCCCCCATTGATACGGCGGCACTGGCCTTTTATGCTGGCCTGCCCTGTTCGGCCAGCGCCTATGTCCTGGCGCGCCTGATGGGTGGGGATGCCAAAATGATGGCCAGCATCATTACGGTGCAAACACTGGTTGCCATTGGCACAATGCCGGTTCTGGCCATTTTGCTGCATGCGGCCTAAGCCCAGCGCGCACCACGTTTTAACGCTTCAAAAGCTGACCATGCGGACAGGGTAAAAATTGATATTTCACCTTTCCGTAACAGGTGCAATTCGCTATGCTCCGCACGCAATTTTCCAATCAGTGTGCAGTCAAGGAACAAGTGCAACGCCATGAGTGTCATGGGACCAGAGGCGGATCACTATCCGCATCCACATCTACTGGGGATCGAAGGTTTGACCCCCGGGGAAATCACCCTCATTCTTGATCGTGCCCAGCATTATGCGGAAAAAAACCGCACTGCCGACAAGACCAGCAATATCCTTGCTGGCAGCACGGTCGTTAACCTGTTTTACGAAAACTCCACCCGGACACTGACATCCTTTGAACTCGCCGCCAAACGGCTGGGTGCGGATGTTATCAATATGACGGTGGGCACAAGTTCGGTCAAAAAGGGTGAAACCCTGATCGATACAGCCATGACCCTTAATGCCATGAACCCCGATGCCCTTGTCGTGCGCCATGCCGATAGTGGTGCGGTCAAACTGCTGAGCGAAAAGGTCAATTGTGCGGTTTTGAATGCCGGTGATGGCCGCCACGAACACCCGACACAGGCCCTGCTTGATGCGCTGACGATCCGCCGTCACAAAGGCCGACTTCACCGCCTGACGGTGGCCATTTGCGGCGATATCGCCCATTCGCGGGTGGCACGTTCCAATATCCTGCTGCTGAACACCATGGGGTCACGCGTGCGCCTTATTGCGCCGCCTACCCTTATTCCGTCAAAAATTGAACGGATGGGCGTGGAAATTTTCCACGACATGGAAGAGGGCCTGAAGGATTGCGACATCGTCATGATGTTGCGCCTGCAGCTTGAACGCATGGAAGGCAGCTTTATCCCGTCCGTGCGTGAATACTTCCATTTCCACGGCCTGGACCGCGCGAAACTGGCCAATGCCAAACCTGACGCCCTGATCATGCATCCCGGCCCGATGAACCGTGGTGTTGAAATTGACAGCGAAGTCGCCGACGACGTTGAACGCTCCGTCATCCGCGAACAGGTTGAAATGGGTGTTGCCGTGCGTATGGCAGCCCTGGAAATTCTGGTTCAGAACCAACGAAATCTTGCAGGGGAACATTCATGATGCCTGCTATCCGCGCCAAAGCCAGTGGTAAAACCGCCTTTGTCAATGTGCGCCTGCTTGACCCCGCCACCGGCCTGGACCAGACCGGTGGCCTTCTGATGCAAGATGGCGTTATCGCCGAAATCGGCCCGTCTGTAACACGCGACAATTTGCCGTCCGACTGCCGGGTGATTGATGGCCAGGGGCTTTGCCTGGCACCTGGCCTGGTTGATATGCGGGTACAGGTGCGTGAACCGGGCTTTGAACATCAGGAAACCATCGAGACGGCGGGTAAATCGGCAGCGGCCGGTGGCGTTACCACCATGGTTGCCCTGCCCAATACCGACCCGGTGATTGATGATGTCGCCGGTGTTGAATTTGTTGCCCGCCGCGCGCGCAAGGTGGGCCTTGCCAAAGTATTTGTCTATGGTGCCGTTTCCAAAGGCATCGAAGGCCATGAAATTACGGAAATGGGCTTGCTGCACCAGGCTGGTGCCGTGGCATTTTGTGACGGTGTAAACACCATCGCCAGTGCCCGCCTGCTGCGTCAGGCGCTGTCCTATTCCACCTTTTTTGACGGCATGATCGTCCAGCACCCCGAAGAACCGGAACTTTCACGCGGCAGCCACATGAATAGCGGCGAGCTTGCGACCCGTCTGGGTCTTTCAGGTGTGTCACCGCTGGCAGAAGTCATTCAGATCGAACGTGACATTCGCCTGGTTGAAATGACGGGCGGTCGCCTGCATTTTTCGCATATTTCAACAGGTGAATCGGTTGAAGTGATCCGCAAGGCGAAAAAACGCGGCCTTAAAATCACCTGTGATACGGCCCCGTTCTATTTCGCACTGAACGAAAATGCGGTTAGCGACTATCGCACCTTTGCCAAACTATCCCCGCCCCTGCGATCCGAAGATGACCGCCAGGCGATTGTCATGGGCCTTGCCGATGGCACGATTGACACCATCGCATCGGACCATAACCCGCAGGACCAGGACAGCAAACGCCTGCCTTTTGCCCAGGCAGCAGCGGGCGGCGTTGGCCTTGAAACCCTGCTTCCGATCACGCTGGAGCTTTATCACAACGGGCATTTATCCCTGCTTGAGGCGATTGATAAAATCACCCATGCCCCGGCAAAGCTGATGAAGCTTGAAAATCACGGCACGCTGAAACCCGGCAGTGCGGCTGACATCGTCATGTTCGACCCGAACCGCCCGGCAAAGATCGATCCATACAAGTTCCAGTCAAAATCGAAGAACTCGCCTTTTGATGGACGATTGATCCAGGGTGTTGTCCTGCGTACCCTGATTGATGGACGCGAAGTCTTTACGCACCCAAGCTGCATTGAAGGGTCATAAATATGGAACTCGATCCCGCCTACAAGGCCATGTTGATGTCACTGCAGGTTGCCGCTGTTTGCGGCTATCTGCTGGGCTCCATTCCTTTTGGCCTGGTTCTGACGCGCATGGCGGGTCTGGGCGATATTCGTAAAATCGGGTCGGGAAACATTGGTGCCACCAACGTTCTGCGCACCGGAAACAAGTTTCTTGCGCTGCTGACCCTGATTGGCGATAGCGGCAAGGGGGCAGCAGCCGCCCTGCTGTTTACCGCCCTTTACGGGCCCGAACAGGGTATTTTTGCGGGTGCTGCCGCGGTTATCGGGCATATGTTCCCGCTGTGGCTGCGTTTTAAGGGCGGCAAAGGCGTTGCCACCACGCTGGGCACCCTTTTGGCGGTTAACTGGATCATGGGGGTCATTGCCTGCCTGGCATGGCTGATAATGGCACTTATCTTCCGCATCTCGTCACTTTCGGCCCTTGTCGCATTGGCCGTGGCCCCACTGGCGGCTTTTTATGTTGCCCATGATATTGGCGCTGGCTGGCTTGGGCTGTTTCTGGCGGTTATCGTCTGGGGCGCGCACCACACCAATATCCGTCGCCTGTTAAATGGTACCGAACCCAAAATTGGTGACAAAAAAAAGGCGGCAGCAGCCGCCGAAGCCGAGACACCAGAAAGTTCAGGCAACTAACTTTCTGATCGCGCATTGTAAATGCTTGACGTTTTAACGCCCGGATAGCCACAATCCGGGCGTTATGAATTTACACACGCCACAACCCGAACGACTGCCGCAATCCGAACGACTGGCCCGCATGCGTCTTGCGCGAAGCAGCCAGATCGGACCCGTGACTTTTCGCCGGTTGTTGGAGCAGTTCGGGTCCGCGCGCACCGCCCTTGAGGCCCTGCCCGATATCATTGCAAAAAGCCGGTCCAGACGGCCGGTAGAGATTGCAACGCGCGAAGATACCGTTGCCGAAATTGAAACCGCCCTTGCCCTTTCTGCCCGACCGATTATCTGGGGTGACCCGGAATATCCGGCAGCACTGGCCGCCATCGAAGATGCCCCACCCTATTTTTATGTGCTGGGTGATCCCGGCCTTTTGACAAGACCAACCATCGGCATTGTCGGGGCGCGCAATGCATCGCTGGGCGGGTGCCAGTTTGCTGGCAAGCTCGGCCGCGAACTGGCCGTGGCTGGCTTTAATGTGGCATCGGGACTGGCGCGCGGCATTGATGGTGCTGCGCATGATGGTGCGATGGCAGCCCTTAAATCACGCCGGGGTACATCGGCCAGCCCCACCAATATTGGCGCAACGATTGCCGTTGTCGCGGGCGGGGTGGATGTAATTTATCCGCGCGAACATGCCGATCTGTATCGCCGCATTTGCGAAAATGGCTGTGTCATTTCCGAAATGCCGCCGGGCCTGAAGCCACAGGCACGTCACTTTCCACGGCGCAATCGCATTATTTCAGGGCTGTCGCAGGGCATTGTCGTTATCGAGGCCGGGCGCAATTCCGGATCGCTGATAACGGCGCGCATGGCAGCCGAACAGGGGCGTGACGTTTTTGCCGTTCCCGGATCACCAACCGACCCGCGTGCTGCAGGCCCCAACAGCCTGATCCGTGATGGGGCTGTTTTATGCGACTCCATTGATGCGATCCTGGATGTTGTTGGCCCGGCAGGTGGCCTGCGGCAGTTTGATGCACCCGCCTATCCCTTTAATAGTGACAGCCGTCCTGCCCCGGCCCAGTCCGGGCATATTGATATTGATGCCATTCTGGCCGGCATGGATCACGACCAGAATATGATGCCAGATAGCAGCATCAAAACCCCGGCCCGCAAACCGGCAAAAAGCCACGCCGGGCGCGAAAAGATTGCTGATGGTGCCCTCATGGCGCCGGGCGTATTTTCGGCGGATGAATTATATGATTTGCTATCAACCGCACCGGTGGCGATTGACAGCCTGATCAGGGCATCTAACCTGCCTGCCGGGGCCATATCGACCCTTCTGATCGAACTTGAACTTTCAGGAAGGGTTGAACGTCACCCCGGAAATAGGGTATCGCGTATCCCTAATTGAGTCTTGCCGTCGTTGAAATTCGCCCAATATCAGGTTTCAACGATATTTTGGGACACAATCCGTGCGCATTTTTCATCATTTTGTGATGGACACTTGCGATATATATGCATTGCGGCATACCTTTTCCGCCATCAGGCGCAAAAACCGGACACGTAAAAAGTAATGAATCTTGTCATCGTCGAATCGCCAGCCAAAGCCAAGACGATAAACAAATATCTCGGTGATGATTATAAGGTACTGGCCTCTTTTGGTCATATCCGTGATTTGCCATCCAAAGATGGTTCGGTCGATACAGATAATAACTTTGCCATGATCTGGGAAACCGACAGCCGGTCGGAAAAGCAGATCCGTGACATTGCCGCTGCCGCACGCGACTCTGACACCATATATCTCGCAACTGACCCGGATCGCGAGGGAGAAGCCATTTCCTGGCATATTCTTGACGTTCTGGAACAGAAAAAGCTGCTGCGCGGCCGCGATGTGCATCGCGTTGTTTTTCACGAAATTACCAAACGTGCCGTAACCGAGGCGATTGCCAACCCGCGCACCTTGAACCAGGAACTGGTCGATGCCTATCTGGCGCGCCGTGCGCTGGATTATCTGGTGGGCTTTAACCTGTCGCCGGTTTTGTGGCGCAAATTGCCCGGTTCACGCTCTGCCGGACGTGTGCAATCGGTTGCGTTGCGCCTGATTTGCGAACGCGAAATTGAAATTGAAGCCTTCCGCCCCGAAGAATACTGGACACTGGAAGCCAATTTTGGCGTGCCCGAAGGCAAATTTTCCGCCCGCCTGACCCATCTTGATGGCAAAAAGCTCGACAAGCTGGCAATTGGCAGCGAAGGCGATGCCAAAATTGCCAAGGAAAAGGTGGAATCGCGCAGCTATACAGTTTCCAAGGTTGAACGCAAGGACGTCAAACGCCGTCCGCAGCCGCCTTTCACAACCTCCACCCTGCAGCAGGAAGCGTCGCGCAAACTGGGTTTTGGCACCAAACGCACCATGCAGCTTGCACAGCGCCTGTATGAAGGGGTTGATATTGGCGGTGAAACCGTTGGTTTGATCACCTATATGCGTACCGACGCCGTTGTGCTGTCGTCCGAGGCGCTGGCCGGCGCACGCCGCCTGATCGACAAGGATTACGGCAAGGATTACCTGCCTGATGCCCCGCGCAGCTTTGCCAACAAGGCCAAGAACGCACAGGAAGCGCACGAAGCCATCCGCCCGACGGATGTTTTCCGCCGTCCCGAGCAGGTTGCCCGCCATCTTGATAAGGACCAGCTGGCCCTTTACACCCTGATCTGGAAGCGCACCGTTGCCTGCCAGATGGAAGATGCACGCTTTGACCAGGTTGCCGTTGATCTGGCATCAAACGACAACCATGTCGTTCTGCGCGCCAATGGGTCGGTCGTGAAATTTGATGGCTTCCTGAAACTTTACCAGGAAGGCAAGGATGATTCCGACGATGACGATAATGACCGTCGCCTGCCGCCGTTAAAAGAAGGGCAGAAACCTGGCCTTGAAAAAGTGTCGGTTGACCAGCACTTCACCCAGCCCCCGCCCCGCTATACCGAGGCAAGTTTGGTTAAACGGATGGAAGAACTGGGCATTGGCCGCCCGTCAACCTATGCGTCGATCATTTCGGTATTGCAGGACCGTAACTACGTTACCCTGGAAAAACGCCGCTTCATCGCCCAGGATCGCGGGCGACTGGTCACTGCATTTTTGTCGAAATTCTTTGAACGTTATGTTCAGTACAATTTCACCGCCGAACTTGAAAACCAGCTTGACGATGTTGCCAATGGTGAACGCGAATGGCGCGATGTTCTGACCGATTTCTGGACGTCGTTCAAAGGCAATGTCGATGAAGCCAAGGAACTCAAGATCAGTGATGTTCTTGATGCCCTGCAGGTGATGTTGGAAAACTATCTGTTCGCCCCGCGCGAAGATGGTTCGGACCCGCATAAATGCCCGAAATGTGAAGAAGGCACGCTGAGCCTGAAGCTGGGCAAATTTGGCGCCTTCCTGGGTTGTTCCAATTATCCGGACTGTAATTACACCCGTCCGATGGTGGCCAATGACAATGCTGGCGACACCGCCGAGTTAGATGGCGGCCCCAAAGTTCTGGGCGTTGATGCCGCCACGGGTAAGGAAATTACCTTGCGCAAGGGCCCTTATGGGGTGTATGTGCAGCTTGGCGAGGAAGAAACCGTCGAGGGCAAAAATGGCAAGCCCAAGAAGGTTAAACCCAAACGCACCTCGCTGCCCAAGGGTCTTGAACCCTCGGTCGTTGATTTGACCAAGGCGGAAGAATTGCTGACATTGCCACGCGATGTGGGTGTTTTTCCGGAAACGGGCGAAACCATCAAAGCCAATGTCGGGCGTTTCGGGCCATATGTGCAGGCAGGCAGCATTTTTGCCTCCCTTAAGACCGATGATGATGTTCTAACCATTGGTGAAAACCGCGCCATTACCCTGATTGCCGACAAACGCGAAAAAGCCGGCAAGGAAATTGGCAAACATCCTGACGATAACGAACCCATTTTCCTGGCGGAAGGCCGGTGGGGTCCGTTTGTCAAACACAAGAAAACAAACGCCAATCTGCCGCGTGACACCAAAAAGGAAGATGTCACGCTGGAAATGGCAATTGCAGCCCTGAAGGAAAAAGAAGCCAAGTCCGGTACCAAATCGGGCAAAACGGCTGCTTCGGGTGCCAAGAAAACCGCCGAGAAAAAAGCACCGGCGAAAAAGGCCCCCGCCAAAAAGGCGCCTGCAAAGAAAACAACTGCCAAAAAACCGGCAGCAAAAAAGACAACCACAAAAAAGGCTGCTGCCAAATAGAAGGCAGCCCTGCCTTTTCGGGCCGGATCAACGGTTAAGAACCATCCGGCCCGCCAAAGAATTTTGAAAGGACGCCACAAACTTGGCGAACAATAACGAAGATAACATTCCCTTCCCGACCAAAGAGCAGATCCTTGAATTTGTCGAGATGAGCCCGACGCCGGTTGGAAAGCGCGAAATTGCCCGCGCTTTCAATATCCGTGGCGCGGCCAAGATCGAACTTAAAAAGATGCTCAAGGATTTGAAATTCGGGGGGGACGTCGTTGCCGGACGCAAACGGTTTAACAAACCCGGTCGCCTGCCCCCGGTCGAAGTACTTGAAATCACCGGGCTGGACGAACATGGCGAAGTCCTGGCACGGCCGAATATCTGGAACGAGCCCTATGACCCGCCTGTCATTTACGTGAAATCATCACGGCGTGGCAGCAACGGCCCCAGCGCGCCTGGCATTGGCGACAAGATCCTTGCCAAGCTGCGTTACACCGGCAAAAACACCTATGACGCCAGCGTTATGCGCCTGCTGGGCAGTGGCCCGCAGCGCATTTTGGGCATTTTCCGCCCCAATCAGCGCGAAGGCCGTGTTGTTCCGACCGACCGCAAGGATAGCGGCGAAATCGCCGTGCCGTTAGATGACCATCCTGGCCTTGAGACTGGTGCACTTGTGCTGACGGAACTTCTGCCGGGCAAACATTTTGGCCTGCGCAAAGGCCGGATTGTCGAGGTTCTGGGGAATATCAACGAACCCAAATCCATCAGCCTGGTTGCCATTCATGCCCGTGGTATCCCGTTTGAATTTCCGCCCGAAGTCGAACTTCAGGCGCGGGAATCCAAGGCAACACCAATGGGCAACCGCACAGATCTGCGCGAAATCCCGCTTGTCACCATTGACGGCGAAGATGCGCGCGATTTTGACGATGCCGTATGGGCCGAAGCCGATAGTGACCCGGAAAATCCCGGTGGCTGGCATGTCATGGTGGCGATTGCCGATGTGTCCTGGTATGTGCGCCCCGACGATGCCCTTGACCGTGAAGCAGTGAAACGCGGCAATAGCTGCTATTTCCCTGATCGCGTTGTACCCATGCTGCCGTTCGAGCTTTCAAACGGCTGGTGTTCGCTGGTCCCGCACGAAGATCGCGGCTGTATGGCCGTTGAAATGTGGCTGAATGCCAAGGGCCAGAAACTGCGGCACAAATTTTGCCGTGGCATGATGAATTCTGCCGCACGCCTGACCTATAACCAGGTGCAGCGCGCAATGGATGGCACGCCTGACGACATCACCGCACCGCTGCTTGATACGGTGATCCGCCCGCTTTATGGCGCCTATAACGCCTTTCTTACCGCACGTGAAAAACGCGGTGTTCTGGAACTTGACGTGCCGGAACGCAAGATCGAGCTGAATGCCAAGGGTGAAATCATTGCTGTTGCCCCGCGCGCACGCTTTGACAGCCACAAGCTGATTGAAGAATTCATGATCGCGGCCAATGTGTGTGCAGCCGAAGAACTTGAACGCCTGAAACAGCCCTGCATGTACCGTATCCACGATGCACCCAGCGAAGAAAAGCTGGAAGCATTGCGCGAGTTTCTTGAAGGTGCAGGCTATAACCTGCGTCCGGGTTCGGTTGTGAAACCCCGTGATTTCAACCAGATTTTGCAACTGGCCAAAGACACGCCAGAAGCCGAACTGATCAACACGGTGGTTTTGCGCAGCCAGTCCCAAGCCATGTATAGCCCCGATAATATCGGCCATTTTGGCCTAGCGCTGAACCGTTATGCCCATTTCACATCGCCGATCCGCCGTTATGCCGACCTTCTGGTGCATCGCGCGCTGATTGCTGGTTTGCATCTGGGTGAAGGCGCGTTGCGCCCGCAGGATGGCGAACGGTTTGAACAGCTTGGCGAAGATATTTCCGGCACTGAACGCCGTGCTGCCATGGCAGAACGTGATTCGGTTGACCGCTACGTGGCCGCCTATATGGCCGATCGCGTCGGGGCCGAGCTGCCGGGCAAAATTTCCAGCGTCACGCATTTTGGCCTGTTTGTGACACTGCATGAAACCGGGGCCGATGGCTTGGTGCCGATCAGCACCCTGCCCGATGATTATTACGTCCATGACGCAATCAATCATTGTCTGGTTGGTGAAAATCGCGGCAAGACCTTCCGTCTGGGTGATGACGTTGTTGTGCGTGTCGCCGATGCCGATGCCGCAACCGGGTCTCTATCGCTGCGTCTGGCGGATCATGCCGATATTACCGCGCGTGACTTGATCGAACGCCCGCGTGGCCGCCGCACCGGCCCGCCGCGTGGCAAACGCAGCCCCGGCGAACGCAATGACCGCCACGGTGCCAAACCCGGTTTTCGTGCCAGTGCCAAAAAAGCCGATGGTAAAAAATCGGCCGGCAAAAAAACCACGCCGAAAAAACAGCGTAAATTGCGCGCTGCCAACCGTGCGGCCAATCCGCCCAAATCATCCTGACCGTTAACATCAGGCAGGAAGCGATAACGACAAAACCCCGCATCGATTAATGCGGGGTTTTATCTTTTAGAGTTCAAAAACCAGCACAAAGCATTGATTGCCGCGGAAAATCATCCCAGCGTTTCAATAAACTTCACCAAATGTTCCGCCGTTTCGCGCCCGCGATTGGTAATCACGGTAACATTGGATGGCAAACCTTCAAGGTCCGGGTGGCTGGCATCAAAACTGGTTAACAGGCCAAGGGGTTTACCCTGCAGGGTTTTCATGGCCGAAAGGGCACGGATAAGTTCAATCCCGCTAAGCCCGTCAAGCACAGCAGCCGAAATAATCGCATCTGGGCGCGACTGCACCACGGTTTGAAACGCCTCAACCGCCGAACGTGCCGCAATGGTGCGATATCCGCGTTCACGCAATTCGCGCTGCAGGAAATGCGCCTGAACAGCCGTTGCCGTTACAATCAGCACTTCCTGCTGGCTGCTGCGGTTTGCGGCAACACCGGGTGTTGCATCCTTGCTGCTGCCCGATGCACTGGGTGACGGCAGCGAACGCAGGATGCGAATTTCTTCCTCGGCGGCGGGGTTGGTGCCACTTTCGACGATTTCGCGAATCCAGGTGGTAAAATCGACCAGCGATGCCGCCTGCAAATCATCAATCTCGGTCAGATCGGCGATGTAATCTTCCAGGCGATGTGCAATCGCCCCCACCAGCGGAAACCCGAAAGAACCCGCCAAACCCTTTACGGTGTGGGCTTCGCGCCGTAATTCGGCAATACCGGCTGATGCGTCATCCATGTGGCCCGCAACACGGTCAATGGTTGTTTCAATCCGGTCAACACGGTCAATGGTGTCTTCGATGAAGTCCTGCTTCAGCCGCGAGATGATATCGTCAGCATTGTCCATGGAAGGCTCCTGAATCTGTCTGTGGCATCGTCAGAACACTTAAAAACGCTTGCCGATCACGGGTATCCCCCTGATGATAGCGCTGTTTCAAGCATACATATACTTGCCGCCATCCGTGTGCATTAAATTTGCAGGGTGGATTGTTAAAAAAGTGATCATTCCCATATGCATGCAAGTTTGGACAGTCAGGGACAGCATTTATGACCAATGCAGGCGAACATGACCATGCCACCGAATATCCGGCGGAATCCGGGGCATCGCGGTTTTTTACCGGCCTGCGGCGTGGCTTGCGGCGCAAATGCCCCAATTGCGGTCATGGCCTTGCTTTTAGCGGCTATCTGAAAATTCGCGAAACCTGCGACTGTTGCGACCATAAGCTGGGCGAATATCGCTGTGATGATGCCCCGCCCTATTTTACCATCTTTATTGTTGGCCATATTGTTGTGCCCGGCGCACTGGCCGTTGAACAATCAGGCAGCCCGTCGCTTGAATTGCAACTGGGTATCTGGATCCCCGTGACACTGTTTCTGACACTGGCACTTTTGCCCTTTATCAAGGGTGGTGTTTTGGGCGTGCAATGGGCAATGGGTATTCGCGGTTAAGCCTGCCATGCGGATCGCTGCAATTACAGGCTGATGGGCAGAAAGGCCCGCTCATGTGGCGCGAATGGTTTTGTGATGATTTCGAATTAAAAAAATCTTTGAAATATCCGTGCCGTAGGCGGCTTTTTTGGCATATGATGCCTAAAATCGCTGCTTCACATACAGCGCGTGATTGACCGAACCGCAAGGCACACAGGACATCTGACCACTATGATAGAAGGGCACTGCCGCCGGTTCACACCCAAAGGGGCCGGCTTCGTCAAATCCGTTATCGCCCCGATGGGCCTTGCCCTGTTCTTTCTGTCGTCCTGCGCCCCGCGTTCCCCCGTTACCCTGACGGACAGTGACGATGACGCAACCGAAGCCGTCATCTCCCAGGCGATTGGTTTGCTGGGTAATCGCTATATTGACCCGCTATTGCCCGAACAGCTAACCATCAAGGCGATCGAGGGGCTGGAAGCCATTGACCCGGAAATATCGGTAAGCCTGACGCCTGACGATATTCTAGCACGTTATGGCAAAGATACTGTCGTCACCCTTCCCCTGCCTGACGATGATGAAACCGCTGATGAAAACGGCCATATCCATGCCGATATCTGGGCGGCACTGGTGATGGACAGCCTGCGCACCTACCGGGTTTATTCACCCGCATTGCGCCAGGCCAGCGCCCTTGAAATCCAGTCGCGGGTTATTGCCGGTGCGATAGAAGGGCTTGATCCCTATAGCCGTTATGAAAACCCCAATCGCGCCGAAATTTCGCGAGATCGCCGCGAAGGATATATCGGCATCGGCGTTGATCTGATTGCAGGCACCGGCTACCCGGTTGTCAAAAAAATCACCGAAAATGCCCCGGCCCTTAAATATGGCATTCATCCCGGCGACCAGATCATCAGTGTGGATGGCACCGACCTTTATAATCGCAGCCAGCTTGAGGTCATTGACCGCCTGAAAGGCGCGCCTGACAGCATTGCCGTACTTGAAATCAACCCGACCGGGTCAAGCCTGGTGCGTCGGCTGGAAGTCCCGCGTGAACGCATCATTGCGCGTACCGTGTTTCCGGAAATCCGCAATAACGTGCTGATTGTTGAAGTCCGCAGTTTCAACAATGATACCGCTGCCGAAATCGACCAGGCTATTGCCGATGCCAAAATATGGTCTGCCGGACCGCTGGTCGGTGTTATTCTGGATTTGCGTGGTAATCGTGGCGGGTTGCTTAATCAGGGCGTGTCGGTTGCCGATGCTTTTTTAACCAGCGGGCCGATTGGCACCACCATTACCCGCGTGCCCGCGGCCAAGCATATTTTCACATCCGATGATCGCGATTTTACCAATGGCCTGCCCCTTGTTGTGCTGATTAACGGGCGCACGGCATCCTCGGCCGAACTTGTCGCGGCCTCGCTGCAGGATCGCGGGCGGGCAGTGCTGGTCGGCTCTACCAGCTTTGGCAAAGGGTCGGTTCAGGCGATTAACGATCTGAAAAATCAGGGGACCATTACCTTTACCTGGTCACGCCTGATTGCACCTTCGGGTTACACGTTTGATCGAATCGGTTTGCACCCGGCAATCTGCACATCGGAAATTGGCGATCATTCCCCGCAACAACTGATCAGTCATGCCATGGACGATAAAAACGCGCTGGCTGAGACCATGCAGGCCTGGCGAACGGTTGATTTCAAAAATGAATCGAGCCGTGCTGCCCTGCGCCGCGCCTGCCCTCCCAGCTATGGCACCGACAAATATGATGTGGATGTGGCGCTTGAAGTCATCAAAAACCCGGCTGCCTATGGCTATTTTCGCCAGCAAAGCACCCTTCAAACCGTTGCTGCGCAAACAATCGACTAAAAAAGCGGAAAAATGCTCCAATATGGGTTGACACTGCGGCCATATTCTTTATGTTCCGCCGCCTAAGACACACCTGAATACAGGATGCAGAGACATGGCGAAGCCCGCTTCGATCCTCGTTAAGTTGGTAAGCACCGCAGACACCGGTTACTTCTACGTTGTTAAGAAGAACCCGCGGAATACCACCGAGAAATTCTCGTTTCGCAAATATGACCCGGTCGTGCGCAAGCATGTCGAGTTCAAAGAAGCGAAAATGAAGTAATCTACTTGTCCCTTGGGACAACTGGATTACCCGAATTTAAAAGACGTGACCCGTTATCGGATCACGTCTTTTTTATGCCTGAAAATGCCGTGTGTCCTGTGCCCTGCCCACAGTCGCCACCATAGGCAGGGTTAGCAGAACGCCGCGTTAAAGCCCATTGCCCTTAATCAGGCTCATTTTGCCGCTGTCATTTGTTGCCCGGCAAGGAGAAGTCCGCAGGGCGTAATGGTTTTACGGCCAAGGATTTCGACGTAGCAGGGCGACAAATGACAGCGGCCCCAAAAGGGTTTCATTTCGGCGGCTTCTGGCTGTGTTACATCACTTGCCCGATACACCGCATCGCGCTGCGCGATGTGCCTTGCCAGAAAACACGCTGAAATGAAACAAAATGAACCTGATTAAGGGCAAAGGGCTTTAGGTTACGCAGCGTCATCCAGTGCGCCATGGACAGGAACAGCCTTGAAACCGGCAATCGCCACCATCAGCCAGCCAGCCATGAAACTGATGCCGCCCAGCGGTGCAACCATGCCAAATGCACGAATATTGCTAAAGGCGATGGCATAAAGAGAACCACAAAATAACAGCGTGCCCAGCAAAAAGGCCGCATTGGCAAATGCCAGCAGGCGGATATTGGGGCGAACCAGCGCAAAGACCGCGACGGCGACAATGGCAACAGCATGCACCAACTGGTAATGCGCACCTTTTTCAACCAGTTCACGGGCATAGGCCATATCCTCGCCCGCCATGCCATGGGCCGCAAAGGCCCCCAACGCCACGGCAACCATGCCACTTAACCCGGCCAGTCCTATCGACATACGCATTTCACATCACCCTTGTTCAAATCGCCCCGCATCCTAAAACCGTTTGCGTAAAACATGAACCATTTGATGGCGTGTGCAGTTTCAATTTTAACGTGAAAACAAAAACCGGCCTGTCACAGCCGCAAAAGACAGCACCTATGTCGGCAGTGGTGCCGCGACAGCAACAAAAAAATGGCCGCACCATAAGGCGCGGCCAGTATACTTTTCTCTTGGGGGAGATGTGCCACGATCAATTGATCGGACACCCTCAACGTAGGCTAGCAGCCCCCACATCGCTGTGACAGCCGTCACAAGCATTTCGTTTTTTTGCATTTCTGTTGGTATTTTAAATCCTTACCGGCAATTTGTGCTTAGCCCAGCAAGGCTTCCAACCGGGCAATATCGGGGATGAAAAGACCATCGCCCTGCTTAAGCACAATGCCCTGCCGTGCCAGGCTGCCAAACACCCGCGCCACCGTCTCGCGCGATGTGCTGACCTTGCCTGCCAGATCGGAATGGACCGGCACCGGGCTGATGGTGGCTGATCCATCATCTTTGGCAACGGGCTGCGCCAGGCGGAAAATTTCGGCAATTACGCGTTCATTGGCGCCAAGGGTGCTGACATCGACAATGCGCCGCGTTGATGCCCTCACAATACGCGCCAGTTCGCGAATAACCCGCCAGGCCACCGTCGGGTGGTTTTTAATCACGGTTTCAAAGCTGGCCGGGTTCATCATGGCAACTTCGGTAACACCAACCGCCAGCACACAGGCCGACCGTGGTTCACCATCTATGGCTGCCAAATGACCAACGCAGCCACCAACGCCAATTTCTTCCAGCGTCACCTCGCGCCCGGACAGCGAATAATTCACCACCCGAACCGCACCTGACAGGATCAGGAAAACATCACTGCTATCCCCTTCGGATTCGATAATTTCCGAACCCGGCTGAAACACGCGCCGTCGCACATGTTTTTCGACATCGGCAAGCGCCGCATCGTCAAGATCGGACAATATCCCGACAACATCCAGTTTTACCATCGCCCCGGCCTTTGCTGACCCGCAACCCTCTCTCCGGTAATGTCACCCTGTTCACCGGGAATTGCTTTTTTGTTTATGTATTGTCCCTAAATCATAGGCAATGCAGCCCAAGGCCGCAATCATATCTGTCCCGTCTGGAAAGGTGCGTTGCGCGCCATTATATGCTAAAATGCATCCATACCGGTGTTAAGCCCGTCTGCCGCATTTTACTGCTGCCAATTGACAAGGCCCAATGCCCCCGGCGGGCTTCGACTGTTAAGATCGTTTCAACGTCGCCCCAAAATTTGTGCCGTGATGAGATACCTTTTTTCACCGCCACAATAACGCCTGAAGCCATTGCCAGAAATTGCCCGTCATTACCTGAAACAACAGCGTAAGGAGGCCCCGATGAGTCCTGAACTGGAAATCTTTCGTCGCAAGCCAACCGGTCCCCGCCTTTGTTCTCATCCCATTGTTTTCATTCACGGGGCCTTTACCGGTGCCTGGTGCTGGAACGAACATTTCCTGACCTATTTTGCCGACAAGGGGTTTGAAACAATTTCATTTTCCCTGCGCGGGCATGGCGGGTCCGGCGGGCGCAATGTGCGCAGCCTCGCCTCGATTGATGATTATGTCGAAGACCTGGAAACCGTTGTCGATACGCTGGGGCAAAAACCCATTCTGGTTGGCCATTCCATGGGGGGATATGTCGTTCAGAAATATCTGGAAAAACACCCGGCCCGTGCGGCGATCCTGATGGCATCGGTCCCGCCCGAGGGGCTGCTGGCAACCAATGCCATGATGGCAATGTCCCAACCGGACCTGTTTTTGCAAATGTTCTGGCTACAGGCCATCGGCCCGCACACCCTGCTGCGGGACCGCCTGGGCCGGGCGATGCTGTCATCGGACATCGCGTCGGATGAAGGCATGATCTATTTTGGCCGCCTTGAAACCGAAAGCCACCGGGCCCTGATGGATATGGCTGGCACAAACCCCGTCTTTCTTTCCCCCACCGATTTGCCGCCCATGCTGGTGATCGGTGCTAAACGCGATGAAATCGTCCCCAGCGAACTGGTTCATCGCACGGCTGTCCGCTATGACGCGGATTGCCTGCTTCTGGACCATATCGCACACGCCATGATGCTTGATACCCATTGGAAAAAGGCCGCAGACAGCATTCTGGGCTGGATGAAAAAGAATTTGGCCGACAAGGATGACAAGGCCGAAGACAAGGACGCCGCCTAGACAAAAAACTTACGCACCAGCACATTCCAGGTACGGGTCTGAGCACTGAAGAAACGGGATATTTGCCCTTTGGCGAATGTCCCGTTTTGGCTGAATTATCGAAACAATAATACGCGCAATGCGGGATTGTTTACTTTTCAAAGCCACATTTTTCTGAAACCATTCCTTCCTGTTTCAACGCCACCATCAGAAAAAAGACAGGAAGCCATGACAGGAAAAATCCCCCCGGCGGTACGTGCTGCCAGCCAAGCCCCTGCCAAAACTGAAATCCTTCCGTCATTCGCTAAGGACAAGTTCCCTACCCCATCACGCCAGCGCGCCCTGCCCTATCTGGCGCTGGCGGGCCTGCTGGTAGCATTGGCCACACCCCTGCCATCGCACGCCCAGCAGGTAACGGACGCCATTGCCCCCGAAAGCGGATCGGCCACCAACCAGATGCGCCAGGCCGTTAAATCCCATAACTGGATGATCAGTGCGGCAAACCCGCTGGCCGTGCAGGCCGGTGCCGATGTGTTGCGCCGGGGTGGCAATGCCATTGATGCCATGGTTGCCGTGCAAACCATGCTGGGGCTGGTTGAACCGCAATCTTCGGGCCTGGGGGGTGGTTCCTTCATGGTTTATTACGATGCCGCCAACCAGAAACTGACCACCATGGATGCCCGCGAAACCGCCCCCATGGCGGCAGACGAAAACCTGTTTATGGGCAAGGATGGCGAACCGCTTAAATTTTATGATGCGGTTGTTGGTGGCCGGTCGGTCGGTACGCCGGGAACACCGATGCTGCTGGAAAAGGCCCATCAGAAATGGGGGCAAATGGCATGGCCCAGCCTGTTTGAAATGGCCATTGACCGTGCCGACAAGGGCTTTCTCGTTAGCCCGCGTTTGGCCGAATTGCTTAAAGAAGATGGCGATCGCCTGAAAAAAGACCCGGAAACTGCGGCTTATTTCCTGGATGCCGACGGCAACCCGTTACCCGCAGGCAAGCTTTTGAAAAACCCGCAATATGCCAATACCCTGCGCACCCTTGCGCAAGGGGGTGCTGATGCGTTCTATAACGGCCCCATTGCCGATGCCATTGTCAAAAAGGTGCAAGGTGCCAGTTGGAACCCGGGTCTGCTTTCACAGGCGGACCTGTCGGCCTATGACGTCAAGGAACGCGAACCGGTCTGTTCGCTTTATCGTGGATATGATGTTTGCGGTATGGGCCCACCCTCATCAGGTGCGCTGACCATCGGCCAGATTCTGGGCATGATCGAACCCTATGATATTGGCAAATACGGCCCCTATTCTGCGACAAGCTGGCGGCTGATTGGCGACGCATCGCGCCTCGCCTTTGCCGATCGCGGGCGTTATATGGCCGATAGCGACTTTGTCCCCATGAACCTGAAAGGTCTGGTTGACCCGGGTTATCTGGCACAGCGTGGCCGCCTGCTGGACCGCGGCCTTGCCCTTCCGGCAAGCGAGGTCAAACCCGGCAACCCGCCGCAAATTCATGCATCGAACTGGGGCGATGACAATGCCATCGAATTCCCCTGCACCAGCCATTTTTCAATTGTGGATTCCTGGGGCAATGTTGTTTCCATGACCACCACCATTGAAAACGGTTTCGGGTCTCGTTTGATGACAAACGGCTTTTTGTTGAACAACGAACTGACCGATTTTTCGTTTAAACCTGTCGATGCCAATGGCATGCCGGTTGCCAACCGCGTTGAACCGGGCAAACGCCCGCGTTCATCCATGTCGCCCACCATCGTCATGCAGGGCGACAAACCAGTTATCGCCACCGGGTCACCGGGGGGTAGCCGCATTATCGGTTATGTCACACAATCGATTATCGCCATGGTTGATTGGGGCATGGACCCGCAACAGGCTGCTGCCATGCCACATCTGGTCAACCGTTTTGGCACCTTTGACGTCGAAGCCGGGACCGAGGCCGCAAGCCTTGCCCCGAAACTGACCGCCGCAGGGTTTGACACCAAAATCACCGATCTTAATTCCGGCCTGCATATCATCAAAATCGGCCCGGATGGCCTGACCGGCGGGGCTGACCCGCGCCGCGAAGGTATTGTGATGGGCGAATAAAGCCCGCCCATCCTCCAGGGACCAGATACGAAAAACGGGCCAGACCGGCCCGTTTTTTAGTGCGTTATCAATGACTTTCAGACCAACCAGCCCTTAAGCAATTCGTAAAGGTCCTGGTGGCCATTGGCGACATAATGCGCCCCGTTTTCCAGCAGCAAATTACCCGGTGTTTCACCGACCAGACCAATGGTCGTCGCCCCGCTGGCAACGCCGGCACGTACACCGCTGACACTGTCGTCAATCACGATGCAGTCTTCAATATCCACCCCAACCCGGCTGGCAGCCAGATGGTAAACATCCGGGGCCGGTTTGGCATTGGGTACATCCCGCGCCGAACAGATCCGCCCGGTAAAACGGCCCAGAAGGTTCATCTTGCCCAGCGATATATCCATTTTATTGTGCGGGCCGTTGCTGCCAATCGCATAGGGGATGCTGGCCGCATCCAGCATGTCGAGGATTTCCTCGACATATTCAAACGGCTCCATGTCATTGCGCAGCGCCTCGAATGTGCGGGCATAACATTCATCCGTCCAGTTATCCGGCAGGGTGACGCCATACATTTCCGTCATTTTCGGACCAATCATGGACAGCGTCCCGCCAATGAACAGGCGATGGGTCATATCCTCGGTAACCGGGCAGCCATATTCATTCAAAAGCTTGACCAGAACGGCATTGCCTAGATTTTCGGTATCAACCAGAACCCCGTCACAATCAAACAGGACGGCACCAATTTTCGGCTTCACAACAACCTGATCCATTATGCCTTCACCAGATCGTTCCAACGGGTTTCATCATAGCCAACCGTGCGCACGGCGCCAAAATCAACGACCGGGCGTTTGATCACAGTCGGATTTGCCGCCAGCACCTTTGCCGCTGCCAGATCATCGGTTTCCAAGGCGGCCTTATCACCATCAGAAAGGTTGCGATAGCTGGGCCCGCGTTTATTAACCAGCACCTTGCCGCCCACTTCCCCCAGCCACATCACCACCAGCGCGGGTTCCAGCCCGTCAACGCGAAAATCGTGGAATTTGGTTTCTACACCCTGTGCCTCAAACCATTTCAGCGATTTGCGCACCGTGTCGCAATTCTTGATACCGTAAACCGTAATCATAAAAACATCCCGTTTGCCAGACACATGCAAAGCAGCCATGCCAGCCTTTGGGCTGCAGGCATTTGCACCAAAATCCAAGACACTATATAAAGACCGCGCCGAGCATACGGCAACCCCAAGGATGCAACCCATTTCAGGAACAGGATGGCATGACTGTCAACCGGCGTATTTCTATTGCCCCGATGATGGACTGGACAGATCGGCATGATCGCTATTTTCTTCGGCTGATCAGCAAACATGCCCTGCTTTACACCGAAATGGTCACCACCGGTGCCATCATTCACGGGGATGCCCACCGGCATTTGCGCTATCACGATGCCGAACATCCCATTGCGCTTCAGCTTGGCGGCAGCAACCCCGATGATCTGGCGCGCGCCTGCGACATTGCCAATGGCTATGATTATGATGAAATCAACCTGAATTGCGGTTGCCCGTCTGACCGGGTGCAAAACGGGGCCTTTGGTGCCTGCCTGATGGCAACACCGGATATTGTTGCCAATTGTGTACGTGCCATGATTGCGGCATCCGACGCCCCCGTTACGGTCAAAAACCGCATTGGCATTGATGACCAGGAAGATTACCCGTCGCTGAAACGGTTTGTTGAAACCGTGGCCGATGCCGGGTGCAAAACCTTTATCGTGCATGCGCGCAAGGCGTGGCTAAACGGCCTTAGCCCCAAGGAAAACCGCGAAATACCGCCCCTTAAATATGATCTGGTCTATCAGTTAAAGCAGGAATTGCCGGAACTTGAGATCATCATTAATGGCGGCATCAAGACGCTTGATGAAACCGATTCCCATCTGGCACATGTCGATGGTGTCATGATCGGGCGTGAAGCCTATCAGAACCCCTATGTGCTGGCCGATGTCGATGCACGTTTTTATGGCGATGATGCAACCGCACTTACCCGTCAGCAGGTGGTTGAAGCCATGCTGCCCTATATCGATGCCCATCTTGAAGAACCCAATGCCATGCTGGGCCATGTCACCCGGCATATGCTGGGCCTGTTTCAAGGCTTGCGCGGGGCCAAACAATGGCGCCGTTACATTAGCGAAAATGCCCATCGCAAAGGGGCAGATGCCAATATCGTCCGCGAGGCCCTGGCCATTGTGAGCAGCATGGCAGACGATATCGAAACAGAAGCCCTTAGCGCATGATAAAAACGGGCGATGGCAAGGCCGGTTTCAAGCTGGCTGACAAGCCGTGGTTCTCCCCGGCCGCGCCCTTTATTCGCAGCACAAACCACACCAATGATGTTGCAGTTATTGGTGGTGGCATTGCCGGGGCATCCTGTTGCCATGCGCTTAACCAGCGCGGCATTGGCACCACCCTGTTTGAACGGCACGCCACCCTGGCAAACGAGGCATCGGGCAACCCGATTGGTATGCTCGAACCCTATGTCACGGCGGATAACAGCCTTGCCGGGCGCTATTACGAAGCGGGTTATCGCCATAGCAGCAATCTTGTCCGCCAACTGCTTGATGATGGTGCCGCGATCGAAGCCGCCTTTTGTGGCGTGCTGTCGCTGCCTGCCAACCCGCGGGATGAAAACCGCCAGCAGGCCATTCTTGACCGGCTGGGTAACACCCCGCCAAGCGATACTTCCCTGTCTGTTCAATATCTGGCGCCAGATGATGCCAGCAAAGTCCTTGGCATGACTGTGCCGGTTGGCGGCCTGTTTTACCGCAATGCTGGCTGGGTAAACCCGCCATCAGTTTGCAATGTTCTTGCCAATCAGGCCGTACGCGTGACCGGGCAAAATGTGACGCAAATTGCCCCCCTGGCCGATGGTGGCGCGCGCCTGCTGGCTGATGATGGATCATCCCTGGGGGATTTTGGCGCAGTGATCATTGCCGGGGCGATGGAAACATCGGCCTTTGCCCAAACATCCTGGATACGTGATTATCTGATTGCGCTACGCGGGCAAATATCATGTTTTTCCAGATCAGTACTGGGCGATTTAAACGTAAATTGCGTGCTTAGTCACAAGGGTTATCTGACGCCGGAACGCAACGGCCAGCATGTTTTTGGCGCCACCTTTGACCGCCATGCCAACCATACCGACATCAACGATGCCGACCACGCCGCCAATATCGCCCAATTGGGCCTTGCCCTGCCCGATCTGGCGCAACGGCTGTCACCTGCACATTTAACCGGCCGTGCGGGCCTTCGCACCACCACGCCAGACCATCTTCCGCTGATTGGCCCGGCGCCAGATTATGAAGCCTACCTGAAAGCCTATCCCGACCTTGATAAAGGCCGGCATTATGCGCGATATTCCAGTGCGCCCTACCATAAAGACGTGTATGTCTGTACGGGGTTCGGGGCGCGTGGCATGATTGGTGCGCCGCTGGCGGGTGAAATCATCGCCGGTCAAATTACAGGACAGCCACATTCCCTACCCGCCCCGGTGCAGGAGGCCCTGCATCCGGCCCGTTACATCGTTCGAGCCATCAAACGCGGACATATCGCCCCATGACACGCCCCGCCGATGCCACCCGTCGCCAGACCGCCATTATTCTGGCGCTGTTTTTTGTCGGCCTGTTTTTGATCCAGGGGGTGTTTTTGCCATATTGGCCCGTATGGCTTAAGGGGCACGGGCTTTCGGGCGGTGAAATTGGCATTTTGCTGTCCCTGCCGAACTGGATCCGCATCTTTGCCGATCCGCTGATTGCGCAACAGGCAGACAGGTCTGGCAACCGCAAAACACCGATGGTGATTTTGGCCGGGATTTATATCCTGACCATAATTGCCTTTTCCTTTGCCGATCAGTTCTGGTTCCTGCTTGGCCTGTCGGCCATTATCGGCTTCAGCTTTGCCCCGCTGCTGCCCCTGGGCACCACGATTACGGTGCATGAATGCAAACAGCGCGATCTGGATTATGGGCGTATTCGCCTGTGGGGGTCGCTGGCCTTTATTGCGGCGTCCTATGGTGCGGGCTGGGTGCTTGATGCCACCGGCAATGATGCCATTATCTGGATGATCTGTGCGGCGGGCATTGTCAATTTTGCCATCATCACCCGTATGCCCAACCCGCAAACCGACCGGCCCCTTCGCAGTGGTTCATCGATCATTTTCCTGATGAAATGCCCGACATTTCTGGTTTATCTCGGCTGTATATGCTTTGCCCAGGCCAGCCACGGCACCTATTACGGCTTTGCCTCTGTCCATTGGGAAAATGTCGGCTTTTCACATGATGTGATCGGGCTTTTCTGGGCGATGGGCGTTATTGCCGAAATCGTCCTGTTTGCCCTGGCAGGCAAATATATGCGATCCTACCATCCCGGGCTTTTATTTGCCATTGGCGCGCTGGGCGGTATGGTGCGCTGGACAGTATTGGGCATGACCGATAATTTCTGGCTGATCCTGCTGGTTCAGCCGTTACACGCCCTGACATTTGGCATCACCCACCTTGCGGCCATTGGCTTTATTGCCCGTGCCGTCCCCACCCAGATTGCAACATCGGCGCAAAGCCTGATGGCGACACTGTCGATGGGCTTGTTTTTGGGTGGGTCGATCTGGGCATCCGGCCCGATTTTTGAAAATTTCGGGTCCCAAACCTATTTCATGATGGTGATCTTTTCGGCGATTTCGTTTTTGTTTGCCCTGTGGCTGCGTCGCCGCTGGCAGGAAGGAAACGCCATTCCCATATAGCGAAAATCGCATATAGATTTGCATTTGCCATATATCCCTGAAAACTGCGCCCATACCCCTTTATTGGCCCTTTACCTAAACGGCGAAAACCGGATAGATAACGGGCAATAATTCAAAAATATTGCCTGGCCCGGCCGATACAAGGACGATGATGACCAACCTTCCCTTTGCCAAAAAAATGCGCCGCTGGAAACTGGGCCTAAAGACCCTGTTCGGGAAGGAACCAGCCGGTTATTTCATCCCCTATCGTTATGCCGCGCAAACCAGCCGCGCTGTGGGCCGCCCGCATTATACCGCGCTGGAACAGCAATTTTCCCGTCACCGGGCCGATTTCAAATCCTGGCTGTTAAAGGCCGAGCTGTACCGCGATGCGCTGGTCGGTTTTAACCGCGCCACCCCGCCCGATCCTCGCTGGGAACAGGGCTGGTTCCCCGGTATGGACGGCATGATGGCCTATGTCATTACACGCGAATTGCGCCCGCGCCGCATTGTCGAGGTTGGATCAGGGCATAGCACGCGGTTTTTCTATCGTGCCGTGCTTGATGAAGGCTTGGATACCGATATTTCCGCCATTGACCCGGCCCCGCGCGCCGATATTGCCCTGCTGCCCATTACCATCCATCAAAAGATCGTGCAGAAGGTGTCGGCATCCGTCTTTGCCGACCTGCTGCCAGGCGATATTCTGTCTATCGACAGCAGCCATATCCTGATGCCGGGCACCGATGTTGACATGCTGTTTTCAACCGTGCTGCCAATATTGCCTTCCGGGGTGATCATTCATGTCCACGATATCTGCCTGCCCAACGATTATCCTTCAGCATGGCAGTGGCGTGGCTATAACGAACAGCAGGGTGTTGCCGCCCTTCTGGCCGGTGGTGGTTTTGAAATTATGTGGTCGTCGGCCTATGCCAACAATTTCATGAAAGACACGGTCACAGCATCCATCGCCAATGACCTGCCCCTTCTTGATGGCAGCATCGAAACCAGCCTGTGGCTGCGCAAGAAATAGGGATATCACCCTAACCCAAACGCCCCTCACAAGCTCCCATTGCCAGTATGGATCAGTTTTTATAGGGGTCGGCCGCATCGCGCAGGCCATCGCCCAAAAAATTGAACGCCAGCACCACAATAATCACAGGAACAACCGGCAACATCAGCCAGGGATAAACCGCCACGGCATTGATGTTTTGTGCCTCGTTTAACAAAACGCCCCAACTGACCACCGGCGGGCGCAAACCAAGCCCGAGGAAACTGAGCGCGGTTTCACCCAAAATCATATTCGGGATCGACAATGTAACCGATGCGATCAAATGGCTGGCAAAGTTCGGCAGCAAGTGGCGGGTAATGATCCGTTTGGGGCTGGCCCCGGTCAGGCGTGCGGCCAAGGCATAATCTTCTTCGCGCAGCGCCAGGAATTTTGACCGCACTGCACGGGCAAGTCCCGTCCAATCAATCAGGCCCAGAATAATGGTAATCCCGAAATAGATCAGAACCGGGCTCCAGGTAACCGGTAAAGCCGCCGAAAGCGCCATCCATAGCGGAATTTCCGGCAGAGACCGGATCACCTCGATGACGCGTTGTACGCAACTATCAACCCAGCCGCCAAAATAACCCGCGGCACCGCCAATAAGGACCCCCAGCACAAAGCTGACAGCGATGCCGACCAGACCAATGGTCAGCGAGATGCGCGCGCCATAGATGATGCGCGACAACATGTCGCGGCCCAAACGGTCCGTGCCCAGCAAAAACAGCGTGCCATCCTTGGACGGGCAAACCAGATGCAAACTGGCATCAACCATCCCCCAAAATTCATAGGGGTCACCCGAACAGAAGAACCGCAGTTTATCGACCTTTTCCGGGTTGGGCGTATAGATCGGCTTCAGGGTTTCCATATCAATGGAAAAGTCGGTGCCATAGGTAAATGGACCCACGAATTTGCCATCGTCAAACAGGTGAATGCCCTGCGGCGGATGATGGATATTCTGGCTGTCGCGGGTTTCCTGCGCATAGGGTGCAAGAAATTCGACAATAAAAATGGCCGAATACATCGCCGCCAGAATGATCAGCGACACAAAGGCCAGCCGGTGCTGCTTGAGGCGCCACCAGATCAGCTTCCATTGCGATGCAAGAAAATAGCGTTCCTGTTCGGGCGAAAGGTCTTCTTTGTCCCAGGGGTCAAAGGGCTGGGTATCGACAAAATGTTCGTCGGCGCGATCTGTTGTATGACGGCTCATTGGGAAACGCTCCCCTGCAAGCGAATACGCGGATCAAGCCATGCCAGCAGCAAATCCGAAACAAACATGCCAACCACAGTCAGCAATGCCAGAAACATCAAAAACGATCCGGCCAGATACATATCCTGGCTTTGCAAGGCCGACAGCAACATGGGCCCCGTTGTGGGCAGCGACATCACCACCGATACCAGAACCGACCCCGAAACCACCTGCGGCAGGATATTGCCGATATCGGAAATAAACGGGTTCAACGACATGCGCAGCGGGTATTTGAACAGCACTTTCATCGGTGACAGCCCCTTGGCGCGCGCCGTAACCACATATTGCTTGCCAAGTTCATCAAGCAGGTTGGCGCGCAAACGCCGGATCATGGCCGCTGTGCCCGATGTGCCAATTACCAGGACCGGTGCCCATAAATGTTCAATGATTGACATTACCTTGGGCAGTGACCAGCCGGCATTGATAAATTCCGGGTCCATCAACCCGCCAATCGAGGTGCCAAACACCACATTGGCGTAATACAGCAACACCAGCGCAAACAGAAAGTTGGGCATGGCAAGGCCCAGAAAGCCCAAAAGGGTGATACCGTAATCACCCCAGCTATATTGCCGGGTTGCCGAATAGATCCCGATGGGGAAGCTGACCAGATAGATAAACAGGATGGTGCTGAAATTAAGCACCATGGAAAGCCAAAGGCGATCGCCCACCACCTCGGTCACGGGAAGGTTATATTCAAAACTGAAGCCCAGATTTCCATGCAACAGCCCCCACGCCCAGTGGAAATATTGCATGTAAAGCGGTTCATCCAGGCCATATTGCGCCCGCAGAAAGGCAATTTTCGCCGGGTCCACGGCTTCGCCCTGGGCTTTCAGTTCGTTCAGGTAGGTGGTTAAAAAATCACCGGGCGGCAACTGAATGACGATGAATACCAGGACACTGATCAAAAACAGTGTCGGTATCATCACCAACAGCCTTCTGGCCATATATGTCAGCATTGGCGCCTTCCCCCTGCATGTGCCCGGATTTGGCGTGCCCTTCCCCTTCGGCACACCAAACTCGTCTATACTCTATTAGCGATCCCACCAAAAGGTGTCGGGATGATAGATGCCAAAGAACCCACCGGGTTCCCAACTGTGAATGCCTTTTTCCGGCACGTTTTTCAAACCGTCTGCCACCACAACGGGCTGCGGCACATTGCCAACCAGCCCAATAGAAAACAGATTTTCGGCATTGATATCAAGGATATGTTCCCAGGCTTCTTTCTGCTGGCCTGGCCCGCCGGTGCGCCATTTTTCATAAAGCTTCATCAGTTCTTCGGCGGCGGGCATATCGGGCTTTTCACCGGCTTCGCCGCCAGTATCGTAATACTGGCCCCATTTCGGCCATTGCAGGCTGTCCTGGTTTACCGGCACAAATTCGGATGGCACGGTTGATGGTACGGCAAGGCCATTATCAATACCGGTGAAAATCGACATCACAGTATCGCCGCTATAGGCGCGCGTGCGCATTACTTCACGTTGCAGCGCCTTCACATAAAGCTTGATGCCCGCCTTTTTCCAGCTATCGCCAATCAGCTCCAAAATATCGTCCTGTTCGGGGTTTTCCCCGGCCGTTTCGACAATAATTTCAAGCGGCCTGCCATCGGGCATCAGGCGGATGCCATCATCATTGCGTTTGTCGAGGCCCATTTCATCAAGCAGGGCATTGGCCGCTTTCAGATCAAAACCGATATTTTCACTGGCATATTCTTTTTTGAATAGCGGGCTTTTGGGCAGAACGGTGTTGTTGCGTGCCGTTGCCAGGCCAAAAAACAGCACCCGGTTAAGTTCTGTGCGGTTAATCGCCAGCGACAATGCCTTACGGAAGCGTAAATCACGCAACAGCTTGCGCCAGACCGGGTCTGAAACCGTCAGGTTCGGATACAGCGTCGCATAGTTGCCATACCCCACATCCCACAACCGCACATGATAAGCCTTGTCCTTTTCCGACTGTTTCAGGAACGTATAGTCCTTTAACGTCAGGATACGGCTTTGAATATCCACCTCGCCCGCGCCAACCTTGGCAGGCACCAGTTTCGCGTTGGAGATATTGAAGATCATACGGTCAATATAGGGCAACTGGTTGCCATCGGGATCAACCCGGTGGAAATACGGGTTGCGTTCAAAAATGAACCGGTCGGATGGTTCCTGCGTGCGAATGATCCAGGGCTGCAATGTTGGCAGGTTGATATTTTCCAGCTTATAGGGTCGGTCCATATCGGTTTCCAGCACCGCCCAATTGCGCAGGCCCCGTTCCTGGACCATCGCCTCAAGCTTTTGCGGGTCCTGGTATTTTTCATGGAACTGTTTGAGGTAATGCGCCGGGCGATAGATAAACGGCGGCCGTGTTGATGCCAGTTCGGGCAGGAAAAACGGGTTTGGCTGCGACCAGCTATAACGGACAGTATACTCGTCAAGCACTTCAAACTTTGGCGGTTCGCCGTCTACCAGCAAAAAGCGCGGCGGCCCGACCGGGAACAGGTCATCGTTATTAACAACATCTTCCCAGTAAAACCGGAAGTCCTCGGCCGTAAACGGTGCCCCGTCCGACCATTTATGTCCTTTGCGCAGATGCAGGGTAAACACACTGCCATCTTCGTTAACATCCAGGCTTTCAAGGATATCGGGTTTCAAATCCAGGTTCTGGTCATAGCCCACCAAATGGGTGTAGCCATACACCACCGCCATGCGGATATCCTTTGACCGGCCCATGATGGTGACCATATCGCCACCATATTTGCCCACTTCTTTGCCCTCGGCGGCGAAATCCATTTTCAGGGGATGTTCCGGCAGGCGCTGTTCCATTGGCGGTAACGCGCCCGATTTCACCTGATCGGCAAAATAGGGCACTTCGGCCCAAGCACTTCCGGCCAGAAGCGTGCAGCCAAACAAAAATGCCGTGCCCCCGGAAACAAACGACGCTTTACCGCTTATCTGCTTGCGCGAAGCTGAGTGAAAATTCGCAAGGGACAACATCAAACAGCGATCTCCTGATAATCGGGGCGGGTCATGCGCACAAAATGGTCTTCGGCCAGTTGCACCATCGACGGGTTTGAATTGCGATCAACCGTAAAGGGGGCTGGCCAGGCTGCGGGATCAGAACATTTGCCGTCAATGATTTTGGAAAAATCAAGCGGATGGTCCAGATCGGCATAGGGCACGGCATTTAGCAGCGCCTGGGTATAGGGATGCGCCGGATTTTTAAACAGGCTGGCACGCGGTGCTGATTCAACAATGCGCCCGGCGCACATCACGGCAATGCGGTCTGCCATGTAATCTATCACAGCAAGATTATGCGAAATAAACAGATATGTCAGGTTAAGGTCGCGCTGCAAATCTTTCAAAAGATTAAGGATTTGCGCCTGAACCGATACATCAAGTGCCGATGTTGGTTCGTCAAGGATCAAAAGGTCCGGTCGCAGGCAAAGCGCCCTGGCAATGCCGATACGCTGACGCTGCCCACCCGAAAAACTGTGCGGATAACGGTTTAAAAAGCGCGGATCAAGCCCGACAACTTCCATCAATTCCAGCACCATTTTGCGCCGGTATTTGGCTGTGCCAACACCATGGATCAACATTGGTTCGCTGATCAGGTCATGCACGGTCATACGCGGGTTCAGCGATGAAAACGGGTCCTGGAAAACAAACTGGATACGTTTGCGATAAGGTGCCAGGCGGTCTTCATCCAGCCCCACCAGTTCGGTCATCTGGCCGCTTTCACCGCGAAACAGGATACTGCCGCTATCGGGCGCCATGGCACGCATGATCAGCTTGGAAAGGGTGGTTTTGCCACAGCCGCTTTCGCCTACCAGCCCCACGCATTCGCCGCGACCAACCGTCAGCGATACATCACTAACCGCCTGAATGCGCCGTTCATCAATGCCAAACCAGCCGCTTTTGCGCACCGGGAAGCTTTTATTTAGGTGCGAAACCGATAATACCGCTTCGCCCTTTACCCCTTCGGAAAGGCGACGGGCGACCGGCAGGTTTTCAGCAGGTGTCGCAGGTGCCATTGGCGTCACTGGCGCGGCACCACCTTCGCATTCGACCTGCCCCGTTTGATCTGCGCTGTTTGCCGTATCGTCAGGTGTCGAAGCGCTCGCTACTAGTTCGTTATGGGGGGCAACGGGCAATGCGCCCCGGCCATTGCCGTAAGATGCATGTTCCGCCAGCTTTGCCATTTTGCGATCGAACTTGTCGACCAGCGTTAAAAGGCCATCGGTACGCGGTTTGATTTCGCGAAGGGGTTTTAAACGTTCCTGCGGGTCCATGTCGAAATGCGGCACCGCCTGCAAAAGCGAACGGGTATAGGCATGGCCGGGATTGATAAAAATATCATCCGTCCGCCCGCGTTCCACCACACGGCCATTATAAACCACCACCATATGGTCGGCCATATTGGCAACCACACCCAGATCATGGGTAATCAGCAGCACCGACATTTTCAAATTCTGCTGCAAATCCTTGATCAGTCGCAGGGTTTGCGCCTGAATGGTCACATCAAGGGCAGTTGTGGGTTCATCTGCCACCAGAAGGGCCGGCCGGCAAACAAGGGCCATGGCGATCATGGCGCGCTGGCGCAGCCCCCCCGACAGCTCGAACGGGTAAGTCCGCAATGCTGCCTTGGCATTGGGGAAACCCACCAGTTCCAGCATTTCACGCGCCAGATCGCGCGCCTCGCTGGCACCAACCTTTTGATGCAGGCGTACGGCCTCGCAAATCTGGTCGCCCACTGTGTGAATGGGGGAAAGGGAACTCATGGGTTCCTGAAAAATCATGGAAATACTGCCACCGCGAATGGCGCGCATTTCCGGGCTGTTGGCCGATAGCATGGCAATATCAACCCGGGTGCCGGGCTTTTTGGGGTCAGCAAAGACGATGCTGCCGCCAGTAATTTGCGCGGCCTTGGGCAAAATGCCCATAATCGCCTGGGAAATGGTGGTTTTACCCGAACCCGATTCCCCAACCAGGGCCACCGTTTGCTGCGCACCAATCCGAAAGCTGACTTTGTCAACGGCCTTCGTCCGCATATGCGGTGTTACGAATTCGACCTCAAGATCACGGATACGCAGAATATCGGTCATTGCCCCTCGCCCATTGCCCCGCCTCGCCCGCCTTGTGCACGTACAAGGTTATCCGCCTCGTCCAGACGTAACAGATTGGTGCGTGTTACATCATCAATCATGATCTGGTTGTCCGATGCGGCATCGCGCGCCAGTTCCAGAAGCCTGCCAAATCCCTGCAGGGATGATTCCGCCACCAATTTTGTCCCGGCGGCATGCAGGGTCATTTCAAACCAGCCCTTTTTGCCATCGCGACGGGTGCTGAAATAACGCAGGCGAAAACCCGAAAGTTCCGACCAGCCGAATGCAGAACTGGAAAACACGCCGCTTTGCCGTACCCCGTAATCCGACACATGCATGCGCGACCGCAAACGAAACAGCGTGCGTAACAGATACACCACAAACAGCAAAATCAGCGCTGCCGCAATCCAGCGCAGCAATTCAATGATATCGGGCGTCGCGGCAATACCCGCGCACAGCACAATCCCCAAAAACGAGCGGATCAGATCGGGCATGACGACACGGCGCGGATAGGACATCACCGTGATATCGGTATTGCGGCTATCCTGCCCGTCAGGCACGACCGGGCTATTATTTAAATCTGTATCAGTCTTGTTCACGTTGTCATCGCCTGCCCCGGCCGAACCGCCCGGGTTGGTTTGTGTGTGTGATGGACCCTTTATTGCCATGGAAACACCCTGGGAATTGCCTGCCATTGCAGGGCGGGATGCTCAAACGAAAACAGGTCGTGCAAAAAGGCGGTCGTTGCGGCGTCATGCACCAGATGATGCGTCAAAAGCCCGGTGGTTTCGCCTTCATCGTATGCGCCTGTGCGCCGCCCCTGCAAATGGACAATCATGGCGTTCAGGCAAAAATCCTCACCCGCAAAACCGCGTGTGCCGCGCCAATCAATAACATCGATATGGGTATTGACCTGCAGAAGGCCGCTTGCCGGGTGGCTTGCCTTGCGCGCGCCAAATGTTGAAAAGGCGCGAATACCAATTTCAGGCAACCCCTGCATCACGGCTGGCGCAATACGGTTCCATGGCGGCACCATAACCGGCAAAAAACGGCTGGCAAAACGGGTGGTTAAAATATCAAAGCCAGTCTTTAATTCGGCAAGCACGGATTCGACCGGGCGCACATCATCAAGTTCCTGCTTTTTCCGGTCTGCCGGGCTGTGGCTTTCATGGCGCCAGCCATGCTGTAAAATACGGGTATCAACCGTTTCAACAAGGCGTTCAGGCAGGTCGTTTTCAAGCAGGCCGGGAATAACGGCAAGTGCCAAAGGCACATGATAACTGCGCTCGCAGGACAGGATTTCCTCAAGCTGCGAGGTTACGGAAACGGCATCGTCGTCCCGCCACCACATCGTCGCATGTCTATCTGCCTGCGCCCAGCAATCAAGCTCGGCGCGAAGGTCATCCCAGGTGCCCATAGTCTTTTCCCATTATTATTGCCCTGATTTTAGCCGCACCTATACGCGCCCCGTCCAGCGATAATTCAAATTCTTCAGGAAAATCTGCATTATCAATCGCCAGCGCCAGTTTTTCAGGGGTTAAATCATTAGCCGATACCAGCGAAATAATGCCCCTGGCGGCAAAAATTTCGGCCCGTTCGGTCTGCTCGCTTTCGCCGCCTTCGGCAAATGGTACCATCACCGATGGCACCCCGGCGGCCAGCACATCCATCAGGGTATTATACCCCGCCTGCGAAATCGAAAGAACGGCGTGGGTCAAACGTTCGCGAAAATCGGGCAGAAAGCGATGAAGCGTAATGCCGGCAGGCATATTGGCTGCCAGTTTTGCAAAGGCATCGACCGGGAAATGCGGCCCGGTGATGATATCCCAGTTCACATCGGCATATTTGCCCGACAAGGGCCGCGCAGCAATGGCCGCCGCAATCAAATCGGCACCAACAGCACCCCCGCCTGCCGATACAACAACACCACCCCGTGGCCCTGCATCATTGCGGGCGATATCGGCGGCGACATAGCCGGTATATTCCAGCATATCCCCCAGATCCGCAGCAAAGGGAAAACTGCGATCAAACCCGAATACGGCAGGGTCACCATGCACCAGCACCCGGTCAAAATGTGAAAGGGCAATATCGCGCATCCAGCGTTCCTTGCTGATATCCTTTTTACGCACCAGCAAATCACGAACCGAACAAACACGCTTTACGCCATCCTGCCCGGCCTGTTCGAGAAGCGGTAATAATTCAAACCGGAAAGCCCGCCTGCCAAACGGAAACATTTCAACCAGCAGCAAGCGTGGCGACAGCGTTTGATAGGCAGCCAACAGTGCGTTTTTGCGCCCGTCTTTCCAGGCATCATCAACAAGGTTGCCATCCTGGTCCACCAGCCCGGAAAAACCTAGATCGGCACTGCGACACGCCGGTAACTGAATAACTTCATCGGCAGAAAAATCGATGGCATCGTCGGGAATACCACCGCTGACCACACCAACCGAAAGCCCCGCCTTACGCATTTCGGCAACCAGCAAGGCGGTGCGGCGCACATGACCAATTCCCAGCAAATGCTGCACATAAATCATCACATCGGTCATTGCGGGGTTCCTTCCCGGGCCATCAGCGGGATGTTCAATTGCGAAACGGACAGGCCACTGCCATGCGACCAGTGAAACACATGCAGCGCATCCCATTGCAGTTTGTCGGGACTTTTGCCCATCATATTCCAGCCACGCGTATGGGCATAAAGGGCGCGAATAACGCCTTTGTGGGTTGTAACGCCAAAATCCCCCCCCTGCCGTCGGGCCAAAAACGCCACGATGCGCGCCAAAACATCGCGTGGGCTTTCACCACCTTCGGGGCGAAAATCCCACCCACGATCTTCGTTTTGCGTCATGGCATCGCCCAGTTCGGCCCGCAAATCGCGAAGTTTCCGTCCTTCCCACTGGCCCCAGTTCATCTCGACAAATGCCGGAAGCACACCCACAGGGGGCACGCCAAGTGCTGTCAACGTTTCATGGGTACGTTTTAATGGGCTTGTGTACCAGGGCCGTTCCACCCATTCGCCGGGAATTTGCAATTTGTGCAACTGATCGCAGGTTTCAGGGAGCAGGCCAATATCGCTATGTCCCTGAATGCGACCCTCAACATTCCAGGATGTTGCGCCATGGCGCAAAACAGCGAAGGAAAAATCAGCCTGCGTCATTTTCATCCCCCGCTTCATTTTTCAGGGCCGAACCATGCGATGCCAGCACATTGGCAATTACACGATCAAGCATGGATGCTGCCGATGAAATATCGTGATGGGCCAGTGCGTTAAAAGCCGCCTTTTGACCGGCAATTTGCAGGGCTGCCGCGTTTTCAAGACAACCTGCCAAACGCCAGGCAAAGGCCGCACTATCACCAACCGGCACCAACCAGCCTGTTTCGCCATCGCGCACAATGCCGCCAACACCGCCGCTATCGCCTGCCAGCACGGGCAGGCCTGCGGCCTGTGCCTCCAGCAGGGCCATGCCATAGGCCTCGTTGATTGCGGGCCAAACGCACAGATCGGCCTGCGCCAGATAGGCGCGGGTCTGTGCCGCATCACACTGCCCGGCAAACACAACCTGCCCGGCGGCAAAACGACCAAAAAGCTGCGCGACATCCGCCCGCGCCGGGCCATCGCCCACAAGTGTCAGCCGCCAGTTGTGCTGCAAGGCAAATGGCAAAGCCGCCAGGGCATCCGCCAGCACCGCAAAGGATTGCAATTTATCGCCCGGTCGCATCATGGCAACGGATATCAGTTCGACAGGTTTAGAACTTTCATCCCCACGACGCGCGGGTAATTCATCCGCATTCTGCCAGGCGCTGATATCGGCAAAGGGTGGCAGAAAATGAAGCTTGGAAGCACCTGTTACCGGCGCCAGACATTCCATGTCAGCCCGGTTGGGGCAAAAAACCGCACTGGCCTGTTTTAAGGCCTGTTCAACCGCCCGGTGGCTGGCTGCCCAGGGGCCATTGGCACGTTTGGGGGCGTGTGATGCCTCGCAAATGATATAGGGAATACCCAGTTCGGCCGCGACAAGCGGCCCGATCCAGTCTGATGCCTTATAATAAAGGTGATAGGTAAACCAGATATCAGGCCGGGGCAAAAAACCGGTTTCATAGCGCCGCAATAGCCGCCGGGCCATTTTACCCCCCAGTTCGGCCAATTGCATTTGACGCATAGCATTGCCATCGCCAACCCGGCTGCGCAGGCGCGCAGCAATATCCACATCATGTCCGGCGCGTTTTAATGCAGTCACAAGCAAACGCGCCATTAGCCTGTCACCCGATGGCACCGGGTGGTCAAGCGGCTTTAACGGGGCGTAAAACGCAATCCGCACGGCGGTTACTCCTGCCTGGTGGCAGTTATGTTATCTGTGCCGGTAATTTCCGGGCTTTCGACCGTAACAATGCCAAACCGGCGGCCCAGTTCGCGCATACCTGCGTGAAAGGAAAAATCCCGGCGCACAATGTCATTACCTGCCTGCCCCATGGCAATCCGTTTCGCGGGATCACAAATCATATCCTGCAGAGCAACAGCCAGGGCGTTTTCATCACGCTGGGGCACCAGCAGGCCATTTACCCCATCACGGATCAATTCCGGGATGGCCGAAATTCGGGTAGAAACAGCAGCCAACCCGCAAAGCTGTGCTTCCATCAGCACATTTGGCAGGCCGTCACGGTCGCCATCTTTTTCGATCCGGCTGGCAAGCACAAACAGATCGGCCTTCTGGCAGGCAGCAATGACTTCGGCCTGGTCCTGCGGGCCTTGCCAGTCGCACTTATCGGCAAAGCCCAATTCTTGTGCCAGGGCCTGGTATTTTTCGCCCTTGCCACCGCCAATATGGACAAACCGCCAATGCAGGTTGCCCGGCAATTTTGCCAGCGCACGCAAAAGGTCGTCATAGCCCTTTTTGCCAACAAGGCGCCCAACGGACAAAATAATCACCGGGTCATTGGCATTGCTGCCATCGCGCAGGGGGCGTTCGGGCCAATCTTCGGGGAAGCGTGAAAAATCCAGGCCGTGATAAAGCAGGTTTACCTTTGCCGGGTCTTCGGCCAGCGCCTTGAGATGGTCCACATTGGCGCGTGTGCAAGTCACCAACCAGTCCATAGCGGCCAGTTTTTCACGCATTTCCCAATCGGGGCTGGTGTAAATATCCTTGGCATGGGCCGAACAGGCCCAGGGCAATTGCCGCATCATCGCGCCATAGCGCGCAACAGATGCTGGTGTATGCAGAAAATGGGCATAGATGCGGGTGATATCGGCGGGCAGCTCGGCCGCCATGACCATCGCCTGGCCCAGCCTGCGAATACGGTTGCGGGTTTTATCGCGGGCAAAATCGCGCCACCAGGCTGCCATTGCCGCCCGATAACCCGGCATCCGCCGCGCCTTCCACCAACCGGCTAGCACACGCAGGGGTTCGTCATGCAGATATTCCGGCAGGTAATCAACATTGCCGGTAATGCGGCCGTGAATAGGGTGGCGTTTTTTATCGGTCGGGTGGCGCAGCGAAACAATGCGATAGGGAATACCAGCCTGCTGAATACCCAGGATTTCCTGGGCAATAAAGGTTTCAGACAGGCGCGGATAGCCCTTTACCACGATGGCAACATGATCAACGCCCGCAATATTGGCGGATGTCATGCCGTTGCGTACTCTGCATCAAGAAGGCCGCCATCACGGGGCAGCCAGTGTTCCACCATCGAGGATACCGTTTCAAGACCGCCCATCAGGCCCGGCACCGTAACGCTGGACGGTGCGGGTTGCCCGGCAAGGCCACGCAATGCCTGCGCCATTTCAAGGGGCGGACGCCCGCCTTCTTCGGTCAGCATACGCACAAGACCGAGTTTTTCGGCCTGGGATGCCCGAACATATTGTTCAAGCCGTGGTACGGTCCGCGGAACAATAATGGATGGCTTGTCAAATGACAGAATTTCGCAAAACGTATTATAGCCGCCCATGGCAATAACACCGGCGGAACGCGCCATCAGCATTTCAACATTGGCATCAAAGGTGATGACCGAAAGTTTGTCGATGCTTTCAGCCCGTTCCATGAATTTCTGCTGGTCTGCCGGGGCCATGAACGGCCCCAGAACCACCAGTGATGGCATGGGAATTTCAGGATCGGCTTCATAGGCGCTAATCACCCAGTCAACCAGATTAACCCCATCGCCACCACCACCGGTGGTCACCAGGAAATAGGGTTCATCAAGCCCCAGCGCCCCATGTTCGGGGGCCGGTTTGCGGGTGGCGGTGCGCGGCAGATAGCCGGTATAGGTCATTTTTTCTTCAACGCCGGGCAGAAGATCAATGCCATCCAGCGGATTGCAGATTTCACGCAGACCATAAACCCAGATATCGTCGTAATAATTGGCAAGTGCCGGGGCGCAATTTTTGCGCAGCCATTCTTCACGAAGGGTTTCCGGGTCGTCCATCACATCACGCAGGCCAAGGACAAGGCGCGTATTACGTTCTTTTAACATGCGAAGGGTCGGTTCCACCTCGCCGCGCAGGCCAAGGGGTTCCTTATCGACAATGAACAGGTCCGGGTCAAAGGCATCGGCGGTATGCTGGATGATGGATTCACGCATCGCCAGCATCTGTTCAACATCGATATCAAGGTTAAGTGACGTATATTCACCATTGGAAAGCTTGATCACACCGGGAATGCGCACAAAATCAACGCGGGAGCGAAATTCAAAGCTGCCGATGATGGGCGATCCAGACAGGATCAGCACCGAAACATCATCCCGGTTATCGACCAGAGCATGCGCAATGGTGCGGCATCGCCGCAAATGGCCAAGGCCGAATGTGTCGTGACTATAAATCAGTACACGATAGCCTCGTGCGCCCTTTAAAGACATAATACCGTCCGCAATTCGGGTGTCCCCAAAGACATGGTTGCCTTATCAGCAAATACCTTGCCGCTATATCGTCTTCCATGTCCCATTGAACCTCCCATCGCCTTTTTTTAATAAAGGTGACAGGAATTTGGATAATGACAAGAAATTCCGTTCCATTAGTTAGCAGATTTCATCCGGATGCAACCATCAGAAACGCCCTTGCCAGCGGCACTTAACCCCAAATCGGGAGCAATTGCAGTGACAAAGCGACTTTCGCAGATGCAATAAAATTATGGTGAGGTGCGTTAGCGTTGAGATCCGATTAAAAATATCAATCAAAACGCGCCATCGGCAAAGCAAAATACCAAACAAATAATTGCAGGGCAGCGGACTTTGCCCCTGCCCTGCAAATGTCGCCATCTTCCCCCAAAGCATGGCGACGGATGATCAGCTGTCAAAATCATGCAGCGATTAATTTGCATGTGTCTGCCATCAGGCGCGGTCGATAAGGCTGCCCAGTTTTGCCAGCAGTTTTTCGCGTTCACGGTTGGTGCCAAGACCTGCCAGTTTTTCCGAAAGCGCGGTTAAGGTCCGGGCATAATCGTTGTGCCAGTCTTCACGCGACATGGCATCAGCCCCACCCCGCTTGGCAATCGGTGCCTGCAATTCCTGCCCGCGTTGCAGGATGATTGTTTCATCCAAGGTCGGGCTGGATAGTAACTTGGGTGGGATATCATTGGCATGCAGCAGGTCCTGGAACGTGGCGCGTGCTGCATTTTCCCCATGGGTCAGAAATATCTTTTTGTGAACCGGCAACCGCCCCTTTACCCAGTCCAGCAGCGTTTTTTGATCAGCATGACCGGAATAAATATCAAGGTTACGGATGCGCGCGCGCACCTGGATCTGATCGCCATGAATACGAACCGATTTTGCGCCAGACAGCAAAATGCGCCCAAGCGACCCTGCCGCCTGATATCCCACCAGCAGCACCGTGCATTCCGCCCGCCACAGATTGTTTTTCAAATGATAGCGCACACGCCCGGCATCGCACATGCCACTGGCTGAGAGAATGATGGCACCCTTTTTGATCCGGTCCAGTTGAATGCTGGCTTCGACATCAGGCACCATATGGAAATTGGGATGCGTTAAGGCATGGGCATCTTCGGGCGGAAGATACCGGGCAAAAACGCCAGTGGCGCGCTGGGCCAGCGGGCTGTCGATGAAAACATCGGCCTTGGGCAAGGCGCCACTGTTAAACAATGCCGCCAGATCGACCAGCAATTCCTGGGTGCGGGCAACTGCAAAACTGGGAATTACCAGATTGCCGCCAGCCTCCAGCGCCTCGCGAATTTCGTTGGCCAGAAGGCCACGGCGTTCGCTGGCGGAAACATCCACCCGTTCACGGTCACCATAGGTGGTTTCAACAAACAGGTAATCAACATCAGCAGGGCCTTCGGGGGCTTCGTTAAAGACGGCCTCGCCCGTGCCAATATCGCCTGAAAACAGCAAATGGCGCGGTTTCTGGCCTGCTTCGCCATCGATTTTAATTTCAATAGATGCCGAACCCAAAATATGCCCGGCATCCCAATAGCGCACCTCGAACCCCGGTACGATTTCAACCCACTCATGATATTCAATCGGGCGCAGGCGTTTCAGGGCCTTTTCAGCATCCTCACGGGTATAGATGGGGTCAACTGTCGGCAGGCCACGGCGGGCATTGCGGCGGTTCAGGCGGTCAACCTCGGTTTCCTGGATATAGCCGGAATCGGGCAGCATATAGGTCAGCAAATCGCAGGTTGGCTGGGTGGCAAAAATAACCCCAATAAAACCCGCCTTGACCAGTTTGGGAATCAGCCCGGAATGGTCAATATGGGCATGGGTCAGCAAAACGGCGCGAATGTCACTGGCATCAAAGGGAAACGGGCCGTAATTCAGCTCCTTGACCGTTTTGTTGCCCTGAAACATGCCACAGTCGATCAGGAAATTGCCAACTGGTGTTCGCAACAGATAACAGGACCCGGTAACGCCACCCGCAGCCCCACAAAATGTAACAGAAAGGGTCATTGAAGCCTCCTCACGCATCGCCCGATTGCAGCTTTACAATGTGCGCGCGAGGCATATGGCTTCAATGATATGGATCAGTCGCAAAATTTATTGCGCAAAATCGCCGGATAATTCGACAGTCTAAAATGCCTGCAAACCGGCAAAGGCAATATATTCCACAATTTCGCCCTGCTGGACGCTGCCGCGGTTTTCCGCCAGTTCGATCAAGCCTTCGGCCCAGACCATGGATGAAAGAACACCTGAACTGCTGGAATGAAATGGCAGGGCCACCAGTTGCCCATTGCCATTGCGGTGCAGGCGCGCACGCAGCCATTCGCGCCGGCCTGTGCCCCGTTTAAGGTTAAAGCCAGCCGGGACCGGGAACCGCACGGCTGCACGGTCTTCATTGCGCGCACCCATCATATGCAGCAGCAACGGCACGGCATATAACAGCCCGGAAACCATAACCGAGACCGGATTACCCGGCAGGCCCAGCACCAGACAATCGCCAATGCGACCACGCATCAAGGGTTTACCGGGTTTGATTGCCAGTTTCCAGGCATGAATTTCGCCAAGGGAATCAACAACCGGTTTTAAAAGGTCGGCCTTGCCAACCGAAACCCCGCCCGATGTCAAAATCACATCGTGATGTTGCGCAGCATCGGCCAGCGCAGTTTGCAACACCGTAAAATCATCGCGCAGCAGGCCAAGGTCTGTTACATCGCAACCAATGGCGCGCATCATACCGATCATGGCGAAACGGTTGCTGTCATAAATGCCACCCGGCGGCAGTTCACCGCCCTGTGCGGCCAGTTCATCCCCCGTGGAAAAAACAGCAACCCGCAAGGGCCGTGCAACCACCAGATGCGCCCTGCCCTGGCCTGCCGCCACGGCAACGTCCTGCGGGCGCAACCGTTTGCCAGCAGGCAAAATAACCATGCCCTGTTTTACATCTTCGCCCGCGCGGCGAATGTTATCGCCATGGCGAAGGCGGTCAATGGCGGCACGTTCAATGCGAATTTCGCTTTCATCGGCATTGGCGGTGACATTTTCCTGAATGATGACGGCATCGACCCCAGCGGGGATGGCGGCACCCGTTGCAATGCGAATGGCGCGCCCAACGGGAATTTCACCTGCAAAGGGATGGCCCGCCAGCGACACACCGGCAACCGGCATTGTCACATCGCCTTTTTGCGGTAATGCTGCCATATCCGCCAGTCGCAGCGCATACCCATCCATGGCCGAATTATCGACTGACGGGACATTGACCGCCGCAATCACGTCTTCGCGCAAAATGGCCCCAAAACAATCGGTCAGATCACGGGTTTCGATCAAATCGGAAACAGCGACCTGTTCGCAGGCAAGACGCAAGGCAACATCAAGCGGGGTCAGGCCCGGCTGGCTGCCAATGTCCGCCACGACCTTCGCGCCGGAACCCGAAACAGATGCAGCGTTTTTTTCTGCCATGTCGCCATCCTTAAACCGGAAAATCAAATGCTGCTATCTGATAGCCTGTTCGTTCCGGCCAGCACAAGTTTGAAGGTGATGCCCCAACCATCCCGGCACGTTTGCAGCGCGGCCGGAACGGTTGCACCGGTTACGTCACGAAAGATCAGTTACTATGACCGGGACGCGAACGGGAAATGGCACGGCTTAACATCACCACCGGTATCACGCCCACCAGCACAATGGTCAGCGCGCCAAGGGCGGCCTGTTCGATCATTTCATCCTTGGCATACTGGTAAACATGAGTTGCCAGGGTATCGAAGTTGAAGGGCCGCAAAATAAGCGTCGCGGGCAGTTCCTTCATCGAATCAACAAAAACCAGCACGCAAGCCGCCAAAATACCACCGCGCACCAGTGGGAAATGGATACGCCGTAACGTACCAAAGGGTGTTTCACCAAGGGTGCGGGCCGCATCATCCATGCTGGGACGGACCTTGCCCAATGCCGCCTCGATCGAGCCATAGGACACTGCCATGAACCGCACGCTATAGGCAAAAACGATGGCAAAGATGGTGCCGCTGAGCAAAAGCCCGGTCGAAATACCAAAATTATCGCGCAGGAAACCATCAATTGCATTATCCAGGCCAGCAAACGGCACCAGAACCCCAATTGCCAGCACCGCACCAGGCACAGCATACCCCACCGATGCCAAACGAATGCAGGCACGTAGGGCTGGTTTGGGGAACAGGCGCAAGGCATAAGCCAAAAACAGCGCAGCCCCCACCGCCATCAATGTAGCCAGCCACGAAACCAGCAGGCTGTTACGGGCAAATTCAAAAAAGTCACTGGTCCAGGACTGGTCAAAATAACCAACGGAATAATAAATCAGGACCAGCGCGGGAATGACAAAACCCAGCACAATCGGCAATGAACAGATCAGCAAAGCCGCCGTTTTCGCGCCAAGACCCAATTCGTATCCCGGCAGTTCCTGAAACCGTGATGTTGTATCGTGAAAACGCTGGCGACGGCGGGAATAACGCTCGGCAACGATCAGCACCACAACCACAACCAGCATGGTCAGCGCGATTTGCGCCGCCCCACCGGCATTGCCCATACCCAGCCACACATTGAAAATGCCAGCCGTCAGGGTATGAACGGCAAAGAAATCGATGGTGCCAAAATCGTTCAGGGTTTCCATCAGGGCGATGATCACGCCCACAACAATGGCCGGACGCGCAAGCGGCAGGGCCACGGTGACAAAGGCATTCCAGGGGCCACGGCCCAAAACCCGCGCGGCTTCCAGCACGCACACCGATTGCGACAGAAAGGCCGCACGCGCCAGCATATAAACATAGGGATAAAGGGTCAGGCTTAGCACCAAAATCGCGCCGCCCTTGGTGCGGATGTCAGGGAACCAGTAATCACGCGCGCTTTCAAACCCGAACCATCCGCGAATGGTGCCCTGCACCGGCCCCGCATATTCCAGAAGGTCAGTATAGACATAGGCAACGATATAGGCTGGCACCGCCATGGGCAGCAGCATTGCCCATTCAAAAAACCGTTTGCCCGGCAGGCGGCACATCGTCACCACCCAGGCCGACGAAACCCCCATAAGCGTCACGCCAATCCCCACCCCGATCATCAGAATAAAGGTATTGGACAGGTAACGCGGCAACATGGTCGACGCCAGATGCGGCCAGATATTTTCGGTTGGAAACAGCGCCAGATACACAACAGCCACAATCGGGGCTGCGACCAGCAGGGCAATAACCATTGCCCCACCCAGCCACCAGGAAGACTGCCCCTGTGGCCACCAGCGCATGGAACGCACCAAAGGGCGGCTGTTAAGCGGGTCAAACGTCTCGCTGGAGCCAGACGCGCGGTAATCCTGTTTCACTGCCAAAATGCACCGGCGCCGTTATTCGTTGAAACCAACTTCGTCGATCATGCGAATGGCATCACCGCGCAGGCTGGCAACTTCGTTAAGCGGCAATTCATCGGCGGTGAAATGCCCCCAGGATGAAACCATTTCCGACCATTCCACACCCGGTTTGACCGGATATTCAAAATTGACTTCGGCATACATGTGCTGGGCTTCGTCGCCCGACAGGAATTCAACCAGCTTGATGGCGTTTTCACGGTTGGGCGCATTTTTCATCAGCGCAACGCCGGAAATATTTACATGCGTACCGCGATCATCCTGATTGGGGAATACAATGCGCACCTGTTTGGCAGCATCGGCCTTGTTCGGATCATCCAGCATTTTGCCGTAATAATAGGAATTGCCAATCGCAACGTCACACACACCTTGCGAAACGGCTTCGATCTGGTCGATATCGGCACCCTGCGGTTTGCGGGCCAGATTATCCTTTAAGCCGGTCAGCCATTCCTTGGCCTTTTCCGGGCCATGATGGGCGATCATGGATGCAACCAGGGCGATGTTATAAACATGCATACCCGAACGGATGCAGACACGCCCTTTCCATTTCGGGTCAGCCAGTTCTTCATAGGTTTTAATTGCGCCCGGTTCGATCCGGTCAAGTGATGTATAAATAACGCGCGCGCGCGTGGTAAGGCCCACCCACTGGGCATCCTTGTCACGGTATTGTGCGGGGATATTCTGTTCGATCACATCGCTGGTCAGCGACTGGGTCACACCAGCATCGACAGCATCCTGAATACGGCCGATATCAACCGTCAACAACAGGTCAGCCGGGCTGTTGCGGCCTTCGTGTTTTACACGTTCAACCAGGCCGCTTTGCGAAAACAGCGTGTTTACGCGAATACCGGTTTCTTCGGTAAATTTCTTGAACATCGGCTTGATCAGGAAAGGTTGGCGCAATGAATAGACATTCACTTCCTGCGCGGCCTGTGCGACGGAGCATGAAACGGTTGCTATCGCCAGTCCAAGGATGATTTTTCGCAGGTTCATGAAGGCTCTCCTGATCGTTCCGTCAATGACAATGGGAATGAAAAACATTCGCAGGGCGCGAAATTACCGTCTCATTGTCCTGATTGGCAAGGCACAATCACACCGATCACAGCATTGTGGGCAATATAACCTGCACCACAAATCCAGCCCCACTGCCTCTATCGACCATTTTCCCCTTAAAAACACTTCACAACATACTGTTTTAAAACGTCTTTAATTGTAAACTTTTTTTACCTGACCATGCTTCAAAGCGCCCAGAAACAGGACCAATCTTGCCCCCATCACCCCAATATCTGTTTCACCATATTCCCAAATGTGGTGGCAATAGCTTGCGTATTGCGTTCGCCCAGTGGTTTTTAATCACCTATGACTATCGCGAGCGACCACACCGCCACTTTGAAGCCCAAACACCCGCCGATTTCGCCCAAAACAGGCTGGACCGCTCAAACCTGCGCGATCATCACCTCCTATGCGGGCATTTTGACACCGAAGGTGCCTATTTATGGCAACGTTACCCGGCAGTTTATGGCGACCAGACACGCCTGATCACGTTTTTGCGCCACCCGCTGGAACGGGCGATTTCGCATTATTTTTATGGCCGCAAAACCGGCCGGTTGCCGATTAAGGAAAACAGCCTGGAAGAATTTCTGCTGGCTTGCCAAAACCCGATGGCAAAGCTGTTATCGCCCGCCCCCGAAAACGCCTGGCAAATCCTTGCACCTTACTGGTTTGTTGGAACCCTGGAAAACATTGATGCCGACCTGAACGAATTTGCCCGGCGCCTTCATCGGGCACCGCCTGTTGCGCAAAGTTATCATGTCAACCAAACCAGCCGCCCGCCCTATGATTTAAGCCCGGAAATTCTGGCGATATTCAAGGCCAATAATGCACTGGATTTTGCCCTGTTTGAACGGGCAGCGGGCCGGTAAAAAACCCGTAATTTCACAGCCTTCCAGTGCAGTTAGCTTGACGAAAACGATGTTGCCGGATACTGCAGGACGCCTGCGATAAATCAGCATTCCGCGACCGATTTGGTCATATATCTGGAGAATACAGAATGGCGAACCAGCCAGCGGACGTAAGAGTAATCGTGCTTCATGGTGCCCATGGCGGGCCTGATACCAACTGGTTTCCATGGCTTCATGCCGAGCTGGAAAACCGCGGGATCGAGGTGATCCGCCCGACCTTCCCCACCCCCGAAGGCCAATCCCTGTCGGCCTGGATGACGGTTTATGATGAAACCATCAAATCCCTACCGGAAAAACCGACCATCCTTGTGGGTCACAGCCTGGGATCAGCCATGACATTGCGTGTGGTGGAACAGGCAACAAAACCCTTTGTCGGCACCTTCATCACATCGGCCTTTGTCGGCGCGCTGGGCCTGCCCGATTATGACCCGATCAACCAGTCTTTTTTCGATGACCCGTTTGACTGGGCAGGCATTTGCGCCCGCAAAGGGGCAGCACATGGCTCATGGGCCGGGGATGATGACCCCTATGTACCACTGGAACGCAGCCAGCAGGTTGCCGACCTGCTGCAAACATCGCTGGAAGTTATTCCCGGTGGTGGCCACTTGAACCGCGAAACCGGCTTTAATGCCTTTCCGCAAGTCCGCGATGCCATATTGTCCGCCTGCCAACAGGCTTAATCGACACATTACACATCAGCTGCCATAAAATTACGGCCCGGCTTTACCACCGGGCCGTTCTATTGGGCGCTATTGCCGTGCACAACGGCATCAAAGCACGTTAAACGAACCGCGGCTTGAGGTCCGCCAGGCTTCCAGAAACTCGGCATAGGCGGGAATATCCCCTGCCCGTTCTTCCAGCCAGGCCACGGTCAGATTGATGGCATGGTTATAGCCATCATGATCTGACAGGCCGGTATGCAGCACATAGCGCAAATACAGCAAATAGGTATTTAAGACGTCTGTTTCGCAATAACGGCGAATACCATCGATCTCGCCAGCATCAAACATATCGGCAACCTTGCTGCCATCGACACCGGTTTTACCAGGCAAATCAAGGGCGGCGCACACCTCGTTCATTTTTGTGCGCGCCGATGCGCCGTAATCCGATAAAACTTCGGCCAGGTCGCAATGCCAGTTGGGCGCATAACGCGATGTGTAATTTTCCCATTTATTGGCCGACTGGTGTAGCCAGCGCGCCGAAACACCATGTTTCATGGCACGGTATTTCAAAACCGGCAGATCAAACCCGCGCCCGTTAAAGCTGACAAGCCGGGGATAAAGTTTGCCGCAATAGGCAAAGAAACCGGCAACAAGGTCCTTTTCCTCGCTGGTCAGATCACCGCCTGATCGTAATTCTTCGATTTCATAGGTTTCAAGGTTGCCGTCACGCTGAATGGTGGCGCGCAGGAAACTGATGGCAACAACCTTGTGAAATGGCTGGCGGGCAAAGCCATTGCGCCCGTCTGTAATATCCAGATGGTATTGTTCCAGCATTTTGCGGCCGGTTTCCGGGTCCGGGGCGGTTTCGCCAGTCAGATTTGGCAAAACATCGGTATCGGGGACCGTTTCAATATCGAAAACAAACAGGCTGTCATGCATGGGGCGGGGTTGCTCCAGTTATGGGCGCAGGTGGCGGGATTTGCCCCACCATATACCCGAACGGCCCGCCATTAACAGGCCTGATCAGGATGGAAACTGTCAAATGGCCCGATCTGCTGCCGTGTTTTGGCATTGGTCTACTGCCAGTTCCTGCAACCTGCTGACACATCCTGTCAATATTACCCGGATCAAAGGTTGCATAACCCAAAACCGGGCGGCTAAACTTTTGCCATGACTGTATCAGGCTGCCAGTTACCGGCATGAACGATCACAGCGGGAACCAAAGCCCGTCTTTGTTCGTATCATACCGGCCGGCTGGCACATGATGCGCTTCCGGACCGTAAAAAATGTCGAGGAACACAGAAAATGAAATTCCTGCCCGCCGGAGCCGCAGCGCTGATGGCCATTGGCATCGGCCTTTCCCTTCAATTTGGTGCAACACCGGCCCAGGCGGCCGATGCATCCTGCGAAATTGACCGCCCGGTGATGTTTGCCGGGCTTAATTATGACAGCGCCCTTTTTCACAATGCGGTCGCGCGTTACATCATTGAAAAAGGTTATGGCTGCCAAACCGATGCCCTGCCCGGCGAAACCATTCCGCTGTTAACGGGCGCGGGCAAAGGCGACATTGATGTTGTTATGGAAATCTGGCGCGATAACGTGGCCGATGCCTGGAAAAAGGCCGAAGCCGCCGGAACCGTAAAACAGATTGGCGTTAATTTTGACGACGCAGTTGAAGGATGGTTTGTGCCCAGCTTTGTCATCAAGGGTGACAAGGAACGTGGCATTGAACCAATGGCCCCCGACCTGAAATCGGTTTCGGACCTGCCAAAATATACCAAGCTGTTTGAAGATGCCGAAGAACCCGGCAAAGGCCGTTTTTACAACTGCCCGTCGGGCTGGGTATGTGAAAAGGTCAACACCAACAAGCTGGCGGCCTATGGCCTTGATGACAGCTACACCAATTTCCGCCCGGGCACCGGTGCTGCACTATCGGCGGCCATTGCATCGGCCAATAAACGCGGCGAGCCGATCCTGTTTTATTATTGGGGTCCGACCTGGGTTATGGGCCTTTATGACAGCGTAAAACTGGAAGAACCGGCCTATAACAAGGAAATTTTCGACAAGCTGAAAGATGGCAGCGATACCAGCAAGGCAACTGCCTATCCGCAAAGCACGGTAACGGTTGGTGTGAATACCGATTTCATGAAATCGGCACCGAAGCTGACGGAATTTTTGTCGAATTACCACACCAGCAGTGCCCTGGTTTCGGAAATGCTGGCCTATATGCAGGATGAAGGCGAAAAACCCGAAGGGGCCGCCGAATATTTCCTGAAAGAAAAACAGGATGTCTGGAGCAAATGGGTCCCGGCGGATGTTGCACAACGGGTAAAAGACAGCCTGTAAGCATACCAGGCAGAAAGCACATGTTTATAACCGTGTGCGACTGCCGATATCCAAATTCCTGAACCATCCCGCGGGGCAGTCACTGGCTGCCCCTTTTTTTATTTTTAGTTTTGAAACAAAACCCGATCCCGGGCGTTAGCATTTATCATGGCAGCAAAACAATTGACCGCGCGCATCACGATGTTGCCCGGTCCTGTCCCTGACGGCGGCCCGTAGGCGGACGCGGATCAACCTCGTCCCCTTCCATTAGCATGGCAATTTTCTTTAGTGATGTAACGATGCGACCGCGTTCGTTATCCTTTAATTCTTCGAAGCGATCCATAAAATCATCATCAAGCAAAGGCGGCGTATTGCGGATCATATCCGCACCCTTATCGGTCAGACAGCTATTTACCACACGCTTGTCGGCTGCATTGCGGGTCCGGCGGACAAAATTGCGTTCCTCCAGCCGGTTAAGAATGGTGGTTACTGTCGCCTGGCTTAGCGATACATGCCGTGAAATTTCCTTGACGGTGACTTCGCCAAGTTCCTCGATCGCAAGCAAAACCACCAATTGCGGCACCGTTAGACCACACACCTTCATCACATGTTTTGAATGCAGGTCCGATGCACGGATGATCTGGCGCAGCGCCACCAGCACATCGAGTGAATCGCGCCGTTTTTGCTGTTCTGATGTCATCTGGTCGTTTCCCCAGTCTTTAAAACGGGGTCAACCTAGCCGACTTTTAATTTGACATCAAATGTTTTGAATTGTAACTATCTTGCTGTGTAATGTGACGGTGCTTGGGGAAGTGATCGTACTGGCCACGACCATTCAGGCCAGCCAACCACAAAACGAACAGCATTGGCCGCCGGAATATGCCGGGCGGTTTTGCGCTGTTCGTCCGAAAGAAACCGACAGGGGACCATGACTGATAAAATCGTTGTAAAAGACCTGTATAAAGTCTTTGGCGACCACCCCGAACAGGCCATGAAAATGGTTCGTGACGGCATCGACAAAGCCGATATTTTTGAAAAAACGGGCCAGACTGTTGGCGTTTGCGGTGCGAATTTTACCGTCCGTGAAGGCGAAATATTCGTGGTGATGGGGCTTTCGGGCTCTGGCAAATCCACGCTTGTCCGTTTGCTCAACCGCCTGATCGAACCCACCGCCGGACAGGTCCTGTATGACGGGGTCGATATTGCGGCGATGAATGCCCAGGAACTGATGAATTTGCGCCGTCGCGACATGTCGATGGTGTTCCAGTCCTTTGCACTGATGCCGCATCTTTCTGTTGTTGATAATGCCGCCTTTGGCCTCGAACTGGCCGGTGTCCCTGCCGAGGAACGCCAGAAACGCGCCCTTGATGCGCTGGAACAGGTGGGCCTGCGTGCCCAGGCGGATTCCTACCCCGATGAACTTTCCGGTGGGATGCAGCAGCGTGTCGGCCTTGCCCGCGCCCTTGCCAATGACCCCGCCGTCATGCTGATGGATGAAGCGTTTTCCGCCCTTGATCCGCTTATTCGTGCGGAAATGCAGGACGAGCTTCTGATCCTGCAGCGCGAACATAAACGCACCATCATTTTTATCTCGCACGACCTTGATGAAGCCATGCGCATCGGTGATCGCATTGCGATCATGCAGGGCGGCATTGTTGTGCAGGTGGGCACTCCCGAGGAAATCCTTAACAATCCTGCCAATGACTATGTCAAATCCTTCTTCCGGGGGGTGGATGTATCGACCATCCTGACGGCAAAGGACATTGTTTCCAAACGTGAAACCACTGTGATCGAGCGCGAGGGCGTTGGCCTTAAAACCGCACAACGCCGCCTTGAAACGGAAAACCGCGATTTTGGTTATATCGTTGGCAGCAACATGGAATTTCACGGCGTCATTTCGCAGGAAAGCGTTGAACGCGCGATCAAGGCCGGGGCCGAACGCCTGTCGGCGGCCTTCCTGCCCGATATTGAAGCCGTAACCGAAGACACGCAGCTTTCCGAACTGATCGGCAAGGTCGCCCATGCGCCTTGCGGCGTCCCGGTGGTAACCGGCGGCGGGCAATATACCGGTGTGATCAGAAAAGCGAAATTACTGGCAACGCTTGACCCGGAAGGAGACGTAACCAATGGCTGATAACAGCAATCCGTGGGCAAGTGGCGGGCAATCCGGCGCCGGAACCAGCGCTGCCGACAGCGCAACATCAGGCGGCGGCGATGCCGCATCCTCGGCGGCATCAAACCCGTGGGGCACGCCAGATCCATCCGCGGGCAGTGGCGTTTCCGATACGGCGGGTGACTGGCTTTCAAATGCGGCACCAGCCCCGGAACATCATTTCAATATTCTGCAGCCGTTCCATGACGCGCTATTTCCGGTTGATGTCTGGGTCAATAATGGTCTGGACTGGGTTGTTAACAATTTCCGTGGTTTTTTCCAGGCGATCCGCTGGCCGATTGATGCGGTTCTGACCGGTGTTCAAACTGGTTTGCAGGCCACCCCGGCGCTGCTGGTCATCGTGGTGATGGCGCTTCTGGCATGGCAGCTTTCGGGCCGCAAACTTGCCATAGGCACACTTATCTCCATGGTTGCGGTTGGTGTTATTGGTGCCTGGTCCGAGGCCATGATCACGCTGGCACTGGTCCTTACATCGGTTCTGTTCTGCGTGATTATCGGCCTTCCGACCGGCATCTGGCTGGCACGGAATGAACGGGCATCAAACATTGTTCGCCCGGTGCTTGATGCCATGCAAACCACCCCGGCTTTTGTCTATTTGGTACCGATTGTCATGCTGTTTGGCATCGGCAATGTGCCGGGTGTTGTCGTGACCATCATTTTCGCCCTACCCCCGCTGATCCGCCTGACGATCCTTGGCATTCGCCAGGTTCCCGGCGACCTGGTGGAAGCCGCCCGTTCCTTTGGCGCCAGCCCAAAACAGCTTCTGTTTCGTGTGCAGTTGCCGCTTGCCATGCCAACCATCATGGCTGGCGTAAACCAGACCCTGATGCTTGCCCTTTCGATGGTGGTGATTGCCTCCATGATCGCGGTTGGCGGTTTGGGCCAGATGGTTCTGCGCGGTATTGGCCGCCTCGATATGGGTCTGGCCACCGTGGGCGGCATTGGCATTGTTCTGCTGGCGATCGTGCTGGACCGCATGACCCAGGCGCTTGGCCAGGATCAGCGCAGCAAAGGCACCCGCCACTGGTATCAAACCGGCCCGGTGGGCCTCGTCCGATCCCTTATGGGCAAGAAATAACCGCGCCGCGGTTGCAATAAAGGCTGAATCAACGGCCCAAACCACATAACAAGGAGAAGCCAATGACCATCCTGAAGAAACTTTCCGCCGGTGCTGCGATTGCAGCCACCACCAGCCTGCTGCTGAGCGGCGCCGCCCTTGCCGACAACATGAAACCGGGTGAAGGTGTTGACGTCCAGCCGCTGAAAAGCTCGATTGCGGAAGAAACCTTCCAGACCGATATCGTCATCAAGGCGCTTGAAGAACTGGGTTATAACGTCAAAGACATCCAGGAAATCGAATATGCCACCGGTATTGTTGCCATTGCCAATGGTGACGGCACTTTCATGGCCGATTACTGGGACCCGCTGCATGCCGATTTTTATAAAAATGCCGGCGGCGACGAAAAAATCTATCGCGAAGGCGTATATTCGCCGGGCGCGCTTCAGGGTTATCTGATCGACAAAAAAACCGCTGAAAAATACAACATCAAAAGCATCGATCAGCTTAAAGACCCGAAAATTGCCAAGCTGTTTGACATCAATGACGATGGCAAAGCCGACCTGGCCGGTTGTAACCCGGGCTGGGGCTGTGAAAAAGTCATCGAACATCACCTTGATGCCTATGGGCTGCGCGATACGGTTACCCACAATCAGGGTTCCTATTCGGCCATTATCGCCGATACCATCACGCGTTACAAACAGGGTGAACCGATCCTGTATTACACCTGGACCCCGTATTGGGTTTCGGGCGTTCTGGTCCCGGGCAAAGACACCGTCTGGCTGCAGGTTCCGTTCTCGTCCCTTCCGGGTGTGAACAAGGATGCCGATACCGCCCTGCCCGATGGCAGCAACTATGGCTTCCAGGTGAATAACCAGCAGATCATTGCCAACAAGAAATGGGCTGAAGAGAACCCGGCAGCAGCCAAACTGTTCTCGATCATGCAGATTTCGGCCAATGACATCAGTGCTGAAAACCTTCTGATGCGCGACGGCCAGAAATCGGCCGAAGATATCGCCCGTCATGCCGATGCCTGGATCAAAGCAAACCAGAGCAAATTTGACGGCTGGCTGAAAGAAGCCCGCGCTGCCGCCGAATAAGCCTGCTTACCGTCGTCAGATAAAATTCTGACCACCAATATTAAAAACAGCCCGCAGGTTAACGCTTGCGGGCTGTTTTGCGTTTACCGGGGTGGCTTATTCCGGACAAAATTATAGCCCGCAGCACGTGGCTGCGGGCTTTGTTGTTTGCTGCGTATCCAATTTCAGTTGTTTTTACGTATGGATGTCAGAAACAGATTAGCGTTCTTTTGCAAATTATGTGCTTCGCCTTCCAGTTCCGCAGATGAGCCACTGACCTGCCGGGTAGCGATCCCCGCATCATGGATGGAGGCGACCACTTCGCCGATATCATCATTCATGTTGCGAATAGCACCGCCTGTTTGATCAATGGTCGCGGTGATTTCATTTGCTGCGCTGCTTTGTTCTTCCATCGCGGCTTCGATATTAAGCGAAACAGCATGTACCTGGCTGATATGTTCGCCAATTTGTCCAATCGCCCCGGCCGCATCCTTTGAAATGCTTTGCACAGATGAAATCTGACGGGTGATTTCCTCGGTCGCGCGGGCGGTTTGATTTGCCAGCGCCTTGACCTCGTTGGCGACCACGGCAAAACCTTTGCCGGCATCCCCTGCCCGTGCCGCTTCGATGGTGGCGTTAAGCGCAAGAAGATTGGTCTGTTCGGCGATATCCTGAATAAGCTGCACCACATCGCCAATTTTACGCGCCTCGACCGACAGGTTGGCAACAGTTTCATCGGTGTGGCGCGTTTGCGAAACGGCTTCTTCAATGGCGCTGCGCGACTGGGCGGCCTGCAGGGAAACGTTATGCAGGGCCCCCCTCAGGCGGTCGGCGGCTTCGGCCACGGATTCCACCCCCTTTGATGCCGTGGCGACACTTTGCAAAACATGGTCGGTTTTTTGCCCGGAAGTATCGGTTGCGGATGAAAGGATGCGCGCATTTTCCGACAGGCCATGGGCCGATTTCAAAACCGATTCAACGATATTGCCCACCGTTTCGCGGAACGACGTTGCCGTTTCATCAAGGCGACGGGCATTTTCCGCCTCATTTTTCGCATCAAGTTCCTTTCGTTCCTGGCGCAGGCGGGCAATACGCTGGCCATTTTCCTTAAAGACCGACAGGGCATGGGCCATTTCGCCCATTTCATCGTGGCGGGCTGCGGCGGGCACATCGACCTGCAGGTTACCATCGGCAATCTTGGTCATGGCGGCCGTCATTGACCGCAGCGGGGTCGCAACGATTTTCTGGATCAGAACAACAAGCAGGATGATGCAAGCTGCCAATAAGACAACGGCAATTTCAGCCTGGCGGAAGGCGTTTTCCTCCATCTCGCGTTCCAAAGACTGGAACGACCAGCCCATCACAATGGCCCCGACAATATCCTGGGTTTTACCGAACCGTGCAGGTTCGGCGATGACCTGCAAATCATTGAACCAGGTTTCCTGGCGTTCGCCACTGGCAACGGCATCATTGCCCAGTTTTGATAATTGTTCGGTCAGGCTGCCATCGGCCTTGGGGGCGACAAAATTGCTCAGGATTTTGCCATCCGCATCGATGGCAACAACAAGGGCCAGGGCCTCGCGCCCATGTGATGTCAGATCACCAAAAGATGCCTCGATCGCATCTGCCTTGCGAAATTTGATTGCCCCGCCATTTTGCGAGGAAATCAGCGACGTCACGATTGAATTACCATCGGCAAGGCGGCTGCGGGCAGAATCAATTGACAGGACAATGCCAACATAAATCGTTGCACAAAAGGCGATGATAACGGTTATCGCAACCGTAAGAACAAGCTTTCCTCGAATGGACCATCCACGACGCTCAAAGGGCGGAATACCCGTTTCACCCAGCGCACTACCATTTTCCATAACCATCTTCCCACTCTTTCCACCCGCAAACCGGGCCCTGGCCCCTTTTTCGCGCGCGCAGATATTATCATTCCCCTTCACGTCACCGTGCAGCCAGCGGCAAAACCTATTCCAGAAGCTCCACATTCAGACCAACGGTCACAGCACCAATAACAGTGCTGCCATCGGCATCAACAATCGGCAGGCTAAGCTGGGACTGGTAAGTCTGGGTGGATTCATCAAGTTCGACTTCGCTAAGATGCATGGCACTGGCCCCGACAAGGAAGGTTTTCTGCCATTTATCCTCGTCGCCCTGCCAGTAATCACTGGTGACATCGCTTTGGCCAACATTCAGGCCCTTATCATCCATCACGAAAACTTCGGTAATCAGGCCTTCGGTTTCATCGGCCTTTTGACGCAGGAATTTGGAAAGATCACGCCCAAGAACCTTGTCAATCAGGGGTTTGTCACTGGCCGAGGTTTCGGCGCGCCATTCGGTATCAAGTTTATCAATATCGGCCTGCGTCAGATTGGCATTTTCAGCGTTCTGCGCCTTGACCGCATCAATCACAGCCGGATCGGACAGCCAGGCTTTGACCTTCGGCGCATAGGCTTCGATCTGCTGTTCAAAGTCATTGGCTCTGGCGACTGAAAAATCAGCCAGAAAGACGGCCGGAGCCATAACAAGCAACGCCAGCATTTTTGATTTGAATGGCATGTTTATCCTCCTTGATACTGATGGATCGTCAAATACGAAACTGACGGTCAAAGTAAATCCGTGTTCTTTTAGTGAAGTGGGGGCGCCCCCTTCAAATTCAACCAAAGATTTTCAAATGCTTTTCACGGCGAGTACTTGAAAACAGCGTTGCAAGTTCCCATCCGGCCAGGCCGATTTCGGGGAACTTTTCAGGTGGGGTGGCGTTGAAGGAGGCTCTCCTGACAACTCCTGACGCAGAAGGGACGATTAAGGGGTGAGTTATCGGCCCATCGTTGCTAGGGTTCTTGTCAAAGCCTTGCCATTAAAAAACGGAAAACAGGTAGATGTTTCCTGACAAGCTGAATATCCCCCTTGGAAAATCGGTAAATGCCCTGGTCGACTGGTTGGTCGTCAATTATGGCGATGCCTTTGAAGCCTTTGCCGATGCCCTGTTAAGCGTTCTGGTCTGGCTTGAGCATTTATTGCGCGCAACGCCCTGGTGGCTGGTGATTGCGATTATTGCCGCCATTGCCTTTCACGCCAGCCGCAGTTGGAAAACCACGCTGGGCCTTGCCTTGGCGATGGTAGCAATTGGCACGCTGGGCCTATGGGACAAGGCAATGCAGACCCTGGCGCTGATGATTATTGCCACCGGCCTTTCGGTGCTTATTGGCATTCCCGTTGGTATTGGCATGGCAATGTCAAACAAGCTGCGTGCCGTGATGGTGCCGCTGCTTGATATGATGCAAACCATGCCAAGCTTTGTTTACCTGATCCCTGCCCTGATGCTGTTTGGCTTGGGAAAGGTGCCTGCCATTCTGGCAACGGTGATTTACGCCGCCCCACCCGTTATCCGCCTGACCGATCTCGGCATCCGGCTGGTGGACAAGGAAGTACTGGAAGCATCGCGCTCCTTTGGCGCCAGCCGTGGCCAGATTTTGTTGGGCGTGCAAGTGCCCCTGGCCCTGCCCAACATTATGGCAGGCATTAACCAAACCACGATGATGTCGATTTCTATGGTGGTTATTGCCTCCATGATTGGCGCGCGCGGCCTTGGCGAACAGGTTTTGACCGGTATTCAGCGCCTTGATGTTGGCCAGGGTGTGGAGGCAGGCATTGCCATTGTGTTGCTGGCCGTGGTGTTTGACCGCATTGGTCAATCCTATGGGCGGAAATCACGCAGCACGACCAAGGCAGGAGACGGGGCATGAGCTATATCGACATTCGCAATATTTACAAAATATTCGGCCCCAACCCGCAAAAGGCGCTGGCAATGGCGCAACAGGGTGAAAACAAGGATGATATCCTTGCCCAAACCGGCCATACGGTGGGGCTAAGCGATGTGTCGCTGTCGATTGAACAGGGCGAAACATTTGTGGTGATGGGGCTTTCAGGGTCGGGAAAATCAACCCTGATCCGGCATTTGAACCGCCTGATTGACCCGACCGCCGGTGAAATCCTGTTTGCGGGTGAGAATATCCTGGAAATGACGACTGCGCGCTTGAATGCCTTTCGCCGGGCAAAGCTGGGCATGGTTTTTCAGCGTTTCGGCCTGCTGCCGCACCGCAATGTCCTTGATAACGTCGCCTATGGTCTGGAAATTCAGAAAACCGACCGGACAAAACGCCAGGACGCCGCACGCAAATGGATCGAACGGGTTGGTTTGGCCGGGTATGAAGACAGCTTCCCCGATCAGCTTTCAGGCGGCATGCAGCAGCGTGTGGGCCTTGCCCGCGCCCTTGCCACCGATCCCGAAGTCTTGCTGATGGACGAAGCCTTTTCCGCATTGGACCCGTTAATCAGAAGCGATATGCAGGATGAATTGATGAAGCTGCAGGGCGAGCTTCACAAGACCATTATTTTCATTACCCATGATCTGGACGAGGCCCTGAAACTGGGCGACCGGATTGCAATTTTAAAGGATGGCGCGCTTATTCAGGTCGGCCGCCCGGAAGAAATTGTCATGCGCCCGGCCGATGATTATGTGCGTGCCTTTACCCGCGATGTAAACCGGTCGCGCGTATTGCGGGCCAAAACCCTGATGATGCCATTGGGAACCGACAGCGACGGGCAAAACACGCATGACTGGCCGATCATTGATGCCAATATGCGCCTGGAAGATATCCTGCCCATTGCCATTGCCTGCCCGGTCGGAATGAATGTGGTCAACCACAACCAGCAACGCATTGGCACCCTTAGCAAGGATCAGGTGATTGCCGCCCTTGCCGCCTGATGGCAGCAACCAACACCGGAAAATCCCCAAAAACAAAAAGGCATGTCACCCCCCAAAAGTGACATGCCTTTTTGCTGGAATATATGCCCCTTACGATGCCTGCATCGGTTGGTAGTCCCACATGTCAACCGGCGCAGGATGGTGCTGGGGGATCGCGACTTCATCCATCAAAAAACCCTGGCTTTCGCTACGGGTTTTCCATTCACCAAAGGAAGGATGATTTTCGTCCTTTTCCGAAATAACAGGCACCATACGGCCCAATTGCCAGTCAATATTCAGTTCCGGGTCATTCCAGACAATGCCACGGTCATGTTCGGGGCTGTAATAATCGCTGACTTTGTAAACCACGGTCGTATCAGGCACCAGGGTACGGAACCCATGGGCAAATCCCGGCGGCACCCAAAGCTGATACCAGTTCTGGTCTGAAAGCTCGATCCGGATATGTTTGCCAAAGGTGGGGCTGTCAGGGCGGATATCAACGGCGACATCCAGAATGGCGCCATGTGTGACCCGCACCAGTTTACCCTGCGCATGCGGGTTCACCTGAAAATGCAGGCCACGAATGGTATTTACCGGCCCGCTGACGGATTGGTTTTCCTGCACCAGGCTGGCATCACCAATGGCGGCGGCAAATTCGTCTTCGCGGAAGGTTTCGGCAAAGGTGCCGCGCGGATCACGATGCTGATTGGGCACAAAAAGCAACGGTCCCTCAATGTCAAATCGATCAAACTGCATGAATACGGTTCCTTGTTGGGGGTCTACTTTTCGTCGCTGGTAAAGCTGATGGGTTGACGCATCAGCTTGCGGGTCATTGCCCATTTGCCGTTCCGTTTTACCGGGACAAGCTTGACGTAAAGCAGGCTGGCCTGCTGGTCCACCGTGCCAAAAATACGATCCTGGCTGTCTTCATCGATAATCGATGGATAGGCAACAAAGGGATCGCCCGGCCCGGCATCGGGTTTCAGGTCGGCTGCCAGCAGAAGCCTTGGCATCGACCAGTTGATCATATCCTTGGACGTTGAATAATAAATGCCGTGTTCGGACGTGCCGTCCTTGTGTTTGCGGCGATGTTTATAAACGGCAATAAAGGTATTACTGGCTTCGTGGCGCACAATGCCGCGAATGGATGTCAGGCCATAGGGGCCAACACGGGCACAATCGGTCTGATAGACTTCCCAGCCATTGTCGGGGGTCAGATGGGCGGCCTCGACAAATTTTTTGCCATCCCATACCTGCCAGCGGCTGGGGTCGGCAGCACTGGCACGCGCCAGGCAATTGCGCGATGATTTCCAGTCCACACCGCGCCGCCAGACGATGGAATACAGATAATCCTTCCAGCGGACGATATTGGTCGCCGTCACGTAGCTTGGCGCGCGCTTGCGATCATCGCGATAGGCCATGGGCGGGGGAAATGGCGCATGATGCGGCGGTTTTGCCTGATAGGTAAAATGCTGGCCGCCATCGCTTGATTTCAGGGTGACAAGGCCATTGATCCAGCAATCGGTGCGCTGGGTGGCGTCCTTACACGGCATATCATGGCGATAGGGCATGAAACTGGCACTGCCCAGTGCATAAACATTTTCGCCGTCATCCGTGTAAATGGCATGCAGCCATGTACGATCATCAAGCATGCCGGGGTCGGCCTTGCCAGCCGCGGCAAAACGGCTGTTGCAATCCTTATGCAGGCTTTCAAGGTCCTGGCCGACAAAGGCGCGATTGCGGAAATTGGGGGCAAACAGCACCATGCGCCCCTGCCCGTCGCGAAAGGCACGCGCCGGGGCATCGGGCAGATGGGAATCATCACAGGCACTGACAGCAGTATCAAACAGCACGCTGTCACGCCCGGCCAGTTGCACATCAAGCGCCTGTGCCCCGGTTGACTGAACAACCCAGGCAGCAGCAACAGCCAGAACGGCACTTCCCAGAAATCCGATAATCGCGTTTCTATGCACTTTTCATATCCGCGCTATGGTCGCTATGGTCGTCCAAAATACGGGCCGGGATGTGCAGGGCATGGAGGGATCCCTGCACATCCCGTCGTCATGGTCACGCCGCCTTGCTCAGGTTTGGGGTCGGGTTCTTACCCAGACGGTGCGCCATGCCGTTCTCATCAAGGAATTTGGTCAAATCCTTGAACCGCTCGGCATAGGTTTTTTCAAACATGCCAAAATCGGCACTGTCCCAGGCTTCCTCAAACGAGAAACGGTCGATATAGCGCCCGTCGACATGCGGAATGCCCAGCGTTTTCACAAATTCACGGGTCCGGGTATCATAGGTGATATAAAGAGCCGGAACCTCGTTTGCCAATGCCAGCAGATTGCCATGCAGGCGGAAGCCGGTAACGGCATCCTGGCGGCATTCGGCATCTTCAAAATCGCTGACCGTTTCAAAAACGCTTAGCGATGAACGATAAAGATCAAGCAGCGGGTCATTTTCGCCATAAAGCCATTTTTCCTTGATCAGGCTGCTTACAGCCTTTTCCATGACCTGCCTGGGGTTATCCACCAGATTGCTGCGCGCATAGAAAATGGCTTTTTCTTCCAGCTCGCCTGCACACAAAATTTCGGTACGGTAATTTTCCGCCAGTGTGCGCAGCATGTAACGCTGCAACATTGCAAAACCATGCGTTTTACGGCGCAGGGTAAAGCCAAGGTTTTTAATCTCGCTGGCTTTGATGCGCGGCAGGTGAAGTTCGGGTTTGCAATGACGGAACGCCGTCGGGCACCCGAAAATACGTACATTTTTAATGCCGATCGAATTCAGTGCCTTGCGTGACAGGGCACCGCGCACGCCAATGGTTTTGGACCGGTCCGCCACCAGTTGCAGGAACCGTTTGGTGGATTCATTGACGTAGTCATCGGAATTGTCCGGCACCTGGACACCAATGCCAAAGGCCATAACCGGCACCTTGGTTTTTTCCAGTACAGCGGTGATTTCATCCCACTGCCCGTTGGTATTGATGTAATTCGAACCGCGCAAAAAGATGTAATCAAGGGTGTTGATCTTTTCGATCTGCTCTTCGCTCAGTCCGCCGCTGCTTTGGCCGTAAATCGGGTAAAGTTCGGCGTAATCAAGAATGCGAAGCGAACTGTCATAGACAAAACAGTCGCCAATATTGGTGAACAGTTCGGTAGCGCGCTGCGGTGCGCCAAAGGTGTGGGTGACAACACCCTTGCCTTCAACCACCTTGCCTGCAGGCATAAGCACGCCGATCCGGGGCTTGCGGCCCGGCTTGATATTTTCAACCATCTGGAAACTCCTGCTCGGGACCGAAATATGCTGCCGTTCCGGCGCATATTTCGGCAATTTGCTCGTTTGTTTTTGTCAGGGTGTTTTCACCCTGTTTTTTAACGTCAGGCTGCGTTGGCCTGGCGCTGTTTCAGGCTTTCTTCCCAGGCAAGTGCATGGGTAACGATGGTATCAAGATTGTCGTATTCCGGTTTCCAGTTCAGCTTTTCGCGAATGCGATCGGCACCGGCAATCAATGCCGCCGGGTCGCCTGCACGGCGTTCGGCAAGGTTCACCGTGAAATCATTTCCCGACACACGTTTAACGGCGTCAATCACCTCGTAGACCGAGAAACCACGACCATAACCGCAATTCATGACATCGCTTTCGCCGCCCTTTTCCAGATATTCAAGGGCCAGCACATGGGCGTTGGCAAGGTCGCTGACATGGATGTAATCGCGAACACAGGTGCCGTCCTTGGTGGCGTAATCATCGCCATACACATCAAGATGGCTGCGAACACCGCTGGCGGCCTGACTGGCGATCTTGATCAGGTGGGTGGCCTTGCGCGATGTCTGCCCTGCCCGGCCTTTCGGGTCGGCACCGGCAACGTTAAAATAACGCAGCGCGACAAAATTCATGTCGTGCGCGACCGATGCATCCTGCAGCATTTTTTCCGTCATCATTTTTGACGTGCCATAGGGCGAAATCGGTTTTGACGGGAAGTCTTCAAGGATCGGGGTTTTGGCCGGTTCGCCGTAAACGCCCGCAGTGGACGAGAAAATGAAATGGCGAACCTTGCTGTCCACGGCGGCCTGTGCCAGGGCCCGGGAATTAACCGTGTTGTTATAGTAGTAATCAAGCGGATAAACGACAGATTCCGGAACGATAATGGAGCCTGCGAAATGCATGATCGCGGTAACGTCATGTTCGCGGATCACGCGCGATACCAGGTCGATATCGCCACAATCACCTTCGACAAAGGCAGCCCCTGCCGGAACAGCCCAGCGATGGCCCTGGCTCAGATTATCAAGAACAACAACTTTGCGCCCTGCATCGAGAAGGGCCAGTGCGGCGTGACTGCCAATATAACCTGCGCCACCGGTAACAAGTACTGTCATTTTAATGCCTCCTTGCAAAGGCGGTCCATATCGGGGTCGGGGAGATTTCTGAATATGAACCGCAGATAATGGGCATTGCCGCCCGCCTGTTTGCAGGCGGCAATGCAGAGGTTCTTTAAAGTCAGGCCACTTTGCGTTGCGGCTGGTTTTGCGGCGCCATCACTTCGGTCATCTTGTGATCGATGTTGTTTTCACTCAGGAAAGTCTGCATTTCGCGATAGGTCTGGAACCAGGCGCGGTTGAATTTGTCAAACAGGGACTGATCCCAGTAATCTTCCAGCACGAAATCCTTCTGCGAGAAGACGTCGTAGCTCGGGATCTGGTAGGTTTCGGCAAATTCGACGGTGCGGCTGTCATAGGTGAAGTAAACCGATGGTACGCCGTTGGACAATGCCATCAGGTTGCCGTGCAGGCGGTAACCCAGCACGCAATCCTTGGTACGAACCAGATCTTCGTAATCCGACACCACATCGGAATAGAACAGCTTTTCGCGGTAAAGCTTTTCCATGGTGTCATCAAGATACCAGTTCTTGACCCAATCATTGTCCTTCAGGGCCTGCATGGCTTCCTGTTTCTGGGCATCCGTCCCGAAGACCAGTTTCTTTTCTTCCGGCTCGCCCTGGGCCATCAGGGTTACGTCAAACCGATTTGCCAGTTCCTTGACCAGATCACGATGGAAGGTCAGGTAACGTTTGATATCCTGCGCATAAGCTGGCGACACCTCGCGGCGCAACGTGACGCCGACATTTTTAACGTCTTCAAGGGCGGGCAGCTTGATGCGCATATTCGGGTTATTGGCACGGAACGCCGTCGGGCAACCGACAATGCGCACATTGGTAATGCCGATATCCCACAGAACCTGTGCGGTATAGGCCCCGCGCACGCCAATTGACGTGGTTGAATCGGCCATCATACGCAGCACGGTTTTGGTTTGTTCGGAAAGTTCCAGCTTGCCCTTTACCGGGGCCTGGGCACCAACACCAAAACCAAGAACCGGCAGTTTCAGGCGTTTTAGAACGGCAATGGTATTGCGCCAGTCCATATGGGAATGGATATAGTTCGAGCCGCGCAGGAAGACGTAATCATATTCTTCGCGCAGACGATCGATATCTTCCATTTTCGGATCGGCAATTGGCAGAACGCCAAGTTTTTCAAAGTTCATCAGCTTGAGCGATGAATCAAACACGAAGGCATCGCCAATATTGTGATAGTGATCGATGCTTTTCTGGACATCGCGGTAATTGTACCAGCGGACACAATCATGGTCGTAGACTTCGCCCGAGGGAATCATTACGAGTACGCGCGCCATGGTTTTTCTCCTTGAAGTTGATGAATGGCAGCTGGTTTTTCCGTTCGCTACCATTCTTTCGCGCTATGGCGTGGTTAACGTTCCGGCCGCTTCAAGATGTGACAGGGGATGCCGTCACGCCCCGACCACGGATTGTTGCGGAGCCGCACCAGGTGCGGCAACGGACGGGCGGTTTTCAAGAACCCCCCGATACTGCGCAAGATGCTGTTCTGCGCATTCGATGTAGGTCGGTGCCCGACGGATCCCGTCATGCATCCGATCCCACAAAGTTTTGTCAGTCAGACATTCGATCAGGCGATCAGCGAGGTCTTCGGCACTGCCAACACGGAAATGCAGGCCGTTTACACCATCTTCGATTTTTTCGGCCATGCCGCCAATGTTACTGGCAATCATGGGACGCCCGTGGAAGAACGCTTCCTGAATGACGATGGGTGAATTTTCCCACCAGATTGACGGAATAATGGTCCAGTCCGCCATTTCCATCAAACGCGGCATTTCGCTGTTCTGATAGGCACCGTAAAACCGCACCCTTTCGCCGGCCTTTTCGATAAGGTCTTTGACTTTTTCCTGATAATCAAGGGGTTGACGATCGAGGTTGCCACCAAAGATCATCAAACGGGCATCATCACCCCAGATGGAATCCGGTACACGGCCTACGGCATCAAGCAGCACATCCGCGCCCTTGAACATCGTCAGCTGACCAAAGTACGCAAAACGTGCCCGGCGGGGCTGTGCCTTGGTCAGAGGACGAATGGCAGCCCGTTTATCGATATCCAGCCCGTTTTCAATGACCGACATTTTATCGGCATCAAGGCCCCAATCGATGAAACGATCCGCCAGGAACTGACTGGGCGACACATAATGGTCGGCCAGATCCAGCATGGATTTGATAAAGCGTTCGCGACGCAGGAATGCCGCCGGGGAAACATTCGGGAAACAGCCATTGCATTCAATGGGGCTGGCCCGGTTACACAGTTTATGCCCGCCGCTTTTGACCATCTGGCCATGGTTGTGGCACATGGTCAGGAATTCGTGGAAAGTAAAGAAAATGGCCGCATCCGGCAGGGCTTCGCGCACCGCATAGATGGTTTCCATTCCCAGCCCCAACACATGGTGAAAATGCACCACATCGGGGTTGTAATCCTTCACGAAACGCAAAAGGTCGCGATCAATTTCATCTGTGCTGCGGTTCGACAGCAGGAAATGGTCATAGTTTTCAGCGTGATAAAGAATTTCATTGTCTTTCTGGCGCAGGCTCATCAGGGCGGATGCCCCATGACGCGGCACCGGGTGCCCTACCCTTGCCAGATAAAAGCTCTCGACACCGTCGAGTTCATTCAATCCCTTGTGCAGGTTATAAGACCCGACTTCGGCCCCACCCAGCGACAGGCTGGGATGGCCATGGGAGATGACCAGCACACGCAAATCAGTCGACGGCATGATTGTGGCTCCGCAAATTTGAAACAACCAGGGACCAGCGGCGATCAAACGCCCAGCGGTCCAAACGATGCGAAAGTTCCTCCCAGGCGGGCGTGGACGTTATGGATTGTTCACTGCCCAATACTTCGACTTCCGGTAACCAGTAGGATGGCGTTCCGGCCATGCGCAATTTCAGCGCAATATCCAGCCCCTTTTCCGACGGGCCGATATAACCACGGGTAAAACCCTTAACATCGAGGAAGGCCAATCGCGGCAGGATGCAACATTCAACCGTGCCAGCGCTGACTTCGCAGGGTTCTGCGTCGCTTAGCACGGCGCGCGGATAACCCACATAACGGTCCGCCAGATATTTGCCTTCCGGGCCTTCTTCGATCCAGGTGCCCGCCCAGCGAACGGAATCATCTTCAAACAGGATGGTCGGGCAAACAGCGCCCTTGCTGCCGCGTTTGCGATACGCATTCAAAAGCGGGCTAAACCAGCCCTTTTCGCGCGGCAATACATGCACCGACATCAGGCAAACAGCATCGGATTTGGTTGCTTTGACGCCAACTTCCAGCGCGTCGCAAAAATCCTCCACACCTTCGGCAAAAACGAAGCGCACATTAAGCTTGTAGAACGCCGCCAGACGCAGCATGTCGCTGCCAACCTGATCAAAACTTTCGGCGGGACCCGCAATCACGATAGGCAGTTTGCGTGTTTCCGGGTCCAGGCCCAAAAGTGCAATGGTCACACCCATATCGCCAATTGTGTCATCGGCACCAACAATCAGGGTAACGGGCGCATTTTCATCGAAATTGCCAATGTCATGCACATCAATGGCAAAGGGGCTTTGCGCCGACATATTTTGCAACATCGGGCCAAACTGGCGTTCAATGCTGCTTGATGCCGTAACAGACCGTGGGTCAAGCGACGGCAAAACCCGTGAAAGGGCCTGGCGTGCTGATGCCCGGGTCGGATTAAGCGGACAATAGGCCGGGAAACTGTCGGTAATATTGAATTCCAGATAAATCGGCTGATCAGATGCCGGGGTATCCGTCAGCGGGCAAAAAACCAGAAAACCATGGCTGTTCCGCGCCGAATTCATACCGGCAAACATTGGATCATTGATGAAGGCTTCGGTCACATCCGGCCGGGTCTGGCGGGTCCAGCTATCGTCAATGCGAATGCTGTCCTGACCAACCCGAAGGTTGATTTCATTGACCCCACGGTCCGGGTCCAGCATCCAGCCCGAAACCAGAATACCACTGCCTTCAATTACCAGCGCAAAATCGATGCCAACACGAATGGGACGGTCAAGATCGGACACCGTATCGCGGCCATCAAAACGATGGGCGGCAAGCTGCATCTGTTCAAGGATATTATCGGGTGCCTTGACACGGCCCAGTACGGAACGGATATGTGCCGGTACATCACGTGGGGCAACCATCACACGCTGCTGATAAACCTCGATCCCGTACCAGCCATCCCGGCCCCGGAAATAAACGCGCTGCAGCTTTTCGGGCTTTACCACACGTTCGGTTTCCAAAAGGCCGATCACACCGGCTGCATCTTCGCCAAGGTCATCACGCTGGAATTCGGCACTGGTCAATTCGGCCAGAACCGGGCCATCCTCGATGGCGATAACACGGGTGCGGCCATGGGGAAAATTGCTGGACCAGCCCTGAATATAAAGTTCGTTTTCTTCAAGCCCGCCAAGGACTTCGACAAAACCATTGCTGCTTGCCGCAATACGGACCAGTGCGGCCACCGTGCGCAAACGCTTTTTGTTGGTTTTACCGGCCAGAAGGGCTTCGATCACGCCATCCATCACCCCGGCAAAGGACGCACCGGACTGATCGGCAACCGCCGATAAAATGGCTTCCAGGCCCTGACCACGGCTTTCGATTGCATATTCAGCCGGGTGGCCCGGGCGGCGAAACACCACCTTTTTCAAGCGCCCGCCACTGACATTTTTCAGTGGCAACAGGGCGATAAAGCCAAAGGCGGAATCAGCAGAACTGTCATTGCGACGCCAGCTGATCATGGATGCCTGGACTTTGGCGTCCGGCGACCCGTTAAGGTAAACATCTATCGTGGCAGGCATTGCACTGCCTACCCCGGCCATGAGGGCCAGTCCTTCGTCCACCAGTGTGGCCATGACGGTTGCACCGTCCAATGGCAGGCCTGAAGGCTCACTCATGCCCTGCTCTCCTGTTATGTGATGAACTGTAAAATGCCTGTTTTTCACGCGCGGTCACAAAACCGAACGCACCCAGACCATCCACCTCGACGCCAATGGCATTTCGGTCATTTGCACGCGCCATATCGTCCAGATAGCGGCCATATTCACTGTTGGCGTTAAAGCCCGCACTGCGCGTCATTTCATCGCGCGCGATCCATCCAAGGCGCCAGGCGGTTTCTTCGGGGCTGCCAATTTTAAGGCCCTGGCGTTCTTCGACCGAACATACAAACTGTGCAGCCTGCAACAGGCTGGCAGGCGTGCCGGTATCAAGCCATGCGCAACCACGGCCCAGCATTTCGACATTCAACATGCCATCCTCAAGATAGGCACGGTTAAGGTCGGTAATTTCCAGCTCGCCCCGGTGAGATGGCAAAAGGGCACTTGCGCGTTCCGGTGCCGTACCATCAAAGAAATAAAGCCCGGTCACCGCCAGATTTGACGGCGGATGGGACGGCTTTTCGATGATATCAAGCGGATTGCCATCGCCATCAAATGCCATAACGCCATAACGTTCCGGATCGCGCACGGCATGGACAAAAACGGTCGCCCCATCGTGGCGGCGGGTGGCAGCCTGCAGGCGCGCACCAAGATTATCGCCATGAAACAAGTTATCGCCCAAAATCAGCGCACAGGACGATCCATCCAGAAAATCGCGACCAATTAACAGCGCCTCGGCAATGCCATTGGGTTTATCCTGTTCGGCATAGGACAGGCGCACGCCAAACTGGCTGCCGTCGCCCAAAAGCGACATGAAAGCGCTGGTTTGGCCTGTTGTGGTAATAATCAGAATGTCACGGATGCCCGCCAGCATCAGGGTGCTGAGCGGATAGAAAATCATGGGTTTGTCCCAGACGGGCAGCAATTGCTTGTTTGTGGCATGGGTAATCGGCCAAAGCCGACTGCCGGTGCCACCGGCAAGAATAATGCCTTTCATGCGATTTTCCCCTCTGGAATGCCCGACTGCGTCAGGGTTTGGCGAATGCCTTCCTGCCAGGGCTGGCAGGGCAGCCGCAAATGACGGGCGATTTTGCTGCAATCAAGGACGGCAAAATGCGGACGGGCAGCGATTTCGCCCCGCTGTGCAGCAGAAACCGGCGAAACCAGGTCCCGGTCCACGCCCAAATGATCGGCAATTTCCGTTGCCATGTCATAGGGGCTGGCCGCACCAATACCGGCACAATGAAAGATACCTGCTTCGATGGCATCACCCTCGACAATGCGGTTGCACAAACGCGTAATGTGCGATGCCAGCATTGCCGCCGAAGTGGGCGAACCAAAGCGGTCATTCACGGCCGAAATCTGTTCACCACGGGCCAGTTTGTCGGCCATGGCATGAACAAAACACCGACGATGACGACCATGTAACCAGGCGGTTCTCAAAATCACTGTTTCAGGGGCTGACATGCGCACGGCACGTTCCCCTGCCCGTTTTGTTGCGCCATACCAATTGACTGGTCCGGTTTTGTCGCTTTCGAAATAAGGGGTTGAACCCTCACCTGAAAAAACAAAATCGGTCGACACATGGATCAGGCGCACACCCATGTCAGCCGCGACTTCGGCCAGAAGGCCCGGCACATCCGCATTGATCTGGCGTGCCTCTAACCGAAGGGTTTCCGCACCGTCGACATCGGTAAATGCTGCTGCATTCACCAGTACCGCCGGGGGATGAGCTTTTATCGCGTGCAAGAGTGGCGACAGTTCGACCAGATCAAGATCATGACGGGGCGGTGCAAACAGGGAAATGCCCTGCTTCGCCAATTGTGCGGCGCATTCCTGCCCCAATTGGCCACCTGCGCCCAATAACAGCACATATTTGCGTACCGGCAGGTCGTAGATCGCGTTTAACGGGTCTGTTGTCATCACAGCCGCCTTACCAAACGATTGCGCCAAGGGACAAACCACCGACCAGGCCAACCAGAACGGCCAGCAGCAGCAAGGGCGTGCGCAAATCATTGCGGTGCTTGTCACTTAGCACGGCAAGGCGTTCATCAAACCCGCCCAGTGATTTGTCAAACCGCACCAGAAACACTTCAAGCTGTTCAACACGGCTGGCCAGTTCTTCCTGCCCGTTGCGCACAAGGCGGACACCCGCCTCGATACCATCATCGGCAGATGCCAGTTCATCCATGCGTTTGGAAGAATCGATCAGGCGTTTGGCGGCTTCGCGCTGGCCGTTTTGCAAAATATGCTGCGCAGCAAGAAGACGGTCGAGACGATCAAGAATTTTGCCCAGTGGCGCATTCATCGCCGAATGGGCGGCCTGTTCTGTTTGCGACGGAATACGCAATACCGTTTCGGCACCGGTTTCCGGGGTGATAGCAACCACGCTCAGGCTGTCAGCGGCAGCGAGGGCGGCTTCGGGCAATTCAATTTCAAAAGCATGTTTGCCGTTGCCAATGCCGTTGCGGCGCAAATCAATGCGTTCGCGATCCGCCTTGACCTTCAACAGGGTGTGGCCATTCATGCGTACGATAACGTCAACCTGCGCATCGGGCCGTTGCGGGCACCAGACCCAGCCAAACAGGCGTTCGCGATCAATGGCGTCAACATTGCCTTCCAGCACCGGCGGGCCGTCGGCCCTGGGCTGGCCCTGCGCATTTTTGGCAGCCTGGCTTTGGGCCGGGGTTGCACCCTGCCGTGCGGCAGCGGCCTGTTGGGGATGGGGTTTGGCCGCGGGTTGTGCCGCCTGGGATTTGGCGCTGGCAGCGGCGGCCGGGTTTGCGGCCCCCTGCTGCGCGGGATTGGGCTGTGCCTGCGCGGACGGATCGGCAGACGGGGTCGTATCCTTGGTCTTTTCCTGTGCAACTGCCATGGAAATCTCCTTTTTCAGGCCGCGACGAAGTCAGGCCGGATCAGGTTACGAAAACGCGAAAGATGGGTGTGGGCGACATCGTCGATATTGGCCGGGGCGCGCACATTGCCCGAAAGCTTCTTCCAGAGTTTCGGGTTCGTGGCGCAATCGGCCATCGTGCGGGCCAAAGCAGCAGGGTCATCGGGGCGCACATGCACGCCATCCATCCCATCGCGGACCATTTCGGCCATGCCGCCAATATTGCTGGTGATTACCGGGCGGTTGTGCTGAAAGGCTTCCTGAATGACCAGCGGGGCATTTTCCCACCAGATCGACGGGGCAACCACCCAATCGACCGATGCCATCAATTCGGGAATATCTTCGCGATCATAGGCGCCAAGGCGCACCACACGGCTGGTGGTCTGTTCAAACAGGCGATCGATTTTCTCGTTAAAGGCCGCTGTCTGGAACGGCGCGCCGCCATGAATGCGCAGTTCAAATTCAACATCATCTTCGATCAGCTTGCGGGCGGCAGCCAGCAGTACATCGGCCCCCTTCCAGGGGTTAAGATTGCCAAAATAGCCAAACACATTGGGCATGCCACCCGTGCCATGTTCGCGACGACGCACCGCACGAACCGCCGGGCGACCATTATAGATCACCTCGATCCGGTGGGGGTCGATGCCCCATTCGATATAGCGTTCACGCAGGAACCGACTGGGCGACAGGAACAGGTCAACGGCGCGCAAATGATTGCGGATATTGACCGATCGCATCGCAAACTGGTCCGGGCTAATCCCGGTCAGGCCGCATTTATCGCCTGAAACATCAAGCGACTGGTAACGCTGGCGGGTTTCGCGATGGATCATCAGGCCGTCATGCGGGCAGATCTGGTAATAGTCATGCAGGGTCATGACAATTTTGCAATCGGGCAAAACCCGGCGGATCAGCATTGGCAATTCAATGCCAAACAACACCAGATGGTGGATATGCACGATATCCGGGCGGAAATTTTCCAGAAGTTCGGTAATCGCCGGAACGACAGCATAAAGGTCGGTCTGGGACATATTGAAACGGTCAAAATGACCAGCCCAGAACAGCAATTCGTCATCGCTGTCATTTACCGCCTGAAAACTGGTGCCGGGACGACGTGTGCGATGCACATCGTTGGTGGCCCCCACGAACAGGGCTTCGCACCCTGCCCGTTTATAGGCCCCAAACAGGTCATGGGCGAAAATTTCAGTACCACCGGGATGCAGGTCAGGATGATTATGGGCAAGGACCAGAATGCGCGGGTTCATTTGCTGCTCCTGCGTGGTTTCTGGGCAATAAGAATATCCTGATAGTGCGGGGATTTATCGCCGTGCCAGGCCCCAAACCCCTTGCGCAGCAAGGCAAAACCGGCCTTTGCCAGCACCGATTCAAGATAGCCTTCATCAAAACCGACAGCGGCCATCGGGTTTTCACCGCGCAAATGCCAGCAGGGTTTGTCCTTTTCACGGACAAGGCCGCTGAGGCGCGGGTCACATTTGGGGGCGGCCAGTTCTTCGGCATTGCGCACGATAAAGGCCGTCATAAACAGGCGGCCACCGGGGCGCAGAACGCGGAAAATTTCGCTGCAATACCGTTCGACTTCGGCCGGGGGCAGATGCGTTGCCACCGAAACCATGGTGGCGAAATCAAATTCTTCGTCCTTGGCAGGCAGTTTCCAGCTATCGCCCGCAACCTTGCCTTCGGGATTATAAAGTTCGTTGGCAAGATCGACGGTCTGGAACCGGAAATCCCGGTAAACCGGGGTAATGGTTTTCTGGCACCATTTCACCCCGTCAGCGACCGGATCAATACCAAGATAACGGGTTTTACCGGGCACCAGATACTGGGTTAACGGCACTGCCATACGGCCGATGCCCGACCCGATATCAATAACACTTTCGGTCGGCTTTAACCCGCCAAGGCGCACGAAATGCCCCAGAAATTCGGCACCGATGGCAAGATAGTCACCATCACCGACAAATACTTCGTCCTGGGTCGGGGTCGGTAAAAAGCGGTTCTGGGCGATCTGGCGACAAATGGCACCAAGATACACTTCCTGACGTGGCGTCAGATTGGCAAAAGACGATGATTTGCGCCCTGCCCGGCCTTTGGCTGCCTTGGTATCCTGTACGTCGTCGTCACCATCAATATTTTCGCCCAGTGACGTATCGGGAATAAGCAAGCCGCTATCGGCATCGGCCTGGGTGGCCCCCTCCTTGGCGGCGGGCGGACCGATAGGGGCAACATCGGACATCTGCGCCGCCGCCTTGGCCGCGCGATCTTTTGGCGCGGAATCCGCCCCGGAGGATGCTTCGTTTTTCTTTTCCGCAACGGTCGCTGCTGCTGCAGGCTTTTCCGCGCTGGCCGGGGTTACCGGTTTGGCCGGTGCCGGGGTTGCAGCCGGTGCCCGCATGATGCGAACAGAGGGATATTCGGATGTTTTTTTGCCAGCGTCGGCAACATTACCGGTGCTTTCGGGACGGTGGCCCGGAATTGCAAGAATACTGTTCATAATACGCCTCGGCCCATCGCAGGTTCGGCGGCCATTTGCGGCACACCCTGCATTGAAAATTCGGTCATCTGATCGTCCCAGCGGCGGGCATGCAGCCACGCGTTATATTGCGTTGCAACACCGCGCATATAATCGGAATGGGTCGAAATAGACTTGCGTTCGAAATGGTAAAGTTCGGCATCGGGCACATAACGAATGTCAAAGCCCTGGGCGCGGATTTTCAGGCAAAGATCACTGTCTTCGTAATCCCCGATGACGTAATCCTCGCTAAAGCCATCCACATCCTCGAACACGCCACGATGCAGCAGCATGCAGGCACCCGTAACGGCAGGAACAGAACGTTCGATGCAGGCATCACGATACTGGCCTGGCATGCCTTTGTAATAATGGTGGTTTAACCACTGGCCACGTTCATTGCGGGCGAAATACATACCGGCATGCTGCAGGGAACCATCTTCAAACAGCAATTTGGGGCCAACGGCGGCAACATCCTGTTCGCCGCCCATGCGCGTTGCCATGGTGCCGAGCCAGCCGGTCTGATGCGGGATGATATCGGAATTCAGCATCGCCAGCAGATCGGCGCGCGCAACGGACGCCCCGCTATTGCAGGCCCGGGCATAACCGCCATTGCGTGCCATGATCACCAGACGCAGCGGCACGCCATACAGCAGATAAAGCCCGCGCAAAAGATGTTCGGTCTGTTCGGCCTGTTCCGGGCTATCAAGCACGTAAATCAGTTCGCAATGCTGGGATATCCAGGGATCACAGGCAAAGGCACCGATCTGGGCACGCAGGAAATCGAGCACCCGGTATAGCGGCACAATAATTGATACCGACGGGTCGCTGCGCTGTTGCCCGATATCAATAACGGTCGGCGCGCCGATGCTACCCAGCAATTTTTGCTGCACATCACCAATCACCGGGGCCAGGCAGTTTTCCATGATATCGTCATTCAGGTGCTGCGGCGGCACGGCACGCAGAATGCGCGCGCGGGCTTCTGCCGGGTCGGCAGGCTGTGCGGTTGGCACCATCAAATGGCGACTGCCCGATGTCAGGCGCAAAATGCTGCGTGGCTGAAGGATCGGCACCTGGCTTTTGATTTCGGGGTGAAACCCGACAAAACCGGTGGCAGGAACGGTTTTTTCATCCTGCACGACAGAACCGGCATAACGGTAAAAATGGTTTTCAAAGGCGTGTTCGGTGCCGGTATGGTCCAGCACATCCACCCCGCCAACCATTTCAACCGGATCACGATACCAGCCGCCAATCAGCGTGCCGCGTGCCGTGGTTACGGCAAGGTCAACCTCGCCCGATGGCAGGCCACCACCGCCGGTAACGCGCTGTGCAGAAAGCGGGCAACGCAGTTGAAATTCCAGGGCGGCCTTGCGCGATGTTGCATCACCGCGCGCCAGGGCATCAATCGCATATTCGCGCAAATCGGCGTCGGCCTTGCCCTGTGCCAGCCACCAGCGCGACAGCGACGGCAGGTTTGGCCTTGCATCAAGCTGACGAATGGCAAGGGCGCGGCTGCCGGTAATGACCAGAAAGGCGCCGCCTTCCAACCCGTTGCTATCAGCAATAAAAAATGTCTGTTTGGCCCCGTTCGGGGTTTCCCGGCCATGATGGGCGGTTTGCGGCAACCGCCAGAAACCGGTTTGTGAAACCACATAGGTGCCTTCAATGTCGCCAAAGGCGGCAGGCAGTGTGGTTGCAATCAGCATCTGCTTTTCAGACAGGCGGGCAACCGGCTGGGCACGCTGCGGTTCGTCTACGATCCGCGCCACCAGGCGGTTAAGGGCCTGTGTATAGCTGCGGCTGCGCCGCATCCGGAACATGCTTGCCCACGCGCCCAGCATTGCCGACAGCAGCGAAAGCCGCCCGGCCGGGGTCACATCATCAAGCAGCATGAAGGCATCGACCGGGTCAAATTCGCCATCCGGTTCGATGGTAATTTCCTGCTGGCGGCCCAGTGAACCGGCCTCGGCCAACAGGGAAAGCGGGCTGTCTTTGGGTTGCGGAATAACGCGCAAAAGCCGCGTTCCACCGCTGCCCAGCGGCAGGCGCAATGTCGCCTGCGGCGAAATCTTTCGTCCGTCGCGTGCCTCAAGTTTGGGAACGGTCCACAAACGGGTCGGCAGGTTCCAGATCAGAATCAATGTGTCGGGGGTCAGCCGGCAGACCTCCGGCATGTCGCCAGACAACTGTCTGTCATCAGACGTGGCAAGTTCAAGCATTTGGCGCCTGTACCCTTACAAATGAAACGATGAAAATGGGATGTCCGCAGCACGCGCTGCGAACATCCCGACGTCGTTACTGAACGTTGAAGAAGTGGTCCGGATGATCCTGGACGTCGTCGACATCAACGTTGTTAAGGGTGATGGAGTCACCATTGCCAAGGTCAACAACGGTATTGGCACCATCCTGCGTTGCACGTGCTGCAACGTCATCGGCCGAGGAAATATCGGTGTCGTTAATGCCCTTGGAAATCGAGAGCATGTCTTCACCCACCTGGAAGTCGAGGACAACATCGTTGCCGCCACCACCAGAGAAAACAAAGTTATCGTGGCCTGCACCACCGACGAGAAGATCGTCGCCAGCACCACCATTGATGACGTCGTCACCGGCACCACCCATCATCAGGTCGTTACCAGCACCGCCATTCATCACATCATCGCCCTGACCGCCGAGCATGACGTCATTGCCGTCACCACCCTGCATCAGGTCATCACCCTGACCACCAAGCATCTGGTCGTCACCGGCGCCACCAAACATGATGTCGTCACCGGCACCGCCCTGCATCAGATCATGGCCATCGCCACCATCCAGCAGGTCGTCGCCTTTACCACCTGACAACAGGTCATCATCAGCTCCACCGAAAAGCTGATCATCACCATGACCGCCAAACAGCATGTCGTTACCGCTATCGCCAAGCAACTGGTCGTCGCCCGACCCGCCAAACAGAAGATCGCGACCGGCGCCACCCAGCAGGGCATCGTCACCGGAACCACCAAACAGGTGGTCATCGCCTTCTTCACCGAACAGAACGTCGTTCTGCCCATGTCCAAACAGGGTATCGTCACCGCCGCGACCAAAGATCACATCGCTGAAGCGCGAGCCGAGAAGCGTATCGTCGTAGGCGCCGCCTTCGAGAGTTGCCATCATATCCTCCTTCTTATCCCGTTTCGGGTTTCGGTGTGACTAGAGGCTGGCCGTTCCCTCAGGAACGTGTATCGCCTTGGAAACGGCCACACACGAACCCTATATTCTTTTGCTTTTTGATAGGAAGTTATTATCAAGGTATTATTGTGGCGATATTATGTAGAGATCTGATTTTTACATTATTTTACTTGGTTTCTTATTTTTATTATTTTCCAATATTTAATCTACATTTGATTTAAATTTTGAATCACTATGCGACAAAAAAAGACCAGCCTTTGAAGGGCCGGTCTTTTGATTTGGTACACGGGTTGGAAAAACCAGCAATCCTGCGGGTTTGGGGCAGTGAGATGGGCATCCCTGCCCCGCCCCAACCCGGGATTTCAAGGACCTGATTAATCCTCGCGGAAGGCGCGATCCATGCTTTCGGCGATCGGATCAAGCAGATAATCGATCGCGGTGCGCGGCTTGTTAAGCACCAGAATGTCAGCGGGCATCCCCGCACGCAGTTTGATATCGGGGTGTTTTGCCAGCTCGTCCGGGTCAATTTTGGCACGAACGACATAATAGGATGAATCACGCTTCTCATCGACGGTCTGATCAGCGTCGATATAGCTGATTTTCGCCTTAATTGGCGACAGACGACGCTGGTTATAGGCCGTCAGGCGCACCTGGGCATCTGCCCCCATATTGACCGCATCAATATCGCGGCGGTTAATCATCGCCTCGATCTCAAGGGGTTCTTCATCGGGTATCACATCCATTATTGGCTGTGCCGGGCTGATAACCCCGCCAGGCGTTCTGATCTGGATATTACTGACGATCCCTTCCTGCGGGGAACGGATTTCAAGGCGCTTCAGTACATCATCCTTGGCGGTAATGCGCTGGTTAACGTCATTAAGGGCCAGCTGGGTTTCCTGAATGGATTTGGCGATATCGCTTTGCCATTCCATTTCAATTGATGCCAGTTCAATCTCGGCCCCGGCCTTTTGCTGTTCGGCCGCAGCACGCTGTGCCTTGAACTCGCCAGCATCGCCGACCAGATCGCTCCAGTTATTTTCAATTTCCACAAGCTGGGTGCGGGTTGCATAGCCCTTGGAGGCCAGCTCACGCACGCCATCAAGCTGTTCTTTCACCAGTTTCTGCTGATGACCACGAGCCTGGATCTGGGAATCGAGGGCTTCTGCCTCGGCCGAGAACTGCTTGATCTGCTTTTCCTGAGCATCACGCTTGGCGGTGTAAACCTCGTTGCGTTTGTCAAACAGGCGTTTTTCATCGCTTAGAATGTCGGAAACATAGGTTTCCTTCGATGACAGCAGGTTTTCGGGAAAGGCGACGGTTTTATCGCCATTCTGTTCGGCCCGCAGCCGGGCAAGCTTGGCCTGAAGGCCGTATTTCTCGCCGCGAAGCTGTTCAAGCTCGGACTGGGTTCGGGTGCCATCAAGCAATGCCAGCGGCTGGCCCTTACGGACCCGTTCGCCTTCATCAACCAGCAGCTTTTTAAGAATACCACCTTCAAGATGGTTCACGGTTTTCTTGCGCGAATCGACAATCACCGAGCCGGATGCCACCGCCGCACTATCAAGCTGGGCATTAAAACCCCACAGCAAAAAGCCACCGAAGCCAATGATAATTACCAGTGCCCCGGCAATCATGGGTTTGCGCAGGCTTTGTTTGGATGCTGCCCGTTCTTCAGCCAGCACCTGGTGCCAGACCGGTTGCGGGGCATCAGGGTTGATCACATCACCCCGTTCATCAAGGTTGATTACGCGATTCATGCCGCACCTCCATTTTCCAGCTTGCCGCCATTGGCAACATATTTACGGGTGGAATCCGGCAGGGATTTTACATCGTGGCCCTGTTCGGTAATCGCCTGGACCACATCGGTACGCTCGCCAAACTGCTTGATGCGCCCTTCCTGAAGGACCAGCAATTTATGGGCATAGCGCATAATGGACTGGCGATGCGCAATCAGCACGACCATCGCCCCATTTTCCGATGCCGCCCGAATGGCGCGAATAAGCGATGCTTCGCCTTCGGCATCCAGGTTGGCATTGGGTTCGTCCAGCACCAGCAGACGCGGCCAGCCATACAGCGCACGGGCAAGCGCAATACGCTGTTTCTGCCCGCCTGACAGGGTATAACGGCCCCCGCCAATTGGCGTGTCATAGCCCAGCGGCATACGGCCGATCATTTCATGCACACCGGCAGCACGCGCGGCATCAATCACCTTGCGCGGGTCGGCATCGCGCATGCGGCCAATATTTTCACGGATGGTCCCGTTCAGCAGCGACACCGACTGCGGCAGATACCCCACCATGTCGCCAAAAGACCCGCGTTCCCACAAATAGGTGCTGTGCCCATCCAGATAGACACCGCCCGCCGTAGGTTTGGCCGCCCCGATAATGACCCGCGACAGGGTTGATTTACCTGCCGCCGACGGGCCGATCACACCCAGGATTTCGCCGGGATTGATTTCAAATGAAAGGCCCCTGAGAACCGGCACATTATTGCCAGCAACAGCATAGACCAGGTTATCAACCACAAGCGGCCCCTCGCTGCGCGGGGTGGGTTCAACCTCGCGTTCGGACTGGCGCTGTTCAAGGATCTGGCGAATGCGCTGCCATGCCGACATGGCATTGACCCAGCCACGCCAGTCACGGGTGACATTGTCAAACGGCAGCAGCAAGCGGCCCATGATCACGGTGCCACCAATCATGGCACCTGGCGATGTTTCACCCTTGATCACAAGGGCCGCACCCATTGCCAGCACACCAACCTGCAGGCCATAACGCAGCGACCGTGTCAGGGCATACATGCCCTTGCCGCGCGCATTGGCGATATCAAGCAGTTCGGTTGTGTGATGCTGGGCCGAACGCCAGCGCATCGCAAGCGCGGGCATCATGCCCATGCCTTCGATGGCCTCGGCATGCGGGATGCTCGACCCGATATCAGCGATGTTGCGCAGATTGGCGTCATTGGCCTCTTTGGTGACCCGGCGCGACAGCAAATCACCCAGCAGGCTAAGCCCGACCAGCATGATGACGCCGATCACGCCAGCCAGCCCGTAAAACGGATGAAGCGCAAACATGACCCCCAGAAAAATCGGGGCCCACAGGGCTTCAAGCGGGGCGCCAATGGTGTTGCCGTTAATGAAGGTCCGAAGATCGGCCAGATCGCGCAGAACCTGCGTGCCCGGCGTCGATCCTTTTTCCATAGAAACACTCATGGCCGCGGCAATGGCCGGCAGGTTTAGGCGCCGCAACAATGACTTCGCCATTTCCTGAAAGGTCATGGCACGAATGAAATCCAGAATGCCATACAGAATGATGGCACCCACGGCGATCACCAGCAAAAGCTTCAGGGTATCGATGCTTTGACTGTTAATCACACGGTCATGGACCTGCAGCATGAAAAGCGGCACGGTCAATTGCAGGACATTAATGAAGCCACTGACGATCCCGGCCCAGGTCAGACCGCGTACGAACGTGAAACGGGCTTCGCGGATCAATGTGGGCGCATCAAGAGCGGGGCGTGTTTCCAGCCGCGCTGTCATGGCGCTTTTCGCGCCTTTTGACCGAAATTGCATCCAATCTCATCCAATTTGTAAAAAGTCATAGTTTTTCCGCAATCTGCTCACATAGTTGCGAAATCATGATGCAATAAAATAAATCGAAATATGTCGATCTAATGTTCATGATTGGACACTGTAAAAACACAAATCAAAGAAGTATACCGAGGACAATAACTTGGAAAATACTTCAAAATTTTGAGCAAACTACAGGAAGGATTGGGCGTGTCGAAAAGAGTTACAGAACAACGTCCTGTTATCTTCCGAAAACGATTGGTCGATGCCGGTAACAACCGGTCAAAGGCCACTGTATATTGGGACCAGATAACGGATCGAATGCCATGACCGTCACTCACCTTGAACTCGCAAACACTGTTGAACGAATCTATCGGCGGTTTGCCGATTTGCTGCGTGTCGATCTGATCAGGCTGGGGAATGATGACATCAGCCCGGCCCAGGTGGCGCTGCTGTTTAATATCGGCGATGATGAACTCTCAGTTCGTGATCTGCTCGATCGGGGGCATTATATGGGCTCGAATGCCTCATATAACCTCAAACAGCTTGTTGAATCGGGCTATATCGAACGTCAGGTAATGGCGCGCGACCGTCGATCTGCACGGATCAAACTGACCGAAAAGGGCCACGAACTTTGTGATGCCCTTCAGGAGTTTCACGAAGAATACCACGAAGCCCTTTCAAACGGCCGGGATGGCGAAGCGGAACTTGAAAATGCGCTTCATACCCTGCGCCGTCTGGAGGAATTCTGGACACAGACCCTGCGTTATGGCGGTGTCCCCGCCTCTGCCCCGATGATGACCAGCGAGGCACGCAACCGCCGATGAAAGTTGTCTTTGTCCATCGTCGTGGGCCGGGACAATTTGTACATCTTGCCTGTCACCTGGCCAATGCCGGGTGGCAGGTTTCCTTTCTTTGCGAAGGGATGAACGTAAAATTGCCCGGTGTGCGGGTTTTGCGGCATCGCTCGCCCGATGCCCTGCCTGCCCATGCAAAACCAGCCAGCCATATCAACCTGCATACCGAAGTCGGCCATCAGGCCGCCGATACGCTTGCATCGCTGGTGGCGCAGGAAGGCAAACCCGATATCGTTTTTGGCCATATCGGCTGGGGCAGCATGATGTTTGCCCGCGATGTTTTACCTGATACCCCGCTTTTGGGGTATTGCGAGCATTTCTACCATGCCAGTGGCCGTGATGTGGGGTTTGACCCGCAGGAACAGGTATCGCTTAACCAGCGTAAACAGCTTCGACTGCGCAATAGCAGCCAGCTTTTAACCCTTGAACAGATCGATGCCGGCATCAGCCCGACCCAGTGGCAGAAAGCCGCCTATCCAAAGTTTTTACGCAGCAAAATTGGCGTGTGCCACGATGGCATCGACATGCAGCGCTGCCGCCCGGATGCCAATGTGAAATTCACATTGCCCGACGGCCGCGTGATTGACCGCACCACACCGGTTGTGACCTATGTCGCGCGTGACCTTGAACCCTATCGCGGGTTTCCCCAATTCATGCGTGCCGCCGCCAAAGTGTCGCAAAATCACCCCGATGCCCTGTTTCTGGTGGCCGGTGGTGATGGTGTCAGCTATGGCGCACCCGCCCCTGACGGGCGGCCCTGGCGCGAAATCATGATGGAAGAAACGGGTATTGACCCATCACGCATCGTTTTTTTGGGCCAAATCCCGCATGAGCAGCTTGTGACACTGTTTCAGGTCAGCCGGGTGCATATTTACCTGACCTTCCCGTTTGTACTGTCCTGGTCAGTACTGGAAGCCATGGCCTGCGGAACGCTTGTGATCGGGTCTAAAACCGGGCCGGTCGAGGAAATCATCCATCATGGTAAAAACGGCCTGCTGACCGATTTCTGGGACCCGGAACTGCTGGCAAACCAGATTGGCGATGTTCTGACCCATCCCCAGCGTTACGAAGCCCTGCGCCAGCTAGGCCGGCAGGTGGTTGGCAAACGTTATAATCTTGAACATTGCCTTGCCCGCCAGACTGGCGCGCTGGAGCGGCTGGCTGCCGGTTAATCCCCCTCCCGTCGCAATGAAGGTAAGCACCCCATAAAAAATGGCCCGCAATCACGGGCCGTTTTGCTTACCGGGCAATGTCATCCGGGTCCACCCGGCAATCAAGTGTTTGGAAATACCGTGCTGCCAGGTCGTTATCGATTACTGGCATACGCTGATATATCGCCCAATCGCGCACACCTTCGGTAACGCTTCCGGCGATCAGCCATAAAAAACCGGCCTGTTCGGCACGTTGCAGGTCGGTGCGGGATGGCAGCACATGGCCATTCGGGTGCGAATGGTAACAGCCCATAATTTCCTCGCCACTTTCCCGCACGGCACGGTGCGTGCGCAAAAGCAGGCCCGGATCAATTTCAAAGGTCATGGTGGGATCATCGGCAACATTGGCCGCCACCACACAGCGCGATATGCGTATTTCATAGGGGCGTGAGGCAAATGAAGGTTCGCCTGCCTTCTTGTTCGCCCCCAAACCTGCATCCACATCACGCGGGCCAATCAAAAGCCCACAGCATTCCATTGGCCAGCTTTGCGCCGCATGGTCGAGAATTTCATCAAGAACCGGCTTTGCAATGGTGATTTGTGTATCCGCCATATCCATCACCCTGCCCAAAGGCATGTTTGGGTTTTGCGATCAGTTCGGCTTCATCAGCAGGATTTGGCCCAGAACACTTTTATCGGTCATGGAAACAACCACAATCCGCGCGCCCTTTGGCCCGGTCAGGTGCAAAAAGGCCCGGTCACCATCAACCTTGAAAGAAAGCAGGGTTTCATCGGCGGCCAGGTCCACATTGATGGTGCCAAAGGGCTCATCAAGGGGTTCTTCATATTCGCTGTCTGTTGAAAGCGGCGTACCGGCATTATCCATTCCATCGGAAATGGGCGGTTCGGGTTGTACCGTCATGGTCTGGGTTGCGGCATTTTCCGCCTGCTTTGCCGCCTTGTCGCGCTGCAGGCCATAGACGACCAGCGCAATGCCAATCAGGATCAACACTGCCATTACAGCCACAAGAATTTTAATAACGCGCATTTTCTTTCCGCAAACTGCCCAAGGGTAAAACCTGCTTTCTGCAGGGATGCCCATTATGAAGCCAACGCCCTGCCAGAGTGAAGCCCCGAATAAACACATATCCCCCCTGAATGCACGGGAATTGCAAAAGGCGGTTTTTCCGCTATGTTGCGCCAGCCTGACTGGCAAGGAAGGTGCAAGCTGCTAAGATGGCGCAGTTTTGCCGCCCTGCCCCGTTTCCGTTCCTTCTTGATGAAATTGCAGTTCCATGTCCGACCATTCCACGCCCGACCCGCTTGCTGATGAAAATGGCCTGGTTTATGTCACCCAGCCTGAAGATGCCGGGGAACGCCTGGATCGTGTCCTTGCCAAGGCATGGCCGCAGGAATCGCGCTCACGCTTAAAAGCGCTGATTACCGAAGGGCACCTGCTTGTTGATGGCGTGATCAAAGACAGCGTTTCAACCAAGGTGCGCGCCGGGCAAACCATGGAACTGCAAATTCCGCCCGCCGAACCCGCCACCCCCGAAGCCGAAACCATCGCGCTTGATGTGCTTTATGAAGATGACGACCTTCTGGTGATCAACAAGCCAGCGGGCATGGTGGTGCATCCTGCCGCTGGCAATGAAAGTGGTACGCTGGTTAATGCCCTTTTGGCCCATTGCGGTGACAGCCTGTCGGGTATTGGCGGTGTCAAGCGGCCAGGTATCGTGCATCGCCTTGATAAGGATACCAGCGGGGCGATGGTTGTTGCCAAAAACGACATGGCCCACCGTGCGCTTTCCAAGCTGTTTGCCGAGGATAAGGAAAATATCGAACGCACCTATATTGCGATTGTGTGGGGCTGCCCCTCCCCGGCGGAGGGTAAAATCTCGGGCAATATTGGCCGCAGCCCGCGGAATCGCAAGAAAATGGCGGTTCTGGCCTCGGGGGGTAAACCTGCCCTTACTTACTATAGCGTGATAGAAAAACGGCCCGACTCGTTAGCGTCAGTTATTAAATGCAAGCTTGCGACCGGTCGCACACACCAAATACGGGTGCATATGGCCCATGTCGGGCATTCACTTGTCTGTGATCCAGTTTACAGCAAGTCACGTTCGGTCAGGCACCTTAACCAGACGTCCCAGGCCGTTCTTTCCGCCTTCGGAAAACAGGCGCTACACGCGCAAACTCTTGGCTTTGCGCACCCTAGAACAGGTAACTTTATTACCTTTTCCGCCCCCATGCCCGAGGACCTGAAGGCCGTCTACACCGCCCTGAACCTATCCTTTAGTTGTATGTAGTCTATACTTACTTATTATTTTTATATTGACGCTTCCTAATACCTCTGTATACCCTGCAATCAGTGCTAGGGGATTTATGCACTGTTCCACAAGCGCATTGGGAGGCACCAATGAAACAGGGTAATGCAGCAGTATTGACGATTTCTCCGGATGGTCTGACCGGCTATCTTCAGCGTATTCGTCGCTATCCGATGTTGGCACCCGACGTCGAAACCGCCCTCGCAGAACGTTATCGTGACCACGAAGACGAAAAGGCAGCAGAAAAGCTGATCACCAGCCACCTGCGTCTCGTTGCAAAAATTGCAATGTCCTATCGCGGCTACGGCTTGCCGATCAACGAACTGATCTCGGAAGGCAATATCGGCCTTTTGCAGTCCGTCCGGCGCTTTGATCCCGACAAAGGCTTCCGCCTTGCAACCTATGCCATGTGGTGGATCCGCGCCGCCATCCAGGAATATATTCTGCATTCCTGGTCGCTGGTTAAGATCGGCACCACGGCAGCCCAGAAAAAACTGTTCTTCAACCTGCGCAAGCTGAAAAGCCAGATGCAGGCCATTGAAGAAGGCGACATGACGCCCGAACAGGTCGAAACCATTGCCGAAAAACTGAATGTTTCGGAAGAAGACGTCGTCATGATGAACCGTCGCCTTTCCGGCCCGGATCATTCGCTCAATGCTCCGGTACGTGTTGAAGGCGAAGGCGAATGGGTTGACTGGCTGGAAAGCGAAGAAGACAACCAGGAAGTTCGCCTGGGTCGCCGCGAAGAATTTGTTCAGCGCATGAATATGCTGAAATCCGCGATGTCTGGCCTTAATGACCGTGAACGCGACATTCTGACCCAGCGTCGCCTGTATGAAACCCCGGTTACGCTTGAAAACCTCAGCATGACCTACGGCATTTCGCGTGAACGCATCCGCCAGATCGAAGTACGCGCCTTTGAAAAAATCTGCCAGCGCATGCACAACTAAGCGCATCACAACCCCGGCTAGCAAGTTTATCCCGTTTCTTGCCAGCCCAAAAAGAACGGTCATCAGGCCGTTCTTTTTGTTTGTTAATTTGCCTTTACCAACATGGATCAACCCACACGCGGATCAATCATCTCCGCCCTGCCCGCCGTCGCGGGATAATGCCTTCAATTCAATATTTGGGATGCTGATCCGGGTGTTAATCCGGTAATGGCCTGCATGTGGAAAATACCGAATACTTGAAGCAAGCAAGTAAAAGCGCCCGTTCAATGCTTGCGGCACTTTCTCCCCGATAGGGCAAGCCCCCCACCACCTCTGGCCAGGCGCAAGGACTGCCCGCACTCTTTTGAACGCGGCTAAACTGCAAACAGCCAAAAAACAGCCGATTAACGGCTGCCCTTTTCAATTTCGGAAATCAGGTTTTCCCCCCAAACCTTGATCAGGTCACGCTGTTGTTCGCGTAACTCAACCGTGCGGCGTTGTGCCGTCAGGTTCAGGACATTGGCAACAATCGGCGGCATGGCAAGATACATCAGCCAGCCCAACCCCGCTGCGCCATACATGATGACCATCGTCATCGGGTCCAGCAGTTGCTGGGTTGCCATGGAAACGCTTTGCCCGCCATCACGCCAAAGTTCCATCACATAGGGTGCGACACCGGAAAAATTAAGCCCGAAAACACACCGCGCCAGATACCGCCCCCGGTGCCGGTCCAGGAAAAACGCCAGGACAGACGGGATCAACCCGGCGACCAGCGTAATAAAGGTGGGTAATGCCACCATAAACAGCAGCACCCCCATCACCAGAATTGCCAGAAAGGACAATCCACCGGATTTTTTCCCGCCGCTTTTGGGGGCTTTGTCTTTTTTCTTTGCCATGTTGCCCCCTTACCAGACCGTCATCATGAACAAAGCCGATACCGTCAGCAGCGCAATCATGGTCGAGGCAAATGATGCCACCTGACGGCCAATCTGTTCGGCCAGTATCATGCGCGCCGGGCCAGAAGATTCCAGATCGAACACCTCGCTATCGGCTGCTGAATATTCCTCGACAGCGGAAATGAATTCGTCCTGGTCCTTGCGACGTTCTTTTTCATCATTGATCAGGTTGTAAAGCTCGACCAGATTACCGCGTTTTGCCAGCTTGGGAATTTCGCGTTCCACCTTTTCACGGCGTTCGCGGCTATGGAAAACCTTGGTGGCCGGTTCCATCAAACGTGCAACCCACAGGCCCAGATGCGGCAGGCTATCGGGGCCGTGCCGCCACTGCACAAGTGCCAGCAAACTGATGATCGACCGGCTGAATTCCACCTCGTCACCCGGGTTTTGCAGGGCGGTTAATTGCGGTTCGGTGTCATCCTGCAGGCGCACAGCAATAAAGGCGGCAATATGCCGGTCAACCGGCCAGCTGCTGTGCGGTGTTACCGATGCAACCTTTTCCAGCGCAGGCAAAAGCTGTGCGATGTGAATGACATATTCATTTTCGACAAGCGGGCTAAGGCAATGCTGGTTTTTTACCAGCGCATAAAGGCAGCGTTCATAGCCATAGCCCATACTTTGCTGCTGCATGTAATAGCGCAGACCCTTATAGACCTGCTGCTGCGACTGAATTTCGGGGCGAAAGCCAGTAATGCGCGAAAACCAGAAAGTCGGCAGGTCGCGAACCACCACCTCGGAAAAGGCCTGCGCGCCTTTGCCATGTTGCACATCATAGGACAGCATCGGCCCCAAACCATCGAGCATGGCCGAGAAATTTTTGTGTCGAACAGGCCCGTTAGGGTCAAGAATGGCGATCCCGCGTGAAATCAGCACATCTTCGGCGGTACGTTTATCGCTGCCCGACCATGCCATTTGCCGCATGGCTTCGGACATCGCCTTGGACCGGTCAGCATCATTCAAACCACGTCGCAGCCAGACTTCGACAACGCCGTCACGCAACGGTGCCAGCGACGCCACCCAGTTGGTAAAAACACCATTGGCAAGGCCGCGTGCGGTATAATAATCGCGCCCGCCAATATTTTGCGCGCGTGCCGCCCGACGTTCACTATTGCCCTGCACCGGTTTCACCCGGCGGCCATCCAGCCAGCTGTTAAGCTCGGACAGGCCCCAGCGTTCCTCGAAATCATCGCATAACAGGCCGCGGATCGGCTCGATCAAGGTCAGGGGCAGTTTTTCATGCGCGGCCAGCGTCTGGAACGAACCGCGCGCCAGCTTCATTTCGACAATTTCCTTGTCGGAAAATTTCGCAAGTGGCGTATGCCCGATGCCTAGCGCGGCAATGGTAATGCCCAGCGCATACATATCATCAGACAGCGCCCCTGCCCCGCGGCCGGCCGGTTCGGCAGACATACGGTCAATCGGTTCGTAAACGATGGGTTGCGCAAAACCTGCCGGGCAGGATGCGCAGTCACCCGCCACAACACTGGCGCGTTTTTCATCGGAGAAATAAAGGTTATCGGCACGAATATTTCGATGGGCCAGGTTTTTATCGGAAAGCACCGTCAAAATATTGATCAGCGGTACAATCACCGTTGCTGGCAAGTCATGTTCGTCAATAACAGCCTTTTTGCCGCCCTCGGTAAAGACCTTGCTGCCGCCCGGTTTGGAATAAAAACACACAATCGTACTACGATCGAGCGGCGGCCAATGCACGATTTCATAATCCAGCAGGTCCAGCTGGCCGCCAATGCGCATACCCGAAAGTACACGCAACAATTCGGAACGGGTCGGCAAAGTCGGATCGGTGACCAACGCATAAATGGCCCCATCGTCGCGTTTGATGCCTTCGGCAACAAAAGCCTGCGACGGACCACAGTCAAATTCCGGCAGTCTCAGATCGGGGAATATCCGGAAATTACCAACATCGACATGCCTGCTGCCCCCGGTTTTGGGCGGCGGCGCATCTGATGGTGGTGCTTTCTGGTCATCCTGACCATGTCCCGCGACATCATCATCCATCTCGCCTTCCGGCCGGGATGATGCGTCTTCGGGCTGCATCTTTGCGTTATCAGCCATCGAACCCGCAGTTTAAATGTTCATGAACCCATAAACGATACTTCTGTTGCCCGTTACGGGCAAGACGTTATCGACAGAGGTCAAGAACGTCATCTATCCGATTGGGTTTAAACACAAAAAACCGCCCGACGAAGCGGACGGTTTTTTGCATAAAATATCAGATCACATTATGCGCTGAACGGGTCGTGAACCAGAATGGTATCATCACGTTCCGGGCTGGTTGACAGCAGGGCAACCGGTGCCTCGATCAGTTCTTCGATGCGACGCACATATTTGATTGCACTGGCTGGCAGATCAGCCCAGCTACGTGCGCCCATGGTGGTTTCCGACCAGCCAGGAATGGTTTCATAAACCGGTTTGGCTTTGGCCTGCAGGCGCTGGTTGGCTGGCAGGTGATCGTAAATTTCGCCATCAATGTCATAGCCGGTGCAGATTTTGATTTCATCAAAACCATCAAGCACGTCAAGCTTGGTCAGCGCGATGCCGTGAATACCGTTAACCTTGACCGACTGGCGGACAAGGGCGGCATCAAACCAGCCACAACGGCGTTTACGGCCGGTAACCACGCCAAATTCATGGCCGCGTTCGCCCAGGCGTTCGCCGTCGGCATCAAACAGTTCGGACGGGAAAGGACCTTCGCCAACGCGGGTGGTGTATGCCTTGGTGATACCCAGAACATAGCCAACGCCAGACGGGCCGATGCCCGAACCGCCAGCAGCCGAACCCGAAATGGTATTCGACGAGGTCACGAACGGATATGTACCATGGTCGATATCAAGCATGGTGCCCTGCGCGCCTTCAAACAGGATGCGCTTGCCGGCTTCCTTGATCTGGTTCAGCGATTTCCACACGGTATCGGCGAACGGCAGGATCTTCGGTGCGATTTCCTTAAGCTGTGCCAGCAGTTCGGCACCGTCCACTTCCGGCTGGCCAAGGCCGCGCAGAAGGGCATTGTGGTGCGTCAGCAGGTTTTCAACCTTTGCTGCCAGCAGTTCTTCGTCGGCAAGATCACCCACGCGAATGGCGCGGCGACCAACGCGGTCTTCATATGCCGGGCCGATACCACGACCGGTGGTGCCGATTTTGTTATTGCCGGTGGCGGCTGCTTCGCGGGCCTTGTCCAGGTTGCCATGCAATGGCAGGATCAGGCAGGCATTTTCAGCAACACGCAGGTTTTCAGGCGTAATGGTAACGCCCTGTTCCTGCAGGCGCGAAATTTCGGCCAGCAATGCCCACGGGTCAACCACAACGCCATTGCCGATAACCGACAGTTTCTTGTCGCGCACGATACCTGACGGCAGCAGGCTCAGCTTATAAACCTTGCCGTCAATTACCAGCGTATGACCGGCATTGTGACCACCCTGAAAACGAACGACAACATCGGCACGTTCTGACAGCCAGTCAACGATCTTGCCTTTACCTTCGTCCCCCCACTGGGAACCGATCACGGCAACATTGGTCATCGCAAAACTCCTTGAGCGATAAAAAACGGCTTTTCCTGACGGAAAAACCTACGCGTCCAGCGGTTCGACCCGCCCATCAAGATAAATAAAATCACAGCCCATCCGCGCAGCTTCCTTGCGTGCGGCATCGGCGGTTTTGGCTTCGGCGGCCCCTTCAAGGGCCGCAATGGTAACATGGCCGTCACGGCGCAATTTACGCGCTTCGTGCTGGGCAACGCCCAATGGCAGGTAAACCCGCGGTTTTGCACTGGGGCTTTCAAGGCCGCGCAAAACCGTATCCATGAATAATGACATGCCCGTTGCGGCTTCGCCACTGGCACCACCGGCGCGATAACGGCCGCCGCGCCCCAGTTCACCACGTACATGTTTGCCAAAAATGGTAAAGCTGACACCGGTCTGATACCGGAAACCGGCCATTTCAACCGGGTCCACCGTCAGGGCGGCATCAAGGTCGGAGGCCAGGATACGTTCTGCCACCTCAACCAGGCGGTGCAAATCCTCGGATGCACCCATCGGCAGCTCAAGGCGCTTCAGACGCGGTAGTGCGGTGCTGGCGGGGCCTGCGGCCTCCAGCAAAGTAACAAGAACATCGGTAACCGGGCCACTGGCAGCCTTGATCGCGGCAACGTCGCGACGCTCAAGGGCTTCGGTCAATTTTTCGCGGTCATCGGGGGCAACGGAAAAGGCTTCGAACAGGCGCGTCGGCAAGGTCGGCAAATTCAGATCAACCGAAACATCCGGCAGGCCGACATTTTCAAGTGCCTCAAGGGCCAGCAAAACAATTTCGGTATCGGCAGCAGCACTGGAAACGCCAATCAGTTCAGCGCCAACCTGGGCGAACTGGCGTTCCGGGCGAAGCTGGGTACCCTGAATGCGCAACACATCACCCGAATAGGCCAGGCGCAAGGGGCGCGGGTCATCTTTCAGGCGGGTGGCGGCAATACGGCCAACCTGCGGCGTCATGTCGGACCGCACACCCATCATACGGTGCGATACCGGGTCCATCAGACGAAAGGTCTGTTTTGCAAGTTCGGGGGCTGCGCCTTCCAGAAGGCTTTCTTCAAATTCGACCAGCGGTGTTTTTACGCGGTCATAGCCAGCCAGGGCGAAACTCGCCATCAGCTTTTCGCGGATTTCAGCTTCCTGGGCAGCAACCACCGGCAGGACATCCTGCAAGCCGGCGGGAAGAAGGGCTTTCCTGGCGAGTTCGGTCATGTGTTCAGACTTTCCGGACTGTGCGTGCAATTTCAGGCAGGGTTTAGGGTTCGCATGCGTCCTGCCCTGTGCATCCGGTAGCGGTTACTACCGCGTTGTGAGGCACAGGGCAACGGGAAAACCCGAAAAACGCAAATATTATCGCAATCCCTGTAATCAGCGATCGGCGATTTCGGCCTTGGCAACGGCATATGCCCAGTCAAGCCAAGGCAGCAACGCATTGATATCGCTGGATTCTACGGTCGCACCACCCCAAATTCGCAGGCCGGGAGGCGCATCGCGGTAACCATTGATGTCATAGGCAACTTTTTCGCCATCCAGCAGTTGCGAGATGCGTTTTGGCAGGCTTGCCTGAATCTTTGCATCCTGCGCCAGCGCCCACGGATCGACGATTTTGATGCACATTGACGTGTTCGATGCCGTTTCCGGCTTTTCGGCCAGATCGGCTGCCCAATCGCTTTTGGCAAGCCATTCATCAAGCAAACGGCGATTTTCGCGGGTACGCGACAGCAAACCGGCAAGGCCGCCAATTTCCTCGGCCCATTTCAGGGCATCAATCGCATCCTCAACCACCAGCATCGACGGGGTATTGATGGTTTCACCCCGGAAAATACCGTCAATCAGCTTGCCGCCCTTGGTCATGCGGAAGATTTTCGGCATCGGCCAGGCCGGAACATGGCTTTCAAGACGTTCAACGGCACGCGGGCTCAAGATGATGACACCATGGCCACCCTCGCCGCCCAGTACTTTCTGCCAGCTATAGGTCACAACGTCGAGTTTGTCCCACGGCAGTTCCATGGCAAAAATGGCCGATGTCGCATCACAGAAGGTCAGGCCCTTGCGGTCATCGGCGATCCAGTCGCCATTCGGAACACGCACACCGGCGGTCGTCCCGTTCCAGGTGAAAACCACGTCACGGTCAAAATCAACCTGTGCCAGATCGGGCAGCTTGCCGTAATCGGCCTCGAAGACGCGAACATCATCAAGTTTCAACTGCTTGAGAACGTCAGTCACCCAGGTTGAACCAAAGCTTTCCCAAGCCAGCATATCGACACCGCGCGCGCCCAGCATCGACCACAGCGCCATTTCAACAGCACCGGTATCGGATGCCGGAACCACACCAACAAGGTACCCTTCGGGCAGGTTCAAAATGGCATGGGTGCGATCAATGGCTTCTTCCAGGCGTGCCTTGCCCAGCGGAGATCGATGCGAACGCCCCAGAACCTCGGTTTCCAGCGCATCTGCAGACCAGCCCGGACGTTTTTTACACGGACCCGACGAAAAATTGGCACTTGCAGGACGGTTGGCAGGCTTTGGAAAATTGGCAATATCGACCATGGGGCTGTTCCTGATCACACAGAAAAACACCGCAGAACCGGGAAATCCGGCACATATTTGCGGCACATTGATAAGCGAAGCGCGATCCTATTGCCTTGATGGCAAAAGTCAAACGCGTTCGGCGCAAGGGTTAATGCCGATTTGGGCATGCCAGCGCACAAAGGTTTCAATGAAAACCGCAACATAGGGGGTTTTGCTGCCGTTTTCCAAACCCACCATCAGGACCACAAAAACGAAAAAGCCGGCTACGCAAGGCGCACCGGCTTTATTCGCAATCAAAACAGGCAAAGCCCCTAGAAGGAAAGCCCGTAATACCACGGGGCAAACAGGCTGAATGCCACCCACAAAAGCAGGATCAGCGGTGTGCCCGACTTCAGGAAGTCAACAAAGCGATAATGCCCTGGCCCCATCACCAGAAGGTTGGTTTGGTAGCCAACCGGTGATGCAAACGAACAGTTCGCCGCCATGACCACCGCAATGGCAAAAATATGCGGCGGCACATCAAGCTGCTGGGCCATGCCAATGCCAATCGGCGTAAACAGAACCGCACAGGCATTGTTGGACAGAACGTTGGTGAAACATGCCACCATCAGGAAAAAGACCGACAAAATCACCGGTGCCGGTGCCCCATGCAGGGCGGTTAGCAACACATCGGCCACATAGGATGCCCCGCCGGTAAGCTGCAGGGCATTGCCAAGAGCCAGGGCCGCGGCCACCAGCAACACAATTTTGCGGTCAATCGCCCGCGATGCCTGGCGCATATTAAGCGCGCCCGACCCGATCATAAGCCCCGCCCCGATGAAGCTGGACACCATGATCGGCACAACGCCCGTTGCCGCAAGGCCGATAACCCCCAAAAAGATGAAGGCAGCCCGGCGGGCATGGAACGGGCGCGGCAAGGCACGGGTGGACCATTCCAGCAACACCACATCACGGATGGTACGCAGGGCCTCAACATCCTCGGACCGGCCCTGAACCAGCAGAACGTCACCCGCTTCAAGGCGGATTTCCGTCATCTGCGTACGGATCATGCGCGAACGACGCTGAATGCCCAAAACAAGGCATTTATACTGATAGCGAAACCCGATCTGCTCCAGGTTAAAGCCAATCAGGCGTGAACCGGGCGGCAGCATGACTTCGGCCAGAAGCTGGGTCGATTTGTTTTCACTATTATCGCTGCCATCATGCACGGCGGCGGCTTCGGCATGGATCAGGCCGGGGTCTTTTTGCAGGGCCTCGGTCAGGGCCTTGCGGGTGGCAGCAACCACCAGCACATCACCCGGCTGAATTTCCATATGTTCGTCAAATGGCGGCAGATCGGCATGTTCACGGCGCACAATCATCTGGATTGTGACATTGGGCAGGTTTTTGAAAAACCCGGCCACCGGTTTGGTGCCAATCATTTTGGATGCCGGGCCCACCGTGATCTGGGCAATGAACTGCTTACCGCTGCCATCGGGCTGGGTCAAACGGCTGCGCATGGAGGCCAGTGCCGGCAACAGGCGCGGTGCCACCAACAGCACATAGACAAAGCCGGTCAGGGCAAGAACGCCGCCAACAACGGTAAATTCAAAAAATTCCAGCGGATCCATGCCCAGTTCGATCAGCGAACTGGAAACCAGAAGGTTGGTCGAAGACCCGATCAACGTGGTCATACCGCCCAGGATCGCCACGAAAGATAGCGGGATCATCAAAGAACTGGGGGATCGCTGAATACGTTCGGCCAGTGCCTGAATGATGGGAATGAAAATAACCACCACCGGCGTATTGTTCAGAAATGCCGATAACAGCATCACCACAAACAGGCCAACAAATATCGCCAACGAGGCGTTTTTGCCGCCATGTTCCGTAATCAGCCCGGCGATATAACTGACCCCGCCAGTTAAAACCAGCGCCTGCCCTACCACCAGCAAAGCAAGAACCGTCAGCAAGGCCGGGTTGGCAAAACCCGACATGATGGTGTCGGGCCCCAGAAGGTTGTCACCATCGCTGTTATTAAGCGGGAAAATGTTAAAGAACAGCAGCAGAACCGCGATGATCGCCATCGACGTCATTTCAAGCGAGATGCGTTCCCAGCCGTAAAGCACGAGTGAACCCGCGACCAGCGCAAGCACAACCCACATCTGCAACGGTGTCGCACTACTGGCGACGACATTGTCTAGCACGTTGAATTTCCCCTGTCGCAAATCGCCTTTTACAACCCGCAGGGCGGGCCGATGCCCCGCCTTATCGGGGGCATCTTGCATTTAATCACTATTACTTAGCCGAAAGCCCGGGCCGTCGGTCAATAAAAATCGCGCTGCGGCAATCTGGTATGGCGTGACTTTCACGGGCAAGTCTGCCCGCACAAAAACGCTCTGACAATCGCATAAACGATAGCGTCAGAGCGTTTCGGGCATTACTGCCATGCCAATTTGGCAATCAGGCGTCGACCAGTTTTTTGGTTTCCCGCGCAGGCATATTTTGCGCCAGGCTTTCTTCGATCGCGCCTTCACGGCAAATATAATGCGGGCACAGGCGTTCCAGGGCCTCGTCGCATTCCCAAAGGGTGCGTTCCCGGGCGCGATCGGTCAAATGATCGATCAGGGCGCGCACGGCTGGCGGCAAACCACGCCGCGCCTTGAACAGAATATGCACAATGCCGCCAACAGCCCGCCATTCCGGCAAAACCTGCACCAGGCGGCCTGCCTGAATGGCGTGATGGGTGCTAAAACGTGGCAACAGCGCAATACCCTGCCCGCGCAATGCATATTGGCGGATCATGGAAATATCGCTGGTCGCCAGACGCGGCATAACTTCAAGCATTCGCGTATCATCATTCGGGCCAACAAGCTGCCAGCGAATGGTGTCGGCATCCTCGCCCTTGATGCTGAGCGTCGGGAAACGGTTGATATCATCGACCGTGAAACCCGGCCCCAGTTTTTCCATCAATGTCGGGCTGGCAACCATGATGGCATCGGCAAGGCCAAGCGTTTTGACAATCAGGGTCGCGTCGCTATCAAGCGAATCGCGAACACGGAACGCCACATCCACACGATCTTCAATCAGATCAACGCGACGGTTGGTTGCCATGATGCGCAATTGCACCTTGGGGAATTTTTCGCTGAAATCTGCCAGTACTTCCGCCAGTGCGGTTTCAAGCATCGCTGGTGGCACACTGATGCGCACCACCCCCTGCTCAACGCCTTTTGCTTCCGCAACAATTGCCTCGGCCTCTTCGGCTTCGGTCAAAATATTTGCGCAACGATCGTAAAATGCCTGGCCCAGTTCCGTAACCCGGAAGCGGCGGCTTGATCTTTCGATTAGCTTGACACCCAGCCGCTCTTCGAGTTGAGCTACGCGCCGGCTAAGTTTTGACTTTGGCTGGTTCAGTGCGCGGCCAGCCGGGGCAAAGCCACCATGCGACACCACCTGCGCAAAGTAAAAAAGATCATTCAAGTCCTGCATGACTGACCTCATTGTTCCATATGTTGAACGCAGAGTGCCGCAAAAAGGGACTACTGTCCACATCTTACAGAATCTAAATTCTGGTCCATCGTCGATAATTCGGTCCTTTTTCACATCCAGCCGGAGCCACCATGAGTAAACTTCTAAGCGGCAAAGTCGCCCTGGTTACAGGGGGATCGTTCGGCATTGGCGCGGCCACCGCGCGCATGCTGGCTGAACAGGGCGCAAACATTGCCATTGGCTATGTCTGCGACCGTCAGATTGCCCGGGAAATGATCAAGGAACTTCAGGGCCTGAAAGTCGAGGCGAAATCCTTTGAGGCCGACCCTGCCGACACCCTGCAGGTCAATGCGATGGTGCAAACCGCCGTGGCGCATTTCGGCCGCCTGGACATTCTGGTGAATGCGGCATCCATTGCCGTTTGCGGCCAGGTGGACAACCCAGACGCCGACATGCAGGGCATCAAACGCCAGCAGGCTGTCAATTTTTGTGCAACCGCATCCACCATTCGCACCGCCGCACCCCTGATGCGCGAAGGCGGGCGGATCATTACACTTGGCTCATGTCTGTGCACCCATGCAGGCACCAGCGGCCTTGCCGATTTTACCGCCACACAGGCCGCAATGGTGGGCTTTACCCGTGGAGCCGCACGTGACCTGGGCCCGCGCAATATCACCGTGAATGTGGTTCAGTCCGGCTTTGTGAATGACGAGCTGATGGACCCGCTTGCGAAATACCCGACACCCTACAAAACCGCCGTGCCGCTTGGCCGCCCGGCCATGCCCGAAGAAGTCGCCGCTGCCATTGCATTTCTTGCCAGCCCGGCGGCATCCTATATCACCGGTACGGTGATCAATGTCGATGGCGGTTACAACGCCTGATCATTCGTTATCACCTGATATCGCCACATTATCTTACCCCTGCCTGCTCCCTCCTTCATCCGGTTTTGATCTTTGCATCGTTCCATACAACGAACGCTAGGTCGTAAGATCGGGGACTACTGCCCGGCCGTTTTCGCCGTTATGGTTTATTCATACAGTGAAAACCCCTCGTTAGGAGAACGGCCATGAACAAACCCTTGGCAGGCAAAATTGCCATCGTTACCGACGGCCATTATGGAATTGGCGCCTTAAGCGCCCAAACCCTGGCAGACCAGGGTGCCGATGTGATCATCAGCCATCCGAAAAACGCCTGGAATGCAGCAGGCATTGTTACCGGCCTTGAAGCACGCGGCGTTAATGCCCGGGCCTATGCCATCAATTGCGACCGTGTTTCAGGCATCAAGGCGCTTGTTTCGCGGGTGATCGACGATTTCGGCCAGGTTGATATTCTGGTTACCAACAATGTTTCGTTTGTCCTGCAGGATGACGAACGCCTATACAGCAAAGCCGCCATTGATGCGATTGCCCCGGTCATTCGCGATGGCGGGCGCATCATCACCATTGGCAATTCGGCCGCACAGGCGAAAACACGGGCCATTGCCAGCAGCCCCAAACCCGCCGCCCTGCATGATTTGATCACGCATAGCGCAAAATCGCTACATGACCGGCATGTTACGGTGAACCGCCTGCAATCGAACTTTTTAGATCGCAGCAATTTAACCGCTTCTTTTGGCAATACGTCGCTTTTGGGCGATATCACCAGTGGCCTGTCCTTTCTGGCCGGGCCGGATGCCGATTTTATTACCGGCACCACCTTTAATTTCAACGATCACACAATCCGTCATGCCGCCTGAAAAACAACAACCCGCCAATTTCAATAATTGGCGGGTTGACTGATTTTTGGCCTATCCCCGACAAATCGGGAAACAGGTTTTATCAAAGGCAGCCGATTGATAACCGCCGCTTCCTGCGATCAGGGCAGATAAATTTCGCCCTTTAAGAACAGCACCGCACGGCCCTTCAAATGCACGCGATCCCCATCAACCGTGCAGTCAATGAATCCGCCGCGTGCTGATGCCTGATACCCCACCACATTTGCCTTGCCGGTTTTACCCGCCCAATAGGGGGCAACGACGCAATGCATATAACCTGTTACCGGGTCTTCATTAATGCCCAAGGCGGGCAGGAAATATCGCGACACCATATCGCAATCATCGCTGTCTGATGGGGCTGTAACAATAACACCACGTTCCGCAAGTGTTGCCAGCACCGACATATCTGGCACCATATCACGCACGGTTTTGCCGTTTTCATAAACCAGCACATAATCGGTATCGCGGCTGACAACCTTGAAAACAGCCTGCGGCTTTTCGGGCGACAGGGCGGCAACGATATTATCGGCCACAGTACCATCAACAATCGGCTGAACCGGAAAATTCAGGACAATCGCATCACCATCGCGGCGTGCGGTTAAAATGCCGCTTTTGCTTTGCAGGCGGATTTCGTCACCGGCAAAGCCAAGCTGGTTAAACATCACAAGCGCGCTGGCAAGTGTCGCATGGCCACAAAGCGGCACTTCGACCGTGGGCGTAAACCAGCGAATGTGGAAATCGGCATCACCCTCTTCGGTTTTGACAAAAAACGCGGTTTCGGAAAGGTTATTTTCCATTGCGATCTGCTGCATGGTCGCATCGGGCAACCAGCGTTCCAGCGGCACCACAGCGGCAGGATTACCGGCAAACAAATGGCTGGTAAAGGCATCGACCTGAAAAATCGGTAAGGTTTGATTGCTCATCAATTTCTTCCCAAAACACAAAGTTCAAAGCTTAAGCGGTATGCATAAAAGGGATGGGGAAAGGATACCGGATTTAACCCGCCCCTTTCGCCCATCCCGATATGGACTGTTTTAATTACAACACGCTGTTAATGGCATCCTTGATAATTTCAATGTCCTGGTCCCGGGTGCGCCAGTTGCTGAATGCTGCACGAAAACCAAAGCGGCCATTATAAATGGTCGGGGTCAAAAACACCTTGCCCGTGCCATTGATACGATCAAGAAGGTCGCGGTTGGCATCATCATTACCACGGCCACAGAACATCACCACATTAAGCTGCGGGTCGCGCAACAAAACCAGCCCGGAATGATCCGCCACCCAATGGGCCAAATCACGCGCCTGGTCGCAATTGCGACGGATGATATCGGCCATACCGGCACGGCCGTAGGCCTTGATCGCCATCCATAAAGGCAAGGCACGGAACCTGCGCGAATTTTCGACACCACGATTGATGTAACTGTTGCCCTCGGCCCGGCTCGCCAGATAGGGGGCAAAGGCGCGGAAGCATTTTTCCAGAACCGAAATCTGCCGGGTCAGGAAAATTCCGCAATCATAGGGAACGTTCAGCCATTTATGGCCATCCGATGTAATGGAATCTGCCCGTTCGATCCCGGCAAGCAGGTGCACGCGGCGTTCATCAAGGGCGGCAAACAGGCCAAAGGCCGCGTCAACATGCAACCATGCCCCATAGGCCGCGCACAAATCAGCAATGGCAACCAGGTCATCAAAGTCGGTGGCATTTACCGTGCCGGCACTGGCAATCACCATTTTTGCCTTTGATGTGCTGTTTTCCAGCTTGTTTGCCAGGTCATGCACATGCATGGCCTCGGTCCCCGGTTCGGTCACTATACGGGTGACGTTGTTGCGCCCCACCCCGGCAACTGACAGATCCTTGATCATGCTGGCATGCGGGGTGGCGGAAAATATTTCAAAAGATGGCAGGGCGATAGCCCCATCGGCATCCACATCAACGCCAATCTGTTCGCCGCACCATTGGCGTGCGGTTACAACGGCCAGCAGGTTGGATGCGGTTGCACCTGTGGTCAGTGCGCCATCGAACCGGCCACGTGGCATGCCGGCCAAATCGCAAATCCAGTTTATTACCTGCTGTTCAACTGCCGCGGTGACAGTGCCGTCCGGCCCGGTTGCATTCTGGTCGATTGCGCTGGCCATCCAGTCGCCAACAATGGCTGCTGGCGTGGCTCCGCCGGTCACAAATCCCAGATAACGGGGCCCTGTCGAGGTGGCAACGAGGGGGAGGATGTCGGTCTTCAGGGCATCAAGTGCGGCAATCGCACCGTCACCGCGGGCCGGCAGTGGGGCTGCCGGATCAAAGGCGCTGGTATCAGCGCATATTACCGGGGCATCTTCGCCCGCCTGAAGATATTCGCGAGCGATTTCGCCCGTCAGGGCGAAGATGTCACCAATTTCGTTTAAATCATCAAATTTCCGGTTCATCTGGACTACTTCCCTGCAGGATTTCTGCATAAATATCGCGGTCAATATTTGCGCCGCTTAAAATAACTGCGTTTTTCTTGCCAATGGCGCGCTTGCGATCTGCAACCACGCCGGCCAGGGCTGCCGCCCCTGCCCCTTCGGCAAGGTTATGGGTTGCACTGAAATAAAGCCGCATCGCCTGCATGATTTCATCATCGCTAACGGCAATAATATCGGCAGCCCCGTTTTTGATAATCGCAAAGGCGGCCGGGTCCGGTTTGCGGCAAGCAACACCATCGGCAAAGGTATTGGCGCTGGCGGTTTCGCAAATTTCCCCCTTCAAGAAGGACTGGCGCACCGCATCGGCCCCCGTTGCCACCACACCGATAATTTCGGTTTTCAGACCTAGGGCGTCACGCGCGGTAATCAGGCTGCAAATGCCCGACCCCATGCCGATTGGCACATAAATGCGGTCAATGTCCTCGACATCGCCAAACAGCTCCATGCCGTAGGATGCCACACCGCGCACCAATTCCGGGTGAAAGGGCGGCACCATAACCAGGTCATCCTCGACCGCCTTTTGCCGGGCAAAATCGGCGGCATCCTGGAAATCATCCCCATGTTCGATCACATCGGCACCCAATGCCCGCATCGATGCATTTTTTTCGCGCGAATTGCCATGCGGCACAATAATGGTCGCCCGCAGACCAAACACGCTGGCGGCATAGGCCAGGCTTTGCCCGTGATTACCGCGCGTCGCACTGATGATGCCATTGATGATCTGGGTAGATCGGGAAAGATAACGACAAAATGTCAACCCGCCACGCACCTTGAAAGCGCCAAGTCGTGTGTGGTTTTCGTGCTTCACATAAATGGAAAGCCCGGTTGCACGCTCGATCAGCGGCCATCGGATGGCCGGGGTCGGTGCCACATAACCATGCACAAATTCGGCAGCGTCCATCAGTTCGCGAGCAGTGAACATATTGTACCCCTGTATAGGAATTGTATCTTTCTTTAGGCCGGGAATTGTCTGCCTTTGGACAGATCAGGATTGTACCCCAAAAGGGGTGGCGACCGGAACGCGAGAGAGCGGGGCGTTCCGGCCGCTTGCACGGTTAAAAACCGCGCGGGGGAAGATCATTGTTCAAGGGTGCCGAAACATAGTGATCAATGTCAGACCGCTTCAGGCCAACATCCTTGAGCAATCTGTCATCAAGTTTCCGTACACTGTTACGATCCCTTGAGTTTTTTTGTGCCGACACCAGGAATGCAAACAGGCGACGGGTCACCGAGAGCACAATACCCTGGCGGGCTGCGTTGGCATCCCCTGCGCTCTGGCCATGCTGCATCGTACCGCCTGCGAGAGTCGCAGGAAACCGGATTGTATCGTTACAATTCGTCATGTTTTCCTCCTGCTTCCAAATTGTATCGATTCCCTTTTGTCATTGACATTGTATCCATGTCAAACTAAACATTGTCACCATGACAATGTGGATACCCGATCTTTCATCCGGAACCGGCCCGGTTTACCGCCGTATCGCGCACGCCATTGGTGATGCCGTTGAAAAGGGGCAGTTACAGGCGGGTGACCGCCTGCCGACCCATCGAGATCTGGCCTATCATCTTGGCGTTACTGTTGGCACCGTTACGCGCGCCTACCGCGAGGCAGAACGCCTGGGTCTTGCCATTGGCGAGGTGGGGCGCGGCACCTATGTCAGTGCACCGCTTGATATGAGCCCGCCGTTGCTTCTTCCCGGCCATCCGGTTTCCTATGGCAAAGAGCAGCCCCGCGCCGAGAATGACGATGATGATGCCGACCTGCCCCGCCAGAACGCCAGTAATGGTTTTGTGTCATCGGGTGTTACCAGCACGCCGGTAAATTTTGGCACGGCGGACGTTTCCTTCACCAAAAGCCGCGATTCCGACCAGCCCTATCCGGTGCTGGTCGAAGACGGCCCCATCAATTTCCGGATGAACTGCCCGCTGCCGCCGCAGGAAACGCATATTAACCAGGTTCTGATCGACATTGCCCAAAGCGGGCCGATCGAAAACCTGATCACTTATAAAACCGAATATGGCATGCCCCACCATCGCCAGGCCCTGGCGAAAATGGCCGGGCGGTTCGGCCTGGATGACAATCCTGACCGTGTTCTGCCAACGGCGGGCGTACAACATGCCATGACCGTGGCCTTGATGACCTTTACCCGCCCGGGCGATTTGGTCCTGTGCGAGGAAATGACCTATCCCAACCTGCGCAGCCTTGCCGCCATGATGCAGTTTCGCCTGCGCGGTGTTGCCATGGATGAAGAAGGCATTCTGCCAGATGTGCTCGACAATCTGTGCCGTACGCAATCGCCCCGCGTCATTTACCTGATGCCGACTTTGCACAACCCGCTTTGCAGCACTATGAGCCACGAACGCCGCATCGCCATTGCCGAAGTGCTGCGTAAACATAACCTGATGCTGATTGAAGACGGGATTTACGGTTTTCTGGACCCGGATGCCCCGCCGCCCCTGTCCTGTTTTGTCCCGGAACGGGCAATTTATTTGAATGGCATTTCAAAAAGTGTGGGGGGCGGGCTTCGCATTGGTTTCATTCATGCGCCGATCCAGTATATCGCCAAGCTGGCCAGCGGCATTCGCACCACCTGCTGGATGACGCCGGGCATCAATCTTGAACTGGTCACGCGCCTGATCAATGATGGTACCATCGAACGCTATGAAACCTGGCACCGTGAAGAAGCATCCCGCCGCCTGGGCATTATTCTGGGCAGCCTCAAGGGATATGACGTGCGGTTCCACCCCACCAATTACCACATCTGGCTGGCCCTGCCCGACCACATCGAAACAAGCGAACTGGTGATGAATGCCGCCAATTCCGGGGTGATGTTAACCGCAGCCCAGCAATTTGCCGTTGGCATCCCACCCCGCGGACTTCGTCTGTCATTCGGGGCGGAACGCTCCACCGAACGCATCCATCATGGGGTGAACATCATCCTGCGTCTGCTGCAAACCAGCGAATTCAGCGACGCCCATGTGATGTGAAACAAGATGCATTTTTAAACACCTAAAAAGTGCATAAAAATACAAATACACGCAAATATTGCATTTCATTCCCCAATCATGGAGAGATATGTCCGCAAACAAACATATCAAACATGATTGGGGGACGTACCATGCATACAAGCAATGAAGACCGGGCGACGGGCTATTTAAGCGCACAGACAGCCAAACCACGGCAGGACACGCAAAGCCATTGGCTGGAAAAACTGATACAGGTTTTGGCCGCCCTTTTTCTCGCGGCATGTCTGGTCATGGCGCTGGCAACCCTGCCCCATCGCATGGGTTATGGCATGGGTGGGCAATATGCCATCATGGTTTACCTTCCCAGCCTGATGTTTGCTGTTGGTGGCCTGCTACAATGGGCCATTCTGATGGCGGTTGCCTATATCCTGCAATATCTGCGCAAGATTGAACGCAACACGGCACCCGCCGAGGCGATTTAAGCCTGTTTGAAGTCATGAAGGCAGCACAAAAAACGCTGCCTTCATGCGCTCAGCGCCAAATCCGATTATTGCAGCTATTGCGGCAAAACTTCCACTTTCCATCCGTAAAATCAGGCGGCGGGCGGGGCCTCTGCCCCACCCAACCGCCTGAAAAACCAGGATGCAGGCGGGTTATATCCGGGTATCGCCGGATCATTCTGGTTGAAGACACGATTTACAAATGGTTCGGACAACGGAACCAGTTGCCAATACAGCCTGCGGATGACATCCCTGGCGTGGATACCGGCCCAGTTTGCCGGCAAAAGCTCTGCCGGGAGGCCCGGATCACGCAACACCACCTGTTTAAAGCCATGCATCAATAACATACGCAGGGCAAAGGCCAGTTCTGGCGAGCATAACGCCGCCAGATCAAGCGACAATAAAGGTTCAAACAGGGCCAGTTTTTGCTGATATTGCCGCTGCAATGCCGCCAGATCCCAGGTTGCGGCGACCATATCGCGAAGCGAAGCGGATTCCGCGATATCCTGTGTCTCTGCCCGCAATGAAATGGCGGTTTGCGCCAGCCCGGTTTCGGTTAAAATCTGCCGTGTCAGGGCAATATCAATGCCGGGATGGGCAAACACATTGGCCGATACCGCACCGAACCCGCGCCAGCCTAATAACCGGGCAACCGTACGGCGCTGATCTGCGGTTATGGCGTGATTATCAAATATAATCAGTGTCCATTGGCCATCCCATTTATCGACATGTGCGGTATAAAACTGTCGGCAGCCTGGATCAATCAGCCGCCAGCCCTCGGCGGTTACCTGATATAGCGCCTGGCGCCCCACGCGCTGCGTTTCCAGCCAGCCATCCCGCGACATGCGAAAAACCGCAGTACGCAAAACACGTTCACTAACCCCGACTTGCGAGAGCAGCGCAATCAAATCCGCCAGAAAAACCGAATCACCACGCGGCCGCAACACATCGCACAAAAAGGTGATGACAACGGCACGGCTGCTTAAATCCAGCGTGGAACGTATCTGTTCAAACTGTTGATATGCCGGGTTTAATTTTCGGTTCATGCATTTCCCTGAAATAGCGGACCCTTTGCCGCAAAGATCAATTTCGCGATATTCAAGCCAAGGTAAAGCGACCGCAACATGATACGTTTTTTGCAAAAATTTCCAATATCCGTATCAAAAAATTTGGCAATTTTTACGGGAATTTACCGCACGCAGAAATTTCGCGCAGGCAATGCTTGACCATCATGCGCGCTTCCTTCCAAAATCATTTTGCACCTGCGTTCGTTCATTCCGATCAGCGCGGGTTTCCGGGGCCCTTACAAAAGAGCGAACATGCCGATTTCCCGCCTTGAAGCCGACGATTGCAGCTTTCCGCATTTCCGTATTCGCAGTCCGCAAAAGGACTCATCACCCGAAATATTCGATTTCACATCGCATTATCGTGCGGCAGAGGCCCTGAAATTTGGCCTGTCCATGTCCGAACCGGGCTTTAACGTATTTGTGCTGGGCCTTGATCGTGCCGGTCGCATGACGGCGACAATGGATTACCTGAAAAAGGCCATGGCAGACCGCCCGGCCCCGTCCGACTGGGTTTATCTGAACAATTTTTCGCGTAGCAACCGCCCGCGCCCCTATAGCCTGGAACCAGGCAATGGCCGCAAGCTGACCGATGCGATGGAAACCCTGATTTCGCATCTGCGCGAAGCCTTTGCATCGGCCTTTAACGCCCCCGCGCATTTGACCGAAACCCAGGCCCAAACCGAAGACGCCCGCCACCAGGTGCGCGACAAATTTGAAATCCTGCGCAATTTCGCCCGTGAACGCGGCCTTGATGTGCAGGAAAACGAAAAAGGCGTGATGATTGTTGCCATTGACGACGAGGGTGAACCCGTCGCAATGGACAAACTGCCCAAGGAACGTCGCGATACCGCCGATGCCGTGTTTGAGGAAGTCGCCGAGGAAGCCCGTAAAACCCTGCTGGCCACCCGTGACCTGGAAGACCAGATTGGCGAAACCTTGGATGGCCTGCGCCGGTCGGCTGCCAGCGTGGTCTTAAAACCGCGCATTGAAAAACTGCGTGAACAGTTTACCGCACCGGGCCTGAAAGCGTGGTTTGATGCGTTGGAGGCCGATATTCTTGATAATATCGATGCCTTTGAAGAACCGGACGATCAACCCGCCATCGACCTTGGTGATGGTAAAATGCCCGAAACGGTCGAGGATCGTTATGCGGTTAATTTGCTGATTGACCATTCCCGCGATGACCATCCTGATGTCGTACTCGAACCTTCGCCCAATTACGACAATCTGTTCGGGCAAATTCAGTACCGGCCCATGGCGGGTGGCATGCACCCGCATTTTTCGCTGATCAAGCCGGGCGCATTGCATCGCGCCAATGGCGGTGTTCTGGTGCTGCGCGCCGAATCGCTGGTCGAACATGAAGAAAGCTGGAATTACCTGAAAGCTGCCCTTCGTGACGGTGAAATCCGCATCGAGGAACGCCAGAAGGCCGGACCGCCCACCGCCGGTGCGCCTGAACCACGCGCCATTCCGCTGGATGTTAAAATTGTCATCGTTGGTGCGCCCAAATATTACTACAGCTTCTTTTCGCTCGACGTGGATTTCCGCAACCATTTCCGCGTAAAGGCCGATATCGACCCCGATATGCCTGCCGTTGCTGGCAATATCAAAACCTATACCGGGCTTTTGACGCAATCGGTGCAGGACCGTGCCGGTATTTCCATTGATACCGGTGCCATCCGCCAGCTTTTGGGCCAGGCATCGCGCTGGGCCGGAGAACGCGATAAACTTTCCGCCCAGATCGAACGGGTCGAAGATGTTGCCATCGAAGCAGGCGCACTGGCAAAATCGGGTGGACGGACCACCATTCGCGCCGCTGATGTCAAACGCGCGATCGAGGAACGCCGCCACCGCAACAGCCGCCTCGAAGACCGTTCACACGAACGCGTTCAGCGCCGTGAAGTCCTGATTGACAGTTTTGGCAGCGTGGTTGGCCAGGTCAACGCCCTGACGGTACTTGATTACGGCGACCACGCCTTTGGCCTGCCCGCCCGCGTTACAGCTCGCAGTTATGTGGGCAATCTTGGCGTTTTGAATATCGAACGCATGGTCGATCTTTCAGGGCCGCTTCAGCAAAAATCGGTGATGACAATTGAGGGTTTCCTGAAATCGCGCTTCGCCCAGGAATTTCCGCTGTCATTTGCCTGCTCGGTCACATTCGAGCAAAATTACGGTGGCATCGAAGGGGATTCGGCCTCGCTGGCGGAATTGTGCGCCATTATTTCTGCCATCGCCAATGTGCCGATCAAACAGAATATCGGTGTGACCGGCTCAATGAACCAGTTTGGTGAAGCCCAGGTTGTTGGTGGCATTTCGCATAAGATCGAAGGCTTCTATCGCATATGTGCCGATCAGGGTTTTACCGGCGATCAGGGTGTGATTGTACCGGCGGCAAATGCGGAAAACATCATTCTGCGTGAAGAAGTTGTCCATGCCATCCGGCAGGGTAAATTCAATATCTGGACGATTGATAATATCAGCGATGCCATCGAAATTCTGACGGGCAAACCCTGTGGCGACAATGCCGAGGGGAACTATCCCGAGGACAGCGTTTTTGGCCGTGCCCTTGAACGCCTGCGCCGCAATGATGTGCTACTGCGCGAACGTCACGCCTATCCGGGATGGTCTGAATAACAATGTTGCGATCCCAGCCAAAAGCCATCAAACCTATCGCCGCCCCTGATCACAGCGCTGGTCAGGGGCGGCTTTCGCCCGTTATGCCTGCGGGCAAGCGCACCGCAACAGGCAGCGCATCACTGATGGCATTGATGCTGGGATGCATGATTATGTCGGCCAGCGCCCCCGCCCTGGCCCAAAATGCCGATCTGAACACCAGTGCTGATACCGTAAGCGGCGTTGCCGCCATACCAACAAACCTGCCTGGCAGTGCACGCACCATCACCGGCCAACCTGCATCCACACCCCGTCCACTGGATTTGCTGGAAATGGCAAAGGCACGCCGACAGGCAAGTACCAGCCAGAACACCGCCGAAGATGCACAAACAGCGGATTTCCTACTTTCCAGTCAGTATCGCAACACGGCGAACGGGCAAAGCAATATTCCCCGCAAAGCTGTGACCAATCGCGGCATCCGGCCCAATGACCCGAACGTCATTCAGGCATCGATCATGCAGTCTGACAGCACGGGATCAGCCAGCAGCAACTGGACCCAGCAAACCAAAACGCCACCCGCGGCCAAAACGGCCCCGGTCAGCGCCCCTGTTATTGCCAAGCCCGTGATAACCACACCGGCAAAACCGCAAATACCGCAACCCCAAATCGTGACACCCTGGAGCCAAAACCCTGATCAGGGTGACAATGCAAACAATCGGGACAATTTTACACCCTCGCCAGAAACGGGCGTAAAACCGGACGCGAGTGGCAGCAATAATAACGATATTTTTGCAAGCCCCCTGCCCGACGCGACACCTGTTAAGGCTGCTCCAGCTCCAGCTCCAGCTCCAGCTCCAGCTCCAGCACAGACAATGCCGCCCCAACCAGCGCCACCAACGCCGGCAATGGATATGCAACAGGCACCGTCATCCGCCATGGCACCCGCAAAGGCACCGATGGCCCCCTCTGCGGCAATGCCAGCACCTGCTGCCATGCCTGCCCCAATGAATGCGCCTGACGCGGGCCACGCAATGCCCGGTACACCTGCCGCAATACAGCCTGCAACGAACGGTGATTTTGCCATTCAGCTTGGCGCTTTCAGATCAGCCATTGGTGCGGAAACATATTGGGCCAGCTTTGCGGTACGTTACCCCACAATGGCAGCGGCCTATCACCATTATCTCGGTACCGTTGACGTTGCAGGCAAAGGGCAGTTTCACCGCCTCCGCATGGCAGGTTTTGAAACCCTGGCAAGTGCCAAAGAAAAATGCCGCCAGCTTCAGGCTGACGGCATTGAATGCATTGGCATCCCGAAATAGCGTGCAAGGGCGATTAATCGCCCTTATTGCGCGGTTTTGGCTGGTGCCAGCAGGGTAATTTTATCAACAATCAGGGTCGATGCCTCGCGGCAGGTGGTCATAAGCGCGCTATGCCCGGTAACACGCACCAGATCACCGGGGCGGAACGAGGTTGCCTTGTTGGCAAGCGCATAAAGGGTGCCATCCGTTGCGCGGAAAGTGACGCATTCCTGGCCCTGATCGGTAATTTCACCTGAAACGGTAATGTTTTCGCGCTGAAAGGTGCTGCAAGCGCCCAAAAGCAGAACCAGCGCCGACGCGCCGAGAATTCTTGCGTGTGTGCGACCCAACCTGAAACTCATTTTGCACGTCTCCTTGACGTATTTTCATTTAAAAACTGGCGTTAAAGGATCTGTTAAGACTCTTGTAACCGACAGCCTATAAAAAAGCACTTCTGATTCCATTATGTAGCCGTTTCACCGTCACCTGTCATTGCCAGAAACTAGCGATGGAACAACATGAAAGATGTTGACCTTCCCCTGCTGCAATCGCTGATAAAGGCGGCTGAAACGCGCCCGGTGCCCCAGCATGGCGAAAATGGCGGCCTGACCACTGAACTGACAACGCTTGTCAAACATGTCCGTTCCCTGCAGGAACGCCTTGATCAATCCGAAAACCGTGTAAAACAGCTTGAAGGCCTGGTGGATACCGATGACCTGACCGGTCTTTTGAACCGGCGGGGTTTTACCCGCCAGTTAAGCCTTCATCTGGGCGAAAACACCGCCGAAATGGCAAATGTGCGCGTTATCATTGCCGATCTTGACGGGTTCAAACACACCAATGATGCCTATGGTCATGCGGCCGGTGACGCGGTTTTACGCCATTTTGCCCGCCTGATTACAAAACACCTGCCCCGGCAGGGTTTTGCCGGGCGCCTTGGTGGCGATGAATTTGCCATCGCCATTTATGCGCCGGGCGTAAAAGACGCCGAACGCTTTATTGCCAGGGTCAAATCATCGCTGCATCGCGCACCAATTATGTGGCAGCAGGCCCAAATCCGGGTGCAGGCCAGTTTTGGCATGGCAAAAGGTGCGGAAAATGGCGATCTTGAAGGGCTTTTGCACCGCGCCGATCAGGAAATGTATCGCAACAAACACCGCAACCCGGCAACGAATGCCAGTATGGATGATGCCATCCTTCGTGAGGGTGGCAAAAACAGCGCGGCATAACCCGCAAACCGCGTTATTTTTTCTGGTTTTCCTTCATTATCGCTGCAATAAGCGCTATCTATACCATTGGTGACTATCAATGGGGCATTCTAACCCGTTCACAACATCATAAGAATAGCTTGGCGGTCATTGAATGACGGAACATTCTTCGGCAGATTTTGGCGAAACCGACCGCGACCTTCTGGCCGCGATGGCGTTTTGCTGGGCAGACATGCTGCTGGAAGTTGACGAGAACGGCTATGTCATTTTTGCCGCCGGTGCCATTGAAAGCCTTTTGGGCTGCACGCCCGAACGTCTGGTTGGCGAGGCGCTGGAACAATTGATCATTCCGGCCGAACGCCCCCTGCTTCGTGCCTATCTGCATAGCAGTACCGGCATCAAACGCCTTGAGGAACTTGACCTTGATTTGCAGGTTCCAGCAAACGAAAACCCGGCAACGCCATCTGTGCTGCCCATTTCGGTCAGCGGCTATCTGATATCCGACCCGATTGCACGCTATTTCCTGGCAATCCGCCATCGTGCCATTCGCCCGCGTGCGCGCCACGGCATTGACCGCCTTATATTGCAGCAGGGTCTAGCGGGGCGCACCCGCCTTTCGCGCAAAAAAACCTCCGGCAAACCCGATGTGCCACAAGCGGCCATGTCGCGCTTTAACGAATTAAACAGTACCGGTGCCAATGGCATTGACAGCGGTGCAGGCGATGTTCCGCATCATAATACCGCGCTGATCGTTCTGGAAAACCTGGCGGCTGCGCGCAGCCGGGCGGAAACCGAAGCGGCCAACGAACTGTCTGACATGATCCGACAGCGCAACCGTAATGATGGCGTGGCAACAGGCACCCCCCCGCGCCCAGGCATGCATGAACCCATGATCGAGCTGGAACGCCGGATCGTTGCCTATGCCAGTGCCCTGCGCGCCGATTTGAACGACCACGCCTTTGCGCAAAATGCGCCCGCAAATACGACACCATATGATGGTGACAATAACAGCGGAACCCGGGCACTGGACGGCAAAGCGGATACGGATACCACGCCACCAATACCGGATGCCCCCGCGCAGGACGGGTTTAACAAGCCGGTCGATGATGCGACCCTTGCCGCCCTTGGTGCGCTGGACCCGCTGGATGATGCGGCCATTGCATCAAACCTGACGGCGCTGGATGCGGATAAAACACCCGATATCGAAGCCATTGAAGAACCCGTATTTGAAGGGCCGGATTACGAGGTTGCCCATGCGGTGCATCATCAGCAAAGCATTGCCGGTGATGGTTTCGCCACCAATTTGACCCGTGCTGTTGCCTATGCCCTTAACCGGCTGCATGCCCGCCGCGATCATCGTGGTGATGTCAGCGCCGAAAAGCTGTCGGCCAGTTTGCCCGGCCTTATTCAGGAAACGATGAAATCGGTTCGGGCGTTTCGTGAAATCGTCAAAAGCGGGTCTTTCACGGTGGCCTTACAGCCGATTGTCGGCCTGCATGACGAACAAGTCCATCATTACGAGGCGCTGGCCCGTTTTACCGGCACCGATGATACGCTTGCGGTTGACCAGATCATTCATTTTGCCGAAGGCACCGGCCTGATCACGGAATTTGATTTGGCAATGTGTCGCAAGGTTCTGGAATATATGACATCGGATGCCTGCCCGTCCCACGTTCATATTGCCATCAATCTTTCGGGTCATTCACTGGAGCAAGATGATTTTGACCTGGCCCTGTTGCAGGTTCTGGGTGAATTCGCCATCGACCCGTCACTGGTGTATTTTGAAGTCACCGAAACGGCCCGCATCACCAATTTGCGCCGGGTGAACAAAACCCTGCAAAAACTACGCACACGCGGCCATATGGTTTGTCTGGATGATTTTGGCGCCGGGGCCGCCAATTTTGAATATCTTAGCGCCCTGGATGTGGATGTGATCAAATTCGATGGCCGGGCGATGCAAACCGCACTGGCCAACCCCAAAGGCCGCGCCTTTTTAAAGGCAACCGCCTCGCTGTGTCGTGATTTGAAAATTCGCACGATTGCCGAAATGATCCACGATATGGAAACCTTCACCACCCTTCGTGACCTGGGTATTGATTTTGGGCAGGGCTATCATTTCGGGCATCCCGAAACCGTCAGCTATACGCCCAAAAACAGCCGCCCCGTGGCGAGCATGAATACCGCACATGCACCTTCGCCAGCAGGAGACCGCCGATGATTTCGCGCCTGATTGACCGCATCAAAAAATCGCCCAATGACAAGGTGCCCGTCGCCCGCGAAAAAGCCAATATCGACGCGGAACTGGCCGAAGCCGCCCGCAAACTTGAACAATCCCTGCCCGATGACATGGCCCCTATGCAGGCCGTGGACGGCGCCGTTCCCGCCGCAACCGCCACAGGTGGCAACAGTGCCGCACCGGAAATTGATCAGGAAGGCATTATTCAGCGCCGCGAAGCCGCCATCAGCGGCACCCTGACCCATGATGATGCCAGCGACGTTGACCAAAGCGCATTACGGTTTGAATTAAACCCCACCACCATGGCCCAGGCCGAGGCCCCGGTGATGGTGATGCGCGCCGATGGCACCCCGCTTTTTGCCAATAAAAATGCCATGGGCTTTGCCGATGGTATCCGCGAAGGGCTGTTTCCCGAAATTGTTGCGCTGGTGGCGCGCGGCCTAGAAACACCGGGCGGTGTCGTTGAACTGCTGACATTTGAAGTCCAGCGTGGCACGGCAACGCTGGAGCTGACCGCCCTGCCCATGCATGACGAATTCATTTTGCTGCTACCGCGCGATGTATCGATGGATCGCAACCTGCGCGAAGCCCTGATTGATTCGCGCCAGCGCTACCGCGACATTGTCGAGGTGTCATCGGCCTTTGCCTGGGAAACCGATGAAAGCGGGAAATTCGTTTTCGTATCCCCGCGCGGCGCAATGGATTATCAGGCAAAGGCCCTTCTGGGGCGTTATCCGGTCGAATTCATGATCGAAAAAACCGACCAGGATGCCGAACAGATTTTCCGTACCACACGCGCCGTGCGTGACATGCCGATCTGGTTTTACCGGGCCAATGGCAGCACCGCCTGCCTGTCGGTTTCGGCAACGCCGATTATCAACCGCGATGGCAAATGGTGTGGTGCACGCGGCCTGGCCCACGACATTACCGAACAGCGCCAGCACGAAACCGAAATTGCCAATGCGCGAAACCGTGACCGGCTGATTACCTATATCGTGCGCGCCATGCGCGATGAAATTGACCCGACCGAGGTTCTGCGCAATGCCGCAACCGCCAGCTCGCGCGCTCTTGCCTGTGCGGCCTGTATCATTTTCCGGTCCGATGCCGATAACGAAGATGGCGATATGCAGGACGCAGCGAGCACCGGCGAAGATATTCACAAAAAGGTCGCAGCTGACATTCTGAAAGCCCTGCCCGCAGATACCGACCATCAGGAAATCATTCATGGTAATTACTGGGTTAAGGTACGTCGTTGCCATTATCACCACCGGGTGAATGGGGCTGTTGCGTTTTTGTTTGAACGCGAAAATCCCCTGCCCAACGAGGCCGAACGAGCCATCATGGATGACGTTGCCGACCAAATTGGCATTGCCATTGAACAGGCCGATAATCACGACCGCATTGTCACGCTGTCGCGGACCGATGGCATGACCGGCCTTTTGAACCGGCGCGCCTTTTTTGACGAATTGAAACGCCGTTATAACCGCCTTTTGCATCAACCCGCCCCGGCCGCGCTGATGTATGTGGATATGGACAATTTCAAACTGGTCAATGACGTGCACGGCCATCAGCGCGGTGACGAAGCCATCCTGACCCTAAGCCGCATGTTGCAGGACAATACCCGCCCTGGCGACCTGGTTGCGCGCCTGGGTGGTGACGAATTTGTCGTCTGGCTGGATCGCACCGACCGGGTTGCCGCCGAATCCCGTGCCAAGGATTTGATTGCCGCCAGCGCAACGCTGCGCCCCCTTTCAGGCCGAGAAGACAAACCGCTGGGCATTTCGCTGGGCATTGCTGTGCATGAAGTCAATGAAACCGAAGATATCGATGATCTGGTGCAACGTGCCGACGACACGATGTATTATGTAAAAAAACACGGCAAGGGCAGCTATGCCATTGCGGAACCAGTTGGTGTGCATGCACCGACCAGAACGGACTAGGGAGCCTGCCCGATGAAGGGTTTTTTGCAGCGTGTCTTTACGCGACGCAAGGAAACGCCGATTTCCTATGAAGAGGCCAAAAACATGGCCGCAAGCCCCGCGGCCAATGTGCGCGGCACCCTTGCGCAGCGCCATGATACCCGCCCGGAAATTTTGTATTTCCTGGCCAATGATGCCGATGCATCCGTTCGTCGCCATGTCGCGGAAAACGAGGCAACACCGGTTCAGGCCGACCTGCTGCTGACTGATGACAAGGATGACGACGTCCGTGGTTCGCTGGCACAGAAAATCGCCAATCTTGCCGATGGCCTGACGGCCAATGAAACCGACAAATTACGCCGCATGACCTATCAGGCGCTGGAAAAACTGGCGCGCGACCAGGCCATCCAGGTGCGGCAGGTCATTGCCGAAACCCTGAAGGAATTTGTCCAGGCCCCGCAACCGATTATCACGCAGCTTGCACGTGATACCGAAACCGTTGTGTGCGGCCCGATCCTGCAATATTCCCCGGTTCTGACCGAACTGGACCTGCTGGAAATTATCGAAACCAATAATGCATCGGGTGCCTTAAGTTTCGTATCCCAGCGCCGCAATCTCAGCGAACGCCTGTCTGATGCGATTGCCGCATCGACCGATACCGATGCCATTTCCCACCTTTTGGGCAACCGGTCTGCCCAGATCCGCGAGGAAACCCTTGATCAGCTGATTGATCGCGCCCCGGATGTTGAAGCATGGCACGAACCACTGGTGCAGCGCCCCACCCTTGGCCCGTCAGCGGCAGGTAAACTTGCCCGCTTTGTAGCGCAAAACCTGATTTCGGTTTTAGAACGCCGCAAAGATCTGAAAGACGACCAGATCGCCATGGTGCGCAAGGTCGTTGAACGGCGCATCGAAGCTGGCGAATTTACCGCCCAGCCCACCAAGGGCGATAAAGGCAGCAAGAAAAAAGCAGCCGATAAAAAAGGTGATCTGGCAGGTGACGAATCCGCCGGTTCAACCGAAAGCGAAGCCTACCAAATGGCGATGGACCTGCATGCCAAAGGCAAGCTGACCGACGCACGCATTGCCACCGCAATGACGGAAAATGACGTCAAATTTGCCCGCGCAGCCCTTGCTGTGCGTGCTGGCATCCCCAGTGAAGCCGTAGCAAAGGTTTTAAATACCCATTCGGCAAAGGGGGTGGTGTCACTGGCATGGAAGGCGGGTTTACCGGCCGATCTTGCCGTGAAAATCCAGGTCAAACTGGGCCATGTGCCACCGGGGCAGGCCCTTAACCCGCGTTCGGGCAACACCTACCCGCTAAGCGAGGATGACATGCGCTGGCAATTGGAATTTTTCACCGGCATGGCAACGGTTGGCGTGCGCTAAAACACATCCATTCCAAAGAACGCCCTGAAAAACGGTGTACAAACAGCAACAGGCGCCAATTTGGCACCTGTTGCTGTTTTACTTTGGCCAGGCACTAGCTATTAAGCTGCGAGCGAGCTGGCCGGTCGGCGCATGGAAATGTGGGGAATACCGTCTTCATCAAACGGTTCGCCTTCCTGCACAAAACCAAGCGCAGCATAGAATTTTTCCAGATGATGCTGGGCATTGAGGAAAATGCCAAGACCGGCGAACTGTTCCTCACACGCGATAATTGACTGTTTCATGATCGCGCTGCCAACACCCTGCCCGCGCAGAAGTGACGATGCCACGACGCGGCCAATTGCCGGGTCATCGCCCTGCTGGCTGTGATTGGGGTCAATCCCCGCCGGGACAATGCGGGTGGCGGCAACCACCTTGCCATCGATCAGGCCCAGAACATGAAATGACAGCGGGTCCAGACCATCAATTTCCGGGAAAATGCAGTTCTGCTCGATAATGAAAATCTGCTGGCGTAGCATCAGCAGGTCATGAAGCTGGCGCAGGGACATATCGTCAAAATTGCCATGCCACCAGGTAATATCCTGTGCGTTCATTGGTTCTGTTTCCCCTGCCTTCATTTCTGGCGATGTTCGATATGGTAAATAAAAACATCCCCTTCGCGCAGAGATGCCAGCAAAATATTGCCCGTCATGTCGCAAAAGGCCTTCATATCGGCGACCGAACCGGGGTCGGTTGCCATTACCTTGATGACACCACCCACCGGAACATCACGCAGTGCCTTTTTGGTTTTCAAAACCGGCATCGGGCACATCAGCCCGCGCGCATCAAGAACCAGGGCAAATGGTTCGTCTGACGATGCTGTCATGGCTTTTCCTTTAAAAATTCAATCATCGGTGCTGACAAATGGTCGCATCCGCGATTTGGCGATTGTTGCATTTGCACAATATGTTAGACTGACAGACAATAATCAATCAAACGCTCACGCCTGTGCTGCCGCAATGCAAATCTATCTGCCTATTGCCGAGATGTCGGTAAATGTTCTGCTTATTTTGGGTCTCGGCGGCGGTGTCGGATTTGTGTCCGGACTGTTCGGCGTGGGTGGCGGATTTCTGATTACGCCGCTTCTGATCTTTTTTGGCATTCCACCTGCGGTTTCGGTTGCAACCGCAGCCAACCAGATTGTCGCATCGTCCCTTTCCGGGGTGATCGTGCACTGGCGGCGTGGCAATGTGGATGTCAAAATGGGCCTGGTATTGCTGGTTGGCGGTATTGCGGGTTCATCTTCCGGGGTTGGCGTTTTTGCCTGGCTGCGGTCGCTTGGTCAGATCGATCTGGTCATTTCGCTGTGTTATGTGGTCTTTCTGGGCACCATTGGCGGCATGATGATGATTGAGGCATCGCGCGCCATTTTCCGCACCCGGCGCAAAAGCGGTCCGGTCCGGCGTGCAAAAAAACACCAGCATGGCTTTTTCCACCGCCTGCCGCTCAAGGTCCGGTTTTACCGTTCCGGGCTTTATGTCAGTGCGCTTCTGCCTTTGCTGGTGGGCTTTCTGGTTGGTTTGCTTACGGCATTGATGGGCGTTGGCGGCGGCTTTGTCATGGTTCCGGCCATGATCTATATCCTTGGCATGCCGACCAGTGTCGTGATCGGCACCTCGCTGTTTCAAATCATTTTTGTCTCTGCCAACGTCACCATCCTGCAATCCATCCAAACCCATACGGTTGATATTGCACTGGCTTTACTGCTGGTCGCGGGTGCGGTTGTCGGTGCGCAATTTGGTGCGCGTTTTGGCGCCCGCATCAAGGCGGAATACCTGCGCGCGGGGCTGGCGGCCCTGGTGCTTGCCGTCTGTATCAAACTGGCCCTTGATCTGGTCATTACCCCCAACGACCTGTTTTCTGTCGCGCCGGGGAACCTGTAATGATGATGGCAAATCACTGTCAGCCCGCTGCCCTCGCCCGCAATACCCACATTGGCAAAACCACGACAAACGGCACACGCACACCAGCGGCTTTTATACTGCTGGCCGGTTTATTGCTGCTGGCGGGCACCATTCTGCCGGGCAAACAGGCCAAGGCCGACCCGCTGGTGGTGGATTTGTCCAACCACCTGGTGGCAATCAGCACCGGTTTTACCGGGACAGATGTGCTGTTATTTGGCGCGATTGAAAACAAGGGCGATGTCGTTATTACCGTGCGCGGCCCCGAACGCGACATGGTTGTGCGCCGCAAGGAACGTAAAGCCGGCATCTGGATCAACACCCAAAGCGCCTATGTGCGCAATGTGCCAACCTATTACGCCACGGCCGCCAGCCGCCCGATCGAGCTGATCGCCAATGACAGGCTGTTTGCGTCCTATCATATTGGCCTGCAAAACCAGCGTTTTGTCACCACCATGAATGGCGATGACACCGACGACAGCCTTTATCGCGATGCCCTGCTGCGCAATATGGAATATGTCGGCCTGTTTAACGACAAGCCCTCCAAAATCAGTTTTCTGTCCAATCAGCTTTTTCGTACCGACATCCATTTTCCGGCCAACACGCCAACGGGCACCTATGTTATTGATGTGTATCTGATCCGCGACGGACGGATCGCCAGCATCAAAACCACGCCGCTTGTGGTGTCAAAAACCGGTGTCAGCGCCGATGTTTACGACTTTGCCCATCGCTATTCGGCCCTTTACGGCATTATCGCGGTGATCATTGCCGGGTTTGCGGGCTGGCTGGCCAGTGTTGTTTTCCGTAAAAACTAGGCATTAATCCCACACGCAAAACATGCGGCTTACATACCTTTTTCCTTACGGAAACGGGTATATATTTGCGCGCCAGGGTTGCATCGATATAAAATGCTGCAGGCAGCCATGCAGCACAGGGCGCAAAAATAGCTTGGATAAAGGCCCGTGGATGCGGCACAATTTGGGGAATAAAGGTGGCATCACAGTCTGTGTTGTGTCGACACCGCAACCCCACTGTATAAATCATCACAGGGCAGGAACCATATGAACTCCCACAATGATGACCGGGAACTGCTTAGTTCGAATAACCGAACATTTCTGGTAGTTGTCGATGATAGCGATGAAATGACCAAGGCATTGCGCTATGCCTGCCGACGCGCCCAGCATACCGGCGGCCGCGTTGCCCTGCTTAGCGTGATCGAACCCGCCGAATTCCAGCACTGGATGGCGGTTGGCGATTTGATGCAGGAAGAAGCCCGCGAAAATGCCGAAACCCGCATCAATGATCTGGCGGGTTATGTCCATGAACAGACCGGCTTCATGCCGCTTCTGTTCATTCGCGAAGGCCGCATCAAGGATGAACTTCTTAGCGTGCTGGAAGAAGAACAGATTTCCATTCTGGTGCTGGCAGCCAGCGCCAATAACGAAGGCCCTGGCCCGCTGATTACAGCCCTGACCAAAAGCGACGTTGTCGGACAGCTTCGCCTGCCGCTGACCATTGTGCCAGCCGCCCTGTCAGATGCCGATATTGACGCGCTAAGCTGATTTTCACGGCAAAATAATAAATCCCCACCCTATCCCACCGGGCCGGGATAACGCTTTAAACGGCCTGATGATGCCTTATCGTCAGGCCGTTTGCTGTTCCAGGAAGTCCATATAGGCGTTAAAGGATTCCTTTTGCCCAAACAGCACATGCGAGCGTGTGCGAATGGCCTGCGCAATGACGGAACGGCGGCGTTTATCGGTTGCCAGTGTCAGGGCTGTTTCAACATAATCCGCCGAATTATAGGCAACACAGTCAAACACCGATATCTGGCGATAACAGGTATGGCTGCGACGTGTGCGCGCTTCCTTGCCCGGCAGTGTCACCAGCGGCACGCCCAGACCAAGGCAGTCAAAACCCAGCATCGCATCGTTCCAGGCCGGGCTTTCCAGTACCACATCAACCGCGCCCAGAAGGGACAGCATTTCGGCCCGGTTGCGCACATTTACAAACCGCATACGCCCGGCAACATCACCATGATTAACCGCAAACCGCCGGCCCCATGCTGCATCCCAGGCATCGCGCGCCGGCGCAATCAACAGCAGTTCTGCCGTTTCGTCCAGCCGCAGAATTTCAGCAATCAGCGGATCAAAATCAGCACTTAGAACATCAAGCGGCTGCGGGCACAGATAACTGTTGCGGTCTTCATCAATGCGCCACTGGCGTTGCAGGTCGCGGGTGGAATTATCGGGCACATTGGGGGCTTCACCATTCACAAACAGGCCCGGCAAACGCACCAGTTTTTCGGTATAACGACCCTCGCCCCCTGCCGCTTCCCAGTCGTCGGCAACAAAGTGATAATCGATATTTGAAAGCCCGGTTGTTGCAGCAATACCGCCACCGGCCACCTGCAACGGTGCCAGCCTCCAACTTGCCAGCAACATGGTATAGGCATCGGCCTGGGCATCGACATAATGCAGCACGTCAAATTCCAGCCCGGCAATTACCCCGGCAGAATGTTTCGGGTCCAGCGGCAGGCGCACCACCAGGTCGGCATTGGCATCAATGCGCGATGTAATGTCATCCTCGCCCAGCGGCGGGCGAACAACGGTAATATCAAACCGGTCCCGGTCAAGGGCGGCGACAAAACCGGCAATCCAGCGGCCAATGCCATTATTGCACATATTGGCCGACACAATCCCCAGCCGCACTTTGCGGCCTTCTGTCGAAACGGCTTCGCACACCGATGGCACATCGGCATCGGCGGCAAGCTGTTCCCAATAACGGCCCACGGCGCGTAACTGTTCATCGCCCTGCGGGCGCAGGGCTGCGCGCCACACCGGGGGGAAACGGGTTAATGTGACCGGGTCTATCCGGCCCGGAACGGGGGCAGCACCATTTTCTTCGTCCGATAGAATCGCATCTTCAACAATATCGCGAACGACTTCGTCATTTTGCGCGTTGATATCGACTGGCACGGGCGAGAATAAAAGCCGCCGGGCCGTTCGAAACAGTGTCGCATCATCGCCATTGCGAATTTTGCGATCGATGGTTTTTTGCAAAACCTCGTGCGCCATGGCGGCGTCTGTCTGCTCGGAAAGCTCAACAGCAAGGCGGAAAACCGCATCATCCCCGCCACCGGCGCCAATGGCGGCGCCAAAACGTTCAACCGCCTCGTTGTGACGGCCTGAAAGGCTTAACCCCTCGCCCATCATCAACAGCAATTCCGGGTCTTCGGGGTAGCGGCGCAAAAGCGGGTCCAGCGATGCAATCGCCTCGGTTCCCTGGCCTGTACGCAGGTTCAAAAGTGCCAGGGTGCGGCGCGCGCCTTCGGCATCGGGGTCAAGGGCCAGCACCTGGCGCAGGCAATGCAGCGCCCCGGCAAACTGCCCCAAACGAAACAGGGCCTCGCCATAGGCTGTTAACGCCGTTTTGTTGCCCGGCGACAGGCGCAAAGCCCGCATCAACGGGTCACTGGCCGAAACGGTGCGCCCCTGATCAAGCAGGATCTGCCCCAGCAACACCAGCGCCATGACGATATCATCCCGCAGCGAAAGGGCATGGCGGCATTCGGCCTCGGCCTTTTCAAGGTCGCCACATTCGCGCAGGCAGGCGGCATAATTGGCGTGGATATCGGCACTATCGGGTGCCAGTTCCAGCGCGGTTTCGTAATTTTCCCGCGCATGGTCCAGATCACCAAGATCGCGATAGGTATTGGCAAGATTGCAATAAAGGGCGGGAGAATCCGGACACAGACGAATCGCGCGTTTAAACGCGCCAACCGCGTCGCGGTTTTTCCCCGCCGCCTTCAGGGCACGGGCATGGTCATGCTGGATTTCGGCATTGCTGGCATCGGCAATGGCGGCACGCCCCATTCGTTCGGCCGCCACGTCAAACCTGCCCTGTTTCAGGGCAACCAGCCCCGCAAGATGCATGGGTTCAACCGCTTGCGGATAGGCAAGCGTCAATATGCGGCAGGCATCCTCGGCCTCCGCGAAATGGCCAGCCTCGAACAGGTCGAGGGCTGAATAAAACATCTCGCCCAGGTCAGACAACGAATCTTCAACCATTCGATCAGAACGCATATCCATATTCATGCGCGAACAATAACGTCCAAGCGTTAACAAACCACGCAAATCAGGCAGGCACAATCAAACAGATGACGATGATAACGATCAATGCTGTTTTCGTCGCATAGCATCACCCTATCACGGCCCAAGGCTGCCTGTTGCGTCTTACAAACATGCAGCGTGATAACGGGCAAAAACATCAGGACTATGGCGGAAATTCGCATATTTTCAGCCAGCATGGGTTGATACAAGCAATACGGGCCGCCGGATATGGCTGGCGGCCACGCCTGTCCTAGCGGATCAAAAATGTTGCCGCCAGCAGCAAAGCCGCGGCCCCGGCTCGTTTTATGTCAAAGGGTTGGGCGGGCATGCCCAACAGGCCAAAACTGTCGATCAAAAGCGAGCAAATCACCTGTCCCGCCATGATTAGTGCCACCATGGCAGATGTCCCCAGACGCGGGGCAACAATGGTGGTGGCCGATAACACCACACAGCCACAAACACCCCCGGCCCATGCCCACCACGGCAAGGCAGCCGCCCCGCCCATGCGCGGAAGTGCGCCAAGCGAGAAATATCCGATAATCGCCAGAATGATTGTCAGCACAAAACCGGAAAAGGACGCCGCCCAGATGGATGATCCCATCATGCGGGCCAAACGCGCATTCATGGCGGCCTGCAGGGGTAACATCACCCCCGCTGCCAGTGCCAGGATGGAATAAAACGCATTCATGTCACACCCCGGTTAATAAGGGCAAAAAAGACGATTGGGAACAAATATCAGGCATGATGGTCAGTCCAGAACTGGCCCAGAAGCGCACTTACGGTTGCTGGGCATTCTTCGGGGATGTAATGGCCGATCCCTGCCAGTACGCCACCTGCACAATGATCGGCAATGTCCGCCAGTGTGTTTTTTAAAACCGGCCCCACACCATATTCCGCGCCAAAGGCCATAACCGGCATGGCAAGGTGGCGTGTTGCCCGCTTGGCGGCATCTTCCATCGCGGCGGGTGAAAAGGCCGTTTTATAATAGGCCAATGCTGCGCGAAGGGCACCGGGGCGGGTATTGACCCGCACATATTCATCCATGGTAGCACGATCAAACACATGGCTTTGTGTTGATTTCGCCCCAAACAGCCACCCCAGAAACGCCCGTTCACGTCCCGTAATCAGGATTTCGGGTAAATCATCAAGCCGGTTAAAGGCGAAATGCCAGGTTTTGACATTCACTGCTTCGCTGGGAATGCCTGCAGGGGGTGGCGGCGTTATCCCCGGCAGGGCACCGTCAAATACCGCCAGGCTTTTAACGGCGTCACCATGATCTGCGGCCAAGGCATAGGCAATCCAGGTGCCGATATCATGACCGACAACATCAATGGCGCCATCCGCCAACAGGCCGGTTCGATCAAGAAAGGCCCGGATTTCGTTTGCTATCGTTGTCATGTCATAACCCGATGATGGATGGTCGGAATCCCCCATACCGCGTGGGTCAATGGCGATAACATGCCGGCCGGCCTTTACCAGTTCCTGCATCACAAACCGCCAGGCAAACCAGCTTTGCGGCCAGCCAGGGATCAGCAAAACCGGTGCGCCTGTGCCGCCTTCAACATAATGCAGCGACACACCATCGACCCGCACCATGCGCGACTGAAATTTCTGCCAAAAGGCGGCAAAATCAAAATATTGGGCACTTTCATTCAACGGGTATTCAAGGGTTGGTTCAGGCATTTTCAGCATTCCTTACTGGTTAGTTTTATTTGGAAATATTCATTTCCAAATTGGTCAAAAAAATTTACGCCAGGATCAGCAGCATTTGCGAAACCGTCCTTTGCATGGCTTCAAAGCTTTGCCCGGTTTTCCCCACCACACGCATGCCCTGTGTGACACACAAAAGCAGCGATGCCATATCGTCAGGGTCAATATCGGCACGAATAGTGCCATCCTGCTGGCCCTGTTTCAAAAGGTCCGCGAACCGTTGCCGGTAGCGGCCCAACTGCGCCGCAATGCGGTTGGCAACAACTGCATCATCGCTACCCAGTTCCACATTGCTGGCAACCACCAGGCAGCCCAGCTTTCCGCCCTCGCCCGATGCCAGTTCGGCATAGGCCGTTAAAATTGCGGCAAGCGCCGCATGGCCCGACTGTGCGTTGGTCAGGCGCGCGGTAATATTGGCCTGACGCAGGCTGATATAACGGTCAATGGCGGCGATAAAAATGGCGTGTTTATCGGGGAAAGCCTTATAGAGGCTGCCCGCCGATACATTCATCGCACCGGCCAGTTCTGCAACCGATACACCATGAAACCCCTTGCGGGTGAAAACGCCAATCGCGCCATCAAGGGCGGCATCAAGGTCAAATTCGCGGGGGCGGCCGCGCTGGCCAACCGGGGACGAAACGGGGGATGAATGTGCTTTTGTCATGTCATTTATTTAGGAAATGAATATTTCCAAATCAATACCAAATTCAAAAAAGTATTAGACACGCAACCCAACCACCTGTTTTTGAAGTCAAAAAAAGAAGGCGGACCAGTTTACCCTGACCCGCCTTCATATTCTCATTCAGCCCGAAACAGGCGACTCCAGCTTAGGCCTCATGCTCGTAATAACGGCCAAATCGGTTGGCAAGAAAGTCGCTTAGCGCGACCTGTTCCTGCTGGATATAGCCTTTGCCCGGCAAGGTGCCGGTCAGAACCATATCCATCACCGCACACAGACCAGCCGACGTGGTAACCTGAATGGCCGACCAGTCCCGCGGGCCGATGCGGGTGCCGTGCACCTTGCGAATGAAGTTTTCTTCACACAGGTAACCATCGCGCTCGCCCACGGCATCGGCGAAAATCACGATCACGTCCTGGCTGGTGACCGGCAGTGATTTTTCAAAAATATCCTTCATCAGTTCAGGCCGCTGCCCCAGCGCCAGATCCTCGATCAGGATTTTCAGAATTTCCTGATGGCCGGGATAACGCACGGTTTTGTAATCCAGGCTATCAAGTTTGCCTTCAAGCATGTCACACAGCGCCCCCACCCCGCCGGATGTGTTGAAGGCTTCATATTCGGTGCCGTCAATCGTGAAGCGTTCATATCCTTCAAGCGGCAGCACTTCGATGCGCTTGCCCTTATGGATTGCCTCGCAGGGATTAAGATATTCGTTGATCAGGCCATCGGTTGACCAGGTCAGGTTATATTTCAGGCGGTTGGTCGGGTTTTGCGGCAGGGCACCCACCCGCAGGCGCAGGCTGCGTACTTTATCAAACCGTTTAAACAGGTCATGCGCGGCAATGGAAATAAAGCCCGGCGCCAAACCACATTGCGGCACAAAGGCCCCATCGGCACCCTTGGAAATTTCGCGAATGGCGCGGGTGGTTTCAACATCCTCGGTCACGTCAAAATAGGATGCACCAATATCGCGCGCGACACGGGCAATCGCGACATTCAGATAGAACGGACAGGTCGAAAGAATGGCATCATGGCCACGTGCAACTTCGCGCAGGGCAGCTTCGTCGGTGACATCAACCTTGACCAGCGTTGCGGCATTATCGGGCGCGCAAACTTCAAGCATCTGACCATTGGAATCGGCCAGGGTCACCGAATAATCACCGCTTTGATGCAACATGACCGAAACGATACGTCCGATTTTACCGGCACCCAGAACTAGTACTTTTTTCATTGCCATCTCCCGATAGGAATTTGCCGCCTGATACAGCGATCATGGATCGTTGGGTTTGAATAATTTCAATCTGTAAATGCTCTGCCTCTGGACTGCCGGAAACAACCCGGCAATACTGTGGAAACGTCAAAATTAACCGTCATTTTTATGGGTATTTCCGTTGAAACGCCAATTGGACGAAATCGACCGCCGCCTGATCGCCCGCCTGCAGCAGGATGCCCGCCTGCCCACTGCGGCGCTGGCACGCGATGTTGGCCTGTCACGCAGTGCCGTTCAGGAACGCCTTGAACGCCTGCAAAAATCCCAGGTGATCCGGGGCTATTCGGTAATATTGGGCGAAGAAGCCCGCCCGCGCCTTCTGGCCGAAGTCATGATCCAGGTGGAACCGCAAAAATCGGCGGGGGTGGTGGCGGCATTGCAAAAAATAACCGGCTGCATCCGCTGCCTTGCCATTTCAGGCGAATTTGACCTGATCGCCGAGATATGCGCCGACACACCAGAGGAACTTGACCAGCTTTTGGACCGTATCGGCACGCTTGCCGGGATCAAACGCACATCAAGTTCGATCATCCTTTCAACCAAGTTTGATCGGCGCCAGTCCCCTCAGGCATTTTCTTAGGCCTCCAAACGCTTTAGAATAAATCCGCATCCAAACTGCAGACCCGCGTTCCCGACCATGCCAGGGCTATTGTTACGTGAAAATCAAACGGCGCTATTCTGTTCTGACCGTCCTGCTGGCGGGTTTTCTCGCAACCAGTATTGGCGGGGTTGGCGTTGCCCTGTATCTGGGCCTTGGCGCAGCGTACGAAAACACCCGCAATCTGTGGGTGCTGGTCGCCGATAACGAACTGGTGTCGCTGCAGCGTGCCATGGGCGAGCGCATGGACAATGTTGGCGCACGCGCCAACTGGGTAGCATCACAGGTAACGCAAGGCCGCCTTGACCCCGATTTTGATCTGGGCTGGGACAATACCATGCGCGCCCTTGCCGCCGATGAAATGGATGTGATGGCCTATGGCCTGATCAATGGCGAACGCGAATTTGTGGGTTACAACCCGGCCGATATGTCGGAAATTCGCCATACCCTGGCACCTGACGACATGCTGATTTCCGAAATTTCGCAATTGCGCGGGCCAACCAACAATCGCACCAGCTTTCCCCGCTGGGACCCGTTTTTTAACCAGCCGGTAATTGTCGACTGGGTGCCGCTGTTTCGCGACGGGCATTATCTGGGAGTTTTTGTTCAGTATCTGTCGCTGTCAAACCTGTCGCACAGCCTGGTGCGCGGACGCGAGGATTCGCCCGGCGTGCCCTTCATCATCATTGCCGGGAACCGGGTTCTGGCCCATCCGATGCTGCAAAGCTGGGGTGATCATGTTGCCACCACACTGGAACAAGATGCCAACCGAATTCAGCGAAGCCCCATTCCCCTGCCCCGCACCGTCGATATTGGCGACCCTGTGCTGGCCAATCTGGGCCAGTCCGACAAGCTGAACTATCCGGCCTATAACAAGGGTACAACTACAAGCAATGTGCAGATCGCCGGGCTAAGCCTGAATGGTCATTATTCAATGATCGTGACCCGGCAGCTGGATAACACGCCATTTTCGCCGCTTATACTTGGCATTCATTTTGAAGAAAGCCTGTTTGACGCCGAATTCGACCGTCTGGTGCTGACATCGATTCTCGGTGGTATTGTCCTGCTGCTTTCGATCGTGCTGGCTATTTTTGTCTCCCGGCATTTTACCCGGCCCATCCGCCGTTTTGCCGCCGCAGCCCGAAGCCTTGAAGCCGGCCATCTTGATATGACACCAACGCTGCCAGGCAGCCGCATTCGCGAATATGACGATGCCGCGCGTTCCTTTAACCATATGATTGTCGCCCTGCGGGACCGCGAACGCATTACCAGCCTGTTTGGTAAATTCCTGCCGCCCTCGATTGCGCGGGAATTGCTGGCGTCCGGCACCGATTCTGGCGTGCTGCCGCCCCAGCAGCGCGATGCGACAGTTCTGTTTGTCGATATTGTCGGCTTTACCAGCATGTGCGAACAGCTTGACCCGGCCCGCATCGTTGCCATGCTAAATGCCTATTTCGATACCGTGACCGATATTATCGAGGAACATGGCGGCATCATCACCCAGTTTCAGGGCGATGCGGTTCTTGCGGTGTATAATGCCTTTGATGATCTGAACCAGCATGCCGACGCGGCCCTTGATACCGCAATCAACATTCAGAAGGCGGTTAAAAACCGGTTGTTTGACGGGCAAAAAATAAATTGTCGCTGTGGGATCAATACCGGGCGCATGGTTGCGGGTAATGTCGGTGCTACCGACCGGCTGTCTTTTACCGTGCATGGTGATGCGGTTAACAGCGCATCACGGCTGGAGGCCGAGAACAAACGGCTTGGCACGGAAATCCTGCTGGCCGACAGCACACGCAACCAGCTTGCCGATCCGGCCCGCGTGATTGTCGCCGGGGACATCCTGCTGCGCGGCCGCAGCCAGTCCACCGCTGTTTATACGGTCCCGAAAAACGAAATCTGACTGGAAAACACCCGAAATGCGAATCACGGTGCCCGTGACAGCTGACGGCATATAGCACTTTGCGGGGTGATATTTATTGCAGGTCTTTGTCTTTGGTACTTAACGACCAACCGTTGATCAGCATGTGGGCTATAGAGCATCCCACAAGCAGCTCCATCCAGGCGCCTTCCCGCCAGCCCATTCAGCCAGACAGAAAACCTGACACAGACACAGCAGTTCCTTCGCCTGCTGATCACCTAACAGGCACATCAAACGGGATGGTCACAGGGCCAAATGGCCAAAACACAAAACGCCACCATCACAAAGATAGTGGCGTTTTGTAAAACCTGGTTTCAGGTCCGAAAGGGGATTAACCCTGACGTGCCTTAAAACGGGGGTTCTTTTTATTAATGACATATACGCGGCCACGGCGGCGCACGATACGGCAGCCTTTTTCCCGCAGCTTCGCGGATTTCAACGAGTTCCGGATCTTCATAACAGTAAACCTTAGAAACTTTGGCCCTATTGGGAGCCGGGAAAATAGAAGGCACCCCAGTCCCTGTCAACACTTAAAACGCAATAATTTTGCCCTTTAATGTTAACCAGGCGGTGTCAATGCGTTAGTCGTGCGTTGCGTAGAACCGATAATAGGCCAGTTCACCATTTTCAAGCATTTTTACCCGGCTCATCCACATTTCCATGTCATCTTCGAGAAAAGCGATGAAATCGGGATCCAAACCGCTCGTTTGCAGCTCATTTACCAGGGTCATCCACGCTGTTTTGATCTGATGAACGTGTAATTCGGTCTCATCTTTGGCAATTCGGATGTCAAATCGCAGCTTGCCGAGAATCTCTTTATAGCGATCAGCGGTCCAGGGATGGGGTTTTTCATCCTCATTCGCCATCCAGCGGCGGTAGTTTTCCGAGGATTCGTTGGCTTTTCCCGTCACAACATAGTCGGTAATCAGCAACTGGCCCTGTTCACGCAGCGATTCGGTCAGCTTCAACAGAAAGGCGTCCTTCTTGTTGACGGTGAAAAGCTCGCCAAAGGAATAAACGACGTTGAAGTATTTTTTGCGAAACTCGGGTGCCAGGGGGTCATATTGCTGAACCGGGACTTTTTTCTGTGCCCCGGCGGCGACCGATCGCTCCATCCCCAGCAGGGCCAGTTCGCCATCCTGCTCCAGGGCGGTGACCCACACGCCAAATTTATCAGCCAGCACGCGGGCCGTTCCGCCAATGCGCGCACCGATTTCAATGCAGCTCATGGTTTCGTCAAGCGCAAGCGGCTTTGCCAGCTCCAGCGCATATTCATGCCCGCCCGGTTTCATGATGCCGCGGTCAAACAGCTTGCCATACAGCTTAAGACGTTCGGGTGGCCAGCGACCGACTTCATCATCAAGGTCAAGCTCGCCTGCTTCTTCCTCGGCCGGGCGATTGGCCAGCACCAGCATCCGCTGCAGCCAGCGGCGATAATCATTTAACTGCTGCTCAAACAGATAGTATTCCGCCGGGTCGTTATATCCCTCCCAGCGGGCACGCAACCGTTTGCGAAATGGCACACGTATCGCCTCTGCGGCCATCGTGCCATCAAGCGACATATTATCATCCATATAGGGGTTGGCTTCCGCTGACTTGCGTTGCCAGAACTTCAACTTCAAATAAACCGCCCGTATGCGTTAACCAGTTTGATCACAGCCCTGCCTATCATCAATGATCGCCGGGGCGAGGTAAAGGGTGAAACAGCCTGCCCTTATATATAGGTATCGTGCGATCCTGCCGCGATATGTATTTTATCACGCCCCCTGCCCACTTTGGCATTTCAGGTGCGCTGCGGGCCCCTGTACGCCCTCCGCCCACACCCTGCCCTCCCCCGGGGCATCGCGCGCGATATTTTTGCAATGCGGTCAAAACACAAACAATTGTAGCGCCAACCGCCCTAATATTTCACAATAAGGCAGCCAGCCACGGCAGCACCGCCTGTGCGGCACATTTTTGCGGGATATTCCGCTGGCCTGACCGATCCAAGAGACAATAAAAACCGCATGAGTCACGACCCCCTATCCATTTATTATCGCCAGCTTGGGATCAAGCCGGGGGCCAGCGAAAAAGAAATCAAGCTGGCCTATCGAAAACTGGCATTTGAATATCATCCCGACCGCAATTCCGACCCGGATGCGGAAGAGCGGTTCAAGGACGTGACCGAGGCCTATGAGATCCTGGCGGGGATTCGCAAACGCCCCACCGCGCGCAACGGCCAGAATGCCGCCGGTGCTACAGGCGCAGGTGCGGCCAAAGGCGCAACAGGCACGCAAGGTCAGGCAAACCGCGCTGGCGGTGCAGGAAATGCGGGTACTGCGGGATCAACTGGCACGAATGGCAGCGGCAGCGCACAGGCCAACCGGCAGGGCTTTGCCGGTAGCGGGCGCAAACAGCGGCCACAAAGCCGCGAAGAACGCTATGCGCAGGCCAGCTCCGCCTATCAGCAGCATCAGGAAAAAACCGGCCACCGCGACCCGAAGGTTAACCCCGGCGCAAGACGGCATCATAAATCGGCTAACCGCAATGCCGACACCAGTGGCTATGCCCGGTGTGCAATTACCGATGTGATATCGGCCCAGCCACGGCATATTGAATTTACCGTGGTGCGTGGCTTTTTAAATTCCATTCGCCGCGATACGGTCAGTGCTGTTTTATCGCCCAAGGGCGCACGTCGCATGGCGTTGCGTGCCAGCCTGCGCACCTGGCTAAGCGGGTTTTGGGGCTGGCGCAGCTTTATCCCGGCCTGGCGGGCGATCATATCGAACATGCGCGGCGGGGTTTTCCCGCCCGAAGCCAATGCTCAATTGCTGTTTAACCAGGCCAATGCCTTTGAACGCAGCGGCAACAAGCAACTGGCACGTGCTGTTTTGCTGCAGGCGTCCGATTTTATTGGCAATAACCGTTCCGCCCTTGCCGAACAGATCCGTGCGAATATGCGCCGTCTGGATACCGGCGAGCCTGCCCGCCGGGTACGCGATGAATGGAAACATGTCGCAATGCTGGATGCCCTGATGCATCTAAGCCCGGTTTTCATCGTGATTTTCTGCCTGCTGTTGGCCTTTGGCCCCGCGCATACCTATTTCACCGTCGATTTCCCGATGCAGGTTGAAAACAGCGTTGCCAAAGTTCGCGACAAAATCGAAGACATGATCACCCCCAAGGGCGACCCCTATTATGTTGATCAGCAATTCTTGAATTTGCGGACAGGTGCGGGAATCAGTTTCCCGGTCATGCGGCAGCTGTCGCGGTTTGAAACCGTATTTTTGCGCGGCGAAAACGAAAATTTCTGGATCCGCGTTGAAACCGAACTGGGCGAAGATGGCTATGTCAATGCCGATGCCCTGGTCCCGGGTGATGGCGGCACCGCACGCGATGAATGGTGCAAACAAAACAAATGCGACTGACCATCACGGCCAGCCGCATTCAAAAGCATTAAAGTGCCGGTTCAAGACCGGCACTTTGTATTTTGGTCATCAGGCAGCTTTTGGAATGGCCTTCAATGCGGCCTGCAGGTAATCCCAGAAACGGGCGACAGCCGGGATATGGGCGCATTCATCCGGGCTGTGTGCGCGTTTGATGGTCGGCCCGAACGAGATCATATCCCAGTTTGGATATTTCGACCCCAGCACACCGCATTCCAACCCGGCATGGATGACCTTTACTTCAGCATCGCGGCCAAACAGGTCACGATGTACGGCCTGCATCATTTCCAGAACTTCGCTATCCATATTAGGCTTCCAACCCGGATAGGCATCGCCCCAGGCAACGGTCGCACCAATATTTTCAAATACTGCCGTTGCAACGTCTCGGGTTGCATCGCGCGCACTGGAAATAGAGCTGCGTGCCGAAAGCGTAACCTTCGCAAGGCCATCTGCCACCGAGACAATCGCCAGATTGATCGATGTTTCAACAACACCGGGGACGCTGGTGCTCATGGCCTGAACACCATTGGGGGCACCCAGAATGGCATTATTGAAGGTAATGCTGTCTGCCGGGCCCATCGCCGTTGCCGGCATGTCGGTTTCGCTTGCGGCAATGGCAAAGTTCGGTTCCAGATCGGCATATTCGCCAATAATTGCATCGCGAAAGGCAGTCAATGCGCCGTCAAATGCCGCAATATTGGCCGCAGGCAACACGATGGTCGCAAAGGATTCACGCGGGATGGCATTGCGGGCCGTCCCGGCCTGAATGGTGACGATACGGGCATCGAGGTCGCGCAGAAGCGGGCGCAGGAAACGCGCCATCAGCTTATTGGCGTTACCAAGGCCCAAAATAATATCAATGCCCGAATGACCGCCCTTAAGGCCGGTCAGGGCAATTTTGCGGGCTGCCATATCGCCCGAAACCGCATCGGCCTGATACTGCCAGCGCGCGACCAGGTCACCACCGCCTGCACAGCCGACATAAAGTTCATATTCGTCTTCGGTATCAAGGTTCAGCAGGATTTCGCCCTGCAGGCGGCCCGGCTCCAGGTTCATTGCACCGGTCAGGCCGCGTTCTTCATCAACCGTAAACAGCAGTTCCAGCGGGCCATGCTCGACTGATTTGTCACACATGACGCCCAGCATCGCCGCAGCACCAATGCCGTTATCCGCACCAAGGGTGGTGTTATCCGCCGTCACCCATTCGCCATCGACATAGGCGCTGATCGGGTCGGTATCGAAATTGTGGGTCGAACCGCTATTGGCCTGGGTCACCATATCAACATGGGACTGCAAAACCGTAATCTTGCGGTCTTCATAGCCTGCTGTTGCCGGCACATTTACCACCAGGTTGCTGCCGCTGTCGCGGTAATGGCTGCAGCCATGGTCATCGGCCAGTTTTTCGATCATCTGCAACACGGCCTCTTCCTTGGTCGAAGGCCGGGGGATGTCACATAACTTCTGAAAATTTGCCCAAATTGCAGTTGGTTCAAGATGGCTGATATTGCCCACGGTGGCGCTCTCCTGTCTGGATATAACATGCGATTTCAAAACCGGCCTTCTGGCGGGCCCTTTTGCGCCGTTATCATGGCAATATAAAACCGGTTTGGCAAAACCGGCCTGTTGCCATGTCGGGGAAGCGCAAAAAACACACCACAAGGCCATTTTAAAAACGACCTGCCTTCTGATTATCGCAAATCCGGGGGGATTTCCACCGTCACATAAGGGTTTTCCCGCAGGGAAGACGAAACGATAGAAATTGGCCGAAAAAACAGCGGCAGCAATTTAACCCGCCCACCGGCTGGCCTATTCGCCGTCCCCGCCCTCATCGGCAGGGTTGGCTGCCTCGTCTGAAAGGACCATTGCGGCAGGCAGGGTTGGGTCGGCATAAACAATGCGGTTACGCCCGGCCTGCTTGGCCTGATATAGCGCGCGGTCCGCCACCAGTAATGCCGTTGGCAAATCGATTTCGGATTTGGGGTCATCACAAACATCACCGCCAATGGTCACCCCGATGCTGGCGGTAATCTTTACCACGCCAAAATTACCTTCATCGTCGCTCAGGCGGATATCATTGATCATACCGGCAAGGCGTTCGGCAATGCTTTGGGTGATTTTCGCCGTGGCCGATGGCAGGAACACGGCAAACTCCTCGCCGCCCAGGCGCACGACCAGGTCATCGTCGCGCAATGCGCCGCGCAAAACAGCGGCAACTTCCTGCAATACGCGGTCGCCACAGGCATGACCGAACCGGTCATTGACCAGCTTGAAATAATCCAGGTCCAGAACAGCAATGCCGTAATGCCAGGTTTTGTTGCGCAAACGGCGAATATCATGCAGTCGGCTGACGGCACCTTCAAAACCACGACGGTTGAGAACTTCGGTCAGCGGGTCGGTCGAGGCCAGGACCGCCAACTGTTTTTCAACTTCCTTGTGGTCCGTCACATCAAGGGCGGATACCATCATGCCGCCGCCCTGCAGGCGATTGATGCGAATATCGGTCAGGCGGGCCGATGGCGACATTACCCCGTTACGATCGGCATGGTCATGCCCGGCGCGCACCATATCGCGGTAAATGGCGCGCAGGCCGGAAACATCAAATTCCGGTGTTGCCGCCGGGTAAACGCCGGGATTTTGCGCAAACAGGCGGGCAAATTCACGATTGAAATGCAGCACATGCAGTTCTTCATCAAACATGGCAACGGCTGTTGGCACCATGCGGATGACTTCGGCCACCGCATTTTCCAGGCTGTTGCGGTTACGCACCAGCATATTGTTCATGCGCACTTCTTCGCGCACGTCATGTGCCGTTGTCAAAACGGCCGGTCGGCCATCGTGCCATAAAATGCGTTCATCGGTCAGGTCGCACCAGACCTCGCTGCCATCATCCAGAAACCGGCATTCGCGGCGACGTTCCCCACCGACCACGCCCTGCAAAATCTTTTCGCTGTCCGCCAGGGTTTTATCGCGGTTTGCGACATCAACAAACCGCAGCAGGTCGGGCTTTTTCATGAAATCGCTGGCACTTTGCGCGCCCATCACGCAGGCAAAGGCATCATTGACATAAAGGGCCTGCATATCGCGATGAACCGCCACACCGATAAAGGACCGGCCCAGCATATGGTCAACCTGCATTGCGGTTGTGCCATTTTCAATCATCTGTGCCGTGGTCAGAAGGGCGCGGCCATCTTCCCATTCGATGGTTTCATCACTGATTTCAAGCCATACCGGCGATCCATCCTGGCGAAGATTATAAACCTTTTTCCAGCCATGAAAGCCGGTGGCTTCCATGAACTGTTTGTAAAGGCGCAGTGCTTCCAGGTGAAATGCTGGCGGGATATAGCGCACAAGGTCAGGTGCCGCCATGAATTCGGCCGCATCGCGGCACCCCATCATGCGGGCATAGGCATCATTGGCGTAAAGAACCACCAAATCCCGATGGATAATGACGCCAACAGTTGATTGCCCATACAGGCGATCAATCTCTTTTTGTTCAAACCGCGCCAATCCAGTCCCCCGACCACAAAACACGCCAAACCAGGTTTAAGTAAAATCCGTTCGCGTTTTGCGACTTCTTTCCGTCAATTCACAACCAGTGGCTTATCATTCCCGTCACTTGAAATGCGGGGTCATTTGCCCGGTCGTCATGCCGGCGCAACCCCGCTCCGACCATGATATGACCAATTCCCCCGAAAACCGATATTATTCTATATCGACTGTATCGAAACAGGGAAGTCCGTACATACCGGTAAAACAACAATTTATGCGATAAATTTAAGGTTTTGCGCGGTAAAAACCTGTCTGCAAGATCAGGCAAACACGTGGTTACCGACCAAATGGCGAGGGGAAAAACTATCCCCCTCGCCCGGTGCTGTGCAAACACACATCAAAAATGAATGTTTTTTCCACCCATACTGGCCCGATTCTCACGTATAGATACGCACCAAACGCACAACCCTGACTTAAAGATGTGCCGCCTCAATATCGCTTATCGAAATATCAAAGGCAGATAGCCCCTCTTCGATATATTCGCCCAGCATGGGAATGCCGGTCAAATATTCGGCCGTGTGATTGGTATGGCCATCCTCGGCTTCGGCCAGCGCTTCCTGCCATTGCTCGGCATCAAAGCTGCCACGCCCGATCCAGACTAGCGCGACAAGGTGGCATTGCTCATCCCAGTTCAGATCATTGATCGCCTCGACCAGTTCGGCATGGGTGGCATCATCGCCATAGGCTTCCAGCACCTCGCGAAACTGGTCATCGGATGCATTTGACCCGTAATCAGGTTCAACCACATCTTCCTGCGCATCAAAGGCGCGCGCCTTAAGCAGGATGAAGGCGACTTTCTCAAGATCAATGGCGGGGAAATCGTCGGTTTCTGCATCATCCATCACGTCCGGCATAAAATTCTCCGTTTTTCAAAGAAAAATTCCGTTACGGCACGACATCACGAAAAGGCAAAACACGGCAGATCGGGGCGATATTGCAGGCTGGGCGACGGGCCATGGCTGCAAAGCGGCAAATAACCGGTGCCATGATCCTGCCAATTGTTATGGGCACCATCTGGCCCTCTAACACAAAATGCAGGCACATGTTCCCGGATCAAACGCCAAAACAAATGATGATTTCCCCGTTACCCGCATCCTGGCCCCATTACTGGCAGCATGGTGCAGGCTGCGATATGGTAACAGGCATGCCCCGCATAACCGGAGAAAAAAATTGGATTATCGTGACGTCGATATCGTTAAACACCAGCGCGGCTGGGATGGTTATTTCAAGCTCGATGTTTATGAGCTGCGCCACAAACGGTTTGATGGCAGCCAAAGCACAGTAATCCGCCGCGAAGTGCTGGAACGTGGCCATGCCGTTGCCGTCTTACCCTATGACCCGGTACGTGATGAAGTCGTACTGATCGAACAATTTCGCCCCGCCACACTCAGTGTTCATCGCAACAGCAGCGATATGCCCGCCTGGCTGATCGAAATTGTGGCTGGCATCGTGGAACCTGGTGAAACCCTTGAAGATGTCGCACGGCGCGAAACCATGGAAGAATCCGGTTGTGCCCTAATTGGCCCGCTTGAGGTAATAACCCCGCGCTATTACGCATCGCCGGGCTGCACCAGTGAAACGGTGCAAATTTTTTATGGCCGGGTTGATGCCTCAAAGGCTGGCGGCCTGCATGGCCTGGATGAAGAAGGCGAAGATATTCGCGTTTTTACCAAAACGTCGGATGAATGTTTTGCCATGTTGCAATCGGGTGAATTTTGCAACGCCCCTGCCATCATGGCGATCCAGTGGTTGATGCTGCACCGCGACCGCCTGCGCCAGGAAGCCAGGGAAAACATCAAATAACACATTTTATGTGTTGATATTTTATTTGACACAAAATTTACGTTATAATTTTAAAACTGACTTGACTTTTGTGTATAAAAGGACCAATCAACAGGCATGCATTTTGTAAACTGACAATTCTGGAGTCTGCCATGGACATTCGCAATGGCACCATCGAGGCAATTGGTCGCACCCCGCTTATTCGCCTGAAAAAGGTATCGGAACTGACGGGCTGCACCATTCTGGGCAAGGCCGAATACACCAATCCCGGCGGATCAGTGAAGGACCGCGCCGCCCTTGCCATTATTCGTGACGCCGAAAAACGCGGCCTGTTGCAGCCCGGCGGCGTTATTGTCGAAGGCACGGCTGGCAATACCGGCATCGGCCTGGCAACGGTTGGCAATGCGCTGGGCTATCGCACCGTTATCGTCATTCCCGAAACCCAAAGCCAGGAAAAGAAGGATCTTTTGCGCCTTCTTGGTGCCGATCTTCGCGAAGTCCCGGCTGTGCCTTATCGTGACCAGAACAATTATGTTCACGTATCGCGCCGCCTGGCCGAAGAACTGGCAAAAACCGAACCGAATGGTGCCATCTGGGCCAACCAGTTTGACAATGTCGCCAACCGCCAGGGCCATTTTGAAACCACCGGCCCGGAAATATGGGAACAAACCGGTGGCAAAGTCGATGGCTTCATCGCCGCTGTTGGCACAGGCGGCACCCTTGCCGGTACGGCAATGGCGCTGCGTGAACGCAATAAAAACATCCAGATCGGTCTGGCCGACCCGATGGGTGCGGCCCTGTTCAGCCATTACAAACATGGCGAACTGAAATCCGAAGGAAGCTCGATCTCCGAGGGGATTGGCCAGGGCCGCATTACCGCCAATCTTGAAGGGCTGGATATTGATCACCCCTTCCAGATCAGCGACGAAGAAATGCTGCCCCTCGTCTTTGACCTTCTGAAAGAAGAAGGCCTGTGCATGGGCGGGTCTACCGGTGTCAATATTGCTGGTGCCGTAAAACTCGCCCGCGAACTGGGCCCGGGCCACACCATTGTCACCATCCTGTGTGATCTTGGCACCCGTTATCAAAGCAAGCTTTGGAACCCGACCTTCCTGAAGGAAAAGGGCCTGCCGACGCCTGACTGGCTGTAATCAGCCCGCAAAGCGATCAAATAACAAACGCCCCGCGCAGCTCCTGCCGGGGCGTTTTGCTTTATGGTGTTCGAAATAATCCAGGATGAACGATCAGCGATCAAACATCAGGCCAGGCACGTTTCCATGCGCCGGGCATAACGCCATAAATGCCCGGAAAGCAGCAGCGCAATCACCAGCAGCAGGGCGGCAAAACCGGCAACGGCAAACCAGCCCCCATGCGTCCAGAACCAGCCACCAATAGACCCCATCACGCTGGACCCCAGATAATAGGACAGCAGATAAAGCGACGATGCATGCCCTTTGGACTGGGTTGCCATCCGCCCGACCCAGCCACTGGCCACCGAATGGGCCATGAAAAAGCCGCTGGTCAAAACAATGATGCCGCCAATCACCGCATAAATTGACCCGGCCAGCGTCAGGGCCACACCGGCAAGGGCCACCAGAAGTCCAATCGCCATCACCGGCCCGCGCCCATGTTTGTCCGCCAGGCCACCTGCCAGCGATGATGCCGCAATCCCGAACAGATACACCGTAAAAATAAGGCTGATCGCCCCCTGCCCCAGGTTATAGGGTTCGGCCACCAGCCGGAACCCGGCATAGTTATAAACCGTAACAAAGCAGCCCATCGCCAGGGCACCTATCACAAACAGTAAGGGCAATGCCGGATGGCGCGAATGCCGCGCCCAGGCATCAATATGATAGGCAAACTGAAAGCCCGGTTTGGTGGTGAAATTACGCGAGGGCGGCAGCAAAATAAAAAAGCCAATGGCGGCAAGCAGATCAATGGCACCCAACACCCCCAATGCCACCTGCCAGGATGAAGATTCGGTCAAAAGGCCAACACCAACACGCCCGGTCATACCGCCAAAGGCCGTGCCCCCAACATAAAGCCCCATTGCCAGCCCCAGTCCGCGCGGATGGATTTCCTCGGCCAGATAGGCCATGGCAACGGCCGGGACACCACCCAGAACAAAACCTTCAAGTGCCCGCATCACAAGCAGGACATGCCAGTTGGGAATAAAGGCCTCGGCAATGTTTAAAACCGACGCCGCGCACATGGAAACAAACATCAGGCGACGGCGGCCAAAGGCCTCGGACGCGGCACCCGCCAGCAAAATTGAAAAGGCCAGAAACCCCGTTGTCAGCGACAATGCCAGCGAACTTTCCGTCGGACTGACGCCAAAATCATCGGAAAAGGCCGGCAATAAAGGCTGCACGCAATAAATAAGGGTAAAGGTCGCAAAACCCGCCAAAAACAGCGCCATCGCCACCCGGCGATAGGCCGGTGTGCCCGGCTCGACCCAGCGTTGCGGGCTGGTATTTTGTGTCGTCTGATCTGCGGCCTGCATATTCGGGCCATCATGGGTGCCGGGCATGGCAGCAACACTTTGCTGTTCACTTGCTACCCTGGCACTTTCGGGCTGTGCGGGTTCTGGGGGCAGGTCCTGGTCTGCCTTTGGGTCAGTCATCTCTCGTCCTTGAAAGGTTGCCGTGGGGGGCATTTTTAATTTGTCGAAATTGTTGCACCTTCCCCGTCATCCGTCCAATATATGTTAGTGGCATTCTTCATCTGTTTTAGAGATACCGAAATTGGAACTGCGACATATCCGCTATTTCCTGGCCGTGGCCGAGGAAGGAAATTTCACCCGTGCCGCTGCCCAGATTGGCATTGGCCAACCGCCGCTTAGCCAGCAGATCAAGGATCTGGAAACTGAAATTGGCGCAAAACTGTTTCACCGCCTGCCGCACGGCGCCGAATTAACCGATGCAGGCCATGCCTTTCGCGATATTGTCGGGCAGTTTCCCGGTTTGGCGTTACAGGCCGTGCATGCCGCCCAGCGTGCGGCACGTGGCGAAGTGGGCAATATCCATGTGGGTTTTACCGGGTCTGCCGCGTTTAACCCGGTGGTGCCTGCTGCCATTCGTGCCTTTCGCCGGGCCTGGCCCAAGGTGCGCCTGACCCTGACGGAAACAAATTCCACCCGGCTGCTTGCCAGCCTGATCGACGGGCATCTTGATGCTGCATTTTTGCGGCAAAATATCGTTGATCACCCCGATATTGACCTTCATGACCTGGGCCGCGAACCCATGGTTGCCGTTCTGCCCAGCAGCCACCCTGCCGCCAGCCGCGAAACCGTGCCGCTTTCCATGCTGGCCGATGACCCGTTTATCCTGACCCCGCGCGAAGTTGGCCCCACGCATTTTGATACCGTCATCAATGCCTGCCACATGGCAGGGTTCGAGGCCCAACTGGGTCAATCCGCCCCGCAATTTGGCTCCATGATCAATCTTGTGGCGGCTGAACTGGGTGTTTCGCTGGTGCCAACATCCATGCAGCAATTACAGGTGCGTGGTGTGGTCTATCGCCCGGTCGCAGGTGATGTGCCGGTGGCCTATCTTGCCCTTGCCTATCGCCGCGATGGCAGGTCGGCGGTCACCAACAATTTTATTACCGGAACAGTCAAACGACCCTAAATATCGCAATTGGCATCGTCTTCGCGCTACAGTCCCAACTGCCTTTCACGCAAAGCCTGCCTAGCTTGCCTGATTGCGAATATAGGCCAGCGCCTGCTGACACAAATCATCCGCATCAAACAACGCGCTATCAAGTACCAACTGGTCACTATGCCAAGCTTCATACTCGCGGTTTTGTACGGCCTGCCAGTCTGGCAGTTTCAGGTTCTCAACGCTCGAAATTCTGGTTTCAATGCGTTGGCGATGCAGGGCCGTGTCCGAACAAATCAGTTCAATTTCGCAAAACTGGCATTGCCCACGGCGCGCCACATCGCGCCAGGCATCGCGGGTGATTGTTAGGGGGTTAACGCTGTCGGCAATCACGGTATGGCCCAGACGTACATTATCCCCGGCCAGGCGGTATGCGGCCATATAACCTTCCGGGCCGATATCGGCATTTCCCGTGCCAAATTGCGCATATGCATCGCGCAGAGCCTGTTCGATGCTATCAATACGCAACCACATGGCTGGCAAGCTGCGGGCCAGTTTTTCAGCCAGTGTGCTTTTGCCACAACCGGGCAAACCACCCAAAATTATCAGCATATTCCGGCCCTCATCCGATTTTGTGAAACAACCGCTTTTTGCCAACCTTCCCGTAAATGGCACCTCACGCTGGCGTTATTGCGATTTTACCCTAAATTAGGTCCTAACAGAGCCCATTGGCGCGGCTGAAAAATGCCCTGCGCCCAACAGGATATATATTGTTATGACACGTTTCTCCATCCTTGACCTTTGCCCGGTAAATGCGGGCGAGCATCCATCCGATGCGCTGCGCAAAACCCTTGAACTGGCGCAACATGGCGAAAAACTGGGTTATCACCGCTATTGGCTGGCCGAACATCACAATATGCCCGGCATCGCCAGCGCCGCCACATCCGTTGTCATTGCCCATGTTGCAGGCGGAACCAAAACCATTCGTGTTGGTTCAGGCGGCATCATGCTGCCCAACCATGCCCCATTGGTCATTGCCGAACAGTTCGGCACCCTGGATGCCCTGCATCCGGGACGTATCGACCTTGGCATTGGTCGCGCCCCAGGCACGGACCAGCGCACGGCTGCCGCCCTGCGCCGCGATATGCACGGCACCGAAGAGCGCTTTATTCAGGATGTATTGCAGGTTCAGCAGTTCCTTGCCCCGCTGGAGGGTAATCCCGGCATTCGTGCCGTGCCGGGTTATGGTTCGCAGGTTCCGATGTGGCTTTTGGGCTCCAGCCTGTTTTCGGCCGACCTCGCCGCACGGCTGGGCCTGCCCTTTGCCTTCGCATCGCATTTTGCACCTGATTATCTAATGCAGGCGCTGGATCTTTACCGGTCGCGGTTTGAACCGTCCGATCAGCTTGATAAACCCTATGTCGCCGCGGCCATGGGCTTTTTTGCCGCGGATAGTGACGAGGAAGGCCAGTTCATTGCCACATCGATGCAACAGCAATTTCTGAATTTGCGCCGGGGCAATCCGGGCCAGCTGCCTGCACCGGTCGAAGATATGGACACCGTGTGGAATTCAATTGAAAAGGCCGGCGTCAACCATGCCATGCGCTATGCCGCCGTTGGCTCACGCGCGACGGTAAAGGCCAAAGTCCGCGAGTTTTTATATGAAACCCGCATCGACGAGCTGATCCTGACCGCCAATATTTTTGACCATCAGGCCCGTCTGAAATCCTTTAGCATTGGTGCCGACATTCGTGACGAACTGGCCGCCGAAAAATCCAAGGCCGATTGTGCCTGATATTTGCCCGCGTCCCGTGTAATGCGCCATTAAGTCGTACAAGCGCACCACCGCAAACCACGATCCACGATCCATCGCTCTATCTTAGCGCCGGGCAGTTTTCCTGCCCGGCGGTTTTATATGCACATGCCACAGGGCGGCCAGCCCATAACATCAACCCCAGGATGACGCGGTATGCCGCGCCCGCAAAGCACAAAAACGGGCTGATTTTCCAGGGCGAACCAATTTTGCCAAAAGGCGAACCACTTCCATATTGTGAAAAGGCGCTTGCATTAACTTGCACATATGCATGCCTTCGGACATGATGCCCCAGCGGTTAAAACAATTTTTCCTTTTACCGCAACGTCTTGCTTCCAAAGGTTCATGCGTTTCCGATGATCAAGTTTATTCTGGCGGCCCTGCCGATTGCCACCATCCTGTTTTTAATGATCAAGGCAAATTGGGGGGCGGCCCGTGCCGGGGCTGCTGCGTGGTTCATTACCGCCGCGATTGCATTTTTCGCCTTCGGCACCCCGGTTGACATGCTGATCGTCGCGCAGGCCAAGGGCGTGATGCTGGCCCTTTATATTCTTTATATCGTCTGGGCCGCGCTGATCCTTTATTTCGCCGCCGAGGAAGCCGGGGCGATCAAAACCATCGGTGCCGCCATTCGCAAGCTGACCGATGACCGCCCGTTGCAATTGCTGATTTTGGGGTATGTTTTTGCCACTTTCCTGCAGGGTGTTGCCGGGTTTGGCGTACCAATTGCGGTGATTGCGCCTTTGCTGCTGGGCATGGGATTTTCGCCGGTTCTGGCCGTTTCTGCCCCAATGATAGGGCATAGCTGGTCGGTGCTGTTTGGCAATATGGCCACTTCGTTTGAAGCCCTGATCGGTGTTACCGGCATCCCCGGAAGCGAACTTACGCATTATTCGGCCATTCTGCTGGGCCTTTCGGGTTTTACCTGCGGCGCGGCTGTTTTGTGGCTGGATGGCGGGTTTCGCACCATCCGCCGCCGCATCGTGCCGCTGGTGATTATTGCCGGGGTGATGGGCGTTGTGCAGTATCTGATGGCAAATTACGGTGTCTGGACGCTGGGCGGTTTAACTGCCGGGATTTCCGGCCTTGCCGTTTCCATTGTCGTCACCCGGTTCTGGAAACCTCACCCCGATGACATTGCCGAACCCAATGGTGATGACGCACAACACATGCCCCTGATCGAGGGTTTGACCCCTTATCTGGTTTTCATGGTGATTGTTGGTCTGGCAACCTTTGTTGCCCCGGTCGAACGGTTTTTATCGGGGATCGAGCTCACCCTTTCCTTCCCGGCCATGCAAACCAGTCAGGGCTGGGAAATTGCGGCACAAAAGGCCAAGGCGATTGCCATTTTCGGCCATCCCGGTGCGCTTTTGCTTTATACCGCCATTATCAGCTTTACCTTTTTCAAGCTGCGCGGGCGTTATGCCGATGGCATTGGCAAACGCATCATGCAGCGCACCCTTAAAAGCGGCCTTCCCACCAGCATTGGCATGGTCCCGGTAATCGGCCTGGCCCTGATGATGGATCATGCCGGCATGACCTATGCGCTGGCTGAAGGCGGCTCAAAGCTGTTTTCCGGCGCCTTTGCCATCGCCTATCCCGTGGTTGCCCCGGCCATTGGTGCCCTTGGCGCCTTTATGACCGGTAGTACCAACAATTCCAACGTGGTGTTTGGCATGTTCCAGCGCCACACTGCCGAACTTTCCGGCCTTTCCACCGCGCTGATCCTGGCGGCACAGGCCACAGGTGCATCGCTTGGCAGCATGCTGGCCCCATCGAAAATCATGGTGGGTTGCTCCACCGTCGGGCTTTCGGGCAAAGAAGGCCCAGTGCTTTCGGTAGTGCTGAAAACCGGGGTCATCCTAACCCTGTTATGTGGGGTCTGGGCGCTGGGCATATTGCTGATTTCGATGATGCTGGGGGGCCAGTAAGATGAAAAAGATCCTGTTTAACCCGGTCTTTCTGGTTCTGTCCTCGCTGATCCTGCCGGTTGCATCCTTTCTGGCGATGGGCCGCAACGATTTGCTGGCCGATATCCTGTTTGCGGTGTTTGTGCTGGTCATGGCCCTGATCGCACTTCGCAAATAGACCAAAAAACAATCCCGCGACCAAAAGCAGCCTCTCGCCCCTAATCAGCGACGGCTGGGAATGGTTGTGGATGGATGTCTGCGACAGTCGCTTTACCAGTAGGCGAACTTAAATTTCTATATTTGAAATATAACTACATATATAGAAATCAACTGCGATCAGCGCGTTACAGGATGCGCGCCGGACAAATCGGCCCGCCCCATGTAAATGGCGATAACATTTATGCCGGATCGTGATCGCGCCGCCCCATCGCGAAAACGGCGATTGCAATTGACCGGAACCACCACACGCATCACCACGATATTCAGGCAAAAATAAAGGCAGGGCCGTTTGCGGTGATGCCGCGCCTGCCCTGCCTTATTTAAAAGCCCGAATTTCACGCCGTTAATTACGGACGGAATGTTGCCAGCTTGATGCCAAAAGCAATGAATACGCTGCCGGTGACAGCCTTGAGGATACGCTGAAAACGGCCATTGCGAACGGCCCCCGTCAGACGGGAAAGCAGCAGGACCATTGCGGTAAACCAGACCGCATTGATCATGGCATGGACGCAAACCAGCGTGAAAGCCGCCGTAATGGAACCCTCGCCAACCGGGACAAATTGCGGAAACGCCGCCAGATAAAAGATCGATACCTTAGGATTCAACACATTGGTCAACAGGCCTTCGCCATAGGCTTTGGCAAGGGTGCGTTTGCGGCGTGCCGGGGATGTTTCGGCCATGCTTTGCACTCCACGCCAGGAATCGCGCAATGCCTTGATCCCGACCCAGCACAAATAGGCAGCCCCCAGCATTTTCACAACAAGAAATGCCTGTGCCGATTGCACCAGAATGACCGAAATACCCAGAATTGACAGCGTGCCATGCACGTAAAATGCAGTAATGAACCCGGCAATATTGGCAAAACCCGCCGCACGGCCCGATGTCGGCACCGTTTTAGCAACCAGCACCCCATTGGGGCCGGGCGACATCACCAAAAGCGACGTAACCAGCGTAAATGTCAGTATCTGCGACCATTCCAAAACCATAACCACACCCTATCGCAAGAAATTACCGGGTAATGGTGCTACAGCGCGTTAACAGCACTTTTCGCCCCGCTGGCAAGGTTCACAGCGATTACATGCGTGCCCAAAGCACAAGGCAGGCACATGCATAAAAGACCCGAACATAACGAAACCAGGGGCGCAGGCATGGAAACGGCTGATGGCAGTTACCCAGAATGAAGCCAGATTAGCCGAACATTTTTAAAACCGATACATGCTTGCACCTGAATACCCAGTAATCGTGATATCACCACGCCAAGCAGGCAGGTCGAGCCGGAATTAAAATCCTCTGATAGCCACTTAGCCACTTAGCCACTTAGCCACTTAGCCCCTTAGCCACCCAGCCAATTACCATGACGTGATCAGGCGACGCCCAGACGCTGGCCCTGATATTTGCGATCCAGAATCGGCTGCCACCAGCCTGAATGGTTCAGATACCACGCGACCGTATCGCGCAGGCCGGTTTCAAGGCTGTATTGCGCCTGCCAGCCCAGCCTGTTTTCAAGTTTGGTGGCATCAATGGCATAGCGCCGGTCATGGCCGGGGCGATCGGCGACAAATTCAATCAATTCATCATCGGGTGGCAGGGTGCGATGCGGGGAAAGGTCGCGCACGTGGTTTATGATTTGGTGGACAATATCAATATTACGCGCCTCGTTCCGCCCGCCAACATTATAGGTTTCGCCCACAGTGCCATGCTGCAAAACAAGGCGCAAGGCCGCGACATGGTCATTCACATGCAGCCAGTCGCGGATATTTTGCCCATCGCCATAAACCGGCAATTTGCGGCCTGCCATGGCATTTAAAATCATCAGCGGAATGAATTTTTCCGGAAACTGGTACGGCCCGTAATTGTTGGAACAGTTCGACACCACCACCGGCAAACCATAGGTATGGTGCCATGCGCGCACCAGATGGTCCGACGATGCCTTGCTGGCCGAATAGGGCGAATTAGGCTGATAGGCCGTACTTTCGGTAAACAGCCCTTCCGCACCAAGGGAGCCATAGACCTCGTCAGTCGAAACATGATGGAACCGGAAGGTTTTTTGCCGGTCTTCTGGCAGATTTCGCCAATAATGAAGGGCGGCATCAAGCAGGCGATAAGTGCCAACAATATTGGTTTGGATAAAATCACCCGGCCCGTCGATGGAACGGTCAACATGGCTTTCGGCGGCAAGATGCATGACGGCATCGGGTTGGTAATCATCAAGGATATGGCTGATTTTATCGCCATCGGCGATATCGGCCTGCATGAAACGATATCCCGGTGCCCCTTCGATAGAGGCCAGCGACCGCTGGTCTGCCGCATAGGTCAGCTTGTCGATATTAAGGACCTGCCAGCCACATTCACCCACCAGATACCGGCACAGGGCCGAGCCGATAAAACCGGCACCGCCAGTCACAATCACACGCATGAATATCCCCGTTCCATAAAAATACCGGACCATAAAACACAGGCGATGGGACCATCAAATCATGGCCCGCAAAAGGCGGGAAAAGGGTTTTACAATTGCAATGTTCTTATTTTGTTCTATATTGGCATTTAAACAATAAAACCCCTTTGCCATTGGACCCACGGGATGCGGAGGATGCGGACCATGCCCAGCCCCCTTGCCAACCCCAAATCGCCCAGAACCGCAAATGCAGCCACTGCGCAGGATGAAAGCCTGCTTCCTGCCCGTGCGCAAAAGGGCCGTGGGGCGGTATCCAATGCCAATGGCCGGTTTGAAAAATTTTCCCATCATGCCTGGGATGATGGCTGGCTGGTGCAACCGGAAAACAACAATGCCCAAAATGCCACCAATGCCAGAAATCCCGATAATGATGGCGGTGGTGATGATTATGGCTTCGATGCCCCGCGCCTGAAAACAACATTGGGCATTGATGGCGCACGCAGCGTAATAACCCGCAATCAAAGCCCCGATGTGCCATTTGACCGGTCTATCAACCCCTATCGTGGCTGTGAACACGGCTGTATTTACTGTTTTGCCCGGCCCACACATGCCTATCTGGGGCTGTCACCGGGGCTGGATTTTGAAACAAAGCTGTTCTGGAAGCCCGATGCCCCTGCCCTTTTGCGCAAACAACTGGCGGCCAAGGCTTATATGCCCGCCCCCATTGTGATCGGCACAGCAACCGATCCTTACCAGCCGGTGGAACGCGACAAAAAACTGACCCGCAAACTGATCGAGGTTCTGGCCGATTGCCGGCATCCCTTTTCGATCATTACCAAGTCAGCACTGGTCTGCCGTGACATTGACCTGATTGCCCCGATGGCCCGGCAAAACCGGGCGTCGGTTGCGGTATCGGTAACATCCCTTGATCACCGGCTATCGAACCTTTTGGAACCGCGTGCCAGTGCACCACATCGCAGGCTTGATGCCATTCGCAAACTGGCCGATGCCGGCATTCCGGTGACCGCATTATGTGCGCCCGTAATTCCCGGTTTGAATGACAGCGAAATTGAAAATCTGGTCGCAGCCTGCAAACAGGCCGGAGCGCAATCGGTCGGGCATATTGTGTTGCGCCTGCCACTGGAAATCGCCGATCTGTTTGATGAATGGCTGCAAAACCATTACCCGGACCGGCGCGACAAAGTAATGTCGCTGGTGCGGCAAATGCGCGATGGCAAGATTTACGATGCCAGCTTTGGCAACCGCATGCGCGGAACCGGCCCCATTGCCGATCTGATCGCCAAACGGTTTGACCTTGCCCGGCGTAAACACAATTTAACAGGCCGCACCATCAACCTTGATAGCAGCGGTTTCATGCGGCCGGGCGTGGATGGGCAACTGTCCCTGTTTTAAACCATGAGGTAATGGATGGTACCAGACGAATGGCCGCGACTGCCCCGTTCCAGCGCGCAAAACCCCAACTGTATGACAGAAACGCAAAAGACTGCGCCGTACACTGTTTTCGCAGTGATGTCCGGACTAATCAGATAGCCGGATTCTCAGAACCGTATGCCAGATACTGGCCGGGTGTTGTGCCGAACGTTTTTTTGAATGCAGTGATAAAGGCACTGATATTTTCATAACCCAAATCAAGCGCGACGGTGGTAACCGCCCTGCCCGATGCCAGCATTTCAAGGGCCGCAAGCAGGCGGGCACGTTGCCGCCAGTCCCGGAAGGTAAAGCCGGTTTCAGCCACAAACCGGCGGCTGAGCGTACGCGGTGCGATACCGGCCCAATTGGCCCATTCCGCCATGCCGCGATGATCGGCCAGATCAGCGGCAAGCTGCCGGGCAATACGTTGCAGGCGTGCATCCTGCGGGGCGGGTAAATTCAGGCCAACGGGCTGCGCTGTTGCGATTTCATCAAGAATAACCTGCGCCAGGCGATGCTGTGCCGGTGTTTCCGGCCCGTTTTGCCAGTGCGATGCCCGCTGAATTGCAGCATCCAGCAACGCATTGCCCTGCAGCGTTAGCGGGCTTTGCGGCAGGTTGGCACACAGGACCGGCGGGACATAGATGCTCCATCCCTGAAACGGACCGTTGGATTGCAGGGCATGGTCATGATGGGGTGGCACCCAGGCCGCATGAATGGCCGGAACCACCCAGATACCGGCATCCGTTTCGATCCGGGCTGATCCCTTTAACGGGCCAATCAACTGCCCGAAAGCATGGGAATGCAGGGCTGTTTCGCGAGCAAGCGGGCTGCGCCGCAACACCACCCGGATCGACGCAGCATCACCGGAAGCATTTAGAAACGAGGGATCAATCAGGTAATCCGGCATGATGGCCTTAAAACGTTATTTATTGGCACTAATGCGTGAGAAGCGCCAAACTTATAACGCTATTTTCACCTTAACGGCAAATGCATTGGGCCTTTGCCTGCAAGGAGAAAGCAAAATGAACCAGCGAGACGCAGAAAACATTCTTCACGACCTGTTTGCCAGCCTGACAAACCCGGCCATTCCCACCGAAAATCTCGCATCGTTTTTCACCCGCGATTACATCCAGATTGTTGATGGTGAAACACTGGATTTGGACGGGTTCCTGCAACATGCCGCAACCCTGCGAAATGCCCTGATCCGTGCCGAGGTCAGTTTTGAGAAAATCATCGCGCAGGATGATACCATTGCCGACATTCACATTGTGCGCGCCGAAAAGAAAAACGGGGACCATATCCGCGTAAAGGTGATTGCATTTTACACCCTTCGCGATGGCCGCATTTCCCGGATCGAGGAACTGACACATCTGCTGGATGGCAAAGATGAAGACCGCGACCTTGGATCACGGATTGACGTGCCGGAATAAGCCCCATTCGGTGCAGGCACGGCCCAAGCAACACCAGGGCGATACCGCAGGGTTACGCAGCGGAATTTTCAGGCACAAGTGCACCTGCCTGCAAAGCAAGCAGCCAGCGGCCGGTTTGGATCGCTACCGATCATAAGCGCAACTTTCTGAAATCATTTCCCGTTCGCAAGGACTATATCGGGTGTAACACCCCATATGGCCGCGTGCGGGAAATGGCCGTTTTAACGCCGATGTTGGCACGATGCAGAAAACAGCAATTTTGTACTCGACAGTCGCAACAAGGGCGCTCCACGATGGGGGCCAATGCAACCAATAAACCGGCACGCCCCACCTGCTGCCGGATCAAAGGGAGTTTTCAATGACCGAATTGTTGTTTCGCCAGGATGCCTATCAACAAAGCTGTGTGGCGACCGTAACTGACCATGTCGAGAATGGTGTTATTCTTGATCAGACGGTTTTTTATGCCACCAGCGGCGGGCAGACCGGTGATAGCGGTACATTAACACTGGAAGATGGAACGGAATTACCCGTTGCCATTACGGTGAAAGACCGCGAATCGGGCAAGCCGGTTCACATCATTGCCGAGGGCCACGACCTGCCGGCAATTGGCAGCAAGGTGAATGCCGCGCTGGATTGGGATACACGTTATCGCCACATGCGATTTCATACCTGCCTGCATGTTTTATGTTCGATCGTGGATGGCGGCGTTACCGGCGGCAATATTGCCAGCCACAAGGCGCGGCTTGATTTTGACATGGAAGGCAGCCCCGACAAGGACGAGCTGACCGAACAGTTAAATGAACGTCTGGCGCGCAATGCCAAGGTTTATGACGGGGTGATCACGGTTGATGAATTAAAGGCAAACCCCGAGCTGGTGCGCACCATGTCGGTGCAACCACCAATGGATGGCGGCATGGTTCGCACCGTGACGATTGAAGGCATTGATTACCAGCCCTGCGGTGGGACCCATGTGCGCAATACATCGGAAATTGGCCGGGTGCGCGTTTCAAAAATAGAAAAGAAAGGCCGCCAGAACCGTAGAATCAATATTGTTTTTGACGAACAGGCATAAAGTTTTCAGAATTACCCGTGAAAACCGCCCGGCGATGACAACCCGGGATTTATGAAGCGAAACGGAAATTAACCCTGCACGCAACGCGGACCAAAACAGGTTCACAATGGCGCAGCAAATTGTTGAAAGATGGAAATCTTCCTGCAATTTTGCCGCGCCTGCATTGAGGCGGACTGGACGTGATTTTCTTTCGTGGTAATAGATCCCGGCCCATGCCGGGCACAGCCGTTTTTAAAAACAATGATCTTCGGAAACGACCGGGGACATGCAATACCCACCATTGCAAACCGGAGCTTGACAATGACCGAACCCAAATCCGACGCGCTGGTTTCCACCCAGTGGCTGGCGGAGCATCTGGATGCCCCTGACGTCAGGGTAATTGACGCCAGCTGGTATATGCCGGGCAGCGACAAGGACGCGCGCGCCCTGTTTAATCAAAAGCATATTCCCGGGGCCGTATTTTTCGATATTGACGATATTGCCGCTGATGACAGCGCGCCTTTGCCCCACATGATGCCCGATGCCATTAAATTTTCGGCAAAGGTCCGCAAGCTGGGCCTGGGTGATGGTGTACGCATTGTGGTTTATGCCCAGACGGGTGTGGCATCGGCCGCCTGCCGGGCATGGTGGATGCTGCGCCATTTCGGGCACAATGATGTAGTTGTGCTCGATGGCGGCCTGCCGAAATGGGAAGCCGAAGGCAACCCGGTTACCGACGCGCCAACACCGCCGCGCGAACGCCATTTTACCGCACGCGCCAACAGCTTTTTGCTGCGCGAATATGACCAGGTTCTGGCAAATATCGATACCGGGCGCGAACAACTGGTCGATGCCCGTTCGGCAGAACGTTATGCCGGTACAGGCAAGGAAATCTGGGGTGCGGCCGGTCGTATTCCCGGTGCCTATAACGTCCCGTTTGAAAAACTGTTAAACAGCGACGGCACCTTTAAGGAAGGCGATGAAATTCGCGGTATTTTCCATGATGCCGGTGTCAATCTCGATAAACCGATGGTCGCAAGCTGCGGTTCGGGTGTAACGGCCTGTGTGCTGGCAATGGGTGCCTATATTGCCGGTAAAAAACATGCTGCCGTTTATGACGGGTCCTGGGCGGAATGGGCATCACGCCCCGATAGCCCGCGTGCATCTGGCGAACGATAAAGGACGCCCGCATGAAAACACGGCCCCGCCCCGGCGCTGCTGCCTTCCTGCCCGATACAGGCAGTAAAAATGCAGCCTGCCCGGCGGGGCCGTTTTTATGCATAATGATCGGCAACACCTTGCCCGTCACACCACATTGTTACCCATATCCAAACGCCCACAAAACCGGCCCTGCCCATGCCTGAACATACCATCCATGACAAACCCGTTCCGATGCCGCCAACGGCCCACGCAGCGACCGCAACAAAGCGCGAGGCGGCTGAGGCTGAAATGCAGGAAACGGGCGATACAGCGCCAGATGCGCGCTTGGACAGGCAGGATGGCGCGGCAGCAGATAACACCCCCTTTGTCACCGCCGAGCCGGACCTTGTGATTGAGCGCCTGTCGCTAAAAAACGGGGCGGATTGCGACGCCGTGATCAAATTGTGGTATGATGGCGAACTGATTGAAGAAAGCAGCACGGCAAAAGAAGATTTGCAGAACTGTTATGAATCGGGTCGCGGGTCCGTTCTGATTGCAAGGCGGGCAGCAAAACGCCCGATCATTGCCACCGTCATGGTGGGGCATGATGGCAAAAGCGGCTGGGTGCATTATCTGGCGGTGGCGAAATCGCTACGTGGTCAGGGCCACGGGGCCGTGATGCTGGAAATGGCGGAAAACATACTTAGCCATGTTGGCCTGCCCAAATGCAGGGTGCATGCGGCAACCGCGCGTGCGGCCAAATTCTATCGCCGTCAGGGCTATCGCCTGACAACCGCGCCGGTCCGGTCATCCCATGGGGATGATGACCGGTATTATGAAAAAAGGTTATCTTCATGACTGCGAAAAAACCGGGAAAACTGGACGTCACCATTACCTATCTGGAAATGACGCACCAGCCCGATCGCCCGCCAGCGATTGTACCACCGGGAAAGGTTGCCATTGTTCGGGCGGAAAACCCGACCATTTCGTTTTACCGTTACCTTTATAATACGGTCGGTGAACCCTGGCTGTGGTGGTATCGGCGTGGTTTGAAAGATAACGAGCTGGAACCGATTCTCTCCAGCCTCGAAAACCATGTTTATGTGCTTTATGTTGGCGGGGTTCCGGCTGGTTATGCCGAACTCAGCCTGATCCTGCTGGAAGATGAACGCACTATTGACCTTTCCTATATGGGGCTGATCCCCGATTTTATTGGCAAGGGATATGGCAAATACCTGCTAAACTGGGCGGTTGACACCGCCTGGAGCTTCTCGCCGCGCCGCCTGACGGTAAATACCTGCTCGATGGACCATCCATCCGCATTAGGGGCTTATCAACGGGCCGGCTTTACGGTATATGACCAGCAAACAGAGATTATCGATGATCCGCGTGATACGGGGCTTATTCCCGCCAGCGTAACCCTGGCGAACAAGACGGGCACAGTAAAAGCGCAAAAAGATAACGAATTTGACAATTCGGATACTTTGATCGTTGACTTTCCCGACCGCGCAAGGTAACAAGCGCGCCTGAGTTTACCCAAGCCAGAGGATTATGACCCATGGCAGTGCCAAAAAGTAAAGTGACCAAGTCCCGTCAGGGCATGCGTCGCTCACATCACAAGCTCGCCGCGGGCTCGTACCGCGAAGACAAAGAAACCGGCGAACTGCATCGCCCGCACCACGTTGACCTGAAGACCGGTATGTACCGTGGTCGTCAGGTCATCGAACCGAAGATGTAATTTACGCGGGAAGGCTTTTGCTTTCCCGGGTGAATGCTTCGCGGTTTGCGACGCTGTTTTCCGCGTATCCCGTTTGGGCTACGGCTGGTTTAAAAAAGGACGAGACCGCAAGGTTTCGTCCTTTTTTGTTGCGCGCCAGACAATATCGCTGAACAAAAAATAACGGCCCGCATGTCCATGCAGGCCGTAAATACATTTGAACGCGCAATACGGTGATTAACCCCGTACTGATGAAACAGGTGTTATTGCCCGTCTGTACCGGTGCCACACACGATAATGCCGGTTTTGCCCATATCCCCCTCGCCCAGGCGGTTTTGCATGACAGCAGCCATGCCCGCAGCGGCGGAGAGTTCGACCGACAGGCCAAGTTCGCGCCACATCCAGCCTGCGGCATTGCGCATTTCATCGTCAGATACCAGAACGATGCGATCGACATTTTTACCGATCAAATCAACATTCAGCGCCGATGACTGACGCGGGGCCAGGCTGGTTGCCGCCGTATTGACGGCAGGCAGGGCGACGACTTCGTTTTTCTTCAGGCTTTCAAACAGGGTTGGTGCGCCCATGGGTTCCACCCCGACAATGCGTATGCCCGGACGGATCATGCGTGCAGCACTTGCCACACCGGAAATAAGCCCGCCACCGCCAACCGCAATCACCAGAGTATCGAGGTCTGCCTGCTGTTCAAGAAGCTCCAGCGCGATGGTGCCCTGCCCGGCAATGACATTGGGATCAGCAAAGGGGTGGATATAGGCCATGCCAGTTTCGCGGGCATGGGCCATGGCGGCATGGTTGGCTTCGTCCCAGACAGCACCAACCAGGGCAACATCAACACCCGATTTGCGCAACTTTGCCACCTTGGGCTTGGGCGTATTGGTGGGCAAAAAGATTTTGACCGGCACGCCCAGCACCCGGGCGGCATTGATAACTCCCATGCCATGATTACCGCCCGATGCGGTAACAAGGCCCTTCTGGCGCACATCATCATCCAGGTTAAGGGCGGCATTCATCGCGCCGCGCGCCTTGAAAGAGCCGGACACCTGAAGGTTTTCCAGTTTCAAATACAGTTCAGGCACATTTGCACCCTGATGGATGCCGGCACCAAAATCAGGTTTGCCAATGGCAAAAACCGGCGTCACCCGCATATGGGGCGAAATCAGACGGCGCGCTGTCCGAAAGTCCTGAAGCTGAATCACGAAACCTCCCTTATCCAAGATGCCAGATTTTTACATCATTTAACCTTTCATCGCCGCACTGCAATGACAATAGCAAGAAATGCCCGCAACGCACGGCTTGAACGGACCAACCGGCGACAAACCCAGCGCCCGCACCCTATCCACATCAAATTCCAGTAAAAAGCCTTGATCCAACGGTGCCGAGATGCTTTGTCTTGACCCAGCAAAATGACACATGAGCCGCACCCGCGCGGCAAGGAGAAATGCTTAATGTCGGCTAACAAAGATTTCAAATCCTCGACACGGCTGGTTCATGCCGGGCGCCGATCCCGCGAATATCACGGTGTGGTCAACCCGCCGGTTTTGCATGCATCAACCATCCTGTTTGAAAACCTTGAAGCCCTGGACAAGGCATCACCCTTCCCGCATGGCAGCGATTTTTATGGCCGTCATGGCACGCCGACCCGCTATCTTCTGGAAGAAGCCGTAGCCGAGCTTGAAGGCGGTTATGGCACGCTGTGCGTTTCATCGGGCGTTGCGGCGATTACCAATTCGATTCTGGCCTTTGTCAAACCGGGTGACCATGTGCTGATCACGGACAGCACCTATTACCCGACCCGTAACCTTGCCAATACGTTTTTGAAAAAATTCGGCGTCGAGGTTGAATATTACGACCCGACCATTGGTGGCGATATCAGCGCGCTGATCCGTGATAATACCACTGTCGTCTGGTGCGAAAGCCCTGGTTCGCTGACCTTTGAAATGCAGGATATTCCCGCGATTGCCAAGGCGGCACATGCGAAAAATGCCAAGGTCCTGCTTGATAACACCTGGGCGGCACCAACCCTTTGCCGCCCGTTTGAACTGGGTGTGGATGTATCGATCCAGGCCGGGACCAAATATATCGTCGGCCATTCCGATGTGATGATGGGCACCATCACCGCCGCCACCGAAGAAGATTTTATTACCTGCAAAAAGCAGGTCATTCTTTCGGGCGATTCCATTGGCCCGGATGACTGTTATCTGGCGCAGCGCGGCCTTCGTACGCTTAATGTGCGCCTGCGCCAGCATCATGAATCGGGCCTTGCCATTGCCAAATGGCTACAGGGTCGCCCCGAAGTCAGCCGGGTGTTGCATCCGGGCCTGCCGGATGATCCGGGACATGCGATCTGGAAGCGCGATTTTATTGGTGCCAGCGGCCTGTTTTCCTTTGTCCTGCACCCGGTGGAACGCCCGCAGCTTGCCAAAATGGTGGACCATATGGACCTGTTTGGCATGGGCTTTAGCTGGGGCGGGTTTGAAAGCCTGCTTTTGCCGTCCGACCCGAAAAATATCCGCACTGCCACCACATGGAACGACCCCGGCCAGCTGGTCCGTATTCATGTCGGGCTTGAAGATACCGACGATCTGATCGCCGATCTGGCAGCCGGATTTGAACGCCTGAAATCGGCCTGATCCAAAATCACGACGGCAAAAAGAACGGCGCGGGAAATAGCATCCCGCGCCGTTTTTATTTTACCGCATCACCAGAAACGGTTTTTACAAAATCAGGCCGATAACCGCACCAGGCGACGCAATAACGGAGCAATAGCACTACTGACCAAAAACAGGCCAGCCGCCGAAATAACGATGCTGGGCCCTGCCGGACTATCGATATGCCAGGACAGGGTAATGCCGGCCAGAACCGCCGCCACGCCGAACAGGGCGGCACCAATGGCCATTTGTTCAGGCGTGCGCGAAAAAAACCGTGCACTGGCTGCGGGCACAATCAAAAGTGCCGTGATCAGCAATACACCAACAATTTTAATCGCAATGCCAATGACCAGCGCCATCAGCAGCATAAAAACAAGGCGCAAACGTTCGACCGGCACACCTTCAGCGGCGGCAATTTCGGGGGAAACGGTTAATGCCAGCAAAGACCGCCACATGGCAACCAGGGCTGCAACCGCCGCCCCGCCGCCAAGGCCCAGCAACCAAAGGTCGGTGGTGTTGATCGCCAGGATATCGCCAAACAGATAGGCCATAATATCGACCGCAACGCCCTGAACAAAAGCCAGCGCCACCATACCAAGGGCAAGGGTTGAATGGGCCAGCATACCCAAAACCGTATCACTGCCCAGTTTGCTTTGCCGTTGACCAAGGGCCAGCAACAAGGCTGCCATCAGGCAGGTCATGATCATGCCAAAGCGCACATCAATGCCAAATAACAGGCCCACAGCAACCCCCAGCAGGGCCGAATGGGCCAGCGTATCGCCAAAAAAGGCCATGCGCCGCCAGACAATAAAGGTGCCAAACGGCCCACAAACCAGTGCCAGCAACACACCACCTGTTACCGCGCGAAGCAGGAAACTATCCATTCAAATGCTCCTTTGCGCGCGATGCATCATGGTCGTGATGATGTGAATGGCTATGGTCGTGTCCATGATCGTGGTTATGGTCATGGCTGTGATCATGGCCGCAACCACCAACAACCTGCCCCGACAAATCATGTTCATGGTCATGTTCGTGGTGGTAAATACCAATGGCATCCGCCGCACGATAGCCAAACAGCGACCGATATTCCGGGTGCTGGCGCACGGTTTCGGGCAGGCCGGAACAACAGACATGGCGGTTAAAACAGACAACCTTGTCGGTTTTCGCCATCACCAGATGCAGATCATGCGAAATCATCAGAACCGCACACCCCTGTTCCTTGCGGATGGTTTCAATCAGACGGTAAAGGTCTGCCTGCCCGGCAACGTCAACGCCCTGCGTTGGTTCATCAAGCACCAGTAAATCAGGTTTGCGCAAAAGGGCACGCGCCAGCATCACACGCTGGGTTTCCCCGCCGGAAAGATCGCCGATCTGGCTGTTCAGCACATGGCTGGCACCAACCTGTTTTAAGGCATCGACGCGGTCTGACAGTGATGCATGATGTGTCAGGTTCAAAAACCGCTTCACCGTCATGGGCAGCACACGATCAATGGCCAGCTTTTGCGGTACATAACCCACGCGCAGGCCGGGCTTGCGCGTGACACGGCCGCCTTCAACGGCCTGCAACCCCAACAGCGCCTTGACCAGCGTGGATTTCCCCGCGCCGTTCGGGCCGATCAGGGTCATGATCTCGCCTGCGAAAATCGCCAGACTGACATGATCTAGCACCGCTTCCCCGCCAAAGGAAAGCGTCAGATCCTGCCCCTCAATGAGTGGCGCAGTCATGGCATAATCCCTTGATTTCAATTGTGGTGGCCTCGATACGGAAACCAACGGCGCTGGCAGCGGCACGGACGGCATCGCTCATATCATCATTGACGGCCTCGGCAACCCGCCCGCAATTGCGGCAGATAAAATACTGCCCCAGATGTTCGTGATGCGGCATATCGCAGCCAAAATACGCATTGAGCGATTCAATACGGTGGATCAGCCCCAAACCCACCAGAAATTCCAGCGCCCGGTAAACCGTGGGCGGCTGGGCACGCACCCCTTCAGCCTGCAGGGAATCGAGCAATTCATAGGCGGTAATGGCCTTGTGCGACTGCCAGATCAGGGTGAAAACGCGGCGACGCATGTCGGTAAAGCGGGCATTGTTGGCTTCGGCAACGTCTTCTGCCTGCCGAAGGGCGCTATCAATACAGCGACCGTGATCATGCCCCTTTTTAGGGAAAAGGTCCGTCATTGCGTGTTCCTGGTGACTTGTGTGCATTATGTCGCGATTGGGGATCGCTTTTACCCAAGTGTTATATTATATCATTTCGTCAAGAGCCAACAGACAATTTCACCACGCCGTACGACCGGAGCCCGCAGCCATGAGCAATAATTTTGCCGCAATCGCCGACCGTTTGAAATTCAACGAACAGGGACTGATCCCGGCCATTGCCCAGCAGCATGACAGCGGCGAAGTTCTGATGATGGCATGGATGAACCGGGATGCCGTGATAGAGACGTTAAGCACCGGGCGTGTGTGTTATTTTTCGCGCTCGCGCGGGAAATTGTGGCGCAAGGGCGAAAGCTCCGGCCAGGAACAGCATCTCGTTGATTTCCGCTATGATTGCGATCAGGACACCGTGCTGGTGCAGGTCGACCAGAAAGGTGTTGCCTGCCATACCGGGCGGCGCAACTGTTTTTACCTTGCCGTACGCGACGGGGCCGAAACCATTATTGCAGAACCCGAAGTGTCGGTTGAAACGCTTTATGGTGCCAAGCACTAGGCAGCATTGCGCAACCGGGCAGAATGCCATGCATGCATACCCTGCCCCGCGCACGCCAAACGAAATAACCCAATAATCCAGAAGGCAGGATCATGGCGATCAGGGATGAACAGAACGAACGCATTGCCACAACGGTCATTACCGGCTTTTTGGGCAGCGGCAAAACCACCCTGTTAAACGCCCTGCTGGCGCATGAAGACATGCGCAATACTGCCGTACTGATTAATGAATTTGGCGAAATTGGCCTGGATCATTTGCTGGTTCAGGAAGTTTCCGAAGATGTGGTGCTGCTTAATTCGGGCTGTATTTGCTGTTCGGTGCGGGGTGACCTAATTAGCGGGCTGCGTGACCTGTTTATTCGCCGTACCCGGGGCGAAGTGGCCCCGTTTGACCGGGTGGTGATTGAAACCACCGGCCTTGCCGACCCGGCCCCGATCCTGCACACCCTGATGACAGACCCGCTTCTGACCAATAAATTCCGCCTGGATAGCGTGGTCAGCACGGTCGATGGCGTATATGGCAGCAAGCAGCTTGATGACCATGTTGAAAGCGTGAAACAGGCGGCCGTGGCCGACCGCATCCTGATTACCAAGGCCGACCTGGCAACAGATGAAAACCTGCAAGCCCTTGAAACACGCCTGCATTGCCTGAACCCCGCCGCCCCGCTTTACCGGGTGCATATGGGCAAGGTGGAACCCAAAAAGCTGTTTAATGCCGGGCTTTATAACCCCGAAACCAAATCGCTTGATGTGCAGAAATGGCTGCGTGAAGAAGCCTATGCCGGGAATGATGATGGACATACTCATGACCATCATCACAGCCATGAACATGAACATGAACATGAACATGAAGGCCACCACACCCATCACCATGATGTAAACCGCCATGATGACCATATTTCATCATTTTGCCTGACATTTGATGAACCGCTGCATTGGGATGCGTTCGTGACCTGGGCCGAGATTTTCACCCAGATGCGCGGAGAGAATCTGTTGCGCATAAAAGGCATCCTGAACCTGGTTGGCGAGGAATGCCCGGTCGCAATCCATGCAGTGCAACATATATTTCATCCACCTGCGACCCTGCCCGCCTGGCCCAGCGACGATCACCGTTCCAAACTGGTTTTTATTACCCGTGATCTGGGGCCAGATGTCATTCGCCAGTCGCTGCTGCAATTAAATGCGGCGGTTGCTGAAACATCCGGGGCGGACGCAGAAAAACACGGCTAATCCGGCATATTTCCAGCGATTTGACGCATATCAAGGTATAGAGGACCATAACCTGTCAGGTTAAGGGAGGCTTGATACAGCCTCACTCTAAGTCCTGAAACTTCATAGCCGGTCGCCGCATTCACGACCGGCTTTTTTCTTGCCCGCAGCCATTTTGGGCGGCCTTTCAGGCACCCGTTTTGCGGCAGGTATTGCCCCCTCATTCCCCCGTACAGGTTGCAGATCAATTGATCTGAACTAATTCTCATTTTAAAATCGGACCATGAGCCTAGATACATCGACCAACAATGCGGCGCCGCAAAAGACCCGCATTTATGTATCAGCATGGCAAAACGACAATCATATACAGGGGATACGCACCATGATCACACGTGACATTCACGGAGTTTCGATACCTGCGCTTGGTTTTGGCACATTCCAGCTTGATCCCCAGGCCGCCGAAACCATGGTGGCAAAGGCCGCCGAGATTGGTTATCGCCATTTCGACACCGCACAGATGTATCACAACGAGGAAGGTGTTGGCCGTGGCCTTAAGGCGAGCGGCCTTGCCCGTGACGATTATTTTCTGACCACCAAAGTCTGGTCCGACCAGTTCCAGAGCGGCGATTTGCAGACATCGGTTGTTGAATCCCTGCGCAAGCTGGATTTGAACCATGTCGATCTATTGCTACTGCATTGGCCCAATGACGATATCCCGCTGGAAGAAACCATTGCCGCGCTAAACGAAGTGCGCAATCTGGGCATGACCAAACATATTGGTATTTCCAACTTCCCCACCGCCCTGATCGAAAAGGCGGTGAAATACAGCAACCTGCCGCTTTTGTGCAACCAGGTCGAATATCACCCGTATCTGTCGCAAAAGACGGTGCTGGATTGCCTGAAAAAGCATGACATGCTGCTGACCGCCTATTGCCCGCTGGCCCGTGCCGAGGTGCTGAAAGACGACACGCTGATCGCGATTGGCAAGGAACATGGTAAATCGGCGACACAGGTGACGCTGCGCTGGCTGGTGCAGCAGGATCATGTCATGGCCATTCCCAAATCGGGATCGCCCAAAAATGCCAAGGCCAATTTCGACATTTTCGATTTCGAGCTGAGCCAGGATGAAATGGCGAAAATCAGCAATCTGGCCCGCCCGGATGGCCGCATGATTGACCCCGAATTCGCCCCGAAATGGGATGATGCCGCCTAAGCCCGGCATTATTGCAGCACAAAAGAAGCAAGACCGGCCCCGAAAAGGCCGGTCTTTTGCGTTTAAACAACCATTTAAGGCATAAAAAAGCGAATATTGGCGAGGTCAACACCCCCACTTGTTTCGCACATGCGAAATGCGTAACATTCCATCATTCCAAAATTTATGATTGATGATGGCAATGGCCGATATACATCAGACGCACCCATCAGCCGCGATGGCCCCATCCGACATGAACGCACCTATGCACGCCAGCCGGGAAACGGTCGGTAGAGATAACGATGGTGATAACGGCGGCACTGCACCCAAAACCGACACAGGCACCGCCCAGATTGCGCATCGCAAATATGAAGATGCCTTGGCGCTGGTGCTGGGCACCATGATTGTGTCACTGGGTGTGACGCTGTATTCGCAGGCCATTTTAATTACTGGCAGTACAGCAGGTGCCGCCCTTCTGATCCATCATGCCAGCGGCCTTGGCTTTGGCATTGTATTTTTTGCCCTTAACCTGCCGTTTTACTGGCTGTCCTTTAAACGGATGGGATGGGAATTTACCCTTAAAACCTTTATCGCGGTTGGGCTGGTGTCGGCCTTTTCGCGCCTGACCCCAATGTGGATCAGCATTGAAAACCTGCATCCGCTTTATGCCGCGCTGATTGGCGGCGGCCTGATGGGTGTTGGCCTGCTGATGCTGTTTCGTCACCGCGCCGGTTTGGGGGGCATCAATATCCTTGCCCTTTATTTGCAGGAACATCACGGCATTCGCGCAGGCTATTTTCAGCTCGCGATTGATACCTGCATCATGGTTTGCGCGCTGTTTATCCTGCCTTTTGACAAGGTTTTGTTATCGCTTGCGGGTGCAGCCATTTTAAACCTGATCATAGCACTGAACCACCGGCCAGGGCGCTATTTTACGGCGCGCTAACATCGCCTTTTCCCAACAAAAAAGCGCTATCCCACCCTGGCATACCGCGTTTTCATTTCATGCCATGCACAAAGTACCGGGGCTCAGCGCCGCCATACACGGCACCCAGGAAGAACCGCGCGGGAATATGCCAAGCCCTTGATATATGGGAACAGCCGCAAAAGAACTGCATAGCGGCACGACGGGATAGTTTATTTTACTGCGTCAAATCCGCCCGGTTTTCCGCGCGACTGACATTGGCGAAATAAACCGTTTGGGCCGGGACGCGGTCAGTTTCATTGGCATTTTGATAACGCGAAACAAAGGACCGGTATAACCCGTATTTGAAGTAAACCCGTTCCGCTGTCATGGTTGGTCCCTGATAGTCAAATTTCAGGCTTCCATCGGCCCAAACGCGCAAGACACCGCTATCGTCCTTTGCCCAATGAGCGAATACAACAATATCATGCCAGCGCCCGCGCAGGGACGCCCCCTTGATCAGGGTGTGATAACGCGGTTTGCGCGTCGTAACATGGTCATCAAGATGATACCCGGCCCCATCCACCTCGAACATCCAGGCTGGATGGCTGCCTTCCTGATGGAACTGGCCCAATGCAACCTTGGTCGGGCTGACATCGACAAAATCCTTGGGAATATAAAGTGACCAGCGATACCAGTAGGTGCTGCCTTGTGGGTTGCGGTCGCCACGTTCGCTAAGTTCCGAACGTTCACGATCGCGGCCACAATCAATGGCGTTATCCCCCCCACAATCACCGGGGCGAACTTCAAACCGTTCAACCAGCCGGGGGGCAAGGGCGGCATTGGCACCCCCTGCGGCAATGGCAGGGTCCGCCACCAGTTGATAGCCATAGGGTCGGTCATTCAGGGAACGGACAAAGGGACCAAAATTACCGCGATCCACTGCATCGGGCGATGCGACGGTTGTCTTTTGCACCGGCAGGTTGGCGTTGGCATGGCCCTGCCCCGGGCGGAGCGATATGCCCGCAAACGTAACTGCGCCAAACACCAGCAATGTTCCCGCGATGACGCATAACCGTGAAGTGCCCGACATTCGATATCATCCCTGCCACCCTGATTATTTGCAGTTTGCGGGGCGATCATGTCGGGATAACGGCAAAGCATAAATTGGCGAAATTGAACGACGGAATGCAGCAAGGACGTTACGCCTGCCACCAATGCAAAACCGCCCGAAAGGCCAACCTGACGGGCGGTTTCAAGGATAGCATTCAGGGCCATGGCAAGCAGCCATGAACCATGAACAGAAACGTTATTTGGCGATACCGCGAACGCAATCAGCCAGTTCAACAATACCGCGGAAGACGACTTCAATATTGCGCGAAATATCCTGGGTGACGGCGGTTTGTTCTTCCACGGCAGAGGCAACCGCATTCACATAATCCGCAACGGAGCCAGCCGAATTGGAAATATCCTGCGTTGATTCGGTCACACGGCGGGTAATGCTTTGCATGGATTCGATCTGGGTTGCAATTTCATCCGTTGCCTTGGCTGTCTGGGTGGCAAGGCTTTTGACCTCGCCAGCAACAACGGCAAAACCCTTGCCCGCATCGCCAGCACGGGCGGCCTCGATGGTTGCATTCAGGGCCAGCAGATTCACCTGATCGGCCAGATCACGAATAATGCCAACAACACCTTCCATCGCCTCGGATGTCTGTTCCAGATCCAGGCGGACTTCTTCGGCAGCGTCGCTTTTTGCGACAATCTCATCGGCGATATTCTGGGTTTTCAGCATGTTCTGGCTGATTTCACGGATCGATGCCAGCATCTCTTCGGATGCGCTGGTAATCATTTCCGCACTTTCGGACGACCCTTCGGCCAGTTCCTGCAACACATTGCGCGCATGCATATTTGCCGTAATGTCGGATGCAAATTTCACGACCTTGAAGGGCTTGCCATTCAGATCAAAGACCGGGTTATAGCTGGCATGAATCCAGACTTCCTTGCCGTTTTTCGCAAAACGTTTGAAATCGGATACCAGATATTTACCATTTCGCAGTGTTTCCCAGAATTCTTTGTATTCAGCACTTTGCGCCGCTTCCTTGCCAACAAACATCTGGTGATGTTTGCCTTTGATCTCGTCCAGGCGATAGCCCATCAGATCAAGGAACAACTTATTGGCATCAAGAACCTTGCCTTCCATATCAAAGGAAATGGCGGCTTCTACCTTGTTTACCGCTTCAAGCTGGGCGGCATGGTCAATGGCGGTGCGTTTGGTTTCTGTCACATCGGCGGCGTATTTCACCACCTTGAAAGGACGGCCAGCCATATCGAAGATCGGGTTATAGGAGGCCTGAATCCACACTTCACGGCCATTTTTGCCGTAACGCTGATATTCACCCGACAGATATTCACCGGCTGCCAGACGACGCCAGAAATCGCGGTATTCCTTTGTTTCGGCATAGGCCGGATCAACAAACATGCGGTGATGCTTGCCTTTAATTTCTTCAAGGCGATATCCCATTGCCGAAAGGAAATGGTTATTGGCGTAGGAGATATTCCCTTCCAGATCGAATTCGATCACGGCCTCGGATTTGCGAATGGCATCAACCTGGCCTGCGTGGTCGGCTGCGCGCAGGCGGCTTTCGGTCACATCGGTTGCAACCTTGAAAATCTTGTAGGTTTTGCCTTTGCGGTCCAGAACCGGGTTATAGGTCGCCTGAATCCAGACTTCCGTGCCATCCTTGGCAACACGGCGGAAAACCGCACCAAATGATTCGCCAGCCCGCAGGCGGCGCCAGAATTCCTTGTATTCGGCAGATGTCGAATCTTCCGAGGTCACGAAAATACGGTGGTGCTGACCAACAACCTCGCGCAGGTCATAGCCCATCAGTTTCAGGAAATTCGAATTGGCATCAACAATCTTTCCATCGAGTGTAAATTCGATCGTCCCCTGCGAACGTTTAATCGCATCAAGAATGTTGTCTGCATCCGATCGAATACCGAACATCCAAACCCTCCAAATATCGTCTATGCATTGTGGTATCAGGCGCGTCACACTTCCGGTCGTCTGATTGTTCCCGGCTTCCAGCCGGGCAAATGCAGGTTGATATCCTTACGCGGAGCGACCTGATCAAACCGGCCGCAGACAAGGCACAAACTACGTTCGTACAAATCAGTCATCATGGTGATGATGCTTAAATGCGCATATTGGGATATAGCCCCTGGTTTTGAATAAGGGCGCTGATAAATTTTAAGCAAAAAGCGCAAATAATTTGCGGCTAAGACTAAAGGCTTAGAACTTATGAAATGCGAATTGATACAAATTGAAACAATTCACACGAAATACGTGAAAACCCGCCATCGGATGCAAACATGTTTTGGCAAACCGTCTTTTATGGACGGCCAAGCCTTGTCCTCTGCGCTCCCCCAATAGAAGGCAGAAGCGCGACCACAACAACCTGTGGTTACATAACTATATCAGACAAGCGAAATCCACGCCCGTATTTTATGCCGGGGCAGATGTGCAAAACATTCATTTCAGAGGAAAATGGCGATCCCTGCAGGACTCGAACCTGCAACCTACAGATTAGAAGTCTGTTGCTCTATCCAGTTGAGCTAAGGGACCGCGGGGTGCTGGTATGGCATCCGGACTGATGCGAACCAGGCTGCGGCATGCAAATACCGCTTTTACAGCAAAACGGGGCGTATACCGCCCCGCAAACCGGTTTGAAACCAAACCAGAAAATTCAATCAGACAACGCGCTTGAATGCGAAATTGTCGGCATAGGATTTGATCTGGATCTTGCGGCTTTTCGGCTGTTCGATTTCAGCAATCAAATTATGTTTTGCTGCGAAAGCCTGCGCTTCTTCCAGGGTTTCAAATTCCATCCGGACCTGACCACGGGTATCGGTTGACCCGATCCAGCCCATCAGATGATCCGGCAGTTTCTGAGCGCGCGGTTCAAATTCCATGACCCAATGCTTGGTACCGGCACGACCGGACTGCATGGCATTTTTCGCGGGTTTGAAAACACGAACCTTCATCGGCACCCTCGTTAGATTGATCAACCGGCTGAAATACGACCGTCACATTCCAGTTTACACCCGAACGGGCCACTTGAAAAATGCAAACACCCGTTTCTGGATGAAAAATGGTCGGGAAGGCGGGATTCGAACCCACGGCCCCCTGCTCCCAAAGCAGGTACGCTACCAGACTGCGCCACTTCCCGACACGGGGAGGGATTTAGCACCTTAATCTGTTCGCGGCAAGACCGGTTTGTCGGTTTTTATCACCTTTTTTACAACAACATGCCGTTTTGCCCATTTCGGCAAAACCGGCCCGTCATCCCCGCCAGACCAGAACAACTGGCGGGCCATTCCCCATTCACTGCCGCGCGCAATTAACGCGGCAGGCCATCAACGGTGTCGCCAACCTTGAAATCGAATTTTTCGGCAAGACCGGCATTCAGCTCCAGCACGAAACGGACCGGGCGCGGCGATGAAATGATCGCTTCGGATTTCGGGACCGTGCGCGGTGCAATACCGACAATTTTGCCATCCTGCCCGATAAAAAGCATATCAAGCGAGATGAACGTATTTTTCATCCACATCGACACATCACGCGCCTGGCCAAAATCAAACAGCATGCCGTTTTCATCGTCCATCTGGGTCCGGAACATCAAACCGCGCGCCCGTTCATCGGGGCTGAGCGCAAGTTCAACGTCAAAGACCTGTCCATCGACCAGAAGGCGCGATCGCTCAAAACCTGTGGCTTTTGCATTCAGGCCAGCCATAACCGCCGCACTGACACAGAAAAATACAAACACCGTTTGAACGAAAGACTTCATACCCCATACCCTTTTAGAAACTGCACATGACCACGGACTTCCGCCCGTATCTCCCCACCCCGCCACTTATCGGCCAGGGTCGTTAACAAGTTGGCCGCCGGCTCTCTGCCAAGACGATGCGACCATTTTATGTCACGCAGTATCTCTTCTGCTGATTCCGGTAATTTTTCCGGAATTTCATTTTTATTCAGCACTGCCCATATCCCGGCCCAGCATCGGGCCACCCCATAGGGGTTATAACCACCGCCACCCAACACCATCAGTCGCGGGGCAATATCCATAAACTCCCTTACCACTTCCCAGACAGATGTATTCCCCAACATCTGCCGTGATTGCGGATCTTCTGCCAGAGCATCACATCCGCACTGCATTACCACGGCCTGGGGGTTGAAATCCCTGGCCAGCGGCAAAAGATATTCATGCAGCACAAAACGCATTTCATCGTCATTCATGCCGGCCGGAACCGGCAGATTGCGCGCCATGCCGCCTGCAATGTCTGTTACGGCCCCGGTTTTGGGCCACAAATCCTGCTGGTGAACCGATACCGTCAAAACACGGTCATCATCGGCAAAGGCCAGCTGCACACCATCGCCGTGATGGGCATCAATATCCACATACAGCACCCGGTCCAGCCCGCCATCCAGCAGGGTTAAAATACCCAATACCGGATCGTTGAAATAACAGAAGCCCGATGCCTCGGCAGCGCGCCCGTGATGGGTGCCGCCCGCCGGATGATGGATAATGCCGCCATCCTTCAAAAGTGCCGCTGCCAGAATGGATGATCCGGCCGATGTCGCCGGACGACGGAAAATTTCCGGATAAATCGGATTTCCGTTTTTGCCCAGCTTATAGCGCATCATCATATCTTCGGGCAGGGACTGGTCCCGTTCGGCCTGCATCACGGCGGCAATGTAATCTGGCGCATGAAAACGCGCCAGCTGCGCCGGTGTCGCAAGCGGCCCGACAATATAATTCGTCGCATCCACCCAACCCAGGGCATGAACCATGTCCACAACCAGCGATACCCGCGGAATACCCAAAGGATGTTTGGGGCCATAGGATGAACCGCGATAAATTTCGGCGGCAATCATACGCGGCGCGTGGAGCATAAAAATTCAGAACACCAAGGCATGAATAACAGCAGAAAAGCACAGAAAACCGTTAGAGGGCCAAGGCCCACACCCCTTTGTGCTTTCGGTATTAGGGTTTGCAGAAGCGCGCCTGAATTTCAAGGGATATTACGTAAAAACCGTCAAAATATTCTCGCAACTGCAATATTTCAAAAATTGAAACATGTTTGACGGCTTTTCACCCCCGATAAACCATCACGCGGCAAGCGAACGGATGGTGCTGATCAAAAAATCCATCCCGTTTCGTACCCGCGGGGCATGGCGCAAATCGGCATGGACCAGCATCCATATCTCGCGGGTGGGGAAATCCTCCCGGCCTTTCAATTTGCGTAATTGCGGGTCTGCATCGCCCAGATAACAGGGGAGTAATGTCACCCCCACCCCGGCACGCGCGCCCGCCGCCTGCACATCCATATCGTTCGATCGCAAAACAACCGACCGCCCCGCCAGCCTGTCTTCAAGCCAGCGATATTGCGGAATATCCGCACTGCTTTCATCCCAGCTGATCAGGTCCCAGTCGGCCTCGGCCTTGCGATAATCAACCGCACCATAAAAGGCCATCGGCATATCGGCCAGTTTGCGGGTAATCACACTGGATTTTCGGGGTCGCGACAGCCGGATAGCAATATCAGCCTGGCGCCGGTTAAGATCGGCTGACTGGGTTTGTCCCTGCAGGATCACCTCGATATCCGGGTGCTGTTGCCGAAAAGCCAGCAGGCGTGGCGCAATCACGTGGCGGGCCAACGAAGGCGGCGCGCTGATGCAAAGCGGGACTGAAACGCCTGTCATCGACCCTGCCGCTGCGCGCTCCACGGCAAACATGGCTTCTAGCGCCCCCTGCCCGCGTCCCGCCAGCAATTGGCCTTCCTGGGTCAGCATCACCGCTTTTGGCAAACGGTCAATCAGGCGCAGTCCAGTATCTGCCTTCAGCGCGGTTACGCGGCGGGCCACTGTGCTGTGATCCACACCCAGTTTGCGGGCTGCGCCCGAAAAACTGCCTGTTTCGGCCAGGGTTAAAAAATAACGGAAATCTTCCCAGTTCATTTGCGCATTTTCACCCATTTACTATGCAAATATATGCAATTTCCCCCAACAGCCATACACCGTAATCCTGATGCTGTCACAACATTAAGGAGCCAGCCATGAGCCGCATCATTCACATGGACCAAAGCGGGGACGCATCGGTTTTATATGCCACCAACATTGATATTCCGGCCCCACAGGCCGATGAAATATGCATCGAACAAAGCCTGATTGGCGTTAATTATGTGGATGTGTATTTCCGCAAGGGCCTGTATCCCATGCCCAGCCTTCCCGGCAGTATCGGCGTCGAGGCCGTGGGAACCATTTGTGCGATTGGCAGCAATGTGACGGGTTTTGAAATTGGTGACCGGGTTGGTTATGCCGGGTTCCCCGTTGGCAGCTATTGTACCCACCGCAACGTTGCCGCCAACCGCGTGGTCAAGCTGCCGGGCGACATTGCCGACGAAAAAATTGCCGGGTCGCTGTTACGTGGACTTACGGCCTATTTTCTGCTGATGCATGTTTGCAAGGTGCAGGCCGGGCAAAGCATGCTTATCCACGCTGCGGCGGGCGGGCTAGGCCAGGTGCTGGTGCATTGGGCAAAACAGTTGGGTATCACGACCTTTGGCACCGTCAGCACGCCGGAAAAAGCCGCACTGGCGCAAAAACAGGGCCTGGACCACGCAATATTTTACAAGGACCAGGATTTTGAAACCGCGATCAAAGACCTGACGGATGGACAGGGTGTTGATTATGCCATTGACGGTATTGGTGGGGAATCCCTGAATAAAAGCATTCGCACCACCAAACCATTTGGTATCACGGCCAATATCGGCCAGGTGGGTGGGCAATTACCGTTGCTCGATGTGAACACGCTGGCAAACCGTTTTCTTATTCGCGCCAGTGTCCTTGCCTACATCAATAACCTGCAGGAATATCACAAGGCGGCGCAGGCATGGTTTGATATTTTGCGCCATGCTTCTTTCCCGGCGGCACATATGTATGATTTTTCCGATGCTTCACAGGCCCATAAGGACCTGGAGGCCGGGGCAACCAACGGGGCGGTTTACCTGAAGGTCACCGCATAAACCCCTTACCCATTGCGGCAATGTCACCCCGACGCACCATAAACATGCAAGGATCACACAAAATAGAGTGATCTCAAAACTTGACGTCGGGGTTTCATCTGCGCATAGTCGCCTCATCTCCAGGGGGGCCTGTCGTAAACGGGCTGAGAGGTGCGGTGTTGCCGCACGACCCTTTGAACCTGAACCGGTTAAGACCGGCGTAGGAAGGATCGTATGGCACGACATGATGATATGCCCCCCAACCGGGATGGGGCCACAAATACAGCCTGTAATTTTGATGTCTGGCTGCGTCACGGGCGCGTTGCCTTTGACGATATCGAAATTTTCCACGATCTGGACCTGCACCTGCCGGCACAAAGCACAAGTTGCCTTTTGGGGCCATCGGGCGTGGGCAAAAGCACCCTTTTGCGATATCTGGCCGGGCTGGTTGATGGTGATGTTTCCGGCGATATTACGTGCAGCGATGGCACCAACCTTGCCGGGCGTGTTGCCTATATGGCGCAGCAGGACCTGTTATTACCCTGGCGCACGGTTTTGGAAAATGTTGTGGTTGGCGCCGTGTTGCGCGGTGAAAAGCCAGACCATGACCGCGCCTGCCATTTGCTTGAACAGGTTGGGTTGCTTGATGCAGCACATTTGCGGCCTGCGGCCCTGTCGGGCGGGATGCGACAGCGCGCGGCCCTTGCCCGCACTCTGATGGAAGACCGGCCGGTTGTCCTGATGGATGAACCCTTTTCCGCACTGGACCCGTTAAACCGGCTGAAATTGCAGGACCTTGCGGCACGTATGCTGGCAGGAAAAAGCGTTTTGCTGGTCACACATGACCCGCTGGAGGCGCTGCGCATTGGGCATTACATTCATGTCCTGCGTGGCGCACCGGCACGCCTGACACAAACCAGCGTGCCCAACGGCGATATTCCGCGGGATGTTGCCAATAGCGAGGTTATGCGCCACCAGGGCGAATTACTGCGCCTGTTAGGGGCGGGCGAAGAAACCGGCATGACGCAACAGGCACCGGGACACAGCCATACCCAGGGCCATAATACCACCCGCGCAACCAGCACCAATACCAGCACCAGTGCCAGTACCACCGCCAGCTTTGCCGGAGGTGACAATGCCTGATCATTCCCGCACATCATCAATCACCGCAACGCCGCCAGAAATGGGGCAGCAGCAGGGACAGGCGACTGGCCCCACACCCAAGATGCGCCCGACGGACAGCGCCCCCACAATCGCACACCGAAAGAAACCCAAAGGACGTTCGCGCGGCATGAAGATTGTTCGTGCGGCCCGCCCCCTGATCATTATTCTTGCCCTGTTGGTAACCTGGCAGGCGGTCGTCAGCATTACCGGCGCGCCGCCCTATATGCTGCCTTCGCCGCGCGATGTGGGCGATGCGTTAATCCGCCAGCATAATGTGCTGGCGATGCATGCAGGTTATACCATTGCCGAAACCGTGATTGGCCTGTTTGCCGGGGCAATTTTGGGCGGCTTAACCGCCCTGCCCATGGCATTGTTTGCACCCGTGCGTTTCTGGCTGATGCCAATTTTGCTGGTATCACAGGCGATCCCGTTTTTTGCCATCGCCCCCCTGCTGGTTTTATGGCTGGGTTTTGGCCTGGCATCAAAAATCGCCATGGCGGCCCTGATCATTTATTTCCCGGTGACAGTAGCGTTTTTTGACGGGCTTTCACGCACTGAAACCGGCTGGCTGGATTTGGGCCAAACCATGGGGGCCAGCCGCTGGCGCATGCTTAAATATGTGCGGTTGCCTGCTGCCCTGCCATCCTTTGCATCGGGCTTTCGGGTGGCGACGGCGGTTGCCCCGATTGGCGCGATTATTGGCGAATGGGTCGGGTCCAGCCGCGGGCTGGGCTATCTGATGCTGCATGCCAATGCCAGAGTGCAGATTGACATGGTTTTTGCCTGTCTGCTGATCCTGTGCGCCTTTTCGATTACCCAGTATTTCATTGTTGATCGTGCCCTGCGCCGGATGCTGCCCTGGCAGCCCGACAGCCTGGCAAAATACGATTAACCAAACAATTGGCGCACCGGCCACCGCGCAAATGCGAAAATGCAGCGCGGTGCCCGATGCCAGATTTTTCACCCTTGTTCGCGTTATTGACTGCCGGAAAATAGGAACCAACCCATGTCACGCCTGAAAACCATGTTATCGGTTGCGACGATTGGCGCGTCGCTTAGCCTTGCTGCCCTGCCCGCCCAGGCCAACGAAAAACTGACCATTCTTCTGGACTGGTTTGTAAACCCGGACCACGCACCACTGGTGGTGGCGAAGGAAAAAGGCTTTTTTGCCAAGCACGGCCTGGATGTTGAACTGGTCGAACCGGCAGACCCATCCGCCCCGCCGCGCCTTGTGGCGGCAGGCCAGGGTGATGTTGCCGTAAACTACCAGCCGCAATTGCATGTGCAGGTGGCAGAGGGCCTGCCGTTAACGCGCATTGGCACATTGGTGGCAACACCGCTGAATGCGCTGGTGGTGTTAAAAGACGGTCCAATCAAGGACATTGCCGATCTAAAAGGCAAAAAGATCGGCTATTCACTGGCTGGTTTTGAAGATGCCGTTTTGGGCACCATGCTGAAAAGCCACGGCGTTGATATCAATTCGGTTGAACTGGTGAATGTCAATTTCTCGCTTTCACCATCGCTTTATTCCGGGCAGGTTGATGCCGTGATTGGGGCCTACCGCAATTTCGAACTTAACCAGATGGAAATTGAAGGCAAACCGGGCAAGGCATTTTACGTCGAGGAAGAAGGCGTTCCGCCCTATGACGAGCTGATCCTGACGGTGCGCAAGGACAAGGCTGGCGACCCGCGCATGAAAATGATGCTTGATGCGCTCGAAGAAGCCACCCAGTATTTGATCAACCACCCCGATGATAGCTGGAAAGCGTTTATCGCCGCATATCCCAACCTTGATGATGAATTGAATAAACGCGCCTGGAGCGACACCCTGCCGCGTTTTGCCCTGCGCCCAGCCGCTGTGGACAAAGCCCGCTATACCCGTTTTGCCCAATATTTGCAGGATACCGGCATTATTGATCATCAGCCAGCCATCGACAGCTATGTTGATGTAATCGAATAAACAACACAGTCTGAATTTGCGATCAGACAACATTTTGAAAACGGGCGGGGCCATTGGGCTGCGCCCGTTTTTTATGGTGCGTGATGAACCATAAAAACTGGTAATGGGGCCACTTGCGCAACATTGCAAATGCAACACATAGTAAAAGAACAAAAATCATAAGGTAAAAACTGTGAATTCTGCATCACGTCCGGATCATCATACTGAAAACGGTTTTGAGAACCGCTATCCCTTGCCCGAAGGCAAACGATCATTTTTCAGGTTTTTGCGGCGCCGGCTTTTTGGCAATGAAACCTGGCCCAAGGCCAAACACCAAACCGGCAAAACCCCCATCACGCCCCCGGACCTTGATGCCATTCACACCCCTGACCCGGAAATAGCGCAAGTCACCTGGATTGGCCACGCCACCGTGCTGCTGCAATATCAGGGCATCAATATTCTAACCGATCCGGTTTTTTCTGACCGGGCGTCGCCTTTTAAAAATTTCGGCCCCAAACGCTATTCCCCGCCGGGCCTTACAATTGATCAACTTCCAAAGATCGACATGATCTTGCTTTCGCATAATCATTACGATCATTGTGACCTTGAATCATTACGCCAGATAGGCGATGACCCAACCTATATCGTGCCGCTTAAAAATGCCGCCCTGCTTAAAGAGGCCGGGATTGAAAGCTGCCTTGAAATGGATTGGGACCAATATGCTGAAGTTAACGGCGTTAAAATTGTTCATACCCCGTCCTATCACTGGTCCAGCCGCAAAATCAGCGACCGCAAGGAAATGCTGTGGGGCGGATACGCCCTGACCTTTGCCAATGGCTTCAAGTTTTACTTTGTCGGTGATAGCGGCTGGAACGAAAAACTGTTTACCGAACTGGGCGAGCAATATGGCCCGTTTGACCTTGGCCTTATTCCGATTGGCGCCTATGAACCACGCGATTTCATGAAGGCCGCCCACGTAAATCCCGAAGAAGCCGTTTTGATCAAACAGGTGATGGGCGTAAAGCAGGCGATTGCCATCCATTGGGGGACATTTGTTCTAACATCCGAACCGGTTGATGAACCGCCTGCCCGCCTGCATAGCGCCATGGAACAGGCTGGCGAAGACCCGAACCATTTTATCGCTCTGCCCATTGGTGGCACCCACCACCATATTCATCCACCGCAGGAAGGCTGAGGCTTCCGGCCGCCACATGCCAACAGCGATGGTTATGTGGTGGCCCTTTGACTGTTTAACGCGACGCGTTGTATCCGGAACCGTGGCACTTCACAGAAAGATATCTCAGCAACATCGTGCCAAAGCAAAACGCATTACCTGCGCCTCGGTGCAACAATCCCCAATGATCCAGAATGCCGCGTAGAAACCTCAAGATACGCCAATGACATCCAGCTCATTTCCGCGCCTATTCCATATGATGGAGCGCCACCAGATCAACTGCATTGATTGATTTCATGCGTTGTTCCCCCGGCGAATGCTGCTTGAACCCGCACCGGATATGCGAAACGATGGGTTTTAAATAGCGTCGGCATCAGAATATGGCATAATTATTCAACCATCATACCGGCTTTAAAATATTGGGGGATATAAGGCATGAGCATGACCGTGTTTCTGGCCGTGATTGGGGCCGCATTGATGCATGCCATCTGGAATGCCCTGATCAAGGGTGGCCGGGACAAGATGCTGAATATGACCGCCGTGATTTTTGGTCATTTGCCGTTATTGCTGGTGCTGCTGCCCTTTACCAGCTTGCCCGCCCCGGAAAGCTGGCCGTATCTGGCAGGGTCTGTTGCCCTGCATCTGGGGTATCAGTGGTTTTTGATCACGTCCTATCAATGGGGTGATTTAAGCCAAGTTTACCCGATAGCCCGTGGTTCCGCGCCATTGATTGTGGCAACCATTTCCGTTCTGTTTTTGGGTGTGGTGTTGGCCCCGGTTGAAAGCATCGCCATTTTGCTGATCGGGTGTGGCATTATCAGCCTTTGCCTGGTGCGCAAGGCCGATGGGTTACGTAATGGGCGTGCAGCAGTCCTGGCGCTGATTACCGGCTGTTTTATCAGCGCCTATTCGCTAACGGATGGCACCGGCGCACGGCTGGCGGGCAATGTGCTGGATTATTATGCCTGGCACACCATTGGCAATATCATGGTGTTTGGTCTTTATGCGCATATGCGCCGTCCCCTGATCCTGCGGGATATTGCACGCGGCGGAAAACTGGCGTTTTTCGTTGGGGGCAGCGCATCCTTTATCGCCTATTGCACGGTGATGTGGGCCTTTACCAATGCGCCCATTGCCCTTGTTGTTGCCCTTCGCGAAACCAGCATTGTTTTTGCCCTTTTGATCGGCGTTGTTGTGCTGGGCGAAAAACTGAACCTGATCAAGCTGGCATCCACAATGATGACAGTGTGTGGTGCGATTTTGCTACGGTTTTCACATCGCTAAGCCAAGCCGCAAGCGCGATCAGACGATAACCAACCGCCCCCTGCGCCACATAGGGGAATAGGTGATTTACACCGGGAAAGACGGGAATGCAGCGCAATCCCGTATCCATGCCTTACAAAACGCTATATGGACGGCGCTTTTCACCGGTTTCAAACCGCGATAAACGAAAAGCATCGAGGTTGATCGACGGCTGGCCCGTTGTGATCCATTCCGACAGGACCTTGCCGACAATAGGCCCCATGGCAAAGCCATGCCCGGAAAAGCCGGTGGCAACAAAGAAACCTTTGGGGTTTTCAAGCTGGTCAATCACCGGCACGGCATCGGGTGTGGCATCGATATCGCCCGCCCATTGATCAACAATTTCGGGCGTTTCGATGTGCGGAAAAAGCCGTTTTAACGCAGCCATCGCATTGCGAATACGTTTGGGGTTGGGCAATGCCGTTGTCTGGCGGCGCCCCATCAGGGGTTTATCCGCCGCAGGCGACCCCGGCAAATGATCGGCCAGATCATCGATAAAGCGGATACCCAGATAGAAATTGAAGCTGCGCCAGTTATCCTTGTAGGCTGGCCAGAAATCGGCCGCGTATTTGAAACGCGACAGAGTCAGGTCAATATCGCTGTTAATATCATCAGCCAGATTTAACGACCCGTCGGCACGCTGGCGAAAACCAAGACCATCGACCACCGCAGATACCGCCGAAATTGGCGCAACCGGGCGTGTCCGGATAACAGTGCTGCGCGTTGTTTGCTGCGGCAAACGCCGACCGAAACGGGCCACAAATTTATGGGTCATCGCCCCGGCAGCGCAAATAACGATACGGGTTTTAATAAAACCCCGTTCGCTGATCACGCCACTTACTGCGCCGCCCTCGGTTTCAATGCCAAGGGCACCGCAACCCTGCAAAATGACAGCGCCAAGTTCATGTGCCTTAAGGGCCAAGGCCGGTGCGGCCTTTTTGGGTTCGGCCTGACCGTCATTGGCAGTAAAAATGCCGCCAACACCGGGCGAAGTCAGCCCGGGCATAAGGTTTACCACTTCGGCCCGGCCCAGTTTTTGGGAACCGATATCATAAGGTTTGGCATCATGCAGCCAGCGTTCATAGGATGCCATTTCAGCATCATTTTGCGCGACATACATCACCCCGCCCTGCCGCCATTCCAGATCTGCGCCAAGTTCGCGTTCCAGTTTGGGCCAGATGGAAATGCAGGCCTTCATCAACGGCAATTCGACAGGGTCACGGCCCTGCTGGCGCACAAAGCCCCATGCCCGCCCCGACTGATGTGACGCCACCGTATCCTTTTCCAGCAGGACAACCGACATACCCGCCTTTTGCAGGTAATACGCGCTGGCTGCCCCCTGAATACCACCCCCGATAATGACGACATCGGCCTGTGATGGAACGTTTTGTGTCTGCATTTGCGATATATCCCCGAAAGCCGGACAGGTGGCTATTTTTTGTGGTTCCCCAAAATGATAGGGCGCATTAGGGTAAGGGCAATTAAGCACGGCCACCATGTTCAGGGAAACCAAAAAATGCCCGACAAAACCAATAACCAGCACGCCGCCACCCTTGCTGCGCAGGCGCTGGGATGGGTTGATGAAACCACACGTTCGGTCACCCCGCCGCTTTATCCATCAACCACATATGAACGCAATACCGACCTTAGCTACCATGATGGTCGCTGCTATACCCGTGCGGACAACCCGACCTATGACCAGGCATGTGCTGTTTTAAACGCGCTTGAAGGCGGGGCGGATACCCGCCTGTTTGCATCGGGCATGGCGGCTGCTGTTTGCGTTTTGCAGGCATTGCAGCCCGGTGACCATGTGGTAGCCCCCAAGGTGATGTATTGGGCATTGCGCGGTTACATGCAGGATGTGGGCGTGCGTGCCGGCCTGACATTTGATTTTGTCGATAATGGCGATAGCGACGCCTGGCGCAGCCACATGAAACCGGGCAAAACCCGCCTTGTATGGCTGGAAACCCCGGCAAACCCGGACTGGCAGGTTACCGATATTGCCGCCGTTGCCAAGGCCGCCCATGAAATTGGCGCCGTGGTTGCCGTTGATAACACTGTGGCAACACCGCTTTTGACCCGACCGATCGAATTTGGGGCCGATATTGTTATGCATTCGGCGACAAAGTATTTGAACGGGCATAGCGATGTACTGGCAGGCACCCTGACCTGTGCGAAAAAGGATGCCTTCTGGGAACAGGTTTGCAAGCAGCATAAAGGCGGCGGTGCCGTTTTGGGCGTGTTTGAAACCTGGCTGTTGCTGCGCGGCATGCGTACCGTTGCGATCCGGGTGGAGCGGGCATCGGAAAATGCCATGGCCATTGCCCGGCATTTTGAAAATCACCCGGAAATCGAACAGGTGCAATATCCCGGCCTTGAAAGCCATATCGGCCACGACATTGCCAAAAAGCAGATGCAGGGTGGCTTTGGCGGCATGCTGTCGCTCCGGGTTAAAGGCGGAACAGAACGGGCAATTGCCTTTCACAATGCCTGCAAACTGTTTAAACGGGCAACGTCACTGGGTGGTGTTGAAAGCCTGATTGAACATCGCGCATCTGTTGAAGGCCCGACAAGCCCGGTCCCCGGCGACCTGTTGCGCGTGTCGGTCGGCATTGAAAACATCGATGATCTGATCGCCGATATTGAAACGGCCCTTGGCCATACGAAATAACGGTATCCAGCCCTTTTATTGCGAACAACACCGAACGGGAACATGCCAACAATTCACAACAAACCACAGGCCGGAAAAACCGGCTGGCCGTTTTTTGTTTATCTGCTGATTGTTCTTTGCATCGGTGTTGTCAGCCCATCCCGGGCGGCAAATTCGTTTCTGGGCCCGATGTCACCGGCACCGGGCCTGATATACGATGTTGCCAAGGGTGACTATGTGCGCCTCGAAACCCTGCAATCGGCAGCGGCCGGGGCAAAATACATTTTGCTGGGCGAAACCCACGACAACCTGATCCATCATCAGCGCCAGGCCGAACTTGTGGATGTGCTGTCGGGCGACGGGCTGAAACGGGCCGTTGTCTGGGAAATGATCAATCGGGACCAGCAGGCCGCCCTGGATGCCGCCTGGAATGACAGGAAAATCGAGATCGAAGATATCGGCGCCCAACTGAACTGGGAAGATAGCGGCTGGCCGTCCTGGCATGATTATTCGCCGATCGCCGACGCCGCGCGCAAAAACCAGTTGCCCATGGCGGCAGGCAACCTGCCCGATGCGCTGATATCGCCATTGATGACCAAGGGTAATTCGGCCCTGCCCGTCAGCCTTGCCAAAAAGCTGGCCCTGCCTGCCCTGCCGGATGATACCAAAGCCCTGTTTGACCAGGAAATTGTTGATGCCCATTGCGGCATGCTGGCCCCGGAACAGGCCCCGCCCTTTAGCACCATTCAGTTTGCCCGCGATGCATCGCTTGCGCGTGCAATGTTTGATGCCACCCACCAGAAAGGCATCAAAGGCGCATTTCTGATTGCCGGTGCCATGCATGTGCGCGCCAATGTTGCCGTGCCCTGGCATTTGAAACGGTTTGACCCCAAGGGAACCAGCATTGTCATCGCCATGATCGAGGCCCCCAATCCCGGTGATGCCAACATCATGCCGGACGAATTGCTCAATGGCTTTGGCCCCGGCCACAGTGTTGATTTCATCTGGTTCACATCGGACCTGGACCGTTCCGACCCGTGTGATGGCGTTGAAATGCCCCATGTCCAATCCGCCGATGCGCAAAAAACACCTGCCGGTGATACTGACAGCAGCAATACAGGCGAAAACGCCGATGATACCGCGAATAGTGATGCCGATGCAGATGCCAGCGCCGATAAACCCGATACGGCAACGCAAGATGCAGCGACGAATGCCAACAGCAATGACAATGGCAGCGCAAAAGCAAAGGGCAGCCCCGACACAGCCGTTGAAAGCCCGGCAAAGGCCACTAATAGCGGCCAGATCATAGACCCGGAGCCATCAAATAACCCGATGCGACGCATTATGCCGATCCCGCCAGCACGCCCCAAGGAATAGGGCCGGATCAGCAGGTGGTCGTTTGACCGTGCCCGTTAAAGCGCTTTGCCATTATTTCAGGCGGCGGGGGCGCCAATCGGTGGTGGCAACGGGTTTGCCCTTATGCGAGCGCATAACACGGGGGCGCACCACTTCCTCGGCTTCGGGCGTAGTGGCGGATTTGCGCACGGCAGCGTAAAATGTGACCATATCCTCAAACGATATCAGGGTTCCCGGACCAGCGCGCCACGCCTCCTGGTAAGGGCTATGATTGCGGATTGATGCATTCAAATGATCAACCGAATGATGACCAAACTGGCGCCATACGCTTTCGATAAAGTGGCGGGTTTTGTCGTTTATTGATTTCAGTCGCACATCCGGGCGGGTTTCTTCCATCAGGACATATAGATTGGGTTCAATCGGCCCGGCTTCCTCGGCAATGAACAGGGCGGGCATCAGCATCGCGCCATGATAGGACGCGCCAAAATATCCCTGCGCCAGATAAAGCAGGCGATGAAGTTTTTGCGGTTGCAGATATTCATTATCATTGAGGGCATGATCAATCAGCCGAAAGGCAACATCATATACCGAATAAAGAACCGGTTTCTGTTTCATACCTGCCCTGTAAACCCGCATTCAAACCCTGGATGAAACTGGCCATGCCAGTGCGCGCATGATAGCCACAGGCCCCTTTAACAACAAGGGGCATCAAGACAAACCACCATGCCGGAATGCCCGAATGTCACGGTGGCAAGGCTGGTTGAAATGTCAGATATCAGATCTGGAAATCAAGATGCTGGCCGCGCGCAGGCATGCCGCCATGGGTCACGACATTGACCATCGCATAAATCGATTGTGGCGAACGGCGCGCACCCAAATCCAGCGGCCCTTCAAAATCCAGCATTTCATCAAACCGCACGGCATTGGCATCAAGCGTTGTCGTGCCATCCCATTTCCCGGCGGCGGCCTTTTGCAGGCGGGCCTTGCTGGCACGTTCCTGGGGGTTCTGGTCCTGCTGGCTGCCACCATGCGGGGTGCTGTGACCGTTCTTTTCCTCGATAAAGGCATTGAACAATGTGCCGTCGGTATCGGGTTGATAACCGAACTGTTCATTGGGCTGTTCGATACCATCGCTGCGGGTAACCGTGGCAATGCCGCGCGCACCAGCCGGGGCCAACCGCGCAACATGCATGGCGGCATTGGTGACCTGTGCTGGGGGCAGTTGCGGAATCATGACCTTCACCCTGGGAAAACGACGAATGACCTAATAATCATTCAACGTCATTATAGCCCAAAATTAAGGGAAAATCACCAAATTCCGCCGATTCTGACCAACCAGCCCGTCAGCACCAGCCGCCGCGATGACAAAGCGCGATCATTCGCCTTCAAATTCGACCATATTGAAAACCGGCACACCGGCATTACGAATGCGATCAGCCCCGCCCAGATCGGGCAGATCAATGATGAAAGCGCACGATACCGGCACACCACCAGCTTTTTTCACAAGTTCGATGGCCGCAAGGGCCGTGCCGCCCGTTGCGATCAAATCATCAAGGATCAGAACGCGCTGTCCCGGTTTGATGGCATCGACATGCATTTCAATGATGTCCGATCCATATTCCAGGTCATATTCAACCGATACGGTTTCGGCAGGCAATTTGCCCTTCTTGCGAACCGGAACAAAGCCAACGCCCAGCGCCAGTGCGACCGCCGGGCCAATGATGAAACCACGCGCCTCGATCCCGGCGATAACATCGATTTTCTGGTCCTGGAATTCGCCAGCCAGCGTGTCGATCACTTCGCGCAACCCTTCGGCATCGCCAAACAGGGTCGTGATATCCCGGAACATGATGCCCTTTTTCGGGTAATCGGGAATATTGCGAATTAGCGATTTAATCGACATGACAGGTCTGGCCTCCGGCCCGAAAAGAAAACAACAAAGCCGCCCCCGATGATCCCGGAGGGCGGCTTAAAATCGGGCAGCTTGGCAAAAATTGCAATGCTGCATTCGTTGAATTTATCAGCAGCCCTGTCAGGCAGCGTGATGGAAATCCATTTTACGCCCGCCAACAATGGCCTGCCCGGTGACGCCACCATGGGCAGCCGGGGTGAAATCGTCGGCCAGTTTACGGCTGATTTCGGCACGGGTGCCGCGCGGCATGCCAATATCGGCTGCGCGTCGATTGCCCCATACCGCCCGGTATAAACGGTAATCATGGTCATTGATCTGACCGAAAACCTTTTCGACTTCCATCAGGGTCTGAACATAGCTTTTGTTCATGGTCGCCATCCTGTTACTCGTTTTCCCGGATATGCCCGGCAAAGCGCCAGACATGGCCGTGCGCTTGTTGTGTACTCGGTGGTACATCGCATCGACCCACGCGATATAGGCCGGGAAATACGGTTTCTCAACTGCAGGACGGTGACATGTTGGCGAACATTTTATGACGTTCGCCGTAATTATCCCGGAAACATCCCGGCGAGTGCCTGAAAACCCACGATAAACGCCGGTTTTGTACATGCCACAATGTCACAGTAACGAAATGGTGAGGGATGAAAAAAAGTGCCCGCCCCGCTTGCAGGCCCCCTGATTTTGATGCGGATCGCACCAGCATTAGGCTTGAAGCTGATGCAGGCATGATCAATGGGGCAAGTCCCCCCTACCCCAGAATGTCCTGTTCAGTGCCGGGGTGATAAAAGCCCTGCAGGCCTTAATGAATATTGTTGGTCGGATCCGAAACCTCGGCGGCCTGCTGGTCCATCTGTTTTTGCAGGGCTTCGGCATATTCACCGTAAATGCGCCCTTCAAGGGAAAGCTCAAGAAAGCGGATATAATCCTGCTCGTTGCCGATTTTGTTGCGCGCAACCCGGATCACATCAAAGGGTGATTCCGCATCCAAGCCATATTGGCGGATCAACACCAGCATTTCAGCAGTGATTTCTTCAAGCTTCTGCTGCGCCTGTGCAAAGGTAATATTCATCAACACCCCCAACCATCTTTGTCTGTTACATTGTCTGTATCATTGCCTGCATCCGTTCTGGTGCAGTTTTGTCCCTTGCCCAAGGTATGCCTGCCCTGTGCGGCAATTTCAACCATCGGGCCGACATCATCCATCACTTTAACGGCACCAGGCACGGGCATGGCGCCCTGCCCGCCTGTGCAGGTTTTGCCCGCTCCGGCCCGCAAATGCTGTGCATAAACATGCCAGACCGTACAAAACAGATACAAAAATGCGCCCGAAAGCCCGCAAAAGCCGATCAAATTTGGAATATTTCTGAATGTCGTTTTCGACTTGAGGCATATCAATGTTTCCCCGCCCCAAAAGGGGGATTGGTTAATGTGTTAATTCAAGTTTTGCACAAAGGAAGCCCCGGCATTCCGATGTGTGGTGTTCCGGTTTTGGCGGGTTCGAGGGGAATTCATGGCGCTTTTATCCAGTTGGAAACGGATGGGTATTCGTAAACGGTTCATGCTGGCATCGGCCTTTGGTGTGACGGCAACGATGGTGGTCGCCCTGATCCTGATTGCCATGACCGAACGCCACGCCATGGATGCCAAGCTGCGCCAGCTAAGCGATAACGAACTGACATCCCTTCATGCCCTGATCGTTAATGTCATGGCCGCACGGATCGAGGATTCCGAGGATATCGGCATTCGCGTTTTCAATAACTGGTTTGACAGCCGCAACAAGGATTATCCCGGCGAACTGTGGTCCGTCTGGGCCCCCAAGACGCTGGCCTATATGCAGGAAAACGAGGATAAGGCCCCGAAACTACCGCGCGACGCCATTGATGAAGAAGCAATCCAGACCGGGAAACTGGTGGGCCGTTATACCGATGAAGGCACCTATCGCATGTCGATGCCCATTGTACTGGGTGTAACAGCCGGGGCAGACAAGGAAGTTTGCTTTACCTGCCATGGCGGCCTGATGGGCGAAGAAAAAGGCGATGTGATTGCTGTTTTGTCCTCCAGCCTGTCGGTCGCACCCGAAGAAGAAAAAACCAACACCATTTTGCTGGGCATCATTATTGGCGGCATTATCGTTGCCATTCTGACGGTATTTGGCATTCGCGCCCTGCTTTCAAACATTGTGACCAATCCGTTATCGCGGCTTGGCGGTGTGATGCGCGAGCTGGCCGATGGCCGCACCGATCTGGAAATTGAAAGCACCCAGCGCCATGACGAAATTGGTGCCATGGCCCGTTCGGTTGAAGTTTTCAAAACCAACGCCATCGCCAAAGAACGCATGGAAAAAGAACAAAAAGCCGCCCAACAGCAGCGTGAACAGCGCATGATCCGCCTTGAGGCGCTGATTGGCGACTTTGAAAATATCATCGCATCGATTGTATCGTCGGTCTCAACGTCGGCCGACAAGATGCAACAAACGGCCCGCCAGCTTGTCGGTGCCGCCGACCAGGCCAGCAAAAACGCAACAACCGTTGCCGCTGCCTCGGAAGAAGCAACAACCAATGTGCAAACCGTATCCGAAGCGGCAGATCATTTATCAAATTCGATCACCCAGATTGGCGATAAAGCCCATCAATCAACCGAAATTACCGCCGAAGCCGCACAGGAAGCCGATGTTTCCAGCCGCACGGTTGCCGGCCTTTCCGAAGCCGCAGGTAAGATTGGTGAAATTGTCAGCCTGATCAGCGATATTGCCGGTCAGACCAACCTTCTGGCATTGAACGCCACCATCGAGGCTGCCCGTGCTGGTGAAGCTGGCAAGGGGTTTGCCGTGGTTGCCGCCGAGGTGAAAAACCTTGCCAACCAGACCGCCCGCGCAACCGACGAAATTTCCGAACAGATCAACGCGATCCAGAATGAAACCGGTAAAACGGTGAAATCGATCCAGGATATTTCCGAAGTTATCCTGCGGATTACCGATATTACCGGCACCATTTCGGATGCGGTGCGCGAACAGGCCGATGCGACCAACGAAATTGCCCGCAATGTGGAACAGGCCGCCATCGGCACCCAGGAAGTTACCCGTAATATCGAACGGGTCAGCCATACCGTTGGTGAAACCGACAAATCGGCACATTCGGTTTTGCAGGTCGCCGAAGAACTTGGTGAATTGTCGCAAAACCTGCGGACCGAAGTTGATCGCTTCCTTGATGGTATTCGCAGCGCCTGACGCGCAAAAAACCCGACGCACGGCCAGACCAGCACATGGTGGTGATTGATCGGGGTTTTGAAAAATCGTGGCACCCTGCATTCAAAATGGAATGCAGGGTTCTTTTTTATGGGGTTCACAAACCGCTTTATGCGTTTTATCAGCCTGGGGAAGTGGTTTTCCCCAGCCATTTACGCAATTTTTGCGAATTTTGGCCCTAGATGGAAACGTTAGGGTAGCATTTTGGGAAACATTTATGGCCTGACGTGGCTCTTTGCTTAACAGCGATGCAAACGCAGTCTATGATAATTCCAGAAGTGCGCTGCCATTGGCAGGTCCGCAATTGGGGGCGGAAGTCAGGAAGATTTCTGTTTGAGGGAACGTGAAAAGCGATGTCGCTGACAACGATTTTGGGGATTTTGGCCGGTATCGGCCTGTTTGTTACGTCGATCTATATTTCGACTGACAACTATGTCGTGTTTCTAAGCCTATCAAGCGTCTTGATGGTGCTGGGTGGAACATTTGCAGCAACCTTCATCGCCTATGAGACAAGGTATGTCTGGCAGGCGATAAAACTGATTTTCAAAATTTTACGCGCCCCGCGTATGGGCCGCGGACAATTGACCGGCGAAGTGGGCCGTGTTGTCAAATGGGGCTACCTGATGCAGAAAAAGGGCATTAACGCCCTTGAACAGGAAGTCACCCGCCTTGACAAGGAAGAACCGTTTCTGGCCTGGGCAATGGAAATTGTCATTACCGGCTATAACGGTGATGACGTTGCCGACATGCTTTTTAACGCCATTGACAGTTCCTATAACCGCAATCTGGTGCCGGTCGATATCCTGCGCAGCATGGCAGGTGCGGCACCCGCATTCGGGATGATCGGGACGCTGGTTGGCCTTGTTATCATGCTTGATAAAATGGGTGATGACCCGACATCCCTGGGGGCGGGCCTTGCCATCGCGCTGATCACAACGCTTTATGGCATCGTCGCGGCGCGGTTTTTCTTTATTCCCGCCGCCAGCAAAATCCAGCAGCGCGAAGAGATCATGAAATTTCGCAATTCGCTGATTGCGGAAGGCCTGATCATGCTTGCAGATCGCAAGGGACCGCGCGCCATTCAGGACCGGATGAATTCATTTCTGGACCCTGCAATCCATTTCAACATGGACAAAGCCCCCGAATAAGGTGGTTTGGTTCCCTATTGAATATAGGAAATGCTTATGACCCGGCGTCGCAGATCCCCGCTTCTGGAAAAGAAGAAACAGGAAGAAATCAGCGAAGACTGGCTTGCCACATATGCCGATGCCATCACCCTTTTGATGGCGTTCTTCATCATGCTTGTCAGCTTTTCCAAAATTGAACTGCCGGTCTTTGAAAAAATCCAGGCCGGCATTGCCCAGAACCTTGGCAAACGCAGCGTTGTGCGTCCCACCGAAATTCTTGAAACCGACCTGAAAGACGTTGTTTTCAACCTCGCACTCGATAAATCCGTCCATGTCACAACGGATGACGAAGGCATTATGCTGGAGCTAGCCAGCGGGTCGTTTTTCCAGTCCGGCTCTGCCGATCTGACCCGCGATGCCGTGCTGTTTTTAAAAGATGTCGGCGACCTTTTAAAACAGCCGCGTTATATGGGCTTCCAGATCGAGGTGAAGGGGCACACCGACGATACGCCAATTAACACCCCCCGCTTCCCGTCCAACTGGGAACTGGCGGCCGGGCGCGCAATTGCCGTGGTGCGGTTCTTTGGCGCGTTAAATGTCGACCCGCAATCAGACCGCATGCGCGCCATTTCATACGGCGATACCATGCCCAAACTTCCAAACGAGGATGACCAGGGCAATCCCATTCCCGAAAACCGGGAAGCCAACCGACGTGTGGAAGTGCGGATATTCCCGAAATTTTCGCGCTGATTAGACGCACCACAAATACACCTACCAGATCAAACCGGGCCACTAACATTGGTCCGGTTTTTCTTTGCCCCGCCTGCCCCATGGTTGACCAGCCCCCTTGCCTTTCACGGCAAAGCGCCGCAAGCTGGATGCCTGTGCCATTCGATGAACCGCCCGGCGATACGTTTATAACGCGGTTCAGTTTTCGCGTTATCGGACCATGCTGAAAGGGATTTTGCCATGCCGTTAAACAGGGTCATTATTTACGCAAAAGACATGGCAAAAACGGCGGCCTTTTACGAACGGCATTTCAATTTTACGGCCCGGCAATTTCCCGAAGACCGCATCGTTGAACTGGTTTCAGGGGACGGTGGGGCCAACATTATGCTGCACCCTGCCGCCAAGGGGCAGAAGCAGGGACAATCGATTATCAAACTTGTATTCGATGTCGAGGATGTTGGCGCATTTTGTCGCCAGGCTGCGGAAAACGGGTTGGAATTTGGCACCATTCATCAGGCGGATGGTTACCAGTTTGCCAATGCAAAAGACCCGTGCCTGAACAATATTTCCGTTTCCAGCCGCGCCTTTCGCCCGGCAGGTGATAGCCAGTAATTCAGCCCCGAAGATCAGGCCTGAACGCGCACAACGCCCCGCGTGGGAATTACGGATAATCAGTTGGTTTTTTTGCCGGTAATTGTGACAACCATTTCATCGCGGGCAGCAAAAACCGACGACCATTCGGCACGGGCCTGTTTTTCGATATCGGCCATGATTTTATCGTCATGGTCGGGATCATGATGGAACAGGGCCAACTGGCCTACATTTGCCATCTGACACAGGCGCACACCTTCGCGCCAGGTTGAATGGCCCCAGCCGATGCGCTTTTCAAATTCTTCATCGGTGTAGGTGGCATCATAAATTACCAGATCCGCCCCCTCGATCAGATCAAGGATGGATTGATCGGACTGGCCGGGTTTGTGTTCGGTATCGGTTACATAACAGACCGACGCCCCGGCATATTCCACCCGATAAGCCACCGCCCCATTGGGATGACGCAGCGGTGCCGTACGGATTGTGATATCCTGTGCCGGATGCAGGGTAATGCCGGTATCAAAATCACAAAAGCTAAGGCGTGAACGCATGGCAGAAAGCGGCACGGGAAAAGTCGGGTTTGCCATTTGCGCGGAAAAGACCTTTTCCACACCACCCTGTCCGGTCAAATGACCGGCGAAAACCTCGAAACTATTGGCGGGATCATAGGCTGGCACAAAAAATGGAAAACCGTTGATATGGTCCCAATGGGTGTGGGTCAAAAAGATGGATGCACTGGTAACACCGCGGCGCACCAGATCACGCCCCAAATTGCGAATGCCCGTGCCCGCATCAAAGATCAGTACATTGTCGCCCACCCGCATTTCGACACAACTGGTGTTGCCACCATAAACAACATGTTCCGGTGACGGGCAGGCAATGCTGCCCCGCACACCCCAGAATTTGACCGTTATGGTCATATTGTGCGTTTCCCGTTCTTGTTGGCGACCAGATCTGATGCCAGCCGCATTTTGTTAATCCTGATCCCGGCATCTTACCCCATACCGGGTCTTGTTCATTTTATTAAGTGGCACCAGTCCAGTTTACTTTACTGCCAACGCCCAGCCCCGGAAGTTGATCGGCCCGTCCACCATTGACCGCAATTTCTACCAGCCCGAACGAATTTTCATACCAGAAGGCATGACCGGCCGGCACATCGGAAAAGGTACGCGCCCGCCCGATTTCCAGATCACCCACCGTTAATACCGGTGCCGTTGCCAAAACCATATTGGCACGCAGCCCCGTCATTGCATTACCGTAGCCATCAATATAAATGACTTCGGCCAGATCATCGGGCCAGTTTCGGGCATCGGCAAAACGGGCATCCACCGCCAATTCATGACGGGCAAAATCCGTATTTGCAGCCAGCATTCCCGCGACCGGTCCAAAAATGTCGCGACCATGAAAACTGGCCGAAGCCCCCTCTGGTTCCCAATCAATTTGCCAAAGCCGCACATTTTGGGCCCGGCGGATTACCATTTCAAACAGCCCGTTATCCGGGCCAACAAAAAATGCGCCATCACATTGCGCTACAACCGCACGGCGTGCACTGCCAACACCGGGGTCAACAACACACAGGCCAATATCCCCTACCCCGAATTCGCGCCGCAACGATGCCAGCAAATAGGCCGATCGCATCGGGTCGCGGTCAGGTGCATCCAGCATCAGATTCACAATACCGGCATTTTTCCCGGCATGGCGCATAACTGCCGCCTGCATTGCCCCGCTATAGGGGCCGGTAAAATGAAAATCACTAAATATCAGAATCATCATAGTAACCTGTTTGCGTGCCAGTTTGATCCTGAATATGGCGCTGGCATATGACAAACATCACAACGGCGGCAAAAGTAATTACGATTACCCCTACCGCCGGTTGGCGCCCCAAAACGGGGAAATTATTTCACATCACAATATTGACCCCGGCGTTTCAGATCCGAACAGATCTGATTGGCCTTTGCCGGGTCAAGGCCATCGGCCAGCAGGCGATAAAACGTTCCCTTGCCCGGCACCGAAACCCGGCGAATTTCATGATCCAGCCCGGCCAGTTCATTGGCAAAACGGCTGCCAAGGATCAACCAGCCCCGTTCGGCCTGGGTCTGGTTACGGTAAGACGCCAAATGGATTTCAGCCCCACCCGATTTTACAGACCGCGCTGCCGGGGCGGATGCCACCTTGTTAACTGCACGACTGGGCGCATCGGCCCCCGTTGCCACACGGCGGACGGGCTGGCCTTCCTGTGACACCATGCTGGCATTGGCCGGTTCGATAATCGATGCCTCGATCGCGTTGCGTTCTTTGGTGAATTCGGTCGGTGTAATCAGCTTTTCTTTTTGCAAATCCTCGATCCGGGCGATTTTACGCGCGGCATCCATCAGACCCTGGGGCGCTGGTGCGGGGGTTGCGCGTTCACGCGGTTCGGCAGGCAGCAAACCATCAAGGATGGCAGTGCGTTCATTTACATGGTCCTGCACCGTAATCGCGCCCATTTGCAGCGATTTGTTAAGCTGTTCCAGCCGGTCCTGAATTTCGCGCCCGTCTGGTGGTTCCCGGTCAAGATAGGCCGCCGGAGCCGGTGACGTCATAGGCAGCAACGCGCCCAGATTGGCCGCACGGCGAGCGGAATATTCTTCGGGTGTGATCAAGCCTGCCGTTTGCAGATTGCGCAAAATGCCAAACCGTTTGGCAATATTGGCATCCCCGGCCGATGTGCTGGCCGGTACGGCCTGCGATGAAACACCATCATCAAGGGGGGCTGCCATCATTGCACTTGATGTCATTGGCATTGCCGCCATACGCGGGCCATCGGCGCCAACACCGACAACACCGGGCAAACCCTGTTCAAGACGATCAAGGTTATATTGTGCGGCATCGCGCAGGGGATGAAGCTGCGATGCGGTTGGCCCGGCCATGACAACCGTGCCCGGTGGGTTGGCGGCAATAACCGCGCTATAATCCTGGCGGGCCTTATCGGGACGGCCGGTATTTTGATAAACAATGCCGCGCCATAACAGGGCATAGCCATTCAGGGGATTACGCTGGATCGCGGCATCAAGGAACTTTTCAGCGGCCGGATAATTTCCGGAAACGACCTCGGACAGGCCAAGGGCGGTGTCGTCCTTGCCAGCAAAGGATGTTGCCTGATTCCAGAATTCCTGGTCGCCGATTGGCGCACAGGCCGCGGCCAGCGAAACCAGCCCCGCCACCATCAGCACACGCAGCCCACGACTTGCAGGAGTCACGGTTTTATTCAATACCGCGTTCATCGCGCCATCCCCATCTATCGATTTGAAGAACAAGGGACCACTTCCCCGTGCCCCTGTCAAGTTCGCCAAACCGCTTCAATCCGTGTCCCTAATATGATCAATCTGATCGATGACCTTGCAATAATTCGTTAAAATCGCTTGGTTAACCTGTCGAGTATGCGGTATGGCTTGCATTTGCCAGAAAAATGAAAACATACGCAAAAGTACAGATCTTAATCTCCCCTTCAGGGAGAGTAGCTTAACATAACAAGCAGGGATTGAAGCTGCGTACCAATTTGTCGGGGAATTGCGCTTGATCGAACCGCAACAATATGGACAACAGGCATTGCAGGAACACCTGCTGCTTGATTATGTGCAAAGGCTTGAAACCCGGAAATTCGGGCATCGAGCGGTGCATATCCATTTGTCGCGTCTCAAGGCTTTTCACCGCCGCGATTATCATATTCGCGTGGCAACCAATACCTTTGAAAGCTATGTGAAGCTGTTCGTTGGCCGCATTTTCGTGCTGAGCAACGATGACCTGCTGTTTATCTGGAAAGACAAATCCATCGCCGATGTCGAGCCGGGTGTTGAAACCCTGCGCTATCTGTTTCGCGATGACCCAGTGGCACAGGATGAAAGCGAAGAAACCGGCTTTTGCACATGGTACAATCTGAACACGGAGTTCCAGGAATTCCTGCTTCTGTGCCAGTATCTTAGCGAGTCCGCACAAAAACAGCAGCGCCGCGATCTGGCCTCGGACCAGAAAGCGCCCCTGCTGCCAATCAATGCCGACAACCTTGCCCAGCTCGAAGAAACCATTCACACGGCGGATCTTTCCGCCCATATCCGCCAGCAGCCGGTATGCGTGCTGTCAAAAACCAATGGTGGCGAACTTCATCCGGTTTTTGACGAATTTTTTGTTTCTATCGCCGAGCTGCGCGATGCGGTGATGCCCAATATCGATCTGGCATCGAACAAATGGCTGTTTCAGCACATGACCGAAGTGCTGGACAAACGCATGCTGAACTATTTGTGCAAACGCACATTTAAAACCCATGCGTCGTCCTTTTCGATCAATCTGAACCTTGCCACCCTGACCACCCGCGAATTTGAGCGCTTTGACGAGATTGTAAGACGCGGCTGGCCGGGAAATGTGATTTTGGAATTCAACCAGGTTGACCTGTTTTCAAACCTGGAAACCTATTTGCGCCTGCGTGACGAATTTCACGAACGCGGTTATCGTATCCTGATCGACAACCTGACGGTAGAATCGCTTTCATTTGTGGATCGCAACAGCCTGAAAGCCGACTTCATCAAGGTCGCCTGGCGCGAAGAAATGACCGATAATGTCATTCGCAAAAAATACAGCGAGATGGATACGCTGGTACAGCAGTCTGGCCGCGAACGCGTGATCCTGTGCCGCTGCGATACACCAACCGCCATCCGTTTTGGGCAATCGCTGGGCATTACCCTGTTTCAGGGCCGCTATATCGACAATATGATCGCACGCACCCGCCGGGCCAAAGCAGGTGCCAAGCAGGCACAAAAGCCCACTAAAGCGGCACCACCGCGCAAGCCAGTGTAAACATCACCTTTCGACACGGTTCATTTCCGACAGCACAAACCTGCCTGAAGACCCCCCCGATAGCTGCCGCGCAAAGTAGGCTAAACGGGCGGCCTTACAGTCAAAGCGGATGCTTGCCATCACGCCTCTCCTCACCCTAGCGCCGCACTGGTTGCCAGTGCGCCCATCTCCCCTGACAAATCCTGTCAGGGGCGCATTGCGTGATGCCAAAACTTCTTTGCAGAATGCGAACAAAAGAAGTACAAAAACAGGATGATTTACGCGATTTGTCCCAGTTGCCTGCACAAATGGCGACCGCAAGTATTGGCGGCGGGCGGCATGCCATGCCTGCATTGCGGACATAAACGCACAATCGCCCATGCCGAATTGCCGGAACTTGAAATCGGCCATCTTGACTGCGATGCCTTTTATGCCTCGATCGAGAAACGCGACCGCCCTGACCTGGCAAACCAGCCCGTCATCATTGGTGGTGGCAAGCGCGGGGTGGTTTCGACCTGCTGTTATATTGCCCGCAAATTTGGTGTGCGGTCGGCCATGCCAGCCTTCAAAGCGCGTGAATTATGCCCTGATGGCATTTTTCTGCCGCCCGATATGGCAAAATACCAGCGTGAAGGCATGCGTATTCGCGACATGATGCGCGCCCTGACACCGATTATCGAGCCGCTTTCCATAGACGAAGCCTTTATGGATTTGACCGATGCCTATGAACGCACGGGGAAAAGCCCGGCTGAAAATCTGGTTGCCCTGCAACAGCAGATTCACAGGGACGTTGGCATCACTGTGTCGATTGGCCTGTCCTATAACAAATTTCTGGCAAAAATTGCCTCCGACCTGAACAAGCCTTTTGGTTTTTCCCTGATCGGGCAGGCAGAGGCGGTTGAATTCCTGTCGGAAAAACCGGTGCGCATGATGTGGGGGGTTGGCCCCGCGATGGAGCGCAAACTGCACCAGGATGGCATTATAACCATCGGCCAGCTTCAACAGCTCGACATTCACCAATTGCAGGGTCGTTACGGCAGCATTGGCAAACGGTTTTTCCATTTTTCACGCGGGCAGGATAATCGCCAGGTGGAAACTTCGTCCGAACGCAAAAGCCTGTCCTCGGAAACCACCTTTAGCGACGATCTGGCCGATATCGCATCGCTTGGCGACATTTTAACCCGCCTGGTGGGCCGGGTTGCCCATGATCTGGAGCGCAAACGTATTTCGGGCCACACGGTCGTGCTGAAATTAAAAACGGCGGATTTCAAAACCCGTACCCGCAATATGCGCCTCGCCTATCCCACCCTGAAACAGGATGTGATTTTGCAAAGCGCCATGACCCTTTTGCAGCGCGAAATTGATGGCACCAAATTCCGCCTGCTCGGCGTTGGTGTTTCCGACCTGTTTGACGCCGATGATGCCGACCCTGACGACCTTTTTGCCAGTGCCCTGCCCGCCAATGTAGACAGCCTGCCAAACAGCGCGCAGGAGGCCCCTGATGATAACGGCCCGCATGCACGGGCAAACGCCCCCAAGGGCAGTACAGAGCGCTTAGAAGGCCTGGCAGAGGATCCTTCGCCTCATGCCGACGCCCCGGCCTATATGGCTACACAGCAGACCGGCAAGGAAGGTGTGGCAACTGGCCCCATGAGTGATCAAGTTGCGCAGCGCACACACAGCTTACCACGCAATGATTTATTGCCGCGCCCAACACTGGACCAAATACGTGAAAGCCTGACCCGCCCCTATCGTAAGCAGGGCAAACAGCCACGCCAGCACAAATTCATCTTTTGAAAGTCAGCCTGCTGGCGAAATGTAAAATTTCGCGAAAAAAATCGAGCCGGACAAAAAGGAATCGAATCGCTGCGGTGATTCGCGAATCCGGCCATGAAGAATCCAGTCTAAGGCATTGAATGAAATATTGAAAAATGGCCCAAAAACAAAAAATCACCTGACCCGGTTGGGAAAGGTGATTGGGCATTTCCAATAAAGGAAATGGCGTCCCCTAGGGGATTCGAACCCCTGTTGCCGCCGTGAAAGGGCAGTGTCCTAGGCCTCTAGACGAAGGGGACGCAGATCGCAAAGCGAACTTATGTAATGCTTACTGGTGGCGTCCCCTAGGGGATTCGAACCCCTGTTGCCGCCGTGAAAGGGCAGTGTCCTAGGCCTCTAGACGAAGGGGACACGGTCACCAATAAAGCACTTTGTCGTTAACGGGTGGCGTCCCCTAGGGGATTCGAACCCCTGTTGCCGCCGTGAAAGGGCAGTGTCCTAGGCCTCTAGACGAAGGGGACGCGGTGCGTTAACGAGGCCGGTTTTTAGCGATTGGACCGGGTAAGGTCAAGCGGGTTTTTTGCCCTTATGACGTTTTTTTTAATCCCTTCGCATTTTTAGCCGTTTTTCGCCGCTTTCCGTGCCCTGCCCCCGATCATAAATGCCAGCCCGGCAATACCAAGACCGATACCAAGGAAAGCAAACATCCATTGATAGCCCGCCATCGCGGCATCGGCCGGGTATTGACCAATGATGATTCCGGCCAACCCCTGGAGCACAAAAAGCCCGCCAAAGGTGGCAAGGTTCACCGTTGTCAGCGCCCGCCCCACCAGATGCGGCGGCACGGCAGCGCGGCTTGCAGCGTAGTTAAGCGTGGCACAACTGCCCAAAAAGCCATGCGCCATCATTAAAACGGCCGCCAGCCACACATGACCTGCCCCAAACAGCGCCTGACAGATCAGCAATGCAGTTGAAATGAAAACCGAAAACAGAATAAGCGGCCGCGCCCGCCCGCCCATGATACGCGACACATGCCCGTAACAGGGTGGCCCCGCGATCATGCCAATGGTCATGCCCAGCAGGATATTGCCAACCTCAACCGGGGAAAGATGAAACACATCATGCAAATATGGCCCGCCCCACAGGCCCCGGACCGTCAGGATCGTCGGATAGGCAAAAAAGCCCACCGCCACCAGCAACCACATCTGGCGGTTTTTCCAAACTTCCATAATGCCTTGCAAGACTTCACGCATGCTTTCGCCCCGGCGGGGCTGTTTGCGGCGCATATGAGGCGGTTCATCGCGCACCATGACAAAGGTCAGCACAACAGCCAGCAAACTAAGCCCGGCAAGCCAGAAATAAACCCCGCGCCAGCCCTGATATTCGATCAGGGCAGCAAGGGGCGTTGCCGAGGCCAGAACCCCCAGCAGGCTAAGGGCGACAATAACGCCCGATGTGGCAGCAAATTTTTCAGGGGCAACCCAGCGCGATGCACAAACCAGTGTGGCCATAAAGGCCGCCGCACAGCCCATGCCGATAATCCCCTGCCCGATCATAAGCCCCGTCACCGTATGTGCCCGGGCAAAAACAATAACGCCCAGCACGGTAACGATCATCATGATGCCGTTGGTTTTACGCGGACCGTAACGGTCCAGCATCACCCCGACGGGAATTTGCATCAGGGCAAAGGCAAAATGGAAACTGCCCGAAATAAGGCCAAGCTGTTCGGGGGTGACGCCAAGTTCCCCCCGAAGGGAATCAGCCAGCAGCGCCTGTGCAGAGCGGTAAAACTGGCTGAGTGAAAAGGACATCAATAGCGGCACAAGAACCAGGACAAACGCAAGTTTGCCCTGGCCCCGTTCATCGCGTGTCGATGTCACATCTGTCTGATTTTTTTCTGTCATCCTACCGGAATAGGACGATCAGACGCTGCCCGCAAGCCTGCCTGCCAGATACGCCGGTGTATCACCGTTATACGTTTTGTTTTGCAGGTAGGTCAGGAACTTGTCACGGAACCCATCAATCACCGAATTGATCACGCTATCGCGTGCGACCAGGGTTTCGGCCCAGGCGCGAATTTTGGGATAACCCGGCAGGTAATCTTCGCCCAGGGCTTCTTCAACAATCAGCAGGCGGGTAAAAATTGGTGCCCAGGCGGCGTCGATCAGTGAAAAGGTTTCGCCGTTAAAAAACGGTCCTTCGATTTGGTCTTCCACCAGCTTGAAACCTTTGATCAGGGCTTCACGGTGCGAATTATATTCTTCTTCCGTTTGCGACATCATCATCCGGAAGGAATTCATCAACTGGTTACCACCTACTTCAATCCAGGCGCGGTTCTTTGCCTTTTTCAGCGGGTCCGCAGGATGCAGCGACGGCGGATTGGTTTCATCAAGATATTCATTGATCACCGCGCTTTCAAAAAGGACTTCGCCCTTTTCGCGCAGGACCGGGACCTTGCCCAGCGGCGAAATTGCCAAAAACCAGTCCGGCTTGTTGGCCAGATCAATATAGGTCAGGTCAAATTCAACGTTCTTTTCAAGAAGCGTGATCACCGAACGCTGCACAAAAGGGCAGAGATCAAAGCTGATCAGTTCGGGTTTGCTGGCTGCTGTCATCGGGTTTTCCTGTTTTTTTTGCAAAGACCGCCGGGGTCGTTAATGCCATCAAAATAGGAAAAGAATTGGCATCCGCCACCCAAAAGCGAAATTTACCCTAATAAGGTCACAACAACAGCCGCAATGTTAACACTCCTAACAACAGGGTAGCGCTTTGCCGGAACTGTCAGTTCAACATGGAAAAACTGGTTTTGTGCGGGCCGGGTTTTTCGATATGCACGCCATATCGACGCTGGATTTCATCAAACACGCCATTGCGATGCAGTTCATTCAAGGCCTGACGCCAGGGCACAATCACGGTATCGGGGGTTGAGTGGGAAAAGGCCAGATACAGGTCGTAATTCCCCAAGGTAACGGCCGGTTCAACCAAGGATGAAGCAACACCGATTTTACGGCTTTGGCTTTCGACAATCAAATCGGCGGTTTCCCAAAGCACGATCCGCCCGCTAAGCAACATTTGCAGCCCGTTATTGGGCGCATAAAGCGGCATCAGGTTTTTAAAGCCAAGGGCGCGCAACGCCCGTTCCGATGCCCCGCCAGCCTGCACGCCAATTGCCGATACAACCCGGGCTTCTTCCAGCGACCGCACCTTTACCGGACTGTCCGCCAATTGATAGAAGGCCGACTTGCTATAGGTGATGGGGCCAACCCACTTAAATTCGTCTTCACGTTCGGGAATACGCACCATCGAGAAAGCGGCACTGTAGGGTTCTTTTTCAAGCGCGGATAACACACGTTTCCAGGGCAGCATTTCAAATTCGCCGCTATGCCCCACCAGTTTCGCCATGGCCGAAACAACTTCGGCGCCAATACCGGCGATCCCCTCGTTCGTGCGATAATTGAAAGGCGGCAGATTTTCAGTATAAATCCGGACAGAACGGGCCGCACCAATATATCCCTGATCGGGATTTGAGCCCATCGCCTGCTGGGCAAAGGCCACAACCGGAACGACAAACATAAAAGCGGTCGCAACCACTAAAAGAACAATGCGTGCGGGCCGTGCTAAGCCACTGTCAGACATCGCTTAAATACCGTGACTCAAACACAATTCGACCCCAGCAAGGGCATCTGGCAGGCACATCTCAGGCGTGCTCCTAAATATGCGTTTTCGGGAAATTCAACCTGAAAAACACCATTTGCCACAAAAATACCTTGCGCTCACAAGGACTTGTTGATTGCCAGCAGAGCCAAACATCATTTACTGTATTCGACTTGCTTCACTGAAAACAAAAGGACCAAATTTACCGAACAAATTCGCCCCGCAATTGTCCTCGTATTGAATCACCACAAACAGACAAAGAACAGGAAGAAAACTTCCGGCTTTTTGTCAGCAGTGATTCGCGGGCTTAATTTCGGTTTTCCCCACTATACTACCGTTTTACTGCCCCCATAGCCCACTATACCGGCCTTTAACTCGAAAAAAAGTCAGCAATAGTTGAGCATGAAAAAGACTTATAACGAAAAAATTCGACATTCAACCAAAAAATTTCGTGGTGCATCTTTTTCGCGCCATACGAGAATTTTACGAAAAACCTCACAGCATCCTTCAACAATCCGGGACGATGGAAATGGCAAAAAATAGCCGTGCCACGACACTGCCCGTCCTGGACCCAGCCCTTGGCGAACGTATCCGGCATGTCGTTGACATGTTCGACCGTAAAAAAGACGCCGCCGAGGTCGCAGGCGTCATCCCCGAACAGTTAAACCGCTGGTGTCAGGCACAGTCAGAACCACGGTTTGTGGGCGTGGCCCGCCTGGCATCGGCACAGGCCGTGCGCCTGGAATGGATTGTGACGGGCAAAGGCCCGGTTCATATAGACCCGGCAACCGACCCGGCCAACATCGCACCCCCTGCCGTATCTGGCAAAAACGGAGGGCAACCAGCCACCGACCCGGCCCAAAGCAATGTGCACCACATGGCATTGTCTGAAATGGTTGCACCAGAGATGGTTGCCGGCATAAGCGGAACGATACCCGCAGACGCGACGGGCGATGTGGCAAATGACAGCGCCCTGCCCGCCAAAGGCACAGTGGCCCGTTCAGCATCTTCGGAAAAAAAAACGTCCCGCACGAAAAAAAGTCGGTCAAAGACCAGCGAGGCAGATAATGATGCTGTGGAAACGCCCTATAGCAATCATGGCCTGCTATCGGCCATCGTTACCGGTTTTTTGACTGCCGAAGGCGTGGAAGATGCCCCGCGCATCACCAAAAACATTCTGGCTGCCTATAGCGAGATCATTGCCCTTTTGGGGGATGAGCTTAGCCAGGCGGATACCGGCATGATGATTGCGCAAATTGTTTCGGCCATCATTCGTCGCCATTCCATTTCCAACCGCCCCAGCCCCAGCGAAACTGAATCTGTCTAACTTACGACTCTGTCGCTATGCTGCCCGATCCAACCTGCCCAGCCCCTGTCCTGTTAATGCACCATCCCTGCGACACATCTTTTGCGTCCCGCAATGCAACCAACTACCATAACACCCCGCACCTATCCCGCCTCGCTATGAACGGCAGGAACAACCAAGCGCATATGGCATTTCAGGGCTAAACAGACTGCAATCGCACCTGTGCCCGCGCAATGAATACAGCGCGCAGCAGGATTGCGTCCTTCTGATATTTGCCTGCCGGATTAACGATTATTGCAGAACAGTTCAAAAAAGGGCCGCCGGATGGGCAACATCGTCGATCATTAGCTGAACACCTTCGCGTCCTTGCCAGGTATCGCGGCGCAAATGCCCCAGCACATGCAACGGGCGGCCACCATGACGCAGCAGCGCCTGCCCCATATCATTATCAAGGCAGCGAAATGCAATTGCCTTTAACCGGCCCTTGCCGTTACTGCCGGTCAGTATGCAGCGCACATGATCTGCCCCAACCACATCGGCCTTAACCACCTTGCAATCGGCAAAGACAAAGCGGGGTTCGGCATTACCGGCACCAAATGGCCCCATACGCTCCAGCGCATCAATCAGCTCGACCGTTGCGCCCATGGCATGCAGGGCGCCATCCACCGTCATGGTCGGGCGGATATTGTTTTCGGCGATCAGGCGGGCAAACCGCTGTTCAAGGAAATCTTCAAATTCGCCATGTTTGGCCGGGTCCAGGGTAAAACCGGCTGCCATACCATGCCCGCCACCATTTACCAGCAACCCGGCCTGCCGTGCTGCAATAATGGCAGCCCCCAGGTCAATCCCCCGAACGGAACGGGCTGATCCCTTATAAACCCCGTCAACCTGCCCCATTACCAGGGCTGGCACGTGGTAGCGGTCCTTCAGGCGGCTGGCGACAATACCAATAACACCGGGATGCCAGTCTTCTCCACCCACCAGCACCATCGCGCCGATACGGTCTTTTTCCTCGACCATGCGAATGGCCTGATCAAGCACGTAATCCTCAATCGATTTACGTTCGCGGTTAAATTCATCAAGGCGGACGGCAATGGTGCGGGCCTTGGCGGCATCATCACCCGATAACAGGGTAGTGCCCAGCCCGGCCTCGCCCACACGCCCACCGGCATTCACCCGCGGACCAAGGACAAAGCCCAAATGATAGGCACTGGGCAGTTCGTTGACACCCCCCACATCGGCCAGGGCGGAAATGCCGCAATTGCTGCGATGGCGCATAATTTTAAGCCCCTGGGTCACAAAGGCACGGTTAAGCCCGCGCAACGGCACTACGTCACACACCGTGCCCAACGCCACCAGATCCAGCCAGTTGCGCAGGTCTGGCGGGCGAACACCATTTTTCTGGAAATAGCCGCTTTCACGCAAAGCCCGGCACAGGGCGACCGATAGCAAGAAGGCAACACCGGCCGCACATAAATCCCCCATCCCGCTGTCATCATCCAGGCGGTTGGGGTTCACAACGGCAACCGCCTGTGGCAATTCGGGCTCGGCGGCATGATGGTCCACCACGATAACATCCAGGCCGGCATCGGCGACCTCGGCCAGCGGGGCATAGGCGGTGACGCCGCAATCAACCGTTAAAACAAGGCTGGCACCACGACGCTTCAAATCCAGCAAGGCAGGTGCGTTAGGGCCGTAACCTTCGGTCATGCGGTCAGGGATGTGGACGGCAATATTGTGGCCCAGCGCGCGGAACACACGCACCAGAAGAGCAGTACTGGTGGCACCATCAACGTCATAATCGCCAAAAAGGGCGATTTTTTCGTTATTTTCAAGTGCGGTGACAATGCGCGCCACGGCCTTGTCCATATCCCGCAGGGATGACGGGTCTGGCATCAGGTCGCGCAAAGTGGGAGTCAGGAAACTTTCGGCATCATCCAGGCCAATTCCGCGCGCGGCCATAACACGCCCGACAATCTCGGGCACGCCAAAGCGCTGCGACAGGGTAACGGCAAGGCGGTCATCGATATCGCGCTGACGCCACCATTTACCGGTGACGGAACGCTCGATCCCCAAAAAGGTAGTTTCACTGGATTGCTGTGCTGTCATGACGCCATTGGATAGCGCAAAGATGCGGTTCCTCAAACCCCGAAATGCGCCGGGATGATGCAAAATCTGCTTGGCAGCCTGTCAATACAGGCCCCTTGCACAAAATGCACGCAACGGTGCATATACCCAACGTCACAAGACGAAATAAAAGAAAATATCGCCAGTAACTATATAAACATTGCTACAATCTAAAGTGATGGTTAATATTAACCGCAATACTGATAAATCTAATTTTAAGAAATTCCCCAGTTAAAAATAGCCACCATCCTGAATGCTTAGAATGCCCGCATTCCCGTATAGCATTCACAATACTTTTAGCTGAGACGATTTTAAAACCGGTCCTTTTTCTACAAAAAACAGCCACATTTCATAGCGCGAATCACAGATGTTACTTGTGATAAATTCCCCCGTGTGAGAAATTCAAAGCAATATCAAAAAGTGGCCAAGAGCCACGGACGGTAAAAAACCGTCACACTCCACACGGGATCACGAGGCCTGTAAAATGAAGAAGTCCGCACGTCGCGGTCTTACCGCGATATGTATACTGGGAGGTATATTCTCCCTGCCTTTTGTCATGTTTTCTCCGATGATGTTTGATGCACCGGGTTCAGAAAACAACATTTACCTGCATTTGCTGTTTAGCAGCGTGCTGCTGTTTCCCCTGATGTCGTTTTGCGGTGCCTTCTTCCCCTGGCTGTTGCGACGATGGGAATGGTCGGCGTGGTTTTTTCTGATGCCGTTTTTTGGCACCGGATTTGTGGTTTTTTCGGCCACGCTTTTACAAGTCAAATGCAGCGGCGATTTCGCCTGTATCACCTGACAAAAAGGCCCGCCAAACCGGCGGGCCTTTTGCTTTGGCGCAGTAATCGCAAAATCAGGCGGCAGCGGCCTGCAGTGACTTCATATCGATGACAAAGCGGTATTTGACATCGGATTTCTGCATGCGTTCATAGGCCGTATTGATGGTGGCCATGTCGATCATTTCAACATCGGATGTGATGTTGTGTTCAGCACAGAAATCCAGCATTTCCTGGGTTTCCTTGATACCGCCAATCAGGGAACCGGCAATGCGTTTGCGGCCCATGATCAACCCGGCACCATGGAAGCCTTCAAGCGGTTCGATCGCCCCGACAATGACCATCGTCGCATCACGCTTGAGAAGGCCAATATAGGGGTTGAGGTCATGCTTGACCGGAATGGTGTTTAACAGGAAGTCAAAGCTGCCAGCATGGGCTGCCATCGCATCCTGATCCTTGGAGATCAGAACTTCATGGGCGCCAAGACGTTTGGCGTCTTCACCCTTGGCGGCCGATGTGGTGATCATGACAACATGCGCACCCAAGGCGACGGCAAATTTAACCCCCATATGCCCAAGGCCACCCAGGCCAACAACGCCGACCTTATCACCCTTTTTGACATTCCACTGGCGCAGCGGCGACCAGGTGGTAATGCCAGCACATAGAAGCGGTGCCACTGCCTTGGTATCAAGGCGATCAGAAACGCGCAGAACGAATTTTTCGTTCACAACGACCCTGCCGGAATAACCGCCATAGGTATGCCCGCCCAGCACCTTGTCATCACCGTTATAGGTGCCGACCATGCCGTTTTCGCAATATTGTTCCAGCCCCTCCTCACAGGACGGACAGGACTGGCAGCTATCAACCATGCAGCCAACACCAACCAGATCGCCGGGTTTGAAGCCTTTGACATGGGCACCAACATCGGTAACGCGCCCAATAATTTCATGCCCCGGCACAACCGGATACATGGCTACACCCCAGTCATTGCGGGCCATATGCAAATCGGAATGGCAAACACCGCAATAATCAATTTCGATGGCAACATCATGCGCACCGGTCTGACGGCGTTCAATCGTCAGCGGACCCAGATCGGACGTTGCGGATTTGGCACCATAAGCTGCAACCTGCATTTTCTCTCTCCGTTAATAGAGTGATCAGTCAGTCAATTTTACGGTAAAAAATAGTCACGCCTTTATGCCCGCCCAGAAGACATCAAAACTGCGATGAATATGTTTGCCCGTTTCAACCGCATCCAATTTCTGACGACGCAGAAAATCAACAGCAACGCCAAGCTGCACGGTGGAAAGTTCACAAATATAATCAACAGGCAGATCCACCAGTTCACGCTGGTCAACGCCATCTTGCAGTTTTTGTACCTTCAGTTCGAAAATTGCATCTGCCCGCTCAAGTGCGGCAGGGCTTAACGCCAACGCAGCCCTAAGAAAATTGCAAACTTCATGACGGAGCGGATTGGCCAGGGCCCATTTGATATATCCCTGCCAAATACCGAACATGACTTCCTTTACCGACATTTCCCGACCAAGACTGGCAAGCACATGCGCAGCAATATCTTCCTTGATTGCCAGATAGACACTGTCAATCAACTGCTGTTTGGTTGGAAAATAGTTAAACAGCGTCCCATTGGACACGCCGGCTTCCGCCGCAATTTTTGCTGTGGAAACCGACACGCCGTCGCGGGCAAAAAGACTGATTGCCGTATCGATCAGATGTGCCTGTTTGTCTTTCATTCCGCGACCCTATCAAAGACTGACTGATCAGTCAATCACCCGGAAACAGGGGAGACCGAAAATCAGCATCCCCTGCCCTGCCATGTAAAATGCCTGCTGGCCCGATTGCCAGCTCAGACGATTTTTTCATCTGCCGCAATCATGGCCAGGCCATGTGCAACAGACAGGAAAGGCTGACCAATTTCAACCCGCTCTTTGCCAAATCCGTCTTCAAACAGGCGACGTACAGCCGGGACATAGGATGTACCACCGGTCATGAATACCTTGGAAATATCGGCAGCCTGCAAACCGGCCTGATCAAGGCAGTCTTTGGCGGCTTTCTCGATGTCAGCGATATCGGGGCTGATCCAGCTTTCAAAATCCGCACGGGTCAATTTTTCATCAATTTCAACGCCGCGATGGCGGAATTGCAGACGGGTTTCACCGTTCGATGACAGCTCGGCCTTCGCCTTTGATACCGACTGATACAGGAAAAAGCCCAGTTCATCTTCGATGATGGTAACCAGATCGCCGATATCATCGGCACTTTCGGCGGTGCGGATAATGGCCTGAAGGTCGTTCATTGTGCGCTGGTTATGCATCATGGACAGATAATGCCAGCGGGCAAAGGCCGTATAATACTGGCGCGGCACCGGCAAAATGCCACCCATGGCCCGGTAATTGGTGCCAAAGCCCAACCGCGGCCAGATCGCATTCTGAATGATGCGATAGTCAAAGCTGTCACCAGCAATGCCAAGGCCGGTATGCGCCAGTGCCTGCACCCCGGCAATGCCCTTGCCTGGCTCAAAGCGGATCACGGAAAAGTCGCTTGTGCCGCCGCCAAAGTCGGCAACCAGCACGGTTTCCGGGCGATCAAGGGTACGGCCATAATAATAGGATGCCGCCAGCGGCTCATAAACCATTGCCTCGACTTCAAAGCCCGCCTGCTCGTAAGACGCACGTAACCTCCCCTCGGCAAAGGCGTTATCAGGCCGCGCACCGGCAAAGGCCACCGGACGGCCGGAAATAACCCTGCGGCCCAGATGACCCAGCTGGTTTTCGGCGTGATGATGAACCTGGTTTAAAAACAGCGCAATCAGGTCTTCAAGCGAGAAGGCCGTGCCGAAAATATCGGTACCTTCAAAATCCTTGGCCGCCAGATAGGATTTGATCGACTGGATCAGACGGCAATCCTGGCTTTCGCGCTGATATTCGGCAATGGCAAACGGTCCGGAACAGCTTTTAAGCTGCGGCACGGAACCGGCAACGCGAATATCCTGCTCCTGCCAGAGATACAAAATGGTGCGATAGGTATCGAAGTGGTTATTGCCGACTTCAAAGCTGGCGGATTTCACATTTCCTGCTTCGTCCGCCACGGCAAGAACAGAATTGGTGGTGCCAAAATCCAGAGCAATAATTTCGGACATGCGTGCAACCTTTCCAAACTGTTTAAATACCGGCCCCGACAAGGGGGCGAAGGATTTAACCCAGCTTGGTGGGCACTGCAACCAAAAACCGCAGCGCCGGGTTTAATCGGCACTGCGGTTATTTTCGGCGTGAAGGAAAGTTTATGTTACACCCTGCCCGCTAGCCACCCGGTTTGTTGAAATCTCTCAGACGTTTTTATCAGGCGAGGAAAAGGCCATATGGGGGACAACACCCTCGCCGCCTTCGCGGCGGGCAGTTTCCCGGTTAACCGACTGGCCGCCGCGCCACAAACGCGGGGATGCCAACAGAACCAGAAGCAATGCAATCAGCGGCACTGCCAGGCGCTGAAACAGGGCCTGAAAATCCATACCGACGTCATTTACCGTCCAGGCGGCTGTTCCCATAAAGGTCAGCAGATAGAACCAGAAACCCAGCATCGACATGCGCATCATGAAGAAACCGGCAAGGAAAAGCCCGGCACCCGCAAGAGCGTAAAAGCTGGATGCGCCCAGCATGATCAGCCAGACACCCCCGGCAAAAATTGGCATTCCGATACACAATATGACAATCGACAGGGCGATAACGGCCCAATAGCCAACACCCCGGGCCGGGGCGGCGTGATCTTCGTTGCTCGTGTCCATAACCAGTGTCCCATTGGCGGGTTCATTGAAAAGGTTTTGAAACAAAACGCCGGGAAAACTGGAAAGGTTCCAAACATTATTGCGGAATTGACCATTTTTGCCGCAAACTTCAAATAAATGGCCATTTTCCGCCATAAAAAAATGGGGTGCCGCAGCACCCCATTGATGTTCAGACATTTCGCCAAGGCGAAAAAAGCCGGAAATGGATTATTTATACCAAACCTTGCGGCTGAAATCGTGAACGGCACGAATATAGCGAACGGTGCCGCTCTGGCTGCGCATCACGATTGATTCAGTTTCCGCACCATGGGCAAAACGGCGTACGCCGCGCAACATCGCACCATCGGTAACACCGGTTGCAGCAAACATAACATTGCCGCGGGCCAGTTCGGTCAGGGTGTATTTGCGATTCAGATCCTCGATACCCCATTTGTGGGCACGGGCCACTTCATCATCGTTGCGGAACAACAAACGACCCTGGAACTGCCCGCCAATGCAACGCAGTGCTGCGGCCGCCAGAACACCTTCCGGTGCACCACCCGTACCCATATAAATATCGATACCAGAGGTTTTCTGCGAGGTGGCAATAACACCAGCAACGTCGCCATCATCGATCAACATGATGCGTGCGCCCGCTTCACGGGTTTTGGCAATCAGCTCTTCGTGGCGCGGGCGGTTCAGGATGCAGGCAACCAGGTCGGAAACCTCACAACCTTTGGCCTGTGCCAGGCTTTTAAGGTTTTCACCTGCCGTTGCATCAAGGTCGATAACGTCATCAGGCAGGCCACCGCCAACCGCGATTTTCTGCATATAGGTATCAGGCGCGTTCAAAAAGCCGCCTTTTTCCGCCATGGCAACAACAGCCAGCGAGTTCGGGCCGCCGGTTGCGCAAATGGTGGTGCCTTCAAGCGGATCCAGCGCGATATCGATTTCAGGGCCTTCGCCACTGCCAACTTCTTCGCCGATATAAAGCATCGGGGCTTCGTCGCGCTCGCCTTCACCAATCACGACAGTGCCGCGAATATCAAGGCTGTTAAGCGCATTGCGCATGGCATCGACTGCAGCCTGGTCCGCAGCCTTTTCATCGCCGCGTCCCATCAATCCCGAGCAAGCCAGTGCAGCTGCTTCGGTGACGCGTACTGTTTCAAGCGCAAGATTTCGATCCATATCTTCCGTCCTTGTCTGTTGGTGCGGGGTCTGGGGGCCCCGTCTCATTCTTCCCGGTAGGCGCATTTCTTTGGTTGGCCCAAAGTTATAACGCCCCGCTGGTGTAAACCTGCGGGGCGCATATGTCTTTTTTTTGTTTTGTTACGACGCGAAATTTTCAATACGCATCAAAACAGGCGGCTGCGAGTTGCTTTCAAAAGCCGTAATCGTTGCGAGCGCCTCAAGCATCGACCCTTCGCTGGTCTCATGGGTGATGAAAACAACCGGCACAACACCGCCTTCGGTTTCCGCCCGCCCCTGCTGGATCATCGAGGCCATCGACACCCCGTTGCGCGCCAGTGCAGCCGTTACCTCGGCCATGACACCCGGGCGATCCCAGACCATCAAGCGCAGATAATAGGCGCCAACATGCTTTTCGAGCGGAGCACGCACATTCTTTTTCAAACGATCGGCGGCAACACCGAAGACCGGTGTTTTACGGCCTGCGGCAATATCAACCAGATCGGCAACAACGGCAGAGGCCGTCGGGCGTTCGCCCGCACCACGACCCTGCAAAATAACCGGGCCAACATAATCGCCTTCCAGGGCAACGGCATTAAAGACACCTTCGACCTTGGAAATCTGGGTGGTACGATCCACCAGCACCGGCGAAACGCGCTGTTCAATGCCTTCGGCGGTCTGCTTTGCGATACCCAGCAATTTGATGCGATAGCCCAGTTCTTCGGCCATCTGGATATCAAGGGCGGAAACACTACGAATGCCCTCCACCGCGATGGCATCGAAATCAACCTCAACGCCAAAGGCAAGGCTGGTCAGGATGGCGAGTTTGTGTGCGGCATCAATACCATCCACGTCAAAGCTGGGATCAGCTTCGGCATAGCCAAGCTTTTGGGCTTCGGCCAGAACATCGGCAAAATCGCGGCCCTGCTCGCGCATGGTGGTCAGGATATAATTGCACGTTCCGTTCAGAATGCCGGTAACACGCGACACCACATTGCCCGAAAGCCCTTCACGCAGGGCTTTGATCACGGGGATACCACCGGCAACTGCGGCTTCGTAGGCGATGGTAACGTTATTGGCATCGGCAATACGGGCCAGTTCCACACCATGCAGCGCGATCAGCGCCTTATTGGCGGTCACAACATGCTTGCCTGCTTCAAGGGCCGCCTTGCACAGGTCATAGGCGATGCCATCGGAACCGCCAATGGTTTCGACAATCACATCAACATTGGCATCCTGTGCCATGTCTCGGGCATCTTCATACCAGGCAAGGCCATCAGTCGAAAATCCACGGTCCCGAGTTCGATCGCGCGCCGATACTGCTGTGACAATCATCGGGGTCCCGGAACGGTCCGCCAGATTGTCCCTGTGTTCGCTCAGCAGTTTAACGGTTCCGGCACCGACCGTACCCAGGCCTGCCACACCGATCTTTACGACGTTTTGCACGATAACTCCTCATGCCGTAGTTGGATTTTCCGACATATGGCAAAGACCACAAAAAGCAGCCTTTGCGCACATAAAATTTCGCCCGGGACATGTCCCAGGCGAAACACAGATTGCTTTATCGGATATCAGACGGTTTTCTTCAACAGTTCCCGTGCAGATTCTGCATCGGGACATTTCTGGAAGAACTGTTTGATATTGCGATTGGCCTGACGGATGCGGTGTTTGTTTTCAACCAGCGCAATACGTACATGGCGATCCCCATATTCACCAAAGCCAAGACCCGGTGCCACAGCCACCCCGGCTTCCTTGAGCAGCAGCTTGGAAAAATCAAGCGAGCCCAGTTCGGCAAACTGTTCGGGGATCGGTGCCCAGGCAAACATGGTTGCCTGCGGCGACGGCACGTTCCAGCCCGCAGCCTGCATGCCTTCGATAAAGATATCTCGACGTTCGCGGTACAGGTTACGAAACTCATCAACGCAATCCTGCGGGCCGTTCAGGGCTGCGGTTGCCGCCACCTGGACGGGGGTAAACGCACCATAATCCAGATAGGATTTAATGCGCGTCAAAGCATTGATCAGTTTTTTGTTGCCGGTGGCAAAACCGATACGCCAGCCCGCCATCGAATAGGTTTTCGAAAGCGAATAAAACTCGACGGCAATTTCCTTGGCGCGCGGGATCTGCAGGATCGAGGGCGGCGGGTTGCCATCGAAATAAATTTCCGAATAGGCGATATCGGAAAGAATATAGATTTCATGCTCGCAGCAGAAATCGACCACTTCTTTATAGAAGTTCAGATCAACTGTCAGCGCGGTCGGGTTTGCCGGGAAGTTCAGCACAACGGCACTGGGTTTGGGCACGGAATGCTTAACCGCACGGTGAAGCTGTTCCATAAAGCTTTCACCGTTAAACGACCCCTGATCATCATGATCAATCGGAATATGACGCAACGCCGCACCGGCAATGATGAAGCCAAACGCGTGAATCGGATAGCTGGGATTGGGCACCAGAATGATGTCACCGGGGCTGGTAATAGCCGCCGCCAGGTTGGCAAGACCTTCCTTGGAGCCAATGGTGACAACAGTTTCGGTTTCCGGGTCGATATCGACACCAAAGCGGCGGCCATAATAGGCCGCAAGTGCCTTGCGCAGGCCAGGAACACCGCGCGACATGGAATAGCCGTGCGTGCGCGGGTTTTGCACCGTTTCAACAAGCTTGTCGACAATATGCTGGGGCGTTGCCGGGTCCGGGTTGCCCATGCCGAAATCGATGATGTCCTCGCCCGCTCGCCGCGCCGCCGCCTTCATCGCATTTACTTCTGCGAAGACATAAGGGGGAAGACGTTTTACGCGGTGAAATTCAGAGGACATTATCCTGTATCCTTGTCAAATTCGCCTTTACGCAACTTTCTGCGAAAAAAGCGACCTCTTGGTGAAAAAAATTGCGCGCCACCCGGCTAAATCCTGGTGGCGCGCCGTACAATTCGAAGGATGTACCTTTTTTACGCTCAATAATCCATAAAGATTTCGACGCGGCGATTTCCGGCTTCACCGGCCGGAACCCCTTCAAAATAGCGGGGATCAGACGCCCCTTCGGCCGAAACATAAATGGTATCAGGGTTAACACCTAGGGCCAGCAACTGGTTGATCACGGCCGAGGCACGACGTTCGGAAATCATCCGGTTGGTTTTTTCATGTTCCTGGATCGACATGTTTTCGGTGCGGGCCGATGCATGGCCGATCACCATCACATGGGCCGTGCCGCGTTTTTTCCAGGCAATTGCCACTTTGCGCAACACACCAACATCAACCGACGAAAGCTTGGCCGAACCATAGGCAAACTGGATTTGCGCGACCTGCGGTTTGTCCTTGGCTTCGGGCAACTGGGCAATCGCCCTCACACCCAGGCGCGATGCCAGCAATTCGTCGGGCGTTTCACCCACACTCCCGTCAGCCAAACCATCTCCACCCACAACCGGTGCCGGTGGCACGCCATCCTGAAGCTGGCTTTCATCAACCTTGACCGACCCGTTATCGGTATACATCGAATAATCGAAATCACCGCCCTGGTCCTTGCCCCCGGCAGATGGCATCGGTTCCTTGTCAAACTGCCCCTGCCCTTCGGCAAGGCGACGTTTATACTGCGTCATCACCGGGTCTTCATCGGGTACGGTTGCTTCTGGCGCATTTGAAGACTGGGTTTTGTCCGGCACAGGCGGTTCTGCCTGCAATTTTTTCGGGCTCAGGTTCGGTGCGGCGGGAATGGGCGGTGCATCCTGCAAGGTTGCATTGCTTTGCGCCTTGGCAGCCTGTTCAGCCTTGGTTTCGGCAGACGGGACAGGTGCTGGGGCCGGTTCTTCGGCCTTCAGGTTTGGGGCAGCGGGGATTGCTGCGGGTTTGGGTGCCGGGGCCGGGTTCTTGGCAGCCTTGGCGTTCCATTCATCAACAATGCGCGACCCGGTCGAAGACGGATCAGACTTTGCAATGGGGGTGACTTTCAAATCTGCCGGTTTGGGCTCGGGCATGGCAGCGGCAGGTTCGGGCAGCTTTTCGGGCGCCTTGGGGGCTGCCGCTGCTGTTGCTGTCGT